>NZ_ATSX01000010.1 GCF_000527695.1 Commensalibacter papalotli (ex Servin-Garciduenas et al. 2014) | reverse complement strand
CAATTTGGTGATAGTGCGAACGTACATCTTCTTGCTGGTGATCTTGCATTGGGTGGTGCTGGTGTTGGTGTTGCTGCAAATCGCAACTTCTTCCATATGGGTGCTAACAATACGCTAACATTGGATGCTGGTTCTATTGTTATAACAAATGGTAGACAAACATTTGATTGGGGGATTAATGGTACTATTAATGCGAACAGCTTAAGTTTTGCTGGTACTAACCAAGTATTCTCTATGGGTACGGGTGCCAATGTTAGTTTGACGGGTGGTATTCTTGTTAATGCGACATCTACTGCGTTAACATTCCTTGATAATACCACGATGAACCTTGGTTCTGGTGGTCTAACATTTAATCAGTCAGCAAGCTTTACGCTTGGTAATGGTGGCTCTTTTGCTACAACTGGTGATGTTACATTTGCTAGTACTGCTGGTGGCACAATATTCAATGTTGGAAATGTAAAAACATTTACAGCTGGTAACGTGATTATCAATGCTGCTAAACCTGTAATAACATTTGGTACAAATATTGATTACGCTGTTACTGGATGGCAATTAAATGCTGCCAATGACACTGTTAAATTAGGTGCTGGTGCAACTGGTAACATTGGTAATATTACCTTTGGTGCGAATGCTACAGGCTCTTTATTTGATACTGGCGTGGCTAATAACCTAGTATTTGGTAATGCGACACTTGTTCAAAATGCTACTTTAACGTTAAATGGTACTGTAACAGGAACTTCTTTAAATCTGTCTAATGCGGCAGTTGTTAATATTCCTGCTGGTGCAAATGTTGATATTGGTTCACTTGTAATCGATGGAAGCAATGGTGCACAACAGGTTGTTATTAATGTTGCAAATGGTGCAACTTTAAATGTTGGTTCATTATCAACAACAAATGTTGCTTCTAGCAATATGCCTAAAATTCTTATTACAGGCACAGGACATGTTGTCATTGCTGGGCAAAAAGCTCGTGCTTCTGATACGCTTGCACATCAAGTTCAATTCTCTGGTAATAATGGTATTTATCAATATGAAGGTAATATCCAAGATGTAAGTGGTAAACTTACAATTACTAATTTTGCTCTAACTGATCAGGCAATCTTTGAAGTAGGTACAGCATATACAGATCAAAGCCGTTATGTAACCAGTGTTGTTGGTGGTGTTCTATATGTAAACTATGTTGATGCAGCTACGGGTGCGTTAACAGAAGTTGCACACTTTAATTATACGCCATCTGTTGCTGGACAAGCTGCTCCAAACGTCTTGATTGTTAAAAATGATGCAAGTTCTACTGGGTATGATATTATCATCACCAAATGTTTCTTAACGGGTACGCATATTCTGACACCAGAAGGTGAAGTAACTGTTGAAAACTTAAAAGCTGGTGATAGCGTTATTACCTTGCAAAATGGTCAACAAGTCAGCAAGCAAATTGTCTGGGCTGGTAATATGGATGTAAGTGTTAATAATTATGAACATAAAGATGCTCTGTATCCTGTTCGTATTAAAGCACATGCATTTGGATTAAACCAACCTTGTCGCGATTTGTTAGTAACACCTGAACATACAATCTATGTTGATGGTGGATTAGTGCCAGCACGTATGTTGGTTAATGGACGTTCTATTATCACCGATACCAGTATGGATAGCTTTACCGTTTACCATATTGAAACGGAAGAACATTCAATTCTGTTATCAGAAAATCTGACAACTGAATCTTACTTGAACACAGATGATCGTCATCAATTTAATGGTAGTGCAATTAACTTGCATTTAACCTTTAATGAAAATGCTGGCCATCAAAGTTGGGAAAGTGATGCAGCTGCACCATTGACAGTAGCAAGACACCAAGTTGAGCCAATTTGGCAAATGTTGGATCGTCGTGCAACACAACAAGGGTATGCACCTGTTTCTAAACCAGAAGTCACCAATGATCCTTCACTTTGCTTGATTACGCAAAAAGGTGAAAGACTTCAACCTGTCGATGTTAAAGGCAATACCTATAGCTTCTATGTTCCTGCAAATGTTCGCGTTGTTGCAATGCATTCAAAAGCAGCATTACCATCAGAAGTGGTTGGACCATACCTTGACGATCGTCGTATGTTGGGTGTTCTGGTTGCCAAAATTAATGTGTTTGGTGATAGAAACTTAACCATTCTTCCTGCTGATATGACCGGTCTTTCAGGTTGGCATCCCGCTGAACTGAATAGAGCTGATCGTTGGACAAAAGGATTGGCAACTCTCCCAGAAGCCGTGGCAGAAGTAAGTACTAAGGTTAAATTGATTAAGGTCGAATTAACCGCAACATCAGAATATTTCGTAGATATGATTGAAGTCGCAGAGAAAATTGCGTAATTTTAATCGATTTATAAATAAATTGATGTAAC
>NZ_ATSX01000009.1:2500-5894 GCF_000527695.1 Commensalibacter papalotli (ex Servin-Garciduenas et al. 2014) | reverse complement strand
CATATGGGTTTTTTTAGTTTATTTATTGAGATATTGGGAGCGGGGAGAGGATTTGAACCTCTGACCTTCAGGTTATGAGCCTGACGAGCTACCGGGCTGCTCCACCCCGCATTGGGTGTATACTGCGTTATTTTGGGTTTCATAATTTCCCTTGCAGTATGAATACTGATTATACTCTATAAGAGAGGTTTAATCAGTTATTTTGGTCTGATGATTATCGTTCTAATTTTGAAGGATATCTCAGTTATTGAATAAACTCTATTATGAAGTATTAATAAGAGTTTGAATTATAATCCTGCATATTATTTAATATATTGAATATGGAATTAAACGATATTGTTTAATTGGGGATTATAAGTGATAGAGAGGGTATATTAGAAGACCTGGCAGCGACCTACTTTCCCATGCCTTAAGACATAGTATCATGGGCGCTGGGGGTTTTCACGGCCGAGTTCGAGATGGGATCGGGTGGTTCACTCCCCGCCATTGCCACCAGGTCATCTAATATACCCTTGTGTGTTGGTTGTTATTGTGAGTTCATGGTTGGTTAATTTTGAATTGGTTATTTTATAAGAGTGACTGATATGAGTGTATGTGTGTTTTATATAGTAAGTGCAAGGGCGATTAGTATCAGTTAGCTGCACACGTTTCCGTGCTTTCACACCTGACCTATTAACGTGGTGGTCTACCACGGCCCGTAATGAGACCTCGTTTTGAGGGGGGTTTCCCGCTTAGATGCTTTCAGCGGTTATCCTTTCCATACTTAGCTACCCGGCGGTGCTGCTGGCGCAACAACCGGTACACCAGAGGTATGTTCACCCCGGTCCTCTCGTACTAGGGGCAAATCCTCTCAAGTCTCGACATCCACGGCAGATAGGGACCGAACTGTCTCACGACGTTCTAAACCCAGCTCACGTACCACTTTAATCGGCGAACAGCCGAACCCTTGGGACCTGCTCCAGCCCCAGGATGTGATGAGCCGACATCGAGGTGCCAAACCTCCCCGTCGATGTGGACTCTTGGGGGAGATCAGCCTGTTATCCCTAGAGTACCTTTTATCCGTTGAGCGATGGCCCTTCCACGTGGAACCACCGGATCACTATGGCCGACTTTCGTCTCTGTTCGAGCTGTCACTCTCACAGTCAGGCGGGCTTATGCCATTGCACTCAACAGCCGATGTCCGACCGGCTTGAGCCCACCATCGCGCGCCTCCGTTACTTTTTGGGAGGCGACCGCCCCAGTCAAACTGCCCACCATGCAGGGTCCCAATCCAGGCTTACTGGATATGGTTAGACATCAAAAAAACTCAGGGTGGTATTTCAAGGATGGCTCCACATAGACTGGCGCCTATGCTTCAAAGCCTCCCACCTATCCTACACAGCGTTTTCCTGATGCCACTACAAAGTTGCAGTAAAGGTTCATAGGGTCTTTCCGTCTGACCGCGGATACCCCGCATCTTCACGGGGAATTCAATTTCGCTGAGCCGATGCTGGAGACAGCGGGGAAGTCGTTACGCCATTCGTGCAGGTCGGAACTTACCCGACAAGGAATTTCGCTACCTTAGGACCGTTATAGTTACGGCCGCCGTTTACCGGGGCTTCAATTCAGTGCTTGCACACCTCCTCTTAACCTTCCGGCACCGGGCAGGCGTCAGACCCTATACGTCGTCTTTCGACTTTGCAGAGCCCTGTGTTTTTACTAAACAGTCGCTACCCCCTGCTCTGTGCCACCTGGTCATGGTTGCCCACGACCCGGTCTTGCTTATCCCGAAGTTACGCAAGTAATTTGCCTAGTTCCTTCAGCATCGTTCTCTCAAGCGCCTTAGTATTCTCTACTAGTCCACCTGTGTCGGTTTCGGGTACGGTCTATCCGCTAGAGCTATTTCCTGGAATACTCCAAAAGCTAGGTCAATCCAATAAGACCTAACAACATATTGTATTCGTCACTTCTAGCAGGTTCAGGAATATTAACCTGATTTCCATCGACTACGGCTTTCGCCCTCGCCTTAGGGGCCGACTAACCCTGCGTGGATTAACCTGGCGCAGGAACCCTTGGACTTTCGGCGACAGTGTTTCTCGCACTGTTTGTCGCTACTCATGTCAGCATTCGCACTTCTGATATCTCCAGAGAGGGTCACCCCGTCTCCTTCACAGACCTACAGAACGCTCCGCTACTGCGCATATAAATATGCACCCACAGCTTCGGTAGATATCTTGAGCCCCGTTACATTTTCGGCGCAGAGTTTCTTAATTAGACCAGTGAGCTATTACGCTTTCTTTAAAGGATGGCTGCTTCTAAGCCAACCTCCTGGTTGTTTTGGAATCTCCACATCCTTTCCCACTTAGATATCATTTAGGGACCTTAGCTGGTGGTCTGGGCTGTTTCCCTCTCGACAATGGACCTTAGCACCCACTGTCTGTCTGCCACGCTCATACTCTTGGGTATTCGGAGTTTGATTAGGTTTGGTAGGTCTTTGGGACCCCCGAGCCCATTCAGTGCTCTACCCCCCAAGGTAATACGTGACGCTCTACCTCAATAGATTTCGCGGAGAACCAGCTATTACCAAGTTTGATTGGCCTTTCACCCCTAGCCACAGCTCATCCCCGTCTTTTTCAACAGACGTGGGTTCGGTCCTCCAGTGCATGTTACTGCACCTTCAACCTGGCCATGGCTAGATCACTTGGTTTCGGGTCTTCTGCCAGCAACTAACGCCCTATTAAGACTCGCTTTCGCTGCGCCTACACCTAACGGCTTAAGCTTGCTGCAAACAGAAACTCGCTGACCCATTATACAAAAGGTACGCTGTCACCCCATAAGAGGCTCCAGCTGTTTGTAAGCATTTGGTTTCAGGTCTCTTTCACTCCCCTTGTCGGGGTGCTTTTCACCTTTCCCTCACGGTACTTGTTCACTATCGGTCATCAGGGAGTATTTAGGCTTGGAGGGAGGTCCCCCCATGTTCAGACAGGATTTCACGTGTCCCGCCCTACTCAAGGACTTTAAAGATATTACGTATACGGGGTTATCACCCTCTATGACTGGTCTTTCAATACCATTCTACTTACCTCTTTAAAGCCACTGGCCTGTTCCGCGTTCGCTCGCCACTACTAGCAGAATCTCTGTTGATGTCTTTTCCTCCGGGTACTTAGATGTTTCAATTCCCCGGGTTCGCCTCATACACCTATGTATTCAGTGCATGATCCCTCATACGAGGGGGGTTGCCCCATTCAGAAATTCACGGATCAAAGTTTGCTCGCAACTCCTCGTGACTTATCGCAGCGTGCTACGTCTTTCGTCGCCTCCTGATGCCAAGGCATCCACCAAATGCTCTTTGTGCTCTTACTCATCACACATACACTCATATCAGCCACTTTACCCGCTATTACCTCAATCATTC
>NZ_ATSX01000008.1 GCF_000527695.1 Commensalibacter papalotli (ex Servin-Garciduenas et al. 2014) | reverse complement strand
ACACATCTTAAAGTTGTAAATCAGATGCCTCTTAGCATCACTTAAAAGTGTATTACCTTTAAAACAATTATCATTATTAATTTGCATCTAAGAAATCTTGTTGATAGAATTTATTCTTTATAACATTAATGATGAACAGTATTTATGATAGAACTTTTTGAAATTATTGGTATAGGTTTAATTACGCTTTTACCTTTGGCTAACCCATTAACGGCTGTTGCTTTGTTTTTAAGTTTATCTGAAGATATGAACAAAAAAACACGTGACCACCAAGCCTTGATGGCATCAATATATGTTTTTACAATTATGATTGTGACTTGGTATGCTGGTCAAGTGGTAATGAGCACTTTTGGTATATCGGTTCCTGGGCTACGTATTGCAGGTGGCTTAATTGTTGTATTTATCGGATTTCAGATGCTTTTTCCCGTTCGTAAAGTTCACGATGCACTTGAGGTGCGTGAAAAGACATCAGAAATGCAAAAAGAACCAGACACGGATATCGCCTTTGTGCCATTGGCAATGCCTGGTACTGCTGGACCTGGAACAATAGCGATTATTATTAGTAGTGCATCCGCAGTTCATCAGGGAACAATACATGTTTCACAATGGGTTATTATTGTTGCACCTATTCTCGTTTTTATATTAATTAGCATTTTACTTTGGGTTTCTTTGCGTAGTTCAGCTGTAATCATGCGTTTTATAGGAAATAGTGGCGTCCAAGCAATTTCTCGATTAATGGGGTTTTTACTGGTATGTATGGGCATACAATTTGTAATTAACGGGTCTTTGGATGTTGCTGCTAGTATACATTAAGTGAATATGTTTCGTTCACATTATTTTTATTTGACAAAAATCTCTTAATTTGTATTTCTCATCTAGAAATGAATTTAGTATGGGTTTTTGTCAATGTTTAAGAAAAGTAAGTATCAGTTATCCTTTATTATAGGGATTGGTACTTTTCTGCTTTTTCCTTTTTATAGTGATGCAAATGCTCAACGTACATTACAGCTTAAAAAAAGTGAAACGCTCAGACCTATAGCAAATAAACCTTCTGATGCAGATCCAGCTAAAGAGTTATTCTTTAGTGGGGTTAATCAATATTTAGACCAATATGGTATTAAGTTAGGGTTGAATTGGGTTACAGAGACTGCTGGTGTTGTCAGTGGTGGCAAACGTAAAGGTGCTGACTTTACTCAACAAATTGCATTTTCTTTAGACATAGATTGGGAAAAATTAGTAGGTTGGAAGGGATTTTCAACCCATGCGATTATTATGAATCGTTCGGGTCGGAATGCCAGTGCCGATTATGTTGGAGATTCTCAAATACAAGCCCAAGAAGTTTATGGTGGCGGTTATGCGCGCTTGTTGCATATGTATGATTTATACGCCGAACAAAAACTTTGGCATGATAATATTGATATAAAAATTGGTCGGATGAGTGTTGGTGATGATTATGCCCATAGTGCGATTGCTTGCCAGTTTATGTTGTTAACAACTTGTGGTCATCCTCGAAGCACACAATCTCAGCAAGGTTTCTCTGATTGGCCAGGTGCTGTATGGGGGGGGCGTATTTTATACAAAATAACAACTCAGGCTTATATACAAGTAGGGGCGTATCAAAGTACTCCTTGGCCTCAAGGGGGAAGAACGGGTTGGGATTGGGGAACCTCACAAACTACAGGGGCTTTTGTACCAGTTGAATTGGGTTATAATCCTGATATTGGTAAGGATAATCTTCTTGGTCATATTCATGTGGGTACAGGCATTGACAGTAGTCGTTTTGAGACTTGGTCTTCTCAAGTAACAGGATCTGGAAAAAAGGATAATCGCTTTCAATTTTGGATTCAGGCTGATCAAATGGTTTACCGTAACGATCCTATTGATGATCATGGCTTATTTGTTATCGCGAATTATGGTCATGACGCAGCAACAACATCTTCATTTAAAGATTTCTATAATATTGGGTTGTTGGATCGTGGTTTTTGGAAGGCACGTTCTTATGATCAATTTGGGCTGATGTTAACATATTATACGGTTCCACGAGGTTTAAGTCGCGCACAACAATACCAAATTAATAATGGTCAGGTTACTGGAGCGAATGGAATTTTTAATGGTTTATTAAATGGTGCGCCAGGGGTTCAGACCAACAGCTTATTATTTGAAGCTAACTATGGTATTGCAGCCTATAGAGGAGTTATGTTGATGCCGATTTTCGAGTATTTTCATAATGTAGCCGCGACTAGAAGTACTTATAAAGACGCTGTGCTTTTTGGTTTGAAAACAAACGTTACTTTTTAGAGAAACTATTGTATAAACTATTTTAATTAATTCGTTAAATTATATAGCATCTTGAAATCTAGTGCGATCATATCGAATGAAACAATGGTATTTGACAAAGTGATTAAAAAAATAATTTTATCAGGATTTACTCTTTTATTACTAGGAGGGTGCAATCCAGAGATGGGTCGTCTTCCGTTTGAAAGTGATGTTGGATGCTTACGCAAAGAGTTGTCATCCGATACTCACCCATCTTTTCAGATAGCGGCTAATTATTGCCAACAAGATGATCATGGTGTGCCTTTACCTTTAAAACTCAAAGGTGCCCTTGATTTACAAATGCAGGCTGAAAAAACAAATATTGCCTATACAAATTGATTATTAAAAATCATTATATATAGAAAATAAGTTTTACACTAATTGTATAGGCTTTGATTAAAAAATTAGAGATATGAAAACTCTGGAAATAAAAGGCTTGGAAAGTCCAAAAATATATGTATTATCTGATCCAAGCTAATAAAAGCAGTTATTTTTTTATATAGGGTAAAATGGTGCCGACACTCGGAATTGAACCGAGGACCTACTGATTACGAATCAGTTGCTCTACCCCTGAGCTATGTCGGCGTGTGCATTGTGCTTTTTTATATAGGAGCTGAGCATAGACTGCAAGAGTGATAAAATAATTTTCTAAAGTTTATTTTTATTTTATCACCATGTTCGTGTTTGCTTATATATTATAAAGTATATCATGAAGTGGTATTACAGACAGGTTGCTATTTAATAAGGCTATTGAATATTTTATTTCATTAAGAGAGATTGTTGTTGGAGAGTAAAGAATTAAACGAAGCAATAAGCATCGTTGATCAGGCAATAGAGTGCCCATCTTGTGGATTGGTACAAAAATACCCAGAGATAAAGCATGGTGAGTTGATTGCATGTCAACGGTGTGGTCTAGAGCTGTTTCGTCATCCAGTCAGTAAGCAATGGGCGGTTCCTTTTGCTTTTTCTCTATCATCACTGATTTTATATGTGATGATGGTATCTTTTCCTTTGCTTTCAGTGAATATATATGGACGTACTAACTCATTAGGTATTCTTGATGGTAGTATAGAATTTATGCACCAAGATCTGGGAATTGTTGGATTATTAATAGCATTAGTGGTAGTGGTATTTCCAATTATAACCATTAGTTTAATGTTAACTATTTTACATTTCTCGCGGTTGAAAAAATTACCTTCTTTTTTCCCTAAGCTTTTGCAATGGTATAAATTACTACGTCCATGGTCAATGATTGAGGTCTATATTTTAGGGATTTTTGTTGCCTATACCAAATTGGTGGGAATGGCATATGTTGAGATTGATTATGCATTATATTCTATGGTGTTATTAATGATTTCGATGGGTATTACAGATGCTTGCACTGATTTTGCTGGTTTGTGGGGACGTTGCGCTATCAAAGAAACGATGATTTTCCATTATAAGCAAGTAGATATAGCGCCGCATCATTTTGATCAACTGCCCGAAAATAATCATTTAGCGTCTTGTGAATGTTGTAGTCTTGTTTTTGCTACGAATACTGTGATTGCTGAAGAGGGACAAATCGGCGTTTGTCCAAGATGTGGAAAGAAAATTCACAAACGTAAAACCAATAGTCTTAATCGATCGTTGGCATTATTATTTGCAGCTTTTATTTTTTATATACCTGCAAATTTATACCCTATCATGAGCATGACGATGATGGGTAAGACCAGTAATCATCGGATTTTTGGTGGTGTTGTTGAATTATGGCAAAGTCAGATGGTGCCTTTAGCTTTATTGGTATTTGTCGCCAGTATCGCAGTTCCTGTTTTAAAGATATCTGGAATAGGGGTAATGATTGGTGCCAGTTTAATGCGATCCAAAAAATGGCTGACGATGAGGTCTAAACTATTCCGCGTTATTACTTTTATCGGCAGATGGTCAATGATTGATGTTTTTATGATTTCCATTTTGATAGCATTAATTCATTTTGATGCATTGGCAACAGTACATGCGCATGTTGGTATTTTAATGTTTGCAGCAGTCGTTGTGATTACGATATTTGCAGCAGATGTATTTGATCCTCGATTAATGTGGGATTATGCTGGAATGAATAGTTCCGAAAATGATCAAAAAAGTAAAAATTAGAAAATGAATCATCCTATATTCATTATCTTATAAACATTAAGTAAATAGAAATATGTCTCAAAATAATAATCAGGCTCCTTTGGCTACTTCTCGTAAAATCAAATTTTCTTTGGTTTGGGTTGTTCCTATTATCGTTGCTATCTTAGCAATTTACCTGGGTTGGAAAGCTATTTCCAATGCGGGTCCAACGATTACGATTTCTTTTGAAACAGCAGACGGAATTGTTAGTGGCCAAACACAGGTCAAAAGTAAATCTGTTGTTCTTGGTACAGTTAAAAGTGTTTCGTTAAGTAAAGATATGCGCCATGTGGATGTTCAGATTGCTATGACTGGCAGGGCATCTTCTGTGATTACTGATAAAGCGCGTTTTTGGGTCGTAAGGCCTCGATTTAATGGTGCAAGTATTTCTGGTTTAGAAACGTTAATTAGTGGTGCGTATATTGCATTTGATCCAGGTAATTATAAATCAGGGAAAAAACAACGTTATTTTGTTGGTTTAGAATCTCCCCCTGGTGTGAGATCTGGTCAACCTGGAACAACTTATGTGCTAGCGACAGATAATTTAGGATCTTTGGGCGAAGGTGCTCCAGTTTTTTATCGTGACATTGTAGTAGGCGAAGTCCTGAACTATGATATGCCTGCTGGTGGTATAGGACCAATTTTATTACATATTTTCGTAAAGAAGCCATATGATAGTTATTTGCACCATACGAGTGCTTTTTGGAATGTGTCTGGTATTAAATTAGGTTTTGGTGCGACAGGATTGAATGTTCAGTTACAATCTATGCAGGCGTTAATGTCTGGAGGGATTGCTTTTGACGAGCTTGATCGTCCTTTAATTGCCGCTGGAAAAGAATCTAGAAAAGAAGAACTTATTCCAGCGGATACACAATTTATTTTATATTCTGACCAAGAAGCTGCGGAAAATTCACGTTATCATGACAACGTTCCGCTTGTGACTTATGTAACTTCTTCGGTTAAAGGATTATCAAAAGGCAGCCGTGTAACCTTGTTTGGTTTGCAAATTGGCACCGTAAAGGATGTTTCATTAATTATTGATGCTAAGGCAAAACAAACACGCGCAAAAATTACAATGGATATTCAACCGAACCGTGTATTTACCTTTCAAAAGAAATATGACGCTGCGACTTTGGCTTTGATTACGAAATCGTTGATTGCTAATGGAATGAAGGCAACCGTTGCAAGTGATAATTTCTTATTTGGCAGCTCTTTAATTGCGTTAAATTTTGTTGATATGAAAAAACCAATTGCGCCCCAAACAGAGGGGAATACTTTGGTTATCCCAAGTCAAGCTGGTGGTATGGATGGTATAATGGCGTCTATGTCCACGGTTGCGTCTAAGATTGCGGCAATGCCATTGGATCAAATGGGAGAGAATATAAATAATTTATTGGCACATACAGATGATAAGCTTAATAGCCCAGATGTTGCGAAAACATTGAAAGCAATGCGTCAAACAATGCAGAATATGAGTGATCTGAGTAAGAAACTTAATCAAGGAGCAACACCGTTAATGAAACAATTGCCTGAGATGAGTCGTCAGTTAGATCAAACTCTGAAGAATGCAAATAAGCTCTTGGCCAGCTATGGTGGGGATACAGATTTTAATCGTAATTTGCAAAGCATGATCGTACAGCTCAGTGAAACTGCTAGATCTTTACGCTTCTTGAGCGACTTTATGACTCAGCACCCATCAGCCCTTATAACAGGACGTAAATAATGAAATATTTTAGTAAGAAAAACATATTATCACGCCGCCACCTTTTGAAAACTGTTATGGGTGGATCAGTTTTAGCCGTTTCTGGCAGCCTGTTAACAGCATGTAGTAACTCAGGACCAACTTATTATACGTTATCATCTGTACCAGGAAGATCGTATAGTGCAAATCCTTCTATTATAGAGGTAAGAACACCATCTTTGGCAGGATTCTTCGATAAAGATCGGATTGTTTCAGAGATTAGTAATAATAAACTGACAATATCTTCTTCTGACGCGTGGGCAGATAATATTACCAATATGATTGGTCGGGTGATGATGTTGGATCTGGCCCAACGCTTGCCTAATGCACGTGTTTTCTTGCAAAATCAAGCAACACAAACAACACCACAAGCTTATGTAGAAATGGATATTTCTAGATTTAATCAAGATGCGAGTGGTAAAGCTGTAGTAACTGCAGATTTGGTGATTCGATCTGATGGGGATAAACCTGCTCGATTTAATCGTCTATTAACATTAGAAAAAGTTCCAGCAGATAGTAGCACCCAAGCACTTGTCGTTGCATTAAGTCAGATACTTGGCGAAATTGCGGATACTGCGGCTGCAAATTTGATGAATATATCGTTACGATAAGTAAAATATTAATCTACATTCAATAAGATGTTTAAAAAAAAGGAAGCTAATAAGGCTTCCTTTTTTATGAATTGTTAATTTTTGTCAATGATGATCAGAGTTAGAATGCTAAGTATAAAAATATTTCAGGAATCGCCTTTATTGTTTTAAAAGTAATGTCCATAGCTGATTTTACATGGTTTGCCATTCATTCAGTAACATCAGAGTAGATATATTTCTTATTACCTTATAGATCTCTTTTTTGGAGATAATAGAATATTCTATTTTTTATTTTCTTTTTGATATTGCTCCCAAATATCAATCATAATATCTGCAAATTGTAAGGCAGTTAACGGAGGTTTTTCGTTAACTGTATATTTAACGGTTGGGCGTTTTAATAAACGTAAAATGCTGTTTTTAGCTTGTCTATATATAGACAGTGTAACGTAATAGATAATAAAAATTGGAATAAGGAGTATAAGTAAAGGGTTATCTTCTTTTTCAAAATATTTTCCATATGGAAAACGATTGACAATATATTCTCTTGGTAAATTTATAACGTCTGAACTATAAAAGATTAAGAAATCAGCGTCCTCACCAGAAACACTATTTTTTCCACTATTAATAATCATATTTGGGTAAAAAGTATCACCTTTATCACAGCATTCATCTATAATTACTTTATAAATTTTATACTACAAATTTTCTTTTATATTCATAGTTATGTTATGACTTTAATAAGGTAAAAGGATCACATTCAACATTGTTTCCCATATCTGCTTGATATTTTTTCCAGATTTCAATCATTATGTCTGCAAATTGTTGCGCCGTAATGGGTTCTTTTTCTTCTACTTTAAAGTAATTACTAAATAATTTATTTAATAATCTAGTTAATCCACGCATTATTAATATAAAACCTGTAAAAGGCGTTTCTTGAAAAAAATATAAATTGTATAGAAAATATTTTTTTACATATTCATTAGGTAATTGAATAGCTTTTGCACACTCATATATTAAAGACTCTGCGTAGATTCCATAAAAATCAAGATTTAGATTTGGGTCAAAATTTTGTGTTTCGTTACTACTTTCTTTATAAATAGTATCATAAATAATTTTACGTATTCTTTGTGATTGATTATTCATCATTAAAATAACCTAAATCAAAAATAATTTGATCTAAATTAAAATTTAGTTCTGTTTTCGTGGGAATTAAAAAATATTTTCATTTGAAGAAAAAAAAATTTGAAGAATGAATATTCATGTTATAAATCCCAACACAACGGTAAACATGTGATTTGAAATTGGCACGATTATCGGGACGGGGTGAAGGTCGAATTTCATTTCGTCCATCATGCAATGGATAAAAAAAACAATACAATCTATTTGTATTATTCAGACTGCTAATGATAATTCATTTTATAGTCAAAACGTCAAGATATTTATTCATTAATTATAGAATTTACCAAATAAATCTGAATGAGTGCCTGTGGATTCAAAATGCACTGTAATTTCATCTGAACAATAATAAATCAATAACTAGTCTGGCTCTATATGTAATTCTCTATGAGGTTTCCATATACCTTTTAAGGGGTGGTCTTTTAACGCTAAAGGCAATGATAAATCATTAACGATAAGCTCTATTACCGCTTTCATCTTTTGCATATTTCTTCCGCGTTTTTCGCACTTCCGAATATCTTTTTTAAATAAATTCGAAAATTTAATATGACGCACCCTTAGATACCTAGCTGTTTATATAAATCATTGATATCTTTTGCTGTATGTAAATCTTCTCCACGTTCTGACTTACGCATTGATTCAAGTGTTAGTGCATTAGGCTCTCTATTTTTAGAAACATATTCTCGCATTAATTCTCTAATGACTTGAGCTGCTGGTCGATCATTACGAGCTGCAACAGCTTTAAAATTCTCCTTAATTCTGCTTCAACTTTAAATGTCATAACATCTGTCTTCATAGACTAGCTCCTTTACATCATAAAAATATTACAGATTTCTTTAATTATCGATTATTTGTAGATATTATCGAAAATTCAGATTATGGTTAAACTTACCCACAAAAATGTGGATAAGTTTTATTTTTATTATAATCTGACACCTATACTGAACATAGCGATCCATCCTTCTGGAGGAAGACCTGCGGTTGTAAGCGCGTGAGTTGCAGAAGCATTCCAGAAGATAGTGCCTGCTGTTTTACGGATACCTAATCCTGCACCGACGAGGTTGCCGCCTTTTTCGGTTTTAGGCATATCAGCATAGGTAAAAACACCTCTCGTCATGCCTACATCAAAGATTCCGTAAAGTTCAGTGCCTTTAATTAATTGATTACAAAAAATTTGATAAGCATCACAATGCATTTCATTAGTAGGTAAAGACCATGAAAGGTCATTACGCATATAAACCCCAGCATTTCCCATCATGGTTTGTTTTAAGAACCCTCTAACGGTATAAGGACCCCCAATTTGCATTTGTTCATTACCATATTGGTTCTTGCTCGCATATTCCCCATGAATAGAGGTATGCCACATAAAATCTTGAGCAATGGGTTGGTAACCATCGATATCGAGAGAGGGTTTGACATATTGAGTATGAGGATTATAGGTTCCTTGATTGTACGTCCATGTTTCTGTGCCCATAGCCCCACCAAGTCCGATTTTCATACCAAGACTTGCATACCATGCACCCCCCCAAATACGCATCGATTCACTGGCATTTAGGTTTAACGAAGAAAGTCTAGCGCTTTGTGTTCCAATGCGGGAATGCTCAATATAGCTATCAAAGGATTTTAATTCATAGGTTGCTTGTAAAGTTGTCACCCCAATTGAGTTTCGTGCAACAACGCGTGAAGCACCGATATGAAAATCTTTATTAGTTGAATCAAAACGTCCACGCCCTTGCCAAGCATAATCAACATGATAAAAATCGTCATATCGATACCATCCACCAAAGAATGTCCATGGCCCAAGAGGGATAGACCCTTCTGCGGTAAAGAAGGAGTTATGTCGATCGCTTTGACGATTATTTAAAGAATGGTCATATTCAACAGACCACATATCTAATAATCCAAACAAATCTTCAGCAGTTAAAATCGTTCTACCAATGGTTCTTCCAGAATAGCTTTGACCGTTATTATCTGTCGAAACTTGTCCGTGTAAAATGCCTGGATTATTGGCATTGATATTAACGATAGAGGTTCCTGGTTCATCTCCTGGAGCAATCTTCATTGATGCACTCCAATCAGGAAGGCGGTTCATCTGATCAATCCCTTGTTCCAAATCTTTCAGATTAAGTATGCCTCCTTTAACCCACGGAAAGGCCATGGTCTCATGGTTGCTTTGTGATATTCCATGGAATTGAAACCCTTGGACTTTCCCTCCAATAACGACAATATGTAACGTGCCTTGTTTTAGATCTTGTTGAGGTAGGTAGGCTCTTGTTGTGACAAAGCCTTTGTCGATATAAGCTTTATTGATTTTATTTAAGATAGAATTCATATCCCCAAGGCTCATACATTTATTTTGCCATGGTTTAGTAATATTTTGAATGGTTGATGAGGAGATGTTATTTGCATTTACCACTTCAATGGATTGAATGGTCACACAATGTTCAGTTTGAGCATCATTATGCCTATTTTGATTGATCTGAACATTACTAGATGGAGGGGGAAGTCCCTCCATAAGTTGTTGCCGTTCTTTATGCTGTAAATATTGCTGATATTGATTAAAGCTTTGAGGGGAAACGGGGGGAGGCGTAGTTTGAGCTTCTGCATGTTCTCCTATAAAAGGGAAACATACAGTTGCAACAAGAACAGACCGAAAAAAAGATGCTTTTAAATTCATTGTCGTTATTTGAAACAAATAATAGGATTAAGGCGCTTTTTTATTGATAAGATCATTCATAGCGGTAAACACATTATGAAGGTCTTCAATATTAAAATTAATCGTTACGGTTGTTTTATTAACGCGATGAATAATTAATTGCGCTGTTTTATTCGTTTCTAAAGATTTTTGTAAGGCACTATTGATTGGTTGAGAAGCAATACAACCATTCGCTGTACAAGTAATCCAAGGTAAATCAGTCTTACCAGCATGTTCAATTGAGATTGTAACAGGTTGCTGTAAAGAAAATCCAAGTGGTGTAACAACAGTAAATTGAACAGGGTTAACCTTGCTTGGATTTTGATTATCTCTGATTTTTTCTAATAATAAAGAGGCAACAGGGGTTTGTTTATTATCTTTTCCTGTAACCATAAGGCTTTGCTGAGCGATACATCCTTGAGATGTATTTTTTTGCTTGCTTTGCTCATTATTTGGATAAGCGCAATGAAGCTGCCAAGAGCCTACTTGTTGATTAACAGTAATAGGCGAGGATGTTTCTTTACTATTATTTGTTGTGGTTTTATTTGTTTTTTCTTGAGCAAAAGCTGGAGCGTTACTCGCAGCAAAAACAAAAATAAAGGCACCGGATAATAGTAATTTTTTCATTGGAAATCCTAACAGATTTTGTTTCATGATATGTGATTAAAGCTAGAGCTACTTTGTAATAAATAAATTATCAAGACAAAAAACATTGTGAAATCATGATTTCACATGGCGTGATTTAATTACAATAAATCATAATTTTCAATAAATTAGTCGAATAGTAATTGTTGTTGATATAGCCCTTTGTTATACCGTAACGGCTATAATAAATTATTCGTAGTTAAATGATAAAGCAATTTCATTTAACACAGTTGGTACTAGGTTGTTCGCATGTCTAAGAAGAAATTTTCCTCTATTTATTTTAATAAATCTGTTGTTTATAAACGGGTTAAAGGGTTTATGGCAGCTAGTTTATTTTTGGCAGGCAATTTAGTATCAACATTGCCAGTAATGGCGGCACCTAAACCATCAGCTAGTATCGTTGTGGATACAGCTCCACCTGTCAATCAGCGCCCGACGGTCGATATAACGCATAATGGGATTGATCAAATTAATATTGTGCATCCTAATGATGCGGGTGTTTCTCATAATAAATTCAACCAATATAACGTCAATGAACAAGGACAAATTCTTAATAACTCACCGACGATTACCAATACAAAATTAGCAGGGCAAATTACAGGTAACCCTCATTTAAAAGATGGTAAAACTGCGCATACAATTATTAATGAAGTGACAGGATACTCTCCGACGAAGTTATTAGGATATAATGAAGTTGCAGGGAAACAAGCAGCGGTTATCATTGCTAATCCTAATGGGATTACTTGTGCTGGATGTGGGTTTATTAATACGAGTAGAGCATCTTTGGCGACGGGTAAACCTAACCTAGACGCAAATGGGAATTTACAGTCCATTACGGTCAGTGGTGGTGAAGTTGGTTTTGATGGTGCAGGGGGGAATTTTGCAGAGGTTCCTGTTCTTGATATTATTAGTCGTAAAGTTCGTATTAATGCCCCTGTTAATGGACAGGATATTCAGGTTGTTGCAGGTCGTAATACATATGATTATGCCAATAGAACGGCAACACCACTTTCTTCGGATGGTAGTCAAGCGCCAGAATTTGCAATTGAAACCTCTACTTTAGGAGGAATGACTGGCAATCATATTCAAATGCTCGTGAATGAAAAAGGGGCTGGTGTTCGCGTTGATGGTCGTATGGCCTCTACTGCGGGGGATATGCAGTTAACAGCAGATGGAAAATTGGTTGTTAGTGGAGAGCTTGCTGCGCAAAACAATTTGAAAGCCACGGTGACAACTGTTGAAAATACAGGAACAATTGGAGCAACGAATACAGTCTCTTTGCAAGCCAGTTCGTTAAGGAATACAGGTAAAATTGTTGCTAATGGTGGGCAAGAAAGTAATATCACGCTTGATAATGAACTTGATAACTCAGGATCTATTACTGCTCAGTCAGCATTAAAGTTAAAAGCTACAAAAATCAATAATCAGCAAGCAGGTAATGTTAGCGCTCAAAATGATTTAACGTTAGATGGACAAAATCTTACCAATAATGGGGAGATTTCCTCTGCAACAGGAACAATAAAAGCCACAATTAACGGTGATATTTCCAATAATAATGGAAAAATTGCAGCTAATAATAGTATCGATCTTGATTCAACAGGAGATATGAGCAATCAGTCGGGTCAGATTGTTAGTAACCAAGCGGCTTCTATTCATATTAAAGCAAATAATTTCAACAATCAAAATGGGTTAATTCAAACCAATACGGGTATTATTAATTTAGAGCCTAATAGCTTGAATAATAATGCAGGATCAATTGTTACGACCAATGCTAATATTACGATTAATGCTTCAGAATATATTTTAAATAATAATAACGCTCAGATAGGTTCTAAAGGCGCTGGGGATATTAGTCTTATTACGCAAAATAATTTGCAAAATAATAATAGTAAGATTTCAACAAAATCTGGAAGTATTTATATTCACTCTAATAAGTTAACAAATAATTCTGGGACTATTTTGGCTGGGATAGTTAATGATCAAGTAGGTGTAACACTTCGTAGTGGAGATATTGAAAATAGTGGTGGTGTTATTCAAGCGACAGATGGTGTCATTGATGCGCATATAGGTAGTTATACGGATACGAATGCTGGATTAGTTTATGCTGGTAAAAATTTAACAATTGCAGCAACTGATGATGTATCTATTGCTCATGCAATTCAAAGTCAGCAAGATTTATCTGTATCTGCTGCGTCTTTGACATTAAGCAATGCAGATGCCTCTTTAAGTAGTTTATCTGGTAATAGCGTTATTACTGTTACTAATGCGCTTATAAATGCAGGAAGTATTTTTATTAATAAAGATTTCCTTTCTATAACAGCAGGATCCATACAGAATAGTGGAAATATTAGTATAAAAAAACCTGCTTCTGACACGGATACTAAACGTGAAATCTCAAACACAGAGACTACACAAAAAGAAGGTTTAAATATTGAGGCGAAAAATGGCGATATTGAGAATCGTGCAGGCAGTATTACAACCAAAGATGATGCAATAGAGTTAGTTGCGTCTGGTAATATTGATAACAGTTCAGGTCAGATTGGATCTCAAGGAGCTGGCAATGTTACGCTTCAAGGGAATGATATTAATAGTCAAGATGGATTAATTAGAACAGCTACTGGAAATATCTCTTTAACAACTAAATTTTTAGATAATAGTAATTCTGGAATTATTTTAACGACATCTGGGAATGTTGAGGTTACTGCTAAAGGTCAAGGGATTAACAATAATTCTGGTCAAATTGGTACACAACAAAGTGGTAATATTACCATTGCAGCAGAAAACGGAGATATTAATAATAGTCAAGGCCAATTTGTAACGCCTTCTGGTTTATTAACCATTACCACGAATACTATTAATAACAGTAATTCAGGTCAGATTGGCTCTAATAATGGAAATGTTAGGATTACCTCTGGTCGTTTATCGAATAGTTCTGGGGTTATTATTGCTGGAGCGGACAATAACGTTGGTAATTTAGTCTTACGTAGTGGTGATGTAGATAATAGTTATGGCACGATTCAATCGACGAATGGTTTTGTTGACGCTCATATAGGGAATTATACGGATACAGGTAATGGTGTCATTTATGCGGGCAACACTTTAAGCCTTGACGCATCTGGATACATGTCAGTTGCTGGTGCTATACAAAGTCAAAACCAGTTCACGCTTAGTGCAAATAGCTTAAATCTTACCAATAAAAATGCTTTGGTTGGTAGTTTAAATGGCAATGGATCTCTCACGACAGTGAATGATCTTATCAATAATGGAAATATTTCTTTTTCTAAAGGTAGTTTAGCTTTAGACACAGGATCTTTTGGAAACTATGGATCCATTGATGTTGGTGTGGGTGGATTTAACTTTAATGTTAAAGGTAATTTTTCTAATAAAAATGGTTCATTAATCACAGATGCAAGTGATGTCACAATTACTGCGAAAGGCACTGTTGATAATACAAATGGTCAAATTGGTGTAAAAACCAATGGTAATGTAACGATTAACAGTCAAGATCTTTGGAATGAAGGTGGATTAATTCGCACGACTACAGGGGCGATTATTTTAAATGTAAATACACTCGATAACCAAAATGGATCAATTTTAATTACTACAGGTAAGTTTGCTAATGATGAAGATGAGAAGCGTGCTCAAGGTGCTCATTTGCAAATTAATGCTTCCCAAAATATTAATAATACAGCTGGTAAGATTGCTATACAAGAGAGTGGTAATATTGGAATTACTGCTAAAAATGGTAATGTTTATAACGAAGCAATTGGAGATAGTTTTGGACAGATTGTAACACCAGTAGGTTTCGTTCATATCGTAGGAGAGAATTTAAATAATAATGGCGGACAAATTGGTGCCTTAACTGCAGGGGATATTAGGCTTTCTTTGCAATCCAGTTTAATCAATACGAACGGAAAAATTATTACACCATCAGGCACCATTGTAATTGATAACGATAATTTTTCGAATATGTATGCGGATATTAGTAATACGAGTGGTATTATTAAAGCGACAGATGGTGTCATTGATGCGCATATAGGTGGTTATACGGATACGAATGCTGGATTAGTTTATGCTGGTAAAAATTTAACAATTGTAGCAACTGGTGATGTATCTATTGCTCATGCAATTCAAAGTCAGCAAGATTTATCTGTATCTGCTGCGTCTTTGACATTAAGCAATGCAGATGCCTCTTTAAGTAGTTTATCTGGTAATAGCGTTATTACTGTTACTAATGCGCTTATAAATGCAGGAAGTATTTTTATTAATAAAGATTTACTTTCTATAATAGCAGGATCCATACATAATAGTGGACAAATTAGTATTAAAAAACTTACTTCTGCAACGGATACTAAACGTGATATCTCCAACGCAGAGACTGTAAAGAAAAACGGTTTAAATATTGAAGCAAAAAATGGTGATATTGATAATCGTTCTGGACATATTATAACTTCAGATAGCGCAATAGATCTTTATGCATCTGGTACTATTGATAATAGTAATGCGGGTCAGGTTGGCTCTCAAGAAAGCAATAGTATTACGCTTCGTAGTCAAATTTTAAATAATCAAAATGGTTTAATTAGAACCAATAATGGTAATCTTACTTTAACTATTGGATCATTAGATAACAGTAATTCAGGGGCCATTCTAACCACTACGGGAAATATTCTGGTCGATGCATCACAGGAAGTTGTTAATACTTTAGGTAAAATTGGTGTAGAAAAACAAGGTAATGTCACCGTTAATGCAAAAACAGGTGATCTGAATAATACTCAAGGAAAAATTTTAACAACTGCTGGGTTGTTAGATGTTGATGTGTATAATTTATATAATAACTCTTCTGGTCAAATTGGCTCTAAGAATGGTGCTGTTGATATTATCTTTAAACATTTGGTTAATAATTCAGGTGTGATTTTAGCTGAAAAAAATGGCATTTTGGATGACAGTAATGTTATTGAAGATAATTGGGGTAGCGTAACACTTCATGGTGGAGATGTTGATAATAGTAATGGAACTATTCAAGCAACAGGTGGCTTTGTTCTGGCTAATATTTCGAATTATACAGATACAAGCAGTGGTGTGTTATATGCGGGTAAAAATTTAACACTGAGTGCTTCTGGAGATGTGTCTATTGCAAACGCTATTCAAAGTCAGGGTAATACCGTTTTATCTGCTAACCAGTTAATCCTTACTAATAAAGAAGCTTCTGTTAGTAGTTTACAGGGAGATGTAAGTCTTAATAATATCAATGACATTATTAATAATGGTAGTATTTACGCATCGCTTGGCAGTTTAAATATTCTACAAGGTGGCATTTTAGAAAATTCAGGAGCTGTATATGGAAAACAGCTTGTTAAACTTGATTTAACTCAGTCTATAAAAAATAACGGTGTCATTGTTGATAGTAAGTTAGATAATGGATTAATTCAATCAGATGGAAATGTACTGTTAACAGCTCGATCTCTAGAGAATACAGGTTTTATTCAGAGCATAGAAGGGTATATTACATTAGCAATTTCTGGAGATATTTATAATCAATCATTAGCTGACTCTTCTGGTGTAATTAAATCTGGAAGAACAGATAAAGATGGATATGGACAATATATCACGATTACAGCTGATAATTTACAAAATACGAGTGGCCAAATCTTAAGTGATACTGATTTAACACTTAATATACAAAATACATTGACAAATGGGGGATATTTACAGGCGAATAAGGCTGCGATCTTATTGACACCTAACCTAAAGAATAATGGGGGAGTCATTTTAGCTTTAGGCGGTAATTTATCTATTGGATCTTCAGAAAAACCGACAGTTACAGCCGCTATTGATAATAGTAATGGTAAGATCCAAGCCAATGGAAATATTATAATTAATGGCTCCTCTTATAAAAGTTCAGAGCAGTCTTTTTTAACTGCACAACAACAGTTACAGGCTAATTTCACAGGCGATGTTGTCAATAATGGTCAAATGGTTGCGGGTTCAGAGTTAACATTTACAGCAAATTCATTATCAAATGGCACGTTAGGGCTCATCTATAGTGAAATAAGAAATGTTAGTTTAACCGTTTTAGGTCAGAGTGGTATTTCTAATTTTGGAAATATTCGAGCTGCTGGAACGAATACTCAATTATTAATGAATACGTCTAGTTTGGCAAATCAAGGTACTATTCTAGCTGCAAATAGTGCCACATTAACAGTTAACCAAGAATTGAATAATCAGCGTGATCAAAATGGTTTTGGTAAAATTATTACTCAAGCTGGGGATTTAACAATTAATGCCCCTACAATCCTTAATGCTGGGGTGATTATTACTCCCAATAATTTAACCATCACAACGCAGACGATGAATAATACAGGGTATGTATCTGCAGATGATTTATTAACTGTTAATGCTAGTAACTCCATTGTCAGTCAAGCTGCATCTTCTGGTCTGAGTTATGATAATCAGACACTTGTTTCGGGCTCCTTCGTTGGTGGAACTGTAGATTTATCGTCTCAAGATATTCAAAGTCAGAATGGATGGATACAAGGTAAAAATGCTGTAACCTTAACGGCAAATACGATTGAGAATACTCAACAAAGTGTTCTGTTAAGCACAAATGGAGATGTTACCTTACAAGGTATTGGTTCGACCGAAAATAATATTCTTCCAGTTGCTTCTGTGACGAATAAAGACAGTAATATTCAGGCTTATAATCGTCTTTGGATTGCGACCAAAAATCTGGATAATACGAATGGTGTTTTAACCAGTGAAAGCGGGAATATTCGTTTAGATCAAGGCTCTTCGGGTTCTGCTCTACAATCTTTTAGCAATGCAGGTGGCACGCTTCAATCTTCTCAAGATTTAACATTAAATTTTAGTCAGTTAGATAGCGCTGAAGGAAGTAAAATTTTAGCTGGAGGACTATTATCCTTAACGATTTGTTCAGACTTTACCAATAATGGTACCTTATGGGGAGGAAAAGGACTAGCATTAACTGTTTCTTCCCTAACAAATAGCGCAAATAATGTCATTGGTGCCGATCATGGTAATGTAACGATTCATGCTCAAAATGGAAATGTTACAAATTATGGAATTATTAAAAATCTAGATTCAGATTCAGGCAACCTTATTATTCAAGCCCAAAATCTTATGAATGATAATGGATCTATTCTTTCAAACTCTAATATTGATTTGCAACTTTTCCAAAATCTAACCAATCAAAATAATGGTGAGATTACTGCTTATAGTAAAGGAAACATTCTTTTTACAGGAAGCAGTTTTAATAATTCATATTTAATGCTTGCGGGTGGAACGATTACAGGAACTATTTCTGGAGATATCAATAATAATGCTAATGGATATATTTATGGAGAAAATGGGTTAACGCTTACTTCCACTTCACAAATCACCAATAACTCAAGCGGACAAATTGGAACAGGAGCTGGGAATTTATCCTTAACGGCGAAAACATTGTCTTTTGCTCAAGGTGGACAGATTATTTCTAGTGGTGGAAAAATATCTTTAAATGCTTCTTCTGGTATGAGCAACTATGGTTGGTTACAAGGGATGGGAGATATTCAAATAACGACCCCAACTCTTGATAATTCCAATGGTACGATTGTGAGTATGCAGGGTGGAATGACCATTCAAAAAGATCAAAATGGGAATGGATTAACATCATTAAATAACAATAATGGAACCCTTCAATCCACGAAGGATTTAACGATCTATACAAATGAATTACAAAACCAAAATGGTAAAATTCTTACATATGATGCCCTAGAAAATGGAAATCTTGGAGATGTTACTCTATTTACGAATGCACAAAGTGGCGCATTAACAACGCTTGATTTATCGAATAGTGGGATTATTCAATCTTCAAAAGATATTAATTTAGCCGCACAAAGTTCTGCTTTATCTTCTACAGGAACAATTATAGCCAACCAAACATTGAATGCTGTTCTTGAAGGGGATTTTACTACTCAAAATATGTTCTTTTCTTCTTCGGGGATAAATAAAGATGCTGGTGTTAATTTTACAGTGCATGGAAATTATACGATTAATGAAGATGAAGGAATTGCCTCTCGTGGAAATTTAATCGTTACTGCTGATAATATCACTAATAATGGTGCTTTGATAGCATTGAATACGATGACTATTAAGACAGATAATTTGATCAATAATGTAACAGCTTCATTATCAAGTAGCAATGACATGAATATCATTGCTACTGGGGGTATTAATAATCAAGGGATTATACAATCAGCTCAAGGCTCAATGACAATTGTAGCTACTGGTGATGTGTATAACATAGGAGGGCTAATTCGTACTCAAAGTGCCCATCGTGATATTAGCCTGACTGCGAATAGCTTTACCAATAAATATTCTGGAACGTTGAAGCCAGAAACAGTAGATACAACCAAAACTTATGATACTGCAGTTAATGCTGACGGTCAACCTTATGCAGGAATGACAAATAAAGAGTTCATAGATACATATGCTGAAGCTTTTCCACCTACACTTGGCAGTCATGATAGAAATGAATATTTTTATGCAAGTGATGTAAAAATCCTTCAAATTAATGTTCCTGATGGGATGTATACAGCTAATGGCAAACCTGGTTTTGGATATTTTTATATTTATTTATCTCATGGGAGTAATAATTCATCTGCACGTGTAGAGGTTACTACAACAGGAACAAGAGACGTTTTACAAGGGGCTTCTGCGATTATTTCTGCAGGTGGAAATTTAACCATTACTACCCCTAAAACAGGCGGTAAGATTATAAATGATGTCAGTCATATTGAGGCTGGTGATAATATGACTTTACATGGGGAATCTTTAGATAACCACGGTTTGGAAAGTAGTTTAACGTTTACAGTCGCCTGTTTTAATAAAGATTTGTGTCGTCAACTCAATCCAAAAGACACGAGTGATTGGGCCACTCCTGGGTTTAATGCTCATAAGGTTATTGGTGGTGGAGATAGCCGTCGATATGCTTGGGGGTCTACAGCGGTTAATAATGGATTAGGATCAACGATTGTTGCAGGCGAAGATCTGAACGGTGATTTTTCTGGAGAAGTGAATAATACAACGATTATTAAAAATGCTTCTCCAGATGATTTTGCAACGGAT
Source organism: Commensalibacter papalotli (ex Servin-Garciduenas et al. 2014) (assembly GCF_000527695.1). GTDB lineage: Bacteria > Pseudomonadota > Alphaproteobacteria > Acetobacterales > Acetobacteraceae > Commensalibacter > Commensalibacter papalotli. Next base: position 5,765 of record NZ_ATSX01000008.1, on the reverse strand, counting down.
AATCGCTCTCCTTCATCAGGAACTTATGGTGAGACTACTGGTGGTGATCAAGGTAAAGATGGGTTAACGGGCCCTGGAAATGGTGATTTAAGCAGTAGTAGTTCTGGTTTAAAAACAGTTGATGGAAAAGATAATACATTAGGATATGGTGGGGTTATAGCACCACAAGGTGTTGATCCTGGACTACATGTCACTTTACCAGGTTTTAAAGGATCAGGCTCTACAAGTATTAATGATATTTTATCCTCTTTAACGGGTGGACAAGCACTTTTTAGGCCCAATCCTAATGTTAATGGCGGCAATTCAAGTCTTAATGGCGTAACGAGTGGAGGGATTACTGGTGGAGGTTCCAATACAGGCACTGGTAGTTCGGGAGGAGCATCTAATGTTAGCAATAACACCACTGTTGGCATCGATGGCTCTCCATCCGTTCATTCACCGACTAATTCTGGAGATGTTGTCAGTCAAAATAATCCAACGAATACAGTAACAGGTACAGAGGTTACTGTCCAAAATCCAGTTCAATCAGAAAATATTAATACCTCCTCAGTAAGCTCAAATTCCAATTATTTAATTGAAACACGTCCCCAATATACCTCTGTGAATGAGTTTTATGGCTCACAATATCTATTAAATCGCTTAGATATTAATGGATCTTACATGTTCCTTGGGGATGCTGGGTTTGATACTCAGTATATTCAACAGCAATATATTCAAGCGACAGGGCAAAGTTATCCTGGAGGAACCTATATGACGGCTTCTGATGCGATGAAGACGTTGTTGAATAATGCGAGCACTGAATCTGGTAAACTTGGGTTACAATTTGGTTCAGCTTTAACTTCGGAACAGCAAGCAGCATTGGACGAAGATATTGTATGGTATGTTCCTCAAGTGGTTGATGGGCAAACGGTTTTGGTGCCTCAATTATATTTATCACCTAAAACAGATGTGTTGGCTGGTGCTGCAATTAAAGGGAAAAACGTTAATATTACAGCAGGTTCCATTGCAAATTCAGGGTTGATGGAAGGCACAAATTCGATTGCATTAACGGCTACGAATGGGGATATCAGTAATATTGGTGGAACGATTAAAGGGGGGAATATCTCTTTAAATGCTCAAAATGGATCTGTGATTAATTCGGATACCGTCAATAATTACTTGGTCAATGGTGGTGCGGGATCTTACTTAGGTTCCCAGGGACAAATTCTTGCATCTGGCACGCTTGGTATTCAAGCGAGCGATAGTATTGCGACCCATGGAGGCACAATTCAGTCGGGCTCTGATTTGGCGATGAAAGCAGGAACGATTAATATTGGTTCCATAGAGTTAAATGCAGCAGCATCCAGCGTAACCCATGCGTCTGACGGCACCTTATCTTTTGTGGGCAATCAAACCAAGAATTATGGAACAACAATTACCGCTGGTGGAAATGCATCCTTGCAATCTACTTCTGGGGATTTAACATTATCTGGCAGCACCTTGAATGCTACAGGCAACGTCTCTTTATCTTCTGCGGGTAATATTGGTCTGAACGCCGTCACAGATAGTGGCCTTGATGATGTCAAAGGACATAAATCAGGTGCTTTTAACTCCAGCTCTTTTGAAAATAAATATGCTTATACGAACGAGGTTGGTACTAAGATTACGTCTGGAGGACAACTAAATGCGACAGCGCAAAATGATATCAGTATTTCTGGTGGATTAACGGCCAAGAATGATGTGAATGTTGTTGCGAAAGAGGGTTCAATTACTGAAAATGCATTAACGTCTACATCAGACAGCTATGATTATCATCATACCAAGAGAACTGGGTTCTTTGGCAATGAAACGGGATTAAGCGCGCAAGTCGGCACGAAGAAAGTAACGGATAAGAATTCTTCCAGTTCGGTTACGCATACAGGCAGTGTAATTACCTCAACCGAGGGCAGTGTGAATATGAGTGCGAATAAAGATATTAATATCAACGGTTCCAATATCTTGACCAAACAAGACATTAACCTGTCAGGTGATAATGTAAACTTTAATACCGTCCAAGACAGCATAAACAGTGATGTATATAAAAAACAAAGTTTCACAGGGCTAAATGTTGGTGCCTCTGGATTAGTTACGGATACATCTAAGGCCGGATTTAATATTACGAATGCAACGGATACACAAGGTCAAGCTTTTGCTACGGCAAGTGGGGCGTATCCTTTAATACAAACAGGCTTAGGTGAAGCAGGTGTTTTAGGGAAAGGCTCTTTAACGAACGTCAATAGTAATTTAATTGGTGTTTCTGCTTCAGTTGGGCATTCTTCTAACAAATCAGATACAAAAGTTGTAACGACTAAGGATGTTGGATCGACGGTTGCAGCTGGTGGAAAAGTAAATGTGACAGCGAAAAATGATATTAATGCGACGGCTTCGAATATCAGTGGGAATGATGTGATCTTTAATGCAGGTGGAGACGTTAACCTGAATGCGGGTTACAAAACCAGTGACAGTGAAAAGACCTCATCTCAAAATAGCTTTGGTGTAGGTGCCAGTGCGTCTATTGGAATAAAAGGAACGCCACAGGCCAGCGTAACAGGCAACTTTAATATTACTGATGGAAATTCTACGTCTTCTAGCAAAACAGCAATCGACACTGTTGTGAATGGCACGAATTCTGTTACGATTAATAATAAGAACGGCAGCCTGAACCTCAATGGTGCGCAAATCACCAACAAGAATGCTGACGGCACGGCCAGCGATGGATCAGTTACAATTAATACAGGTAATTTAAACATTACTACCCCACAAAACACATCGAAATATGACAGCACAACGGTCAGTGGTGGGTTAAATGCCTCTGTTCCTATCGTGGGGGATAATTATACGAATATTCAACCTAATGTTGGCTATACTGGTATTCATAATGATTATAAATCAACAGAAGCAACCATGTCTGGCATTTATGCGGGCAAAGGGGGCTTGGATGTGAATGTGTCTGGGACAACAACCATGACAGGGGGTGCGATTACCAGTGCGGCGGATGCGGACAAAAACCAAATCACCACGGGTAATTTAGTTGTCAATTCATTGGATAATAAAGATCAATGGAGCGGCCTGAATGCCAGTGGCAATATGTCTTTTGGTGTTGATTATGGTTTAGGTGATAAAAAACCATCTGAATCCAAACAAACAGTCTTAGCACCAGGGTCTATATTAGGAACAGCCGGTATTCCAGCACTGACATCGAATTCGGTTTCTCATGATCGAACCTCAACCACAGAATCAGCGATTGGGGATAATATCACGATTAATACGGGCTCTACCACGGGAACATTGTCACGCGATCCAGACAAAGCCAATGGGCATATTGATTCAACCTTTAATGCTGGACAAATCAACAGTGATTTGAGTACACAAAAAACGGTTGGACAGTTAATGGGAAATTATACCAATATGGCGGTTGAAGCGACCGGGCAAAGCGATAATTTCAAAGCTGGCAGTATTGGTAAAGCAGGTCTGGATATGGCCATTGGTGCTGGCACGGCTGCTATGGGTGGGGGTAATATTGGTGCCACGGTTGCGGGTGCTGCGGCAGGGGATGCGATGAATAGCGTCGCAAGCGACCTCGCCCAATCCGCCGCCGATGCCTTGTTCCCTCAGGATAAAACGTTAAAACAGGATCATAAAAAGGGAGTCGAACAAAATGCAGAAGTAGAAACTGATGCTAAAAAACAAAACCCTTTTAATAAGCAAGATCAAGCAATTTTTATTAAAAATAATAAAGTTCCAGTGCAAGATGCAACCACTGACGGAAACAAAATTGTGAATAGTCTAGTGCAAGGATTGTTGACGGGTGGCGCTGGTGCTGCGGCTGGTATAATTACTGGTAACAGTGGGAATATTGGCGTTGATACGGTGAATGGTGCAGCCAGCGCTATGGGGCAATCTCGCCCTAAAGTCGATGATCCTGACGTTACTGCTGCGCAGGCTGCACAAAAACCAATCAGAGATAAAAACTATGCAGATGCGGTTAAACAAGCCCAAAATGACTATCAAAATTATACTCGTGATAATCCTTTGTTAAGTTCACCTGAAGTGCAAATGATTGGGAATTCTGGTTTAACTACAAAACCTTCTGGAACGGGTAATACACAGCAACAAAATGTAGGTTCACTTATTAAATTACCAGCGGTAAGTTCTATCACCCCTAAAGAAGTAACTTCCCCATTAGTTAATAGTCCGTTACAATCTGTTGTTAAATTACCAGAAATTATACAAGGGCAAAGTTTAGGAGGTGGGCTATAAAATGTTAAATCGAATAGGACAATTAATAGCGGTATTAGGCATATGTTTCATGATAAGTGGATGTGCTATTTACAATAGCGAATATTACATTCCCGTTGAGAATCAAGCAGGGGATGCACAGCCTTTATCAAAGAATGATGTTATTCGTGTAGCGATAACCCATAATTATTTGGATATCCCTCCTCCTCAACAACCAGGTTGGATGAATTGGGGATATTTTATTGCGGCAAAAAGAGAAACAGAGAAACGTTTACAAAATTTAAATTATGATGTTATAGATGTAGGAGATAATTCTAAGAACGATGGTCATCCAACGGTGATTGCATTGGTTGATTCATCGCCGATAGAGGGTTCTGCAACAACAGAAACACATACATGGGATGCTCCTGTATTTACGGACGATATGGGACGAACAACCTTATCAGAAAAACAAGGGGTAACCATTACTCATAAAGCTTATTATTATAAAGTCAAATTGGTTAGGCCTGAAGGAAAAGATAATCCTCTTTTTACATGTCTAAGCAGTCGAGATAATATGGGGGGTTGTATAGCCCCTGCAAATCCAAGTGGTTATAAAACGATTTATTATAGTTATGCTACCATATCAACAGATAATGTTAATTATATTACAAATGTTGATCATTTAGTAACTGCAGTATTTTATAATTACCCGAATATGATGGGTAAGAAATGGGTATATTTTACAAATACGGGCTATACTCCTCTTTATGCAACCGATCCCAATGCGCCCAAACCAACAGATAAGAAATAAAAAACTATGACAAGGATAGATATTTTATCTATCCTTTTTTGTTTCTGACGGGAATAAGATTGTGAATAGTGTCGTGCAAGGCTTATTAACGGGCGGAGCGGGTGCTGGTGTTGGAGCGATGACGTCTAGTGGTAGGGAATACGACGGTTGATGCGGTGAACTCTACGACCAGCGCAATGGCACAGTCTCGTCCTGAAGTAAAAGATCCTGATGTAGTTGCAGCTGAAGCTGTACAAAAACCAATTAGAGAACAGAATTTAGCAAATGCAACAAAATCTGTGATGAATGTTGTGAATAGTCAAAATACGTATTCTAACGAAGGTAAGTTTATGACTGCTCTGTATAATTCTTTAAATCCTGATCCAAGTAAAGCACTAACAAAACCGCTTACTACTGAACAAGTTAGTAAAGTTAATAATGTGCTTGCACATCAAGGGGAGTATAAAAATGCTAAAGGAGAGACTGATAATACAGCTTTTGCAAATGCTTTAAATAATGCATTTCGTAATGTGTCTAAGTAATTATGATCAGATAAGGTGGGTATAATGAAGCTTTTGAGAAAATTAGTCTTTGGTTTTAGTTTGTGTTTAATGACGAGTGGATGTAGCTCTATTTATAATAACGAATATTATATTCCTGTTAATAATCAGACAGGGGATGCAAAAGCTTTATCAAAAAATGATATTATTCGTGTTGTAATTACGCATAATTATTT
>NZ_ATSX01000007.1 GCF_000527695.1 Commensalibacter papalotli (ex Servin-Garciduenas et al. 2014) | reverse complement strand
CGGTAGCTCGTCAGGCTCATAACCTGAAGGTCAGAGGTTCAAATCCTCTCCCCGCTCCCAATATCTCAATAAATAAACTAAAAAAACCCATATGAAGTTTTGTTGTATTTAAAATTATTAGTTATTAAATTCGTTTACTGGTAAGTATGCTTGACCTGTCTGAGAGGCATGACGTCTTACTCTCGAAATAATTTCTTCAAAATTCATAATATCAGAGAAAAATAAGTATAAATGATTTACATCTATGATAAGTAATGTTGTTTTACCGCCAGATGCTTCCGAAATTGCTACTTTACTATAACCGCTTACAGATACCATTATCCCCATTGTGTTATCTGCCATTTTACTGACTTTTGCCTTTAAAGAGTCGATTTCTTCAGCTCCAGATTGGTTTTTCGTAAATTTTAATTCTAAGAGATAGGTTGTACCCTCGTGAGTTAAAGAACCATCTATTTGTCTACCATTAGTTATATATGGACGTTTATTTTGTATTTCACAAAAATCAAGTAATTGATAAAACCATCTTTCAAAAGCATATCCACCATCTGGTGTTCCTATTTTAGATTGTAATTCTTCGAATTCTTTTTGAAGTTTGCTTTTATCCGTTTGAGATCGCTGAATGCGTTCTTTTTGAATTTGGGCTCGTTTTTGTGTTTCCAGACGTTCTTTCTCAGATATAACGCGTTCATTATGTTGTTTTAAATATAATTTGAGCTCTTGAACTGCTTTGTAGGCAGCTTGTATTTTTAAATCCGAATCTTCCCAAGGACCTCTTAGGTCAGGAAAAGTGGATTGTTCTGAGAGGCTATATGCCATTCGAGAAATAACAGCTTTACCTTTTGATGTTTGTTGTAATCCATTAAAAAGTCGATCTAAAAAAATACGTTTGCTCTCATCATTTGACCAAGTTGCAATGAATGAAGAAGAAATATGAGATGACATAAGAAATTTTTTAAGAGCCTCTTTTCTCCAATAAGATTTGAGAAGGGCTTCATAAGTTAAATCAATTAGACGAGGGGTTATATTTATAGCCATAAAAGTCTCTTTCTAATTTATGCCTTCAACATCTTAAATTTACCAATAGTTTATTTCAATTAGTAGATTCGAACGAATGATTAAAAACGGAATAAGTATTATTTAGCATTATATAATAATGTAATAAAGCCGATATAAAGTGTAAGTTAGATAGCAATTTTATTGATAATAAAAAGATTATACAATAAGACGAGTCTTAAATCAGGCATATATTATAGATGATTATTAAAAGATTAAGATCATGAAATATATGTGGTTGGTTTTTATGATTCAAATAAGTAATATTCTAAAGGTTATTCTTGAAATTTTTTTAAATAAGAGGGATATATTTTAATATATTCTTAATTTTAAATAGGATTGGTTAAATGCCTAAATATCGTTCACATACTTCTACCCAAGGTCGTAATATGGCGGGGGCTCGTGCATTATGGCGGGCGACTGGAATGAAAGATGGAGATTTTAACAAACCTATTATTGCTGTGGTGAATTCATTTACTCAATTTGTGCCTGGACATGTGCATTTAAAAGATCTTGGTGATGTGGTGGCACGTGAAATTGAAGCCGCAGGTGGTGTAGCGAAAGAGTTTAATACGATTGCTGTTGATGATGGGATTGCCATGGGGCATGATGGCATGTTGTATTCTTTGCCTAGTCGAGAAATTATTGCAGATTCAGTTGAATATATGGTTAATGCGCATTGTGCAGATGCCATGGTTTGTATTTCTAACTGTGATAAGATTACACCTGGCATGTTAATGGCATCGATGCGGTTAAATATTCCTGTGATTTTTGTTTCTGGTGGGCCAATGGAAGCAGGGAAAAGCTCAGTTGCTAATCATAAACTTGATTTGATTGATGCGATGGTGGTTGCAGGAAACAATAATATTTCTGACGCACAAGTTGCTGAGTATGAACGCTCAGCTTGTCCAACATGCGGATCATGTTCAGGAATGTTCACGGCGAACTCTATGAATTGTTTGACCGAAGCCTTGGGGCTATCTTTTCCTGGTAATGGAACGACGTTAGCCACTCATAAAGATCGTGAATTACTTTTTAAAAGAGCAGGTCGTCGTATTGTTGAATTATGTAAACAACATTATGAAAACGATGATAATAGCGTTCTTCCAAGATCAATTGCATCAATCGCAGCTTTTGAGAATTCGATGGCGTTGGATATTGCGATGGGTGGGTCAACAAATACGATTTTGCATTTGTTAGCAATTGCGCAAGAGGGGGATGTTTCTTTTACCTTAGAAAATATTGATCGTTTATCTCGTAAAATTCCACAACTTTGTAAAGTGGCTCCAAATACACAAAAATACCATGTTGAAGATGTGCATCGTGCTGGGGGTATTTTCTCTATTTTGGCTGAGTTAGCCAAAGGAAATCTCATTGATACAACGGTTAAAACTATTCATTCTGATACATTGGCTGAAGCGATTCAACAGTGGGATATTAATACGACAAAAGATGATGCAGTTTTACAGTTCTTTAAAGCGGCCCCTGGTGGTGTTCCCACACAGCAAGCATTTAGTCAAGACAGTCGTTGGAAGACTTTAGATACAGATCGTAAAGAGGGGTGTATTCGTAGTGTTGAGCATGCTTATTCCCAAGATGGTGGATTAGCGGTTTTATACGGAAATATTGCTGAAAATGGTTGTGTGGTTAAGACTGCAGGCGTGGATAAATCTATTTTGACCTTTACGGGAAATGCGAAAGTATTTGAAAGCCAAGATGCTTCTGTTGAAGGGATTTTAGGCGATCAAATTGAACCTGGTGATATTGTGGTTATTCGCTATGAAGGGCCAAAAGGTGGGCCTGGTATGCAGGAAATGCTTTACCCAACCAGTTATCTAAAATCTAAAAATCTCGGCAAACTTTGTGCATTGTTAACCGATGGTCGTTTTTCAGGTGGCACTTCTGGGCTTTCTATCGGTCATGTGTCTCCTGAGGCTGCCTCTGGTGGAGCAATTGGGTTGGTTGAGAATGGCGATAAGATTGTGATTGATATTCCTAACCGTTCTATTCAACTTGAAGTATCGGATTCAGATTTGCAAAAACGTCGTGTTGAACAAGACAAAAAAGGCTGGAAGCCTGCGAAACTTCGTGCCAGAAAAGTCAGTTTGGCGTTAAAAGCCTATGCGATGATGGCGACGAGTGCTGATAAAGGTGCGGTTAGAAATAAAGAGTTATTTGAGTAAGATTAATATTAACCTTAATATAAAGAAAGCCTTATGAAGTTTTTTATAAGGCTTTTAAATAATTTATTTATTTTTGCTTTTATGTTGTGTGCTAATAATCGTTTCACGAACCAGATCAATAATTTCATTTTTATCTAGTTTTTCTCGTTCAAGTCCGATCGTAGTTTCACCTTTCTTTAAAATGAAATTGCGTTCTGTAGCTGCTAATTGTTCAATGATTGGTTTTAGTAAAGACGTATCGTTACTTGCTAATGCAGTCATTGCAGCAAATGTTTTTAATTCAATATTACTAATCTCATTTTGATAATATTTGATGTCTTCTTGTATGTTCTTATATAAACGTAAAAAGAAGAAAGCAAAAAATTCAAAAAATATAATAATAGAAATTCGTATAAAGAAATGAATAAGATACGTCCAATGGTCTTGGCTAGTGTTTGGGGCAGTAATAAAAGTGTAGCTTAATATGCTAGCCCCTATAATTGTCGTCGTTATTCCGATCCATAAATTAACTTGCCCTTTCCGATTTAAAATTTGTATTTCAGATGTAAATCTATTTGTACAGTTATCCGTAAACTGTATTAATTTCATTTCCTCGTGTGATAAACTTGATTCAATCGAATTTTCTATTTTGTTTTGAACTTTTGGGTTCGCTGTGTCTAAATAGATTTTATTATTTTTGTTAAGCAAATATGTATCTAATTTATATTTCTCACTTATGAGAGCAGGTATATGTTTATATGCTATAAAAACTTTCCCATATAGTACATAATTTGGACCCAAACTAGCAATGACTGAAATTATAAGCAGAATAAAACTTGTATATAATATAAGGTTATTCAGTCCTTTTTGGATATAGTCAATATTGGGGTTTGATAGTTCAAATGCTATAAGCACAATAGCACCTAGAAAAAAAATAAAAGAAAAGTTATATCGTTTGATAATGTCAGTTTTTACTTTTTGAATTTCATTTAGACTGTTATTTTCTTTTTCCATTGTAAGTGCTTTTTATAATTATAAAGGAATAATTAGTATATAATAACATATTAATTTTATTGGAAAAATGATTATTGGTATCCCGTACGGGATTCGAACCCGTGTTACCGCCTTGAGAAGGCAGCGTCCTAGGCCTCTAGACGAACGGGACATAGGCTATGTATAATAGCAAAAAGTATAATAATCACATTATACATGATATTTAGTTAATCGCAGCAACCACATTTTAAATGATTGGCGTCCCGTACGGGATTCGAACCCGTGTTGCCGCCGTGAAAGGGCGATGTCCTAGGCCTCTAGACGAACGGGACAGAGGCAATGTGTTCTTTTTGAATAGCAGAACGAGCTATGTAGTCTAAACACCAACAACCATATTTTTAAATGATTGGCGTCCCGTACGGGATTCGAACCCGTGTTGCCGCCGTGAAAGGGCGATGTCCTAGGCCTCTAGACGAACGGGACAGAGGCAATGACGTTCTTAATACATGCGCATGGTGATTAGGTCAAGAACAAAAAAATATTTTTATGCGAAAGCCGCATCTTTAATAAAAAAGTCAGCATTTTCCCTGCCATTCCAGCTATTTGTGCGTAACCAACCTGCTAAATGCATAGGACGACGATTATTATAATCTTCTAAATAAGGGGTAATAGGGTTTTGATCTGCTTTGAAAATCAAGGCCTTAATACTGGAACCATTTTCACCTTGCAAGGTTAAACGCAATGTATTGCTGTCTTTACCGATTCTGTCAGAGCGTAAAATATGAACATGAGATAAGACAATCAAAGGCTCATCATTCCCATTCCCAAAAGGGGTCAAACGCTCTATTTGTTTAGCTAATTCAACTGTAGCACCAGCAATAGTAGTCACCCCTTCGATTTCCAAATCAACAACGCTGGGTGCTTGAGCTGCTTTAGAAAGATATTCATTCAAAAATTGGTGTAAAATCTCTGTTTGATCTTTTCGATAGCTATATCCAGCAGCCATCGCATGTCCACCACCATGCAGTAATAAGCCGGCTTGTTTTGCAGCGATAATTGCTGCCCCCAAATCCAGTCCAATTATAGAGCGTCCAGACCCTTTAATCGTGCCATCTGAAAGCTCGGCTCCAATTAAGGTGGGTCTGTTAATTTGTTCTTTGATTCGTCCAGCGACAATACCAACAATCCCAGGATGCCAGTCACTATGATGCAACATGATAACAGGAGAGCCTTTTTCATGCTGCTCTAGGGCTAAATCGGTTGCCTGTTGTAATACGCCTTGCTCAATATTTTGGCGCTGTTTGTTAATCGTGTCTAATCGTTCTGCTAATTGATGGGCTTCCACAGGATTGTGACAAGTTAATAATCTTAGTCCTAAATTTGATTCGGAAATACGACCACCAGCATTGATTCTGGGACCTAAGGCAAAACCACAACTGAATGCATCAGGTGCTTTTTGCACGCCCGAGACTTCTAGTAGGGCAGCTAGTCCAATACGCTCTCTTTTTCCTAAAATCTTTAAGCCTTGTGTAACCAGTGCACGATTTAACCCTGTTAGCGGCATCACGTCACAAATTGTCGAAAGAGCTACTAGATCTAGTAAATTAAGAAGATCGGGTTTTGAGTGATTATCAAAATATTGTTTCTGTTGTAACGCGCGGGTCACGGCAATACAGGCAAGGAAACTGACACCACCAGCGCATAAATAACCTAGACCTGAATTACAATCTAATTGATTGGGATTTACGCTGGCAAAAATAGAAGGTGCTGTTTCGCACTTATGATGATCTAAAACAATAATATCGGTTTTATCTTGTGGGATTGCATCAAAGACTTGATGTGATGCAGCCCCACAATCAACACATATAATTAAGGTTACACCCTGATCGATTAAGCTTTGTAAGGCTGGGGCGTTAGGTCCATAGCCTTCTTTGATTCGATCAGGAATATAAACAATAGGGGAGAGGTGAAGATCGTTAAAAAACTGAGTTAAAATTGCTGAAGAGCAGCCACCATCAACATCATAATCTCCAAAAATAGCAATTTTTTCCTGTTGAATAACGGCTTTGGCAATGCGATCGGCCGCTTTGTCCATATTTTTTAAACAAGAAGGGTCGGGCAATAAGTTTTTTAATTTAGGTTCAAGGAAATGCTCAACTGCTTGGGGCGAAACCCCACGCACGGCAATCATCCTGCCAACGGTATCGTAAAGCGAGGCTTTTTGAGCGATATGTTGAGCATGACGATCCAGTGTGCTGGAATCGCAAAAGGATGGCATACGCCATAACCACCGCCGCCCAGAAAGGCTTTGTTGTATATTCAGGGCAAGCGGTGCTTCAGAAGAAGTTTTTTTTAATAATTCAGACACTGGCTAACAGTTAAATTTATTTAATATCCATTGGTTTTGCTAAGATATTATGGCGTGCATTCACAAAGCGAACCGTTTTTGAACGAGAACGTGTGACCAAAGAATTGGTCCATACGTAATTTCCTCTCCATTGAACGCCTTTTAGAATATCCCCTGTGGTAACGCCTGTTGCAGAGAACAATACATTGCCACTGGCCATATCTTCTAAAAAGAGTTTTCTTTGAGGATCGCCTTCGCTCATTGTTTGGGCACGATCAATCTGAGATTGGTCTTCAAACAGTAAACGCCCTTGCATTTGCCCATCAAAGCATCGAAGTGCAGCTGCTGCTAATACCCCTTCAGGAGCACCACCAGAGCCAATAAATATATCAACATTACTATCAGGAATACAAGTAGCAATGATTCCAGCAACATCCCCATCAGAAAGTAATTTGACACGGACGCCGACTTCACGAGCCTTGGCAATCATTTCTTGATGGCGATCTCTGTCTAATGCGCTCAGTGTAATTTCAGAAACATCCACTTTTTTTGCTTTGGCCAGATTGCGCAGATTGGTTTCAATTGAATTATCAATATCAATGATACCTTCTGGATAATTAGGGCCAATGGCTATTTTATCCATATAAATATCTGGCGCATGAAGGAATTTCCCTTCTTCAGCTAATGCAACCACAGTAATTGCATTAGGAAGATTTTTTGCGGTTAGATTGGTTCCTTCTAATGGATCGACAGCAATATCCATCTTTGGGCCACCAGAACCAACTTTTTCACCAATATAAAGCATTGGTGCTTCGTCCATTTCACCTTCACCAATAACCACTGTTCCTGAAATCGCCACAGTGTCAAAAGCATGCCTCATTCCCTCTACTGCGGCATTATCAGCTTCATTTTTTTTTCCTCGGCCGATCCAGCTAAACGATTGAATAGCAGCAGCTTCGGTGACTCTGACAAGTTCTAATGCAAGATTGCGATCGGAAACAGTATAGGTAGAAGTCGTAGGGGAAGAAAGAGGCATGGTAAACATATTCCTTAGGTAAGTGATTATGCTTCTTCGATACGAAGCATAATATGTTTTTCTGTAATAACAGGAAGTTTTTGAATAGCTTGTAAAGCTTGTAACAATGATTGTTCTTTGGTTTTATGCGTTACTAAAATGATAGGTACAATAGGGGAGTCGTTCATATCATTGGTTGCGCCATGTTGTAATAAGCTGCGTAAAGACACATTATGCTCTTTTAAAATGGTAGCAATATCCGCAACAACACCAGGTTTATCTTGAACCATTAATCGAATGTAATAGGCTTTGATGAATTCGTTACGAGAAACAACGGTTGCTGGGGTTAATTCTTTCCAATCTGTCCCCCACATTGGAATGGTTGAGCCTCTGGCAATATCAATAATATCCGCACTGACCGCAGTAGATGTTGGTCCTTCTCCTGCGCCAGCACCTTCCAACATTAAACGACCAGAAAATTCCCCTTCGGTGAATACTGCATTGGTAACACCGTTTACACGTGCTAATGAAGTATCATGAGGCAACAAAGCAGGGTGAACACGAAGTTCAATACGATTATCTTGGTGTTGTTGTGCAATTCCAATCAATTTGATGGTATATCCCAGCTCTTTGGCATAGTATAAATCATCAGGGTTAATGTCACGAATACCTTCAACAAAAACATCCTTAAAGTGAATAGTATGACCAAAACCAAGGCTGGCTAAAATAGCCAATTTATGTGCCGCGTCGAAACCATCAATATCGGTTGAAGGATCTGCTTCGGCATAGCCCAGCTCTTGAGTCTCTTTGAGAATATCATTAAAAGCGCAACCTGTCTTGGCCATAGCAGTCAAAATATAGTTACATGTTCCATTTAAGATCCCACCAATTCGTTTTAAACGATCTGGGGTTAATGCTTCTTTGATGGTTTTAATAACAGGAATACCCCCTGCAACAGCGGCTTCAAATAAAAGTGGAACATTTTGCTCTTCGGCAAGTTTAGCCAACTCATCACCATGTAAAGCAATTAATGCTTTGTTGGCAGTCACTACACCTTTATGTGCTTTTAACGCTGCACAGACCAAATCATAAGCAATTCCGTTGGCACCGCCAATTAACTCAACAACAACGTCAATTTCAGGATTGGATACAAGATCCATTGGATTGTCATACCATTCAATATGGGATAAATTGATTCCTCGATCCTTACCTTTGCTTTTGGCACTGATCGCCACGATTTCAATGGGGCGGCCAGCTTTATGGGTGACGGACTGAGCATTGGCTTGTAAAAGGCGGACAACGCCACCTCCTACGGTTCCAAGACCAGCGATCCCCAGTTTTAATGGTTTGCTTATAGACGGGGTACTCATAAAATGTTCTCCAGGTTACGATAGACATAAAGATAGTGGTTTTATTTTATTTACTTTGTATAAGTATTCATAAAGGTTTTAATAGAGCGACAAGCTTGTCGTAATCTTTGTGTATTTTCAACCAAACCGATACGGACAAAATCATCACCATACTCACCAAAGCCCAAGCCAGGGGCTACGGCGACCTGTGCTTCTTTAAGGAGCAATTTAGAAAATTCAACGCTGCCCAGATGTTTAAATTGCTCGGGAATTGGTGCCCAAGCAAACATTGATGCTGGTGGTGAAGGAACGTCCCATCCTGCATTATGTAAACCTTTGATTAAAGTATCACGCCGATCTTTATAGAGGTCGCGCATTTCTTGTATATAATCTTGTGGACCGTTTAAAGCAGCGACAGCAGCGATTTGAATAGGCGTAAAAGCGCCGTAATCCAAATATGATTTAATACGTGTCAACGCAGCAATTAATTTCGGATTACCCGCAGCAAAACCAATACGCCATCCAGCCATTGAATATGTTTTTGACATGGACGTAAATTCAACAGCGATGTCTTTTGCGCCAGGCACCTCAAGAATAGAGGGGGGGATTTGATCCCCATAATAGAGTTCTGCATAAGCAAGATCTGATAGAATCCAAATAGATTCTTTTTTTGCAAAAGCAACCAATTCACGATAGAAATCTAAGCTTGCAACATATGAAGTTGGATTAGATGGAAAATTAACAATCAACGCTGTTGGTTTTGGAATAGAGTGGTGAACAGCTCTGTGTAGCGCTTCGAGCATATTCTCATCAGGGGTTGCAGGAATAGAGCGCACGGCAGCGCCTGCAATAATAAATCCAAATTGGTGGATAGGATAAGATGGGTTAGGAACTAAAATAGTGTCCCCTGGGCTGGTGATAGCAGATGCTAAATTGGCCAAACCTTCTTTTGAGCCTAAGGTGACGATTGCTTCAGTTTCAGGATTCAAAGAAACATTAAAGCGACGTTGATAGTAATTGACTAATGCTTTACGTAGCCCAGGAATTCCACGGCTTACAGAATATCCGTGTACGCGTGAAGATGAAGTTGCCTCTACTAATTTTTGCACAACATGTTCTGGTGGGCGGCTGTCGGGATTACCCATACCAAGATCGATGATATCTTCACCGCGCGTACGCGCCGCTTTTTTCGCCGCGTTAACTTCTGCAAATACATAAGGAGGGAGACGGCGTATGCGATGAAATTCTTCGGTCATAGGATACTCAATTCTGTGAAAAAATTATAATAATAAAAATTACTCATCCATTCGAATGCGTACACCATGGCCGATAGCGTGTGCACGAATTACAATAGACGATTCTGGTACATTATGGGCAATTAACATTTTTGCAACTGTTTTTGCACGTAAAAGCCCCAAAGATAATGCTTGGGATTGATCTTTTGGTTCAATTGAATAGGCATCTCCATAGCCATGAACAAAAATTGTGCGTCCATGACGCTGCCAAGCAATAGAATTAATTAACCCATCTTGTTTGGGATTTGGAGTATCCGAATCAATTGGAAATGTTATTAACTCGCCTTTTGGTGCCTCTAAAGGTAATGCCGCAGGTTTAAATGGTGATGGTAAATTCGCATCTGAAGGAATGTTAAATCCAGGGAATTTTGATGGAGGTGGAGGGTTAACAGGAATAGCAGGAATGACGACTGCTTGCTCATCAATTTTCGCACGCAATTCTGGCAGAACAACAGGTTCAGGCGGTGGAGGCGGTGCTTTTTTTGATTCTTTAGGTTTCTCAACGGGTTTTACTGTGTTTTGAACAGGTTGTTTGTCTGCGGCATTGGCCTCTGGAGCGGGATCTTGTCCTACGGCATCAAAGCTTGCAGAAGATTCTTCTGAATTTTGATTGTTGGCTGCTGTTTTAGCTTGCTCTGTATTAGGTTTGCTTTCTGCCACTGGTTGTTGTGGTGCAGGAGGGATTTTGGGTATATCGAGTGGTGCGACTGTATTTTGCCAATCAGAGAGTGTTCTATCTTTGGTTAAAGAGTCGGTAATCTCGTTACGCAATGCAGGTGAAGGTAAAGCAGGGGGCTGGGTTGGGGTTAATCCAACATAAGGATAGGTTTGATCATGACCAGGTACCGGTAATCGAGGCTGGGATACAATACCGCCTTCAAGATTATGGTACCAGCCTACGGGTGTTTTAATAACGGGACTGTTGGCGCATCCCTCTAAACACAAAAAACCCATTAATAAACTATAACGAAGAAATGGTTGGCGAATAAAGGGCACTCTTTTGAACCTCGAGATTTAAAATAAATTAAATAATGTTATTAGTATTATAGTTTTTTTTATGAATGCGCTATTTTCCTTTTGCAACACTAAGTAAATAATCGTCAAAATTGTTGCAAAAAACAAAATATATGAAAAAATTGTTTTATAAAATAATCGTTAAAATATTTCTTATTCTGTTTGTTGAAGTGTATAAGATTTATCAATAAAATGTTTTATAATATGATGAGTAACATCGCATTAGTTGTAAGTTAGAGGGAAAAGTTGATGAATTTTATGCAGTCTGATACGCATAACACAATAATTTTGAATAATAATGATCCTGAAGAGCCTGTAGATCCTTCAGAAAAAATCGAAAAACTAGGTGCTGAAGCACTGGCTTCTTCTGTGTTAGAAAGTAAACTCTTTAAAGAACGAAAAGTTCTTATTTTTGGAGAGGTTAATGACAGGCTTGCCAAAGAAGTAACCGCACGTTTATTAGCTTTGGCATACGATTCTGATCGTCCAATTGATGTTTACGTTAACTCTCCTGGTGGACATGTTGAAAGCGGAGATACAATTCACGATATGATTCGTTTCGTCGATTCTCATGCTCCAATCAATATGATTGGCACTGGATGGGTTGCATCAGCAGGAGCGTTAATTTTTGCTGCTGGTCATAAAGAGCGTCGTGTTTGTTTACCTAATACACGTTTTTTATTGCATCAACCAATGGGTGGTGTCAGGGGACCGGCAACCGATATTGATATTGAAGCCAAAGAAATTATTAAAATGCGTGAACGTTTGAATCATATATTTGCTAAAGAAACAGGGCATTCGTATGAAAAAGTTACAAAAGATACTGATCGTAACTATTGGATGTCTGCAAAAGAAGCAATTGAATACGGATTGGTTCACCGTATTATTCATAAATGGTCTGATATGAAATAATTTTGTCGTTGGAGCGTTGATTAAATGTCTAGTTTAGAAGCAATTTACACAAAACTACCTGAAAATTTACACGATTTGCCAAAACCTCAATCTGAAAAAGAGCTAGAGGAAATGAATTATCGTGTACGTCATTGGATGAGCACTATTCCCGGGACGCTTAAAATCGGTAGTAAAGAGCATAAGCAAGCCGTGTGTCAGATGTTTCGTGAGACATTTAATCCTTATAGACCGACATTTATGAATTGGCCTAAGTTAAGTGAAGAAGAAATTAAACGCTTAAAAAGTTTGCCTATTTGGGATATCGCAGTTCATACTGAGGGCAAAGCACGCTTAAGAATGGCTGCTTATGTTAAAGAAATTGTAGATCCAGAAATGGCAGATGCCATAGCCAGAAATGCTTGGGAAGAAAATCGCCACAAAGAGGTTTTGACTGATTTAGTTAAATTTTATGGTATTCCTTTGGCTGAAGAACAAGAATATCAGTTACCTAAAGATGCAGAATGGGCTTATATGGTTACAGGATTTAGTGAATGCTGGGATAGTTTTTTTGCTTTTGGTTTGTTTTCAGTTGCTCAAAAATCTGGTTTTTTTACAAAAGAACTTATTGAGACATTTGAGCCTGTAATGCAAGAAGAATGTCGTCATATTTTATTATTTGCGAACTGGTTGGCATGGCATCGTAAAAATTTATCTTTGATAAAAAGAGTTAAATTTGAAGCAAAATTATATGCAGTGCATGCGTTTCTTATTTATGAACGTTTAGGTCTAATTAGGGAAGTCGATGTTGATGGTCAGGAATATTATGAAGATAATAACTTTACCATCAATGGTGTTGCAGAGCTGGGTAAAGATAAGACTACTTTAAAAGAATTCTTACAATTATGCCTTTCAGAAAATGAAAAGCGTTTTGCTGGGTATGATCGTAGGTTAGTTAGACCTAAAACTGCACCCTTTTTAACGAGGCTCATTCTGAGATTTTTACCAAAAAAACTTGCTAATAAACAGCTAGCTTAATTTGTTTTTGATTATTAGAATGTTAAACTTCTCTTTTCGATAACTTAAAAGAGGAGTTTTTTTTATGACTGAATTGATAAACAAAATTGTCTTGCCGTACGACTTGAACTAAGGCTATTTGGAACTTTACCCAACAGTTTAAATTCATCAATATATTGTGCAACTTGCTCCCATAATTGATTATTAATAGGTACAATATTTTGATTTTGATTTTTTAACATAGCTAAAATTTCTTTACTACTCATAGCTTTTAATTGATCAGCAAGTAGCATACTGGTTTCTTGCAAATGTTCTGTTTGCCATTTCGAAGCATGACGAATACTGAGTGCTAGCGGTGTAGTAATGTTTGGATTTGTATTCAAAAATTGATTGTTCATTCCAAGAATTCGATTAGCACGAGAACTCCAGCTGCCACTTTGACTTCCGGCTAATTCAAAGACTTGCTTATTTGCATGGCTTAATATTTCCCACATTAAAGGGTCATTGCCAATAATGGCTTGAACTTGATTAGAAAGAAGAGCTGGTAATAGTTCTTCTTTTTCCATTTCAACCCATTTAATGTTTTGTTCGGGATTGAGTCCCTTACGTCTTAACAAGATTGAAAAGAAAAGACGTTCTTTTGCTGAGTGGCGATGGGTTGCAATTTTTAATCCTGCCAGATCTATCAGTCTATCGATTCGTTGCTTGCGTGAGGCTAGTAAGCGAAAATTACCGCCACTAATTCCAACCAATAAGCGTGCTGGCACTCCTCCAAGTAACTCAGGCAACCAATCTAAAG
This sequence comes from Commensalibacter papalotli (ex Servin-Garciduenas et al. 2014), assembly GCF_000527695.1. Classification (GTDB taxonomy): domain Bacteria; phylum Pseudomonadota; class Alphaproteobacteria; order Acetobacterales; family Acetobacteraceae; genus Commensalibacter; species Commensalibacter papalotli. The sequence goes on along the minus strand of NZ_ATSX01000007.1, from coordinate 12,405 downwards.
CAGATAACACAGCTGCATCGCATAAATTTTGTTTCAATGCGTCCATAGCCTGTAGGTGATTTTGAATATTGGGTAAAATTGTAACATTTAAAGCGTATTTTTCAAAAAAACCTTCTGTTTGAGCAATCGCTAAGAGCGAATCGCTCTCACTTTTAGGCCATGCAATCCGAATAGATTGCGGTGGATAGTCGTTGATTCTCTGTTTGGGTGATGAGCTAAGGTAATAAGATGCATACCCCCCCCCTCCAACCAGGGCCAAAGTAGCGCCGATGCCAAAAAAAGTTTTTCTGCGACTTATCAATGACTTTGATGATTTATTATGCGTGGTCATAAAAATATTTTACTTAATAGTTAAAAAAAATTAAAAAAAACTAAAAAAACACTTTACCATTAATATCGAATTAGGCTATAGAGAGTTCACGGCTGATCCCGAATAGCTCAGTTGGTAGAGCAAGCGACTGTTAATCGCTCGGTCGTAGGTTCGAGTCCTACTTCGGGAGCCATCTTTAATTTGATATAAAAGCTGTATGTATTTATTAAATACAATTCATATATTTCCAATAAATAAATGATTATATATTATGAGTATGCATTGATTGCATATTCAACACATTCCTGTTTCTATTTCGACACATCATATTTTTTCTTGCTTTGTTAGACGAGATTTATGATTCATTTTACTATGATAGTTGGGTAATCTGTATCTATATTACGAAAGATATTAGTAATCTAGCTACAAAGCATAAGTGAAAACCCAGTTCCATCATGACATGTTTTAAAAGCTAGTGATTCTTAACATTTAAACATGGTAATAGATGAATATGGCATTACTTTGGAATAAACCTAACCTTTTGCAAAGAAGAGAATTTTATTTTCTTTCTTGTTTTTTAATGATGGGTGGAACAGCCTTTTTTGATTCTACGGCAAAAGCCGTTGATGAAAAAAATACACCACCAACGGGAAAGACTAAAGATACCGATGCTATTAACGGATTAACTGATTGGCAGCTAATTCCTGTTGGAAGTGGCGGTGATTGGTTAACTACTATTGGTCGGGTGCAAAGTAACGCGGTTGATAGAGAGAGAATAAAAGAGAGTGGAAATCCATTATTGCCTCAACCTGAACATTTATTTGGCACATGGGGTGGGATTCAACCTTGGTTATATAAACGTGGTATTAATCTAAATTTTGATAACCAAAATGAGTTTGCTGGTAATATTACGGGGGGGACAAGAAAACGTTCTGCTAATGCTGGCGCTGCAGATGCACAACTTGATGTAGATTGGTCTACATTAGTTGGTAAAAATTGGTTCACAAATGGTTTAGTTTCACACATGACAGTTATTGGGCGTTATGGTGCTAACCTCAGCCCGATGATTGGTGAAAATATCACTCAGGTGCAAGAAATTTATGGTGCAGGTGGTAACGTTGTTGCTAAACTTGTGAACTTATATAGTGATAAATACTTTATGGATGGTAAGATCGTTACCTCTTTTGGACGAAGCAATGTGGGTGGCTTTTATGCGACCAGTCCCATTCATTGTTATTTCATGAATAACGGTATTTGCGGTAATCCCAAACCCCTTTCTGGACAGGCAGCAGGGTTTAATGCATGGCCAGATTCAACGTGGGGTATTACAACATTATTTAGACCAACAAAACATTTTTCCATACGTATTGGTATGTTCCAAGTGAACCGTTATGCTTATGGTAACGAAGGTGGAAAGCGTGCTGGATGGGCAGCTATCGTAAGAACTGCAGGAAATGCAGGGGGTGAGTTCCCATTAGAAGTCGTTTATGAACCACATTGGGGAAAAAATGATCTTGTTGGGCATTATAAATTTGGTTTTGCTTATGATACTTCATCTTATCCTGTATGGGGCAGTGGCCTCAATGGTAAAAAAATTACCGAAATGAATGGTGCTGACCAACGTTGGAAACGTGGACGTGATGTTGAATGGTTATTATTAGATCAGATGATTCATCGTAATGGCCCTGGTGATCTGAATGGTGTTATTGGATATGTAGGCTTTGTTCATAGTAATCCTTTGACTTTCCAACGACAAAATGAAGTTATGGTTGGGATGATTAATACGGGCTTTTGGAAAGCCAGACCGATGGATGCCGTTGGTGTTTTATTCATTCATCAAATTATGAGTGGTAAAATGCGTGATGCTCAGCGTTATAATTTAGCCAATGGTGTTTCAATTGGTAATATTGGTGGAGCAACAGGTATTCAGACTGCGGAAACAACTTTTGAGTTAACTTATATTATTCATGTTTACAGAGGTATTCGTTTCCAACCTGATTTTCAATATGAAATTAATCCAAATGCACAAAAGAATATTAAAGATGCAGCGTTCTTAGGATTTAAAAGTCGTGTAGATTTCTAATATTTTGTAAATGGAGTAAATTTTAAAACCTTAATTATTACTTTTTTCATAGAGTAACGATTAAGGTTTTTTTATTATGAGTAGATTTTGTTGATGGTAAACAAAACGTGATGACATCATTTGTTGACCATCAAGAGGATTTTGATAGTAAACTACTAAAATTATTTTAATTTTTTTATTTTAAGGGCCGTCATTATGAAAATATCTCATTTTTTTCTTATGTCATCCATGCTAGTCAGTATGCCCAGTATTGCTTTTTCTGCTGAGCCAGTATGGAAAGATACCTCTTTAACACCTGAAGCGCGTTCAAAGGCACTTGTAAGTGCGATGACACAAGATGAAAAATTGCAAATGGTTGCAAGTCATTATGCAGTTAAGAACGGCCCTGAAAATTCTCCTGTTTTAAAAGGAGCCTTGGGAGGAGCAGGTTATGTTGCTGGTATTCCTCGTCTAGGATTGCCGGCGCAACAAATCACAGATGCTGGGCTAGGGGTTACTAACCCTAATAATGGAAGACCTGGTGATGCGGCCACATCTTTGCCTAGCGGTCAAATTTTGTCTGGAACCTTTGATCCTGATCTTGTTCATGAAGGAGGTCAAATGATAGGGAAAGAGGCATTTGACAGAGGGTTTAATGTTTTACTTGGTGGAGGTGGAGCTGTTTTAGTAAGAGACCCAAGGAATGGTCGTAATTTTGAGTATTTAGGCGAGGATCCTTTGCTCGCTGGAAATATTGCGGCGGCTCAAATACAAGGTATACAAAGCCAGCATGTGATTGCAACAGCTAAACAATTTGCATTTAGTGCTATTGAAACTAATCGTATGAAAGTAGATATGCGTATTGGGGAAAAAGAAGCTAGAGAATCAGATCTTTTGGCTTTTGAAATAGCAATAAAACAGGGACAGCCTGGTGCTATTATGTGTGCTTATAACAAAGTGAATGGTGATTATAGTTGTGAAAATAGTTATTTATTGCAATTACCCAAGAAAAATTGGGGATACCGTGGTTATATATTAACAGATTGGAAAGCAAGCCACAGTACGGTTAAGTCTGCAAATGCTGGTCTAGATCAAGAATCTGGAATATCATCAGATACTAAGGTATACTTTGGTAAAGCATTAAAAACAGCAATTGCCAAAGGTGAGGTTTCTCAAGGTCGATTGGATAATATGGCTTATCGTATTGTATATAGTATGATGCGTATTGGAGCTTATGATAATCCAGCCTATAGGTCTGATCAGCCCGAAGATGTAGCAGCACATGAAGCAATTTCTCAAAAAATTGCAGAAAATGGTATGGTTTTACTTAAAAACCATCATAATATTCTTCCTTTGTCCCCAAGCATTAAAAAGATAGCTATTATCGGTGGTAGAGCAGATGTGGGTGTTATGTCTGGTGGTGGTTCTTCTCAAGTGACAGCCAGAGGGGGCAATATTATTGATCAACAAAGAATTCGGACATGGCCTGGACCTATTACTTACTTCCCATCTTCTCCTATGAAAGCAATACAAGCATTAGCTCCTGATGCCAAAGTTTCCTTTGCTGGGGGTAAAAATATACAAGAAGCCGTAGATTTGGCAAAGCAGTCAGATATCGCTATTATTTTTGCTACGAAATGGAGTGCTGAAGGTTTTGATACTGCGAATTTAGAGCTTTATGGAAATCAAAATCAATTAATTGAAGCAGTTGCTAAAGCTGGGAAACCGGTGATTGTTGTTTTGGAAACAGGCAATCCTGTTGAAATGCCTTGGTTAAATGATGTTGATGGTGTTCTTGCAGCTTGGTATCCTGGTACTTCTGGTGGGCCAGCTATTGCTAATGTTTTATTTGGCAAGGTCAATCCATCAGGTCGTTTAACGGCTTCATGGCCAAAAGCATTAAGTCAAGTTCCATATCCTTATATTGCAGGGGCAGGAAAGATTGCTGTTGCTGATACGTTAAATGTCAAACAATATTCCTCACAAAATCAGGCTGTATCTTCTGTTAATTTAAATGAAGATGGGGCTAATGTCGGCTATCGTTGGTACGAGCAAAAAAGGTTAATGCCACTATTTCCTTTTGGATATGGTTTGTCTTATACGACCTTTAAATATAAAAAATTATCTATTGATAAAAACTTTACAGAAGATCAACATTCTATGACTGCAAATGTAACAGTTAAAAATACAGGGAACCGTAGTGGCGCGGATGTTATTCAGATTTATAGTAAAATGCCAGACGGATCACCAAGTCGTTTGCTAGGTTTCAAAAAAGTAGAACTTAATGCAGGGGAAACTAAAACTGTTCCCGTAACTTTATTCCCAGCCAGCTTGTCTCATTATGTTCCAGAAAAACATAACTGGGAAATTATGTCTGGTAATTATGAAATTTTTGCTAGACCTGATGCTTTATCTCACGAAGGCTTGAAAACAACAATGCGTTTGGATCAGATTGACTTACCTGATTAGTATTCTTTTTTTATCGAATTGCTTTTATCTAGCCACGGCTTAAAACCGTGGCTATTATTTTATCATGATAGAATTTGATATAATTGATAAATAGCTTCATAATTTTTTTATCTAAATTTAAAAACATTGAAACCTTTTTCTAAGAATAAGGCTAATAAAATCTTTTAATAGATTGACTGTTCGTAATAAAAGGAAGTTAATGTTTCTATATATTTAGATCTTAGAAGGACATTCGCATGAAGTTATCTCAGTTATTTCTACTCTCATCTATTCTTGTCAGTGTAACAAACCTTGCTCGTGCAGAAGAAGCGACTTGGAAAGACACTTCCCTTTCTCCAGAAGCTCGTGCAAAAGCCCTTGTGAAGGCAATGACACAGGACGAAAAATTACAGTTAGTTCACAGTCTGTATGCTGTACTCAATGGCCCCAAAAAATTCCCAGTTCCTAAAGGAGCTTTGGGCAGTGCGGCTTATGTTCCTGGTATTAAGAGATTGGGTATCCCAGCGCAACAAATTACAGATGCTGGTTTGGGGGTTACCAATCCTGGTGGTGATCTTCGCCCTGGGGATGCGGCGACTTCATTACCAAGTGGTCAGATTTTATCAGGAACCTTTGACCCTAAGCTTGCTTATGAAGCAGGTAAAGTGACTGGGGCCGAGGCTTTTCATAAAGGTTTTAACGTCTTACTAGGCGGTGGAGCTGTTTTAGTTAGAGATCCAAGAAATGGTCGTAACTTTGAATATTTAGGTGAAGATCCTATACTGGCAGGAAATGTTGCAGCTCAACAAATTAAAGGCGTACAAAGCCAGCATGTTGTTTCTACTGTTAAACATTATGCATTCAATAATATTGAAACAAATCGTTTAAAATTAGACATGAAAGTGGGAGAGAAAGAAGGGCGAGAATCAGACCTCCTTGCTTTTGAGACTGTGATTAAAAAAGGTAATCCTGGCTCTATCATGTGTGCCTATAACAAGGTGAACGGGGATTATGCTTGTGAGAATAGCTATTTATTACAGTTGCCCAAGAAAGAATGGGGATATCAGGGCTATGTGATGACCGATTGGGGAGCAGGTCATAGTACAGTTAAAGCCGCTAATGCAGGATTAGATCAGGAATCTGCTGCTGATCAATTTGATAAAAAGATCTATTTCGGTAAAGATTTGAAAGAAGCGATTGCAAAGGGTGAAGTCCCACAAAGCCGCCTGGATGATATGGCATATCGTGTTTTATATGGTTTGATTCAAGTCGGGGCTTACGATCATCCTGCTACAAAATCAGAGCAACCAGAGAATGTTGCTACACATGAAGCAATTTCTCAAAAGGTTGCCGAAAATGGGATTGTTTTATTACAAAACAAACAAAATATTTTACCACTAGCTACAACCGTAAAAAATATTGCGATTATTGGTGGACATGCTAATGAAGGCGTCTTGTCTGGTGGTGGGTCTTCTCAAGTTACTGCTAGAGGTGGAAATATTAAATTAAAAACAGGGATGCAAACATGGCCTGGCCCAGAATCTTATTTCCCATCTTCACCCATGAAAGCAATCCAAGCTTTGGCACCTGAAGCAAAAGTGCAATTTGCAGGGGGTGATAATATTCAACAAGCTGTTGATTTGGCAAAGAATTCAGACGTTGTGATTATTTTTGCAACAAAATGGAGTGCAGAAGCTTTTGATAATGCAGATTTAAGCTTGCCAGATAATCAAAACCAATTGATTGAAGCCGTGGCTAAGGCAGGAAAACCGGTGGTTGTTGTATTGGAAACAGGAAACCCTGTGGAGATGCCTTGGTTGAATAACGTGGATGCTGTGGTTGAAGCTTGGTTCCCAGGAACTTCTGGTGGGACAGCGATTGCTAATGTTTTATTTGGCAAAGTTAATCCATCTGGACGCTTAACAACTACTTGGCCAAAATCTCTATCACAAGTTCCATATCCAACGATTAAAGGTGCAGGTCGAATTATAAATGCAGACCCTGGTCAGCCAATGGAAAATGATTCTTCTGTTATCTCTTCTTTAAGTCTAGATATAGATAAAGCAAATGTTGGATATCGTTGGTATCAAGATAAAAAGATTACGCCACTTTATCCATTTGGATATGGGTTGTCTTATACAACGTTTAAATATACCAAGATTACGTTGAATAATAATCTATCTGGTAAAAATCCAACCATGACCGCCGAAGTTACGGTTGAAAATACAGGTAAAAAAGACGGTGCAGATGCGGTTCAGGTTTATGGAACCATGCCAGATGGCACGACCAGTCGTTTGCTTGGGTTTGATAAAGTTGCTTTAAAAGCAGGGGAAACAAAAACGGTTTCTATACCATTGGCTCTACAAGCGATTGCGAATTATGAACCTAAAGCTCACCATTGGGAATTACCAGCAGGAGCGTACACGATTGCTGTGAAACCTGATGCACTTTCTAGTGAAGGGGTTAAGACAACGGTTCATATCAATAAAATGAATCTTGCTGATTAACTCGGTTATTGGTTGAGTTGTCTATACGAAGCCACGGTTATATTAGCCGTGGCTTTTTTGTTGTGATATTGATTATAATTAGATTGATGCAGGTATAGATTGGTAAAGAGAAACCATATGAATAATTTTATTTCGTCTTTATATGTGTGGATTGATTTTGTTAAAGCGATTGGCCCTATTATTATTGGTATTTTTGGAGTTTGGATTGCTTATGGTCAATTTAAATTATCAAAATCACAAAGTAAGATATCTCAAGAACAACTACTTCTAGCAAAACAACAAGCAGATATAGCGTTAAAGAAAGTTGAGTTAGATATTCGAGATAGAAGATATGAAGTATTTAAGCGGTGGAATGAGGCTTATTTTACCTTTAAAGATCTAGTTTATAATAATATTCCTAAAGATCAGTTTGTTGAAGCTAGAAATACATTCTTTATGGTCTCAGATGAGATATTTTACATATTTATTAATAATGTAGTTGCTGATATGGTGCCTGCTATTAAACAAGAGATACGAAATATTGAAAACCACAGGCAAGAGTGGTTAATTGAGGCTAATAGGTATTTACCTGAGGAAATAGGTTGGTGGTGGGGAGATCCGTTTCCTGAGCAGGTAGAACCAGGTTTTAATGGATGGGTGTGGTGTGATCTTATGGATACGTATGATAATAATATACGAAACACGCTTAATGAGATTTGTAAAAGAAGAGAAGAATTAATAGTTCAAGCTCTGCAAGAAATGAAAATATTATAAAAAACGCCATACTCTCTCGAATATGACGCTTTTTACTAACTCATGTAATTATAAATTACATAGCAGATTTGAAGATTGCTTCGACTTCTGCTTGGTTACCAACACGAGGGTTGGTTGCAGCACAAGCATCTTTTAATGCGTTTGTTGCCAATGTTGGGATATCTTCTGCTTTAACTTTAAGTTCGGTCAAGTTTGCAGGAATATTGACATCTTTTGACAATGCACGAATAGCAGCAATACAAGCTTTTGCGCCTTCTTCGTCGCTCATATTATCAACATTTACATGCATAGCCGCTGCGATGTCTTTTAGACGGCCAGCACATTTTGGTGCGTTATATTCTTCAACGTGAGGAAGAAGAACCGCATTACATACACCATGAGGCAGGCCATAAAAACCACCCAATTGGTGAGCCATTGCATGAACATAACCCAAAGACGCATTGTTGAAGGCCATCCCAGCTAAGAGTTGTGCATAAGCCATGTTTTCACGAGCAACCATATTTTTACCGTCTTTAACAGCGGTACGTAGGTTGTCAGCGATCAAAGTAGCAGCTTTTAATGCACATGCATCCGTAATAGGAGATGCAGCAATAGATACATATGCTTCAACAGCATGAGTTAAAGCATCCATACCTGTTGCAGCGGTTAATCCAGGAGGCATACCAGCCATTAATGCTGGGTCATTAACAGACAGAATAGGGGTTACCATAGAGGTAACAATTGCCATTTTAATATGACGCACTTCGTCAGTAATAATACAGAAACGTGTAATTTCACTGGCTGTGCCAGCCGTAGTGTTGATTGAAACCAATGGTAGTTGAGGTTTCTTAGGGACATCTAAACCTTCATAGTCTTTGATTTCGCCGCCATTACTTGCCAAAAGAGCGATCCCTTTTGCGCAATCATGAGGTGAACCACCACCAAGAGAAATAACAAAATCACAGTTATTTTCTTTTAGAATTTTTAAACCATCATTAACATTTGTGACAGTTGGGTTTGGATGTGTACCATCATAAATAGAAGTTTTAATACCTTCTTTTGCAAGCAAATCAGACACTTGCTTTGCAGCGCCAGATTTGTTCATAAAAGAATCAGTAACAATCAAGCCATGTTTAAAGCCATATGCTTTGATGTGTGGCACAGCATCACTCAAAGCATTTTCACCGATAACATTTACTGAAGGAATAAAAAATGTGGTACTCATAGATAGTTGTCCTTTGTATTTTCTAAGTTTTATCTAAGTTACGAAGTAATCATACATCATATTTAAATAAAATTATAGAATAGAAGTTTGTTTCTCTTTAACTTATTAGTTTAGTTTAGTTTAGTTTAGTTTTATATTTAATTTTTTAGCGATTCCTTGCCCATATTCTGGATCAATTTTCACAAAGTGTGCCAATACACGTTCAAGTATTTCTTGTTTCACTCCTTGCATAGATGCTGCTAGATTGCTGATCAATAATTCTTTTTGTTCAGCATTCATGAGTTTAAACAAGGCGGCAGGTTGGCTGTAATAATCTGAATCTGTTCTGTGATCATATTGACCTGCAGCACCAGAAAGATCAACAGGAAATAAAGGTTCTGGTTTATTCGTTTGTTTAGGAGCATTTTCATAGCTGTTTGGCTCATAATTTGGGCTGCCACCACCATTTTGATCTAAACGCATTGCGCCATCACGCTGATAATTTGCATAAGGGCATTTTGGCGCATTAATAGGCAATTGTTGATAGTTGGTGCCTATACGATAGCGTTGTGCGTCTGCATATGCAAATACACGTCCTTGTAGCATTTTATCTGGGGATAACCCTGTGCCAGGAACAACATTACTTGGCGCAAAAGCTGCTTGTTCTACCTCAGCAAAATAGTTTTCTGGATTACGGTTAAGCTCAAAATATCCAACCTCATGTAATGGGAATTCTTTTTGAGACCATACTTTGGTAACATCAAAAGGATTTTCTTTATAGTTTTTTGCTTGTTCTTCGGTCATGACTTGGATGTAAACGCCCCATTTAGGATAGTCACCTTTTTCAATAGCGTTAAACAAATCTTCAGTTGCATAATCTGGATTGCTGCCAGCTAGTTCCCCAGCTTTTTCTGGATCAAGATTTTTGATTCCTTGCTGGGTTCTATAGTGCCATTTTACCCATGTTCTGACACCATCTTTGTTAATTAGGCTGTAAGTATGGCTGCCATATCCATGCATAAATCTGAATCCGTCGGGAATTCCACGGTCAGAAAAAAGAATGGTAACTTGATGTAAAGCTTCAGGGGATAGAGAAAAGAAATCCCACATCATGCCAGAATCTTTAAGGTTGCTTTTTGGGTATCTTTTTTGTGTATGTATGAAGTCAGGAAATTTAATGGCATCTCGAATAAAGAACACAGGCGTATTATTGCCCACAATATCCCAGTTACCTTCTTCGGTATAAAATTTTAAAGAAAATCCTCTGGGGTCACGTGCTGTATCTGCAGAACCACGTTCACCACCTACGGTTGAAAAACGTGCAAGCATAGGTGTTTTTTTGCCAATTGTGTTAAAGAGATTTGCGTTGGTATATTGTGTGATATCTTTGGTAACAACAAACGTGCCATGTGCACCTGCGCCTTTGGCATGGACACGGCGTTCTGGAATATTTTCACGATTGAAATGAGCAAGTTTCTCAATTAAATTAAAATCGTCAATAAGGACAGGGCCTCTGGGGCCAGCTGTACGAGAATTTTGATTGTCAGCAATCGGAGCGCCGTTGGCACCAGTAAGAGTTTTTTTACTCATTATTTATGTTCCTTAAATATAATAGTCAATAGATTAGTAATTCAGCTTTTTATTATACAATTCATGATAGAGGTTTGTAGTTTTTAATCAAACGAAAAAAAATAATATATCTTATTGATTATATGAATAATTATTAGGGTAAGCATAATAAACTATATCTATTGCCGTTATTTATTATTCTGGCTTAACAAAGAAAATTGAAGATTTATGGTTTATAAATTGTTATGTTTTGCTTATGTGAAAAAGCACAGAATATATATTGATAAAAATCAGGGGTTCCTATGAAAATCTATTATGTGATCAGTAGTTTAGAAGGTGGTGGTGCAGAATTTATAATTCCTGATTTGGCTGACTTTTTTAAAAGCCAAGGACATAGTTTTAAAGTATTAGCATGCTTACCCAGAGATATGGAAACAGCTGCTTTATTGGAAAAAAGGAATGTGCCTTATCAATTGCTTTCTTTAAATGGTGATAACCGTTTAAAATCAACCTATAATTTATATAAAGCAGTGAAAAAGTCTCCACCTGACCTGATTTGGACGTCTTTGTCTCGTGGAACGATGGATGGGCAAATAATAGGAAAATTATGTAATATTCCCGTTGTTAGTTGGAAGCATAGTGCTAATCTTAGGGCTTATAAAGCGGCGGCTCTTCGTTTTTTACAACGGTATAGTCAATTTTGGGTCGCAGATTCTGATGGTGTCGCTGATTTTTTACAAACTGGGATGGATGTTTCTTCTGATAGAGTGATGACGTGGCCTTTGTTTAAAGTTCCAGAAAGCTTGCCTAAAATGCCAGTCTGGGATGGAAATGGCGTATTTCATATAGGAAGTATGGGACGTTTACACCCAGTTAAAAATTTTCATATTATGATCAAATCCATTGATTATATTAATCAGAAATACCCAGAAGTTGGAACAAAAATTCATTTTTCTATCGCTGGTGCAGGTGGTGAAGAACAAAAATTACAAAATTTAATTCAAGAGTTACAGTTAAATAATGTTGAGTTAGTAGGTTTTTATTCAAATGTTATGGATTATTTAAAAACCTTGCATCTTTATACACAAACTTCAACTTATGAAGGGATGTGTATTGCGTTGCACGAAGCTTTGGCTGCGGGTTTACCTGTTATTTCTTCCTCTGTAGGAGAGATGCGTTTCTGTGTAAAGAATAATCCTATTGGCACATTGCTGGATGAAAACTCACCAGAAGCTCTAGGTGAGGCCATAGTTGAATATTTTCATAACCCAGCAAAGACAACTGAATATGCACAAAACGCGCGTAATTATATCCAGTCACGTTATAGTCCAATAGCTTTTCAAAATGCTGGAAAAGCTATTTTAAACCGTATTGAAACTGAAATTTTACCATCATTTCAAAAATATTAAAATTGGATGAATGTATTAGTTTAAATTTTTTGTATAAAAACCCTCTCCTTTTTGTGTTTTAAAAGGGAGGGTTACATCAATTTATTTATAAATCGATTAAAATTACGCAATTTTCTCTGCGACTTCAATCATATCTACGAAATATTCTGATGTTGCGGTTAATT
>NZ_ATSX01000006.1 GCF_000527695.1 Commensalibacter papalotli (ex Servin-Garciduenas et al. 2014) | reverse complement strand
ATCGTATATTAGGCTATGACTGGGGCAATGATAACAATGTCCGTTGGGCGCAAAGTCGCTTAGCGAATGGCGAGAGTATGAAAGGTGTTTTAGATAGTCTTGCATATGGAGACGAGACATATAAAATTATTCGTGAGAATACCAATCGTATATTTGGATATGACTGGGGTAGTAATCCTGACAATGTTCATTGGGTGCAAGGTCGTTTAGCAGGCGGTGAAAGTATGCAGGATATTATGAATAGCTTTGCTCATAAATAATTGGTTTATAATGTTATTATTTGGATAGGCACTAAAGTATCAATAATTGATGTGTTTCAGTCACAATATGCAGATTAGGTAAGAGGCTAATAAGATGTCAGCTCAAGGATATATACAATGTTGTGAAGGTATCATTAAGCCAAATTTTTAATAATAGATGTTAATTGAACTAAGTATATTATTTTTGGGTCCTTCCTAGTGTTTTTTGCAATGCAGGTAATTCGCACCCCGATATATTCCTAGCTAAATGGTTTTTTAGAGGTTCCAGTTCCACCCTATTATAATCTTACAGCCCTAGAGTTTCCAATATGTAACAGGGTGGAACCCCATCGCAAAGGTTCCATCTAGGTTCCACTATAGTTTGAAAGTTTCACATAAAGGTTCCAGTATCTAAACGATGACCGCTTCCGAATATATTTCAATTAGTGAAGCCTCACGACGAGCCAATATCAGTCGAACGGCTTTGCGTAAACATATTAAGGTCGGTCGTATAGTCTCTGACAATAATGGGAAAATTGAAGTTGCTTCTTTTAATTCTTGGCTGGCCAGTAAATCACATGCGCCTCAAAGTACTGGATTATTGCTAACAGATACAATCCCTTTTGATCCATCCTTGCCTGTGTTTCCAACACTTCAAGATGCAGAGCTTTAAAAAACCAGTTACGAGGCACGTCTTAAACAACTGGATTATGATTTAAAATCAGGCAAGGTTGTTCTGATCGAAGATGTGGTTGCTGCCTTATCCTTACAGCTCAGTGCGATCAGAACACGCCTTTTGGCTATTCCTGCCGAGATGGCTCCGCAAATATTTAATTGTAAAACAGTCACAGAAACTCAAGACAAAATGCATCAATTGATGGTTAGAATATTAGAAGAACTCTCCGAGGATGAACGATGGAAACAACAATTACAAGAAAGGGAACATTGTCTTTCTGAAAGCTCTGAACAAAGCACAAAAACTTAACCTCTCACCACCACCTGTTTTAAGTCTCAGCCAATGGGCGGCACAATATGCGTATCTTTCCAAAGAAACCAGTGCGCAAACAGGACGGTTCGAAGCTTATGCTTATCAAGTGGGAATGATGGATGCGATTACAGATCCTAGAGTAGAAAAAGTCTCGGTGATGAAATCTGCGCGTGTAGGTTATACGAAGATTATAGATCATGTCGTTGGGTATTACCTTCATCAAGACCCCAGTCCAATTTTGGTTGTTCAGCCTCGCGTAGAAGATGCCGAGGATTATTCAAAATCTGAAATTGCGCCAATGTTGCGAGATACAGCGGTCTTGTCTGAAATTGCGCCAGATCCCAAAACCCGAACAGGTGAAAACACGTTACTTAAAAAGACCATGAAGAATGGGGCATCTATTGCGTTAGTAGGGGCGAATTCGCCTGGTGGGTTTCGTCGTATTACAGTGCGCATTGTTTTGTTCGACGAGGTCGATGGATATCCAGTTGGTGGTGCAGGTTCAGAAGGGGATCAAATTGCTCTTGGTACCAAACGCTCAGAAACTTTCTGGAACCGTAAGATTGTGGCTGGATCAACACCAACGATCAAAGGCTTATCCCGTATTGAAAAACTCTATCAAGAAGGCGATCAGCGTAAGTTTTATGTGCCATGTCCTCAATGTGGAGAGTTCCAGATATTAGAATGGGGCGGTAAAGATGTAGCACATGGGGTTAAGTGGGATAAAGATGAGCAAGGCAATGCTTTACCAGAAACAGCACATTATGTGTGCAAGCATAATGGTTGCATTATTGAAGAACAAGATAAACCTGATTTAATCAAAGGTGGTGAATGGCGAGCTTCTGCTCCATTTAAAGGTCATGCTTCCTTTCATATTAACTCGCTTTATTCTTTGATGCCAAATGCCAGATGGTCATTGTTGGTTGCAGAGTTTTTGCGGGTTAAATCTGACCCAATTGAATTACAGACTTTCGTCAATACAACCCTTGGAGAAACTTTTGAAGATCGAGGCGAAGGGGCATTATCTGAATTAACGCTTGCAAGACGTGCCGAGGTCTGGGCGGGTGAAGTGCCTGATGGCGTGGTGTTATTAACAGCAGCTGGGGATACACAAGACGATCGTGTAGAGTTGGAAATCGTGGGATGGGGACGCAATGAAGAACGCTGGTCGATTGCACATGTAGTGATTGATGGAGACCCAGACAGTCCTGCGTTGTGGCAAGAGGTCGATACGATCTTAAAGCGTCAATGGTACCGTGCTGATGGTCATGCTTTTTCGATTGCTGCGGTCTGTATTGATTCAGGGGGACATCATACACAGCGTGTTTACGAGTTTTGCAAAGCAAGACTTGGACGCAGGATTTGGGCAATTAAAGGCGGTTCTGAACAAGGTGGGCAACGCTCTCCAGTCTGGCCATCTAAACGTCCAACGCGTAAATCCAAAGGGTTCAGACCTTATATTATTGGGGTCAATGCAGCCAAAGATATTATTCGCAGCAGGCTAAAGATAGAACAACCTCCACCTGATACAGCCTGTCCAGGCTATATGCATTACCCTCAAGATCGAGATATTAATTTTTTTGCGCAACTGGTTTCTGAACGCTCAGTCAGAAAACGCATTGGTGGTAAAGACGTGCGCGTCTGGGAACAAACCCCCAGGGCGCGCGAACGAGGCTTTGGATTTGGCGGTTTACTCCTACGCAGCATTGTGTGGGTTAATGCAACAAGGATTAAAACTGAACGTCATGGCAGATCGTATGGAACAAAATCAAGAACCCATGAAAATGGTTGAACAAACTGTTGAAGTCTCAGGATTACCCAAAGAACAATATGTTCAACCAGAAAAGAAAGATCCTGTGAAGGCTAGGAAAGAGTTTGTTAAGGGGTTTTTATAAGAGAGGTTAGTGAGGTAATAGTTTAGCTATATTGGTAAATAATAGTATCAAAGATATGTATATTTGTATTAAACAGGCAAATCCAGCTATACAAGATAATATTAAAAATGTGCGGTCAATTATTGTTTTTAATAATGTTACTTGTTTTGTTTTTTCTAATGCTTGTTGTGTCAGTGTTTTTATCTTTGATATCCATTTTTTAATAAGTTTAAAGATTTTAGTAAGATTTTCTAATTTAGTAAGAAAATAAACAAATTTTAAGAAATAAACCATGTAAGGGATAGGAAGTATAAAAATTGCTACCAAAGCGAGTGTATCCAGTTTATGCCATATTAAATCTTTATTGGCTTCATGTATTCTTAATGCACCATAATATAATGCAGTTATCATTATTAAATAACTTATTTCTTGAAAAAATATTTTTCTAATTTTTATTAAGTTCATAATAGAATTCCTTATTTTACTTGTTAAATTCATTTCAGTTTTATCATGAAAACTACTCTCCATCTCAACACAAAACAAGCATCGTTGGAACTCCAACGTATTGCGTCCAAAGACATACCTTATGCTTTGGCGCAAGGGCTGAATGAGGCGGCGAAGGCTGCTCGAGATCATGTTAAGCAAGAGTTGCCGAATATCTTTCAAAACACTAATGCGTTTACTCGGAATGCTGTTTCTTTTACGCCAGCAACGAAAAGCTATCAAACAGCAACGATCTTTATCAAAGACCAACAAGCCAAATATCTTCAATTTGAAGAATATGGTGGCACACGAACGCCTGCGGATAATAGTGTAAACCCCAGTGCAAAAGCTTTAGTGGTTGCTGCACCGAATGCCAAAAAGAACGCATCGGGTGCATTGCCCAAAGGATATGTCAAAAGTCTTGCACAAAAAGCCATGCAGGATTTACAGCGTGCTAAATCAGCAGGACGCAAAGGCAAAGCCCAATCTATCCTGAAAATCCAAGGAAAGAATGGCAAGTCTGGTGGGTTCTTTTTATATAACCGTCAACAACGAAGTTTAACACGGTTGGTAAGTTTTGTTAATAAAACCAGCTATAAACCTAAAATGGGCTTTCATCAAAAAGTGGAACAATTTTTAAATAAAAATACCAATCATTATTTAAGCCAAGCGATCGATCGGATACTTACCAAAGGAAAATAGTTCATGTTGACTTATTATATGCCTCCTAAAACAATGTGGTCTAATCTTTCCAAAGAAACATTGCGTATTTATCTTGATCAAGCACAACAAGCTTATAATGATTTATTAATTGGTAATAAACCAATCTCTGTTTCTTATTCCCAAGAAACTGGGGCAAAGTCAGTGACATATACCCAAGCAAATCTTCAGCAATTACAGGGATATATCTTGGAGTTGCAACGGACTTTGGGAATTAATCGTAGGCGTGCCATGAGGATCAGATTTAGATGAGCAAGATACCGCAATTACTGGATCAATACGGGCAACCACTCAGCAAATCACCCATTGTTAATAAACCAACGGCGTTAAATGGGGGATGGGGGCATATCCCTTATGATGCCGCCGACAACACGGGAATTCATACGGGGAATTGGAACCCTTTATTAACCTCGCCTGATGTTGAATTAAATCCTTGGCGTGACCGTATCGTCAGCCGTGTGCGGGATTTGGTGCGTAATGATGGGTGGGCATCGGCTGCGGTCACACGCACGTTGGATAATGCGATTGGGGCTGTGTTTCGTCCGATCAGCAAGCCTGACTATCGTGCATTATCCGTGCAAACAGGCTTTGCTTTTGATGCCTCGTGAGCAGCAGAGTGGAGCTCTATTGTTGATAGTCATTGGCGATCATGGGCAAATGATGATGGGCGATATAGTGATACAGAACGTAGGTTAAGTTTTTCTCAAATAATGTGGGTTGGGTTTCGTAATCTGTTAATTGATGGTGATGTGATTGCGATTTTAAATTACATGCCTGAACGCCTTAAAAAACAGGCTTTATATGCAACCGCTGTGCAATTAATTGATCCAGATCGTTTATGCAACCCCAATCAGAATATTGATTCTATGTATTGTCGGGGTGGGGTGCAAATTGATCAATATGGCGCACCGATTGGATATTATTTCAGAGAGGCCCATATCTCGGATTATTATGCACTGAATAAAACGATGACGTGGAACTATATTGAAAAAGAAACTGATTGGGGCAGGCCAAAGGTTGTTCATTATTTTGAAACACAACGTGCAGACGAACATCGAGGTGGGGCTGGGATTTTAACCCCGATTATTCAACGCCTGAAAATGATTACTAAATATGATCAAACAGAAATGGACGCAGCGGTTTTAAATGCGTTCCTTGTTTCCTCTTTGCTTATTTGGGGAACATTGAATATTTCAGTTTATGGGCAATGGCATTTTAGTCTGATTACATAGGGTGTTTTTCGGCAATCAATCTCTACGTGCTTTCCAGAATATTGAGGGGGATAGAGAAAAATTAAGAATCTCTTTGAAATCCTGCGTTGGTGGTGGGAAGGTAATGTGGAATGGATCAGGCTGCATGACACGTGGGTAATACCAGCCATGGCTATATGTATTCCAGCTTCTCGTCATTCGCGCTTTGATAGTATTAATAAAACTATTAATAAGAAAGTAATTTCAATAAATTTGTTGTTACATTAAAGTACTGATATAATATAAATGTTGTTAAATATTTAAAACAACAAATTTAATATAATTTATAATTATAAAAAATAGTTTTTATTCAATAAAAAAGAGATTAATATTATGGCTACAATTAGAGATAATGATGTGTATTTCAATCTTCCTTCTGGTTATAACATTGTCAGTGGTAAATACATAGTAACAGGTAGTAGTGTCACTGGTGGGCAACCAAGTGATGTTCAAAAAGGATCGGTTCTTACCTGTGGAAGTGATGGTAGATTTCGCTTTAGAGTTGGACGAAAAGGGTCTGGCGCTGTTGCAAGTTGGTTCAATAGTCAAGTAGACACTGCCAAAAATACAACTTTTGGTCATGCTGCAGGCAGTTTAAATTTTGCCTTTATTGGAACACTTGAGCTGACTATTCAAAGTAGTAAGGAAACTAAAAATTACCAATTTAGTGATGTTGTTTTGGCTCAAGGTAAGTCTGGTTCTTCTAATAATTGGTGGTTCGGTGGCAAAAATTGTGAGCGTATTGGTGATAATCAAGTAAAAATGTTAAGTGCAGATAAATCTGTGCAGCTTACATGTCAGCGTGGTGGTAATGATGTCAGTACTGTGTTTGTTACAGAAATATCTATTAATAGAATATGGATGAAGGATATTGCTGATGATAAATATATAGATCAATTAAATATTCCAGGAACGCACGATACATGCACTTATACTGCAGGAGATGCAGAAGCTTTTGGTTTTGTAAAAACTCAATCTTTAGATATTTTAAGTCAATTACATGCAGGCATACGTTATTTAGATATACGGTGTCGTCATATTGCAGACCGTTTTACTATCCATCATGGGATAGTATATCTGAATTTAAATTTTGATAATGTATTAAATGACTGTATAAAATTTCTAAAAAATAACCCAACAGAAACGATTTTGATGCAAGTCAAAAAAGAGCATACTGAAGAGGGTAATACATCAGGACGGACTTTTTATGATACATTTAAGTATTATATTGCAGAATATCAAAAGAGTAACCCAAATTTATTTTATTTAGAAAATACTATTCCTCGATTAAAAGATGTGCGTGAAAAAATTGTTGTGATACGTCGCTTTGATATTGATGATAATAGAATAGTATGTGGTGTTAATACTCCTTATGAAGATAATGCGACTTTTTCTGTTGATGTTGGCAATGGAACTGTAGAAATTCAGGATGAATATGATTTTTCAAATGTAAATAATAAATGGTCCGCTATAGATAGACTCTTGAGTCAGTCAAAAAATAAAAATATGAACCAACGCCAGTGGTTTATTAATTATACGAGTGCTGCAATTAGCTTGAACGCTGGTAATGTTTTCTCTGGAGATACCCCTCAAGGGATTGCAGAGCGAATTAATCCGAAGCTTTCTTCTTACATGGATAATAATTTGCAAGCATTTTTAGGAACAATTATTATAGATTTTCCAGAAAATCCTAGTTTGGATTCAACGGTTGATCAAATTATTAACAGAAATTTTAAATAAATAATTTGCAAGAAGCCACCCATGACGGGTGGCTTTCTACTTCAGAATTATGCGAACCAGTCATGGGTGGTGTTGGTTTGTAAGGTTTTTAGAGGTTCCTAGGTGCGCGCCGATAAAGGTATTAAATGTGTTGTCGTCAAGAAAATTAATTTTTCCAGAGGTAGAAAAGTAATGTGGAATGTATAAAGTTTCATGATCCTTGGGTAATATCAGTTGTGGCAATTAGTATCCCGATGTCGTTCGTTATCCGTGCAATTTGTGTATTGCTTAGAACATGGCGGGGGGGGGGGGGGGGGTAATAATAGATATTTTTTATATATGAATTATAATCAGAATAATTTTCATGTAAAATATATGGCAGTAAATTTAGTTTATACAAAAAAGATGGCTTAAGAAAGTTGACTTTATTTTGTAGTATTGATAGAATTTTTTAGGAAAGAATTGTGTTCAATTATAAAAAACCAAGCATAATTTATCAATTTTTTTCTTATTTTTTGAGTGTATATAATTATTCTTATGTTGTAGGATTCAAAAGGTCATACCTTTTAACAATAGCTCTTTAGTTTTGAATAATAAAAATTATAATAGGTTAAAATTTATTAATGAAAATCGAAGCTGTAGATCTATTTTGTGGAGCTGGGGGGCTCACAGCTGGTTTAATTAGGTCTGGTATCAATGTAAAGGCAGGTTATGATATAGCTGATGAGTGTCGTTTTGCTTATGAGTTTAATAATCGGGTTCCGTTCATAAATAAAGATGTAGCAGGAGTAATAGCTACAGAAATCGCGTCTTGGTATTCAAAAGGTAGTATTAGGCTTTTAGCGGGTTGTGCACCTTGCCAACCGTTTTCTACTTATAATTTGGGGAAAGACACTACTACTGACCAAAAATGGCCATTACTTTATCATTTTTCAAGATTAATTAAAGAGATCGAACCTGAATTGGTAACAATGGAAAATGTTCCTAATATTGTAAAACATAAAGTTTATCAAGATTTTATAGCTCAATTAGAAAATCTTGGTTATATGATTTCAGCAGAGGAAGTGTCTTGTTTAAATTATGGTATTCCGCAGACACGTAGTCGTCACGTGTTACTTGCCTCTAAGATTGGAAAGGTGGAGTTAATTCCGCCTACTCATGGTAAACCTGTGACTGTTCGTAACACAATATCAAAACTAGAACCGTTACTTGCTGGTCAAACTTCTTTAAAGGATTCACTTCATAAATCTTCGAAACTAGATGAAAAAAATCTACAACGCATCATGTATTCAAAACCAGGGGGAACGTGGATGGACTGGCCTGTTAGTCTGCGTGCAGAATGCCATAAAAAAAAATCTGGTAAAACTTATACTTCTGTTTATGGACGAATGGAATGGGACAAGCCAGCTCCAACAATGACAACTTTATGTTATGGGTTTGGAAATGGTCGATTTGGACACCCTGATCAAGATAGAGCTATTAGTCTTAGAGAAGCAGCTTTATTTCAAACATTCCCAGATTGTTATAAATTTACAGAATTATCCAAAGCAGTAAATTTTAGAAAAGTTGGGAGAATGATTGGTAATGCAGTGCCTGTACGTTTAGGAGAGGTTATAGGATTATCTTTTAGGAACATTCTCTAAATAATATTCATTTTGAAGGTAAGAATCAATACTTGAAAACAAGCTGTTAAGTAATTGAGTGGTGGATACAAGGAGTTCTTGTAACTCATTCAATGCCAATCCTGAGCTCGCTTCGTTGAAAGCTTGGTTGCCATGAGCAAGATCATTTCGTATATTTTTCATTTGAAGAATATGTTTGCGCTCGTATGATTTATTTTTGTATGGTTTAATTTCAATACCTAATTTTTTTTGAGCCATATCGTCTATTAACTTGCAATCTATATTACCATTAAATAGTTTTTTTTTATCATACCCTTTGGTTATGATTGGAAAAAAAGCATTCTTTTTGAGCCAGAATATTACTTATATTTTCATTGCTTGATTGTGGCATAATGATCCCCAATAAAAAATCTATAAACTTTATGCTAATCAAATTTAAATTATTTGGCAATTCTACTACTATATATAAATAGCACTAGTTAGTTTTTTCAAAAACTATGGTTACGTATAAAGGTAGAAATAAATTATTTTTCATCCGTTGAAATGGTTTTTTATGCCCAAAATGTAATGCACAAAAGAAAATGCTAGTTAAGTAGGGCTTTCCTATCATTTTCGTCAATCCGTGAAAAAGGTATTATCTTTCCCTACATCTGGAAAATTAGTTTTTATAACATTACAAAAATAGGTTTTTTACGGTTTACCGAAAAACCTAATTACAGAGAAAAATAACACTTCAAAATTTTCATTAAAAATCAACTTAGGAAATCAACATGTCTAACATCACAGATGGGATTTATATTCCACACCTAAAATATGAAATTTTAACCCCAGCTTTGAATTATTTGGGGCTTGGTGGTTCTCGCGCCATTAACCAGGTCACTAGCACTTTTTTGCCCGAAGGGTATGCAAGTGGGTATACTTATTCAAAGCAACTTGGTAATGGCCCAGCTGTGGGTGTGATGCAGATGGAGTTGACGACTTATAATGATGTATGGAAGAATTTCTTAAGCACTCCCAGCGCAGTCACTTGGCTGCGTTATTAAAGAATATTGCAGGAGCTTTCAATACAGATAATAATGGTATACCCAAACCAGAGGTAATAACGGGCAATATTTTCTTTGCTGCGGCTATGTGTCGTGTGTTTTATTTACGTGTTAGTGAAGCCTTACCATTGGCTAGTGATGCTACTGGAATGACCCAGTTTCATAAGAAATATTAATACAACTCTTGATAAAGCTGATCCAGTAGCAAATAAAGACCGTTTCCAGCAGGCGATTGATGCTTAAAACCAATCAATACAAATTTTATATTTATTTATAGTGGCTAGCCAAGATCTGCTTTTTCTTTATCTTGTTTATAAATAATGTGCCAGAGATAAGAGAATTTTTCTATGAATTTTATTTTGAAATCGTTTAGATTAAATATTCTTGCAATAAAAAAAACAAAGTCATGAATTGATTATTAGTTATTTTTAGCTTCGTTAGAACGTTCTTATCGCCTTAAGGTTAAAATAGGTGATTCGATACATTAATTTTGGTGTAAAAGTTGGTGTAAATTTATTAATTTTTATCAACTTTCTACCTCTTATTATCAACGTTTCGATTGTATAGGATATAAGAGAATACTGCGATTTTTAATGGCGGACCCGACGAGATTCGAACTCACGACCTTCGCCTTCGGAGGGCGACGCTCTATCCAGCTGAGCTACGGGTCCATTATACTGTTAAAACCGTTTAAGACGGTAATATTTCCTTTTAGAAAAAATATAAGGATCATGCAAGCGGTTTATTGAACTTGTTTAATCGAAGGTAAATTCCATTTAAATCTTAAGGATAATAAACGAATAGAGCTGCAGATTAAAATAGCAAGCCAAGGAGCAAGTGCAGGGCTGATAATATTTTTCTCTCCAAGTAGCTGAATAATCGCGCCACTAATAGCAGCAGAAGCATAAATTTCTTTGGTTAATACAGAGGGAATAGTTGTGGTTAAAGTGTCTCTTAGTACTCCCCCACCAACAGCAGTAACAACCCCTAGTAAAATGGCAAGCTCGCTACTTCCAGTAAAGAAATAGGCTTTATGAGCTCCAAATGAGGCAAAAAATCCAAGGCCGATAGCATCGAAAAATAAGGTTGGATGATTAAGCCTCAGTAACAATCTTTGAAAAAAAGCACATAAAAAAATTGATAAAATAACGATCACTAAATATTCTATATTAACCAAACCTACAGGAGGAAAAGAACCAATACAAATATCACGAATAACCCCTCCACCACAGGCGGTAAGAAAGGAAATGACAAAGACACCAAAAATGTCAAGATTACGATTAATAGCAGCTAATGCACCACTGATGGCAAAAGCAAAGGTTCCTATTAAATCGACATAGTGGAAAAAGTCATAATTCATATTGGTTTTAAAACTTTATTAAAAGTGCAAACTAGAATGCTTGTTTGTCTAAAACAGATCAGAACTTTCAAGTTCTTGTAACGTAGGCATTCCCCCTTGAGCCCCAGAGCGGGTGACAGATAAAGCAGAAGCTTGCAGTGCTTTTTTTATTGCCCCTTCGACACCAAGATGTAAAAAACAACAAAAAGCGCCACAAAAAGTATCTCCTGCACCTGTGCTGTCAACTACTTTGACTGAATAAGCAGGTAAATGCTCTAATTGTTGATTTTTGTTTTTAAATAGAACGCCTTTGCTGCCCCATGTCATAATAATAGGGGGGGAGGAGTTCATGATAATATCTTCTGGAGTATTAAATTTATCATTGCCAAGCGCAATAATTTCATGCTCGTTAGGCAAAAGATAACTTATTTTGTCAGTAACTTCTTTTGGTAAAGGGCGCATAGGTGCAGGGTTAAGTACGATAATTTTATTAAGATTATGTGCAATTTCAATGGCTTTAATCTGTGCATCAAGTGGAATTTCTTGTTGCAGTAAAATAATATCGTTTTTTTCAATGAGTGAGGTAGCATGAATAATATCTTGAGGCGTAATTGTGTTATTAGCTCCATCCGTTACAATAATATGATTTTCATTTTGAGAACGTGTAATCAAGGCTGTAGCAGAAGGTTTGTTTTTTCGAATTAAAACATGATCCGTATTAATATGATGTGCCTGAAGGTTCTTAAAAAGCATATCACCAAAATTATCTTGTCCCAACGCCCCTAGCATAGTGACTTTTGCCCCCAGTTTCGCAGCAGCAACAGCTTGATTATTTCCCTTCCCACCGCAGCTAACATGCAAAGGGCCTCCTAATAAGGTTTCTCCTGGTTGAGGGAAACGATCAACATCAGTTTCCAAATCAGCGTTAAGGCTGCCGATAACAAGAATGTGATTCATGTTAAAATCCTTTGCAAGAAATAAAAATATTATTAAAATTCAATTTTAGCTTAATAAAGGCATTATAAGTAATTTTATATGAATATATTCGAACTTATCTGTCCAGTAGGTAAAAATAATTTTACTTAAAATAAAGGAATATCATGTTATGTTTGAAATAAATATAACGAATTTATTTGAAATTTCTTTAATTTAACGTATATTAATAAACAGGATTATATTGGTGCTATTAATTATGTTTTAGCAAAGTATGATCATTTTAAACAACTTTTATGGAGTTATAGTACCGAATGGCTTATAAAACGGTTAATCCTTTCACAAACAAAGAAGTCAAATCTTTTACATCATTAACAGAACAAGAAGTTACTGCAAAAATTGATCAAGCAGATGCTTGTTATAAAGAATGGCGTAAAACTGATTTTGCAACACGTCGTGCAGTGATGAAAAAAGCTGCAACCATTATGCGTGAAAATAAAGCAAAATTTGCAAGCCTTGTTACTTTGGAAATGGGCAAATTAATTTCTGATGCTGAGGGTGAAGTCGATTTAACAGCTGATATTTTTGATTATTATGCTGATAATGCAGAAGAATTCCTAGCTCCTGAAATATTAAAACCAAAAGATGGTAGAAAAGCATATGTTGAACATGATTCTATTGGGATCATTTTATGCGTTGAGCCTTGGAACTTTCCATATTACCAATTAGTACGTGTAGCAGCTACAAATCTTATGGCTGGTAACGTTGTGATGGTAAAACATGCTTCTATCGTTCCTCAATGTGCTGAAGCATTCGAACAATTAATGTTAGATGCAGGTGCGCCAAAAGGTGCATATACAAATCTATTCGTAGATTCAAAACATATTGCTGCAATTATTCACGATCGTCGTATTCGTGGTGTAGCAGTAACAGGCAGTGAAAAAGCAGGTGCTTCTGTTGCTGGTGAAGCTGGTAAAGCTTTGAAAAAATCTACTATGGAATTGGGTGGCAGTGATGCTTTCATCGTTCTGGAAGATGCAGATTTAGATAAAGCCTGTAAATGGGGTATCTGGGGACGTATGAACAACACAGGACAATGTTGTGTTGCCGCAAAACGTTTCATTGTTGTTGAATCTGTTGCAGATAAATTGTTAAAACAATTAACAGAATGTCTATCTAATTTAAAAGCTGGGGATCCAATGGATCGCAGCACAACACTTGGACCATTATCTTCTGAAGAAGCAGCAAAAGAAATTGCTGAATTAACAGCAACTGCTATTAAACATGGTGCGAAAGCTGTTGTTGGTGGTAAACGTCCAGATATGCCAGGTGCATTTATGGAAGCAACCATTTTAACAAATATTACCAAAGAAAACCCTGTATTTTACAGAGAATTCTTCGGGCCTGTTATTATGTTCTTTACAGTTCCTGATGAAAAAGCAGCTATTGCTCTTGCGAATGATTCAGAGTTTGGATTGGGCGGAACTGTATTCTCTAATAATATTGAACGCGCACAAAAAGTTGCAAGTCAAATTGATACAGGGATGGTCTTTATTAACCGTCCAACATGGACAAGTCCAGACCTTCCATTCGGTGGCGTAAAACACTCTGGTTATGGTCGTGAGCTTTCAAAAGAAGGCATTATGGAATTTGTAAATCGTAAATTGATTTATATTGAAAACAAAGGCTAATATTTAATTATATACTTGTGTAATTAAATATCAGACGGTAAGTTTTAAAGAAGGATTGGTAATAAAACCAATCCTTCTTTTTTATTAAATAGATGGTTTTCAAAATTATGGTCTCTTTTGTTGAAAAACGACATCAAATTTTGCGTTGTGGGATTGCATTTGGCCAAGATCGTTGTTTAGAAATTGGTGCTTTGGTTGATCCAGTCTTGCGTCGTCAGGATGGAAATATTTTTTATGCAGATCATTTGTCAACGGAAAATTTGAAAAAACAATTTTCATGGGATAAAAAATTTAATTTTGAACGTTTAGTAGAAGTGGATTATGTTTGGGATAATCATCAACCTTTGAAAGAATGTGTAAAAGGTTCATTTGATTATGTGATAGCTTCTCATGTAGGAGAGCATGTACCTAATTTGATAGGATGGATTAATCAAATCGGTAATGTTTTAACTCCGAATGGTCAGTTACGTCTTGCCTTACCAGATGGTCGTTATTCTTTCGATATGAAAAGACAAGAGAGCAAGCTTTCTGATTTGCTTGCTGCATGGATGAAAAAATCTTACTGCCCAGAGACGCATTTAGTATTAGATTTTGCTTTAAATAAAGTCGATGATCAATTAGTGCAAGATATGCATCGTCGTTATATCAAAGATTTTGATGCTTCAGATTTGCCCAGTCAATTTCCGTTTTCAGAAGTTTTAGAATGGGGGGAAAGAACGCTTAACCCTAATCATTATGAAGATGTTCATTGTTGGGTATTACATTTAAACTTATTAGCTCGCTTTATGATTATTTTATCAAAAAATAATTTGATTAAAATGGCTTGTGCTGGATGGCATGATATTGATCCTCCTAATACTTATGAATTTATAGTTTACTTGACACCAGAGATGGATACGGAAAAGCGTGTTGCAAGTTGGGAAGATTTATACATACAAACTAAAAAAGCAACAGTTTCTTATGATAAGTTAACACAAGAAACTATTGAGTTGTTCAAACAAGAAAATATTCAATTAAGAGAAGAACTTAATTCAATGTATGCATCTTCATCATGGCGCATAACAGCTCCGTTACGCGCGATAATGAAGAGATTAAAGCGCTAGCTATTTTTGAGGTCTACCCACGGAGTGATATTGAATTCCTTGATCTTTCATAACTCTAGGGTTGTAAATATTACGCAAATCAATCACTAGAGGTTGTTTCATCCAACTTTTTAGATTGTTAGTTGATAAAGAACGGAATTCATTCCACTCGGTTAAAATAACCAAAGCATCAGCATCAGTTGCTGCATCTTGGATACTATTACAATATTGTACAGAACGAGGTAGTAAAGGTTTTGCTTTGTCATTACCAATAGGATCAAAGGCTTTGATAATTGCGCCTTCCTCTACTAAGCGATGAATAATAGGTAAAGATGAGGACTCGCGCATATCATCGGTATCAGGTTTAAAGGTTAGCCCTAAAATAGCAATGGTTTTATTGTTAACGTTGCCTTCACAGAGTTGAATAATACGTCCACTCATACTGGTTTTTCTAGCATCATTAGCCTGGGCGGCCATTTCAATCATACGAACAGGGCTGCCTGCTTCTTGGGCAATACGAATCAAAGCAAGAGTATCTTTTGGAAAACAAGAGCCTCCAAAACCAGGACCTGGCTGTAAAAAATATTTTCCAATACGAGGGTCAAGTCCCATACCTTTGGTGATATCCTCGATATTTCCTCCAACTTGCTCACATAAATCTGCTAGTTCGTTGACGTAAGAGAGTTTCATTGCAAGGAAACAATTAGAGGCATATTTCGCAAGTTCAGCACTTTCTAAATTGGTAAATAGAATAGGTGTCTCACGTTGAAATAAAGGTTGGTAAAGGCGTATCATAACATCTTGAGCTTTTTTACCTTGGTCTTCTTTATCTTTTTCAATGCCAATAATTACACGATCAGGATTCATACAATCTTTAATTGCATCGCCTTCTCGTAAAAATTCAGGATTTGAGGCTACATCAAATTCAAGGTCAGGATTTTTTTGTCTGATAATTTGTGCGATACGGCGGCTCGTCCCCACAGGAACAGTTGATTTTGTAACAATAACTGCATATTGCTTTAAGTGCGTAGCAATTTGTAATGCGGCTTGATGAACATACGTCATATCCGCGTGACCATCTCCATTACGAGGTGGGGTTCCAACAGCAATGAAAATCGCTTCACATTCAGGAATTGCTTCTTCTATTTTATCAAAGAATTTTAAACGATTTGCTTTAATATTGTTATTGACGAGGATATCCAAACCAGGTTCATATATCGGAATTTTACCTTTTTTTAAAGCATTAAGGCGATCAGGGTTAGTTTCTACAACGTTAACGTTTAATCCAAATTCAGCAAAACATGTTGCTGAGACCAAACCGACATATCCTCCACCAATCATTGCTATACGCACAATTACTCTCCTAGTATGGTTTAAAGGTTTATAAAATAAAATATATCGTGATTTAAGGTTCGG
This sequence comes from Commensalibacter papalotli (ex Servin-Garciduenas et al. 2014), assembly GCF_000527695.1. Classification (GTDB taxonomy): domain Bacteria; phylum Pseudomonadota; class Alphaproteobacteria; order Acetobacterales; family Acetobacteraceae; genus Commensalibacter; species Commensalibacter papalotli. Next base: position 19,244 of record NZ_ATSX01000006.1, on the reverse strand, counting down.
TAAAGAAAAATATTAATAATATGGTAGGTTAAATGAAAAAAGATCATACAAGTCGGCTATTTATATCTAATGTACGACAAGACAAGTATTATTTCATAAATCCAAGAAATATTTTTGTTTTTTGTAATCTTGCGATAATATTTATTTTGTAACAGCTTAACAAAATAGGTAATATGCGATTTACAATTATCATGTTAAGTCTTTTAAGACATAAGTTAACTATGAAAGCAGTTAGCGCATTGGTGCTATTTAGTAAAAAGAATAATTATCATAAAGGTTGTGTGGTGTGATACGACAATTGAGTAAACCTTTGTTATGGATTGCTTTGTTGGGGCGCATGGTTTTGAATGGCATCCAAGAGGCAGGTGCTTTAGCCTTATTTGCGTTACAAGGTGTTCTAGCTATTTTTTCTCCTCCATTTTATTGGCGCATTTTTGTCGGCAGTATGATTAATATTGGATATTTATCACTACCTGTTGTCGCATTAACAGCGCTTTTCTCAGGAGGGGTGATTGCGTTGCAATCTTATACTGGGATGGCGCAATATCATGTAGATAGTGCAATTGCTAGTATTGTTGTTCTGGCAGTGACTCGTGAATTGGGGCCTGTTTTGGCTGGATTGATGGTGGCTGGACGTGTTGGTGCTGCGATGGCGGCAGAAATTGGCACGATGCAGGTTACCAATCAGATTGATGCTTTGCGAACATTATCAACAAATCCAATTAAATATCTAGTTGCTCCTCGTTTGTTAGCTGCAACGATTGCGCTACCTTTTTTGGTGATTATTGCCGATATTTTAGGGGTCTTGGGTGGATTTACTGTTTCTATCATGAAGCTGGGGTTCACACCCCAAGGATATATTATGGCAACTTTCAACGCTGTTAAACCAATGGATATTACGATTGGGCTGGTTAAGGCAGGCGTATTTGGCTTTTTAATCGCGTTAATGGGATGTTATCATGGGTATCGCAGCAAAGGGGGTGCACAAGGTGTTGGGGCGTCAACAACGGCTGCTGTGGTTGCAGCATCTATTTTGCTCTTAGTTTTTGATTATTTATTAACGGATATTTTCTTTTCAAAATGACCCAATCTGTTCCCAAAATACGTATTCGTAATTTATCTAAATCATTTGGCAGTAATCACGTTTTGCGTGATGTCAGTATGGATGTTGAAGCAGGCACTTCTTTTGTAATTATAGGAGGGTCTGGTAGTGGGAAATCTGTTTTATTACGGTGTATTTTGGGATTAATGGTTCCAGATAGTGGCAGTATTGAGATTGATGGACAAAATATTTTTGATTTGTCCTCTGCACAGCGTAATGAAAAGTTACAACAAATGGGAATGTTGTTTCAAAATGCAGCATTGTTTGACAGTTTACCTATTTGGCAGAATGTAGCATTTGCTTTGTTATATGGTCATCGCAAGAACAAATCAAAAGTCAGTCGTAATGAAGCCTATGATACAGCCTGTCGCGTCCTAGAGTTGGTTGGGTTAGACCCCGATATTGTTGGATATTTATATCCTGATGAATTATCAGGTGGGATGCAAAAACGGGTTGGTTTGGCCAGGGCGATTGCTTCAAAACCAGAAATTATTTTTTTCGATGAACCAACAACAGGATTAGACCCTATTATGGGTGCTGTTATTGATGAACTGATAAAAAGTTGCGTGGATCAATTAGGCTCGACAGCGATTGCAATCACGCATGATATGGCATCTGCACAGCGTATAGGGGATCATGCGGCCATGTTGTACAAAGGGGAACTTATTTGGCAAGGAAAAGCCAATGAGTTATTAACGACGAATAATCCTTATGTGCATCAGTTTACGCATGGTTTACGTCAAGGGCCTATTAATGTTGAAACAAAGATAAAATAGAGGTTCTTAGTGGCGAAAAAGCCAATTAAACAATTTGTTTGCCAAAGTTGTGGTTCTGTTTATTCAAAATGGATGGGGCGTTGTGACGCTTGTGGTGAATGGAATACGATTGAGGAAGAACAAGTCCAAACAACGCCATTATCCGTTATTGATCATCAACGTGGGCAAAAGATTGTTTTTGCTGGATTAGATGGTGATAGTGCCCCACCACCTCGGCAAGAGGTTGGGATTGCAGAACTTGATCGAGTTTTAGGCGGTGGGTTGGTTCAATCATCAGTTGGTTTGGTTGGTGGCGATCCCGGGATTGGTAAATCTACGTTACTTTTACAAGCTGCCTGTGCTTTATCCAAACAAGGTCGGCGTGTTCTTTATATTTCTGGTGAAGAGTCAATTAATCAGATCAGAATGCGTGCTAATCGTCTGGGGCTAGAAGATAGCGAACAACGCAAAAATATCGAACTGGCAGCTTGTATTAATGTATCGGATATTTTAGCTACTCTAGAAACAGAGCAAAATATTAGCTTGGTGATTATTGATTCAATTCAAACGATGTGGCTGGATAGTATTAATGGAGCCCCTGGAACAGTCAGTCAGGTAAGAGCTTCCGCTTTTGAACTTATTCGTTTAGCCAAGAAAAAAGAATTTTCTTTGATATTTGTAGGGCATGTGACCAAAGAAGGATCTTTAGCAGGCCCCAGAGTATTAGAACATATGGTAGATGCGGTTCTCTATTTTGAAGGGGATCGTGGACATCAATTCCGTATCTTACGAGCTGCTAAAAATCGTTTTGGTGCAACGGATGAGATTGGTGTTTTTTCTATGACAGGTGAAGGGCTGGTTGAAGTCTCTAACCCATCGGCTCTATTCCTTGCAGAACGTCATGGAAATATTGCAGGCTCAGCCGTTTTTGCGGGATTAGAAGGCACACGTCCTGTTTTATTAGAAGTACAAGCTTTGTTGGCTCCCAAAGCGGGTGATTCAGCACCAAGACGCACGGTCATTGGATGGGATGGCACGCGTTTGAATATGTTGCTGGCTATTTTAGAAACACGCTGTGCTTTGCGGTTTAATAGCGTAGACGTATATCTCAATATGGCTGGCGGATTAAGGATCAGCGAACCCGCAGCCGATTTAGCTGTTGCCGCAGCGTTGGTCTCTGCCCTTACACGACAACCGACCTCTCCTGGTTCTGTTTTCTTTGGTGAAATAGGATTGTCTGGCGAAGTCAGGCAAGTCCCTCAAGCTGACTTGCGTGTTAAAGAAGCCCATAAACTTGGCTTTGATGAAATTATCCTGCCAAAACGTGTTGCTAGAGGAAATACAAAATTATCTGCACCAAAAGGCCTGCGTTTGGTCGAGATTGGGCATATTACGGATTTGGTTTCTCAATTCACAATGGGTGAGTAATTAGTTGTATTTATACCCATTTCAATATTATATTTTTTTTATATAAATAACTCTTAATTTATGAGCTGAGAAAGAAATGATTGTGAAATTATCTAAATATATTCTAATAGTTAGCTTCTGTGTTATATTTTATGCGCCGAATTTGTTTGCCGATGATACAAATCAATTAAATCTTACTGAGTTAAAACAAAAAGCAATCCAAGGAGATACAACAGCACAAACTACTCTTGGTGATTTGTATAAACAAGGCAAAGGGGTTCCTCAAGATTATGCGAAATATATAGAGTGGTATACAAAATCTAATAAGAAACTTGGCACTAGTATTAATATTGGGCTTACTAAGATATATTTTAAGGGTAAAAATCTTCCTCAAGATTATATTGATGCAGCGGAAAAAGGGGATATAAAAGTGCAAATGCTTCTTGGGATGTTGTATTCGAAAGGTGAAGATGTTCCTAAAGATTATACACAAGCTGTAAAATGGTATACGAAAGCTGCTGATCAAGGTAATAAAGATGCTCAAGTTTTATTAGGTATTATATACGAAGATGGTGAAGGTATTCCTCAAGATTATGCAAAAGCGCTAGAGTGGTATACGAAAGCTGCTGATCAAGATGATAAAGATGCTCAGATATTACTTGGTAGTATGTATAGATATGGAAAAGGCGTTCCTAAGGATTCCTCAAAAGCATTAGAGTGGTATCGTAAGGTTGCTGATCAAGGATATCAAGAGATTCAGTATATGATTACTGTTATGCCACAAGAATAATGTAATATTCTTAAGTAATGAATTAAAGTGTAATATTGGGTTTAGTTTATGATTAAATTTTGTAATGTGAGGTTTAAATTCTGTACGTATATTTTATTTATTATATTGAGTGTAATATATTCCACTCCTCAATCTTTTGCAGATGATGGATTTCAACGTGATCTTTTGATAATTAAGCAAAAAGCTGAAAAGGGTGATAAAAGAGCCCAACAATTTATCGCAATGGCATATAAAAATGGGTATTTTGGCCCTGAAAACAAAGCAAAATCGTTAGAGTATTATACAAAAGCTGCCAATCAAGGCGATATTGAATCACAGTATAATCTTGGTGTTATGTATGCAAACGGTTATTATACCTCAGTAGATGCAATTGAAGCTGAAAAGTGGTTAATAAAAGCAGCACATCAAGGAGATAAAAGAGCTCAGATTTTTTTGGCATCAATGTATAAAAATGGAGTTAAAGGAATTCCTAAGGATAAAGCAAAAGCAGATAAATATGCTAAAAAAGCTTGTGAAGACATAAATTATTCAAGTTCAGCGGTTTTACATCCAGATTCTTTAACAGGACAGTGTTTGATGTATAATGATTATAAAGGTTTAGAAAAATAAAATGGTATCTAAAAGTAGTAAGTTTATTGTCTTTCATAAGATTGATCTATTTCTAATTATACCTTAATAATACATAAACTTAATTTCATTTGAATATTATCAGAAAGACGGAAAACAATGAGTGCACAGCACGATTATAAAGTAAAAGATATTTCATTGGCTGAATGGGGACGTAAAGAGGTCTCTATCGCCGAAGGCGAAATGCCAGGGTTAATGGCTCTGCGCGAAGAATATAAAGGTAAGAATATTCTTAAAGGTGCGCGTATTGCGGGTTGTTTACATATGACCATTCAAACCGCAGTGTTGATCGAAACTTTGATTGATCTTGGTGCCGAAGTTCGCTGGTCTTCTTGTAATATCTTTTCGACTCAAGATCATGCTGCTGCTGCAATGGCTGCTGCTGGTGTGCCTGTTTTTGCATGGAAAGGCATGAATGAAGAAGAATTCATGTGGTGTATTGAACAGACCGTTCATGGCCCAAATGGTTGGGTTCCAAACATGATTTTGGATGACGGTGGTGATTTAACAATTCTGATGCATGAAAAATATCCTGAAATGTTAAAAGATGTTCGTGGTCTTTCAGAAGAAACCACCACAGGCGTTCATCGTTTACATGCAATGGCTAAAAAAGGCCAATTATTAGTTCCTGCATTTAACGTAAATGACAGTGTAACCAAATCTAAGTTTGATAATCTTTATGGATGTCGTGAAAGTTTGGTTGATGCGATCCGTCGCGGAACCGATGTGATGATGTCTGGTAAAGTGGCTGTGGTTGCTGGTTTTGGTGACGTGGGTAAAGGGTCTGCTGCTAGCCTTCGCAATGCAGGTTGTCGCGTATTGGTAACCGAAGTTGATCCAATCTGTGCATTACAAGCAGCAATGGAAGGCTATGAAGTCGTTACGATGGAAGATGCTGCGCCTCGTGGTGATATCTTTGTAACATGCACAGGTAACATTGATATCATTACCTTGGACCATATGCGTGCAATGAAAAATCGTGCGATCGTATGTAACATTGGTCATTTTGATTCTGAAATCCAAGTTGGTAAATTACGTAATTTCAAATGGGATAATATTAAACCTCAAGTAGATGAAGTCATATTCCCAGATGGCAACCGTATTATTTTGTTATCAGAAGGTCGCTTGGTCAATCTTGGGAATGCAACAGGACACCCATCTTTTGTGATGTCTGCTTCTTTCACCAACCAAACTTTGGCGCAAATCGAACTTTGGAATGCTCCTGCTGGTAAGTATGAACCAAAAGTATATACTTTACCTAAATTCCTAGATGAAAAAGTGGCTGCATTACATCTAGATAAAGTCGGTGCCAAACTGTCTCAATTAAACAAAGAGCAAGCTGACTATATTGGTGTCGAACAAAAAGGTCCTTTTAAACCAGAAATGTATCGTTACTAATTAAAATTTTAAATTAATAGAATGTATCAAAGCGCACTATCAAACATGGTGCGCTTTTTTGTGATGTTATTTTGTATCTATTGTTTTTAGTATATCACAAGCTTGTTGTAATTTATTTGTGCAGGCTTTTTGTAAATAAGATTTAGATCGTTCAACATCTTTAAGAACATCTTTACCTTGTAAGTAAATCGAGGCTAATGCCATTTGAGCACCTGTATCCCCAGCATCAGAGCCTTTTTCAAACCATTTAATCGCAGTTTGTGTGTTTTGAGGAACGCCTTCACCTTGATTATAGAGATATCCTATGGAAATATAGGCATAAGCGTAATTATGATTTGCTGCTTTTTCAAACCATAATGCCGCCTTGGTATCATTTTTGGGAACACCATATCCGCGATAATACATATCTCCTAGTGCGTATTCTGCCTCGGCATAACCTTGGTTTGCAGCTTTTTGATAATATTCTATGGCTTTTTTATCGTTTTTAGGGCCAAGTTTTCCTGTATAATATAAATCAGCAACCATAAATTGAGCTTTTGCATCCCCTTGGTTGGCTTTTTGTAAAATTTGTTCTGTTCTTGAGATGGCAAAAGTCTGGCTGCTAAAACATAAAGTAGAAAATAGTATCAGCAAGACATATTGAAGTTTTTTCATGAGTATTTTTTTCTTAATTATTGAAAATTTAATCTATATAGAATGAAATAAGATTTTAGATCCAATGGCAATAACTATTGCACCAATTATAAAATTCATCTTGCGAGTTGTGCTGGCCCTTTTGAGTAAGATTCTTTACGATTTTCAAAGCCATCTCAGGAATATCAACGTTAAAAGTAGTTTTTACCCAATTTTAGAATGTGGTATTGGGATTTGCAAAAAACTTAGGTTTATAGGTATTGGGTTCATACGAAAATTCTTCATCCCAGCAAATTTCATCGTAACCAATCGCAATGAGTCTTAAAAAATCTAATGCGTTTTCTGCTAAAATGCAACAAAGTACAGACCCTAAATGGACAATCTTTGATTCTTTATTATCATTTAGCCAAAAGGTACATTGTGAACCCTTAGCACCTGTTTGAGCGAATATACATATAATCGCTGTTGTATTTCTTTTAATTTTTCTTGATCTTTTTTATCAGTTGAATCTCCATATTCAAACCAATAAGAAGTAGCTATATTAAGACTGGCACAAAATTCAATGTTGGTGCCACCATCGCGCTTATTACCAGTCCAGTTACCTTTTAATTGGTTTCGTGGGTATAAAAAGCCTATTCGATGAGTATTATTTATCAATGAATAGGTTATTTTGTTCTATCCATTGATATAACATTTTTATTTCCTGTTTATTTCCTGTGGAATTTGAATTTCCACAGGAAGATTTTGTTTTAATTGTTGGATAAGTAAGTTATGCATTATGTAATTGTTGAAACAAATCTAATGGCACTTACTGCATTTATCACAATGGCTGCATTCACCTTTATTTGTGGGAACACTATGTTTAAGCGCCCATTGATAAGCAGGTATAGGCGCATGAGTTAACCTTAAGAGACCAGCGATACCACGCCAGATGGTTTTTCCAATAATTGGAAGTATTTTATTGAGCACGAATAGAATACATAGTCCTATAATAATAAAGACAATAATCGTTTGCATTTGTATCCTCCTACTTAAAGAATAATGAGGCAACATGCCATGTAACGAAAGAACAGAGATAGGATAGGAAAAAGAGATAAGCGAGCGTTCCTATAACAATTTTCCAAGACCCTGTTTCTTTTTTAATCACTGCGAGTGTTGAAAAGCATTGTGGAGCAAAAACATACCATGCCAAGAGCGCAAGCCCTGTTGGAATGCTCCATTGTGTAGACAAAAAGTGTATTAATTGTGTTGGAGCATCAGTATCTACGGCACCTACAGCATAAACTGTCGCTAAAGAGGTAATAGCTACCTCACGTGCTGCCAGTCCAAGGATCAAAGCCACACAGATTTCCCAGTTAAATCCAATTGGGGCAAATAAAGGTTGAATCCAATGTCCGATCATACCAGCATAACTATAATCAATTGCTGGGCCTGTGGCACCTGCTGGTGCGCTAGGGAAACTGGAAAGTGCCCAAAGTAAAATACTGACAGTTAAAATGATATTCCCTACGCGAGAGACAAAGATAACTATTCTTTGCCACAAGCCGAAGGTAATATCACGCAAACTTGGAAAACGATAAGAGGGAAGTTCTAAGATTAAGCTGTTTTCGTAGCTGCTTTTGCCTTTTTTAAGAACAAAAGCAACAAGAAAAGCCGCGACAATACCAGCTAAATATAATCCAAGTAAAACAATCCCTTGTAGGTTAAACAAATACCAAATTGTTTTTTTAGGTACAAAGGCTGCAATTAATAAAGCATAAACAGGCAAACGTGCAGAACACGTCATCAAAGGTGCAATTAAAATTGTAACCAAACGATCTTTGGCGCTGGGGATTGTCCGTGTTGCCATAATACCTGGAATAGCACAAGCAAAGCTGGATAAAAGCGGAATAAAAGAACGTCCGTTTAATCCTACAGAGGCCATAATACGATCAAGTAAGAATGCAGCTCTGGGTAAATATCCTGATTCTTCTAGACATAAAATCCACAAGAACAAGATTAGGATTTGTGGAAGGAAGGCAAAGGTTGTACCAACACCCGCACAAATACCATCGACCAATAGCCCTCGTAACATGCCATCAGGTAATAAATAGGATAGTTGTGTGCCCAGCCATGTGGTGAAATCTTGAATAGCATCCATGAATGGTTGCGCCCAAGAAAATACCGCTTGGAACATAATAAACAGTAGAACCAATAATAAAATTGGCCCAACAATAGGATGTAAAACCCAACGATCTACTTTTTCATCAAACTCCAGAGAAGTCGGAGAGGTATTTTCAACACATTCAAGTAACAGCTTTCTGACTTCGACATGTAAATCGGTTTCATTGGTCAGCTCAATTGTCGGGACTTTAAACGAATGATGAATAGCCTCTAATAAATTTTTGGCACCTCCCTTTTTGGTTGCTATGGTAGGGATAATGGTTACCCCTAAAATAGATTCCAACTTTGGAATATCAATTTCGATACCGCGGCGTTTGGCGATATCGCTCATATTCATAGCGATAATCATTGGGCGTTTTAAGCGGCATATTTCCAGAACAAATCGCAAATGGAGTCGCAAGTTGGTGGCATCAATCACGCAAATTAATGCATCAGGTGCTGCTTCGTTACGATATTTCCCCATACACATATCGCGGGTAACTTCTTCATCGGGACTGGCAGCATTTAAACTATAAGCTCCAGGAAGATCAATAATGGTTATTGGACGCCCTTGTGGTGTGGTAAGACGCCCCTCTTTACGTTCGACGGTCACACCTGCATAGTTTGCCACCTTTTGGCGGCTGCCTGTCAGTTGGTTGAATAAAGCAGTTTTCCCACAGTTTGGGTTACCAACCAAAGCAATTCTTGAATAAATTTTATTGTTTAATTCTGTCATAATTTTATTTATCAGCGCGTATGATAACTCTTGCGGCTTCATTGCGGCGCAAGGCAAATCGAGTGGAGCCAATCTGAACCGCAATTGGGTTTGCACCAAAAGGCCCAAAGGCAATAATTTTTACGCTTTCACCCGGAACAAAGCCCAGGTCACGTAAACGATTAGAAATAGTATCAGGAGAAAGCAGATCTTTTACATGGTCAATAATACAAATTTTTCCAGGTGGTGAAGTGCTTAAATCAAATGTGCTCATTATAAATATGGCCCGTATATTAAGAATGATTTGCGTTCTTAAACATGCCAGATTTTTTTGTGGCTGTCACCAGCTTTGCTTCAGATAACTCAAAAAGTTTCGATATAGAATAAAATAATCATGAAAATAGACTGAATTTTATGGGTTTTAGGGGGATAAAGATAAACGTTATTCATAAAATATTGCTTAAATTATGCGGTAGAAAGGTTTATAAAAAATTCTTATTTTTTAAATATTTCTCTTCTTTTGTAACGAGTAATGATGTATAGTAAACATAGATAAAGAAATGAAAGGTTTCTTTGTTCTTAGAATAATATAGAGGAGGTCAAAATAGATTTTGATGCTTCATAACACTCTTGTTATTTTCTTTAATTATATTCAAATTTAATCAAGATATAATCATAATGAACGTTGCCTAATATTGGGACGTTATTGAAAAATAGGCTTGTCGCCTAAAAATTAAGGGACAACAATATGAATATTGAAAAATTTACTGAACGCTCACAAGGTTTTCTGCAAGCTGCACAAACTATTGCAATTCGCGAGTTTCATCAGCAATTAACCCCTCAACATCTTTTAAAAGCATTATTGGATGATGAAGAGGGTGCTGCGGCATCATTAATTCGTGCTGCCGGTGGGGATCCTAAAATCATTCAAGGTGCAGTTGAGCATGTATTAGCATCAATACCAAAAGTACAAGGGGGCGGTGCAGGACAACCGCAAGCTACACCAGAACTTATTCGCGTATTGGATAATGCAGAGCAAGAAGCAACCAAAGCAGGGGATACTTACGTTGCTCAAGATCGTTTGTTACTAGCGATTGCAGCGTCTGATACCCCTGCTGGATATGCAATGCAGAAAAATGGTGTATCTGCACAAAATTTATCGCATGCGATTGATGCAATTCGTAAAGGCAGAAAAGTCGACACTGCGAATGCAGAGGCTTCATTTGACGCGTTAAAAAAATATGCACGTGATATGACCGAAATTGCCCGTCAAGGTAAGTTGGATCCAGTCATTGGACGTGATGAGGAAATTCGCCGTGCAGTTCAAGTCCTTGCACGTCGTACCAAAAATAACCCTGTGCTTATTGGTGAACCTGGCGTTGGTAAGACCGCCATTGTTGAAGGATTAGCACTGCGGATTGTGAATGGAGATGTTCCAGAAGCGTTAAAAAATAAACAGCTTTTGGCTTTGGATCTGGGTGCTTTGGTTGCTGGTGCTAAATTTAGAGGTGAATTCGAAGAGCGTCTAAAAGCGGTTATTAAAGAAGTCGAAACAGCAGCAGGAAAAATTATTTTATTCATTGATGAAATGCATACGATTGTTGGTGCTGGTCGCTCTGATGGCGCAATGGATGCTTCTAATCTCATTAAACCAGAATTAGCACGAGGCACTTTGCATTGTATTGGTGCGACAACGTTGGATGAATATCGCAAATACATCGAAAAAGATGCTGCATTAGCTCGTCGTTTTCAACCCGTGTTTGTTGGTGAGCCTTCTGTTTCCGATACGATTTCTATTCTTCGTGGTATCGCAGAAAAATATGAATTACATCATGGGGTTCGTATTGCCGACAGTGCCTTGGTTGCAGCTGCGACCTTATCTAATCGTTATATTACCGATCGTTTTTTACCTGATAAAGCCATTGATTTGGTTGATGAAGCGGCCAGCCGTTTGCGTATGCAAATTGACAGCAAACCAGAGGCTTTGGATGAGTTAGATCGTCGCTTAATTCAATTAAAAATTGAACGTGAAGCATTAAAACGCGAGGAAGATTCTGCCAGTAAAGAACGGTTGGCTACGTTGGAAAGTGAAATCGCAGCATTAGAAGAAAAATCTGATGCGATGACAGCCGCTTGGCATGCAGAGAAAGAACAAGTCAATGCTGTGCAAAAACTACAAGAACAGTTAGATCAAGCACGTTCTGAAGTTGAAGTTGCACAACGTCAAGGTAATTTGGCCAAAGCGTCTCAACTTATGTATGGCACTATTCCCGATTTGCAAAAACAAATTGAGGATACACAAAGCAAAAATAATGAGCATCCAGAGGCTGGACAGTTGGTATCTCAAGCCGTTACAGATCATGAAATTGCTGGGGTTGTCTCTCGTTGGACAGGTATTCCAGTGGATAAAATGCTGGAGGGCGAGCGTACAAAACTACTTCGTATGGAAGATGAGCTTCGTGAACGTGTTATTGGACAAGAAGCTGCATTAAAAGCAGTATCAAATGCAGTTCGTCGTGCCCGTGCAGGATTACAAGATCCTAATCGTCCAATTGGCTCATTCTTATTCTTGGGCCCAACTGGGGTTGGTAAGACTGAGTTGACCAAAGCATTGGCTGATTTCTTGTTTGATGATGAAAAAGCATTGTTGCGTGTGGATATGAGTGAGTTCATGGAAAAACATGCTGTATCTCGTTTAATCGGTGCACCTCCTGGTTATGTTGGGTATGAAGAGGGCGGTGTTTTAACTGAAGCCGTAAGACGTCGTCCTTATCAAGTTATTTTGTTTGATGAAGTTGAAAAAGCACATGAAGATGTCTTTAATATTTTATTACAAGTGCTTGATGATGGTCGTTTAACTGATGGTCAAGGACGTACAGTCGACTTTAGAAATACAATGATTATTTTAACCAGTAATCTTGGTTCTGATGTGTTGGCCAATCAGCCTGATGGTGAAACAACCGATATGGTTGAGGCTGACGTTATGAAAGTTGTCCGTGCGCATTTCCGACCAGAGTTTTTAAACCGATTAGATGAAATTATCCTATTTAGTCGCTTACAAAAAGCAGATATGGCAAAGATTGTTGATATTCAATTGGGTCGTCTGCAAACCCTGTTGGCTGATCGTAAAATCAAATTGAACCTTGATGAAAAGGCACATCATTGGTTGGAAGAGGCTGGGTATGATCCTGTTTATGGTGCTCGCCCATTAAAACGGGTTATTCAGCGTAATTTGCAAAACCAATTGGCGGAATTGGTTTTGCAAGGCGATGTTTACGATGGTGAGGATATTCCTGTCAGTGCTAATGAGAAAGGGTTGGTTATCAAAGGTCAGCAGAGTTCTGATCTGGGATAATGATTTTTGACTGATATAATCTGTATAATAAGTTGAAGAAAAGGTAGGCATTTATATTATGCTTACCTTTTTTAATTTGAATTGATTAAATCTATATTTTAAGAAATTATAGTAGTATAGTAACGAATAAATCATATTATAATTATGAGAATAACTTTTAAACCAAAAAAATATAAATTTGCGCAAACCGCATGACGATGGAGAATGAGAGCAATGAGTAAAGTAATTAGCCAAAATAGTGTAGATAGTTCAGTGATCAGTGGTGACACGAGTTCAAATATAATTGTTAAAGGTGCAGGTAAGATATCCCCTGTTGCTGAGCAAATTAACCCAACAGTGATAGTGTCTGCTGGGCAAGCTGTGAGTGGACTTAAACTGAGCTCTGGGCAACTCATTGTTTCATCAGGAGGTAGTGCAAACGAGACAACTATTGATGGGGGGGCAACTGAGTATGTTTACTCTGGTGGGATTGATACAAATACAACCATATCCAATGGTGCGCAATATGTTATTGGGGGAACGGTGACAGGCGCGACTGCATGGCTAGCTATACAACAAATGAAGCCTAATTCGACTGTTATAGGTAACAGTATTGTTTCATATGCAGAGAATACTTTGTTGCAATATGTTTCTGGAGGAGGGGTAGTAAGTGATTTTAATATTACTGCGGGTTTAGCAGGTTCGTTGGATGAAGCTTCTCAAAAACTTAAAATAGATGTTGCTGAGGTAAAACAATATGTCTTAGATGGCGGAACGGTTACAAATGGTACAATTTTTGGAGGTGAACAATATGTTTCCTCTGGTGGGGTTGCAAACAATGTGAGTTTGGTAGGAGTTTTAGGAAAAGTGCTTAGTTACCCTGCTGTACAATATGTTTATAACGGTGGTGTTGTTAACTCTACACAAATTTCAACTAATGGACGACAATATGTATATTCAGGGGGTATAGCTAATGATACTAAGTTAGATAATCATACATCTTCTTTTGTTGAATTTGGTGGAACAATTAGTAATGTGACTGTTGGTTTTTTTGGATATTTAGAGTTAAATGGCACTGCTAAGGGGAATATTCAAATTGCTTCTGATGGTTACTTATCAGTTGGAAATGCTGCAAAAATAGAAGGTGTGGTTGCGCTAGATGCTGGTGGCAGTATGACGATTGGTTTATCGAATGGTGGGTCGGTTGATTTAATTGGTGATAATAATAGTGGATTAATTATATCTGGTTATGCCAAAAATAGGGATGCGCTTGGTACGAATACGAGTGTTACGACGGTTATTAGTGGTTTTTCTGGTTCGGCTGCGGATTCATCTGATAAAGTAACGATTGATGGATTGAAGGCTGGGATTGTTTCTTCTGTAAGTTATCCCGATGATGATCATATTATTTTGCAATTACTGAATGGCACTTCTGTTACGTTAAACATGATTGGCATTAAACAAACGGGTTATAGTTTAGGCAGTGATGCGAATGGTGATTTAACCATGATTGTTTGTTTTTTGACAGGCACGATGATTAAGATGGGTAAAGGGGATTGTGCGGTTGAGGATATTCAGGTGGGGGATATGGTTTTAACTTATGATCCTCAGACAAAAACAAAAGTTAAAAAGAAAGTGGTATGGGTTGGCCATCAAACAGCTCGTGTAAATCCTAAATTAACTGATGATTTAGCTGGCTATCCTGTTCGTATTGTAAAAGATGCTTTTAAAAAAGGCGTTCCAAACAAGGATTTATTGATTACGGCAGAACATTGTTTATTTATTGATGGGCATTTTATTCCAGCACGTATGTTGGTGAATGGTCGTTCTATTTATTATGATTATTCTATGACATCTTATGATTATTATCATATTGAAACCGAAGACCATTCTGTGATTTGGGCGGATGGTATGTTAACAGAAAGCTATTTAAATACGGGCAATCGTTATGGATTTAATAGGGATCAAAAAGTTGTTGTTTTGGATCCTAAAGTGAAGACGTGGGAACAGGATGCAGCGGTACCTTTGATGGTTGAACGTTCTGTTGTAGAAGCGGTTTTTAACGATTTAGACAAACGTGCAGTTAAACAAAAATTATTACTTCGAAATGAGCGTCATTTTACGTTCTCAAACGATCCGGCTTTGTATTTGTTAACCGAAGAAGGTGAAGAAATTTATCAAAGCCGAGTAGAGGATGACCGAGTGATCTTTACTTTACCAGCGAATACCCAAAATATTTATCTTGTTTCCAGGAAAAGTCGCCCTTGTGATGTGATTGGTCCGTTTGAGAATAATCGCCATTCTTTTGGTATATTGGTTGGGCAGGTTAGTGTATTAAATGAACATGGTGCTTATCCAATTACAAAATATTTACAACAAGAAGATTTGCAAGGATGGTCTGTAAAAGAGCAATCTTTGTATCGTTGGACACAAGGTTGTGCTTTTTTGCCATTGGATGTGTATAATATGGATCATTCATTTGAAATATCCATTCAAATTATCAAAGCAGGTCCTTATATTATTAAGGAAGAAATGCACGATGAAAAGCGTATAGCTGTTTAGTAATATTATTAGGTTTCGGATTGATTATCGATAATCAATCCGTCTTCTTAGCCTTTTCAAAAGCTTCTAACGTTACTTTTCTTGCTATGTCATGAATGATAATCGGATTGGGATAGTTTAAAGGCTTTCCAACTTTTTCTGCCCATTGATGAGGGGTATGAATTAGTTTTGTTGGAACTTGTTTTAATTCTGGTAGCCATTGTTTTATAAAAATACCCTCTGGATCAAAACGTTGTCCTTGTGTTGTTGGATTAAAAATACGGAAATAAGGCGTGGAATCTGTTCCTGTAGAGGCTGCCCATTGCCATCCACCATTATTCGCTGCCAGATCACCATCGGTTAATTGAGACATAAAATATTGTTCTCCCCAACGCCAATCAATCAATAGATCTTTGACTAGGAAACTGGCGGTAATCATACGTAAACGATTGTGCATCCACCCTGTTTGATTGAGTTGACGCATGGCTGCATCAATAATAGGATAGCCTGTATTGCCTGCTTTCCATTGTTCAAAATGATCTTTATTATTTTTCCATTGGATGTTGTCTGTCCATTCAATGAAAGGTTTATGTTTGCACAAGCGGGGATGAGCAACCATTAAATGTTGGTAAAATTCACGCCAAATCAGTTCGTTAAACCAGGAAAAAGCACCACTTTTTTGATTTTCCCAAAACCGTGGATATTCCTGAGTTAAATGGTGTAAACATTGCCTGACTGATAAAACTCCTAATGCTAAATAAGCAGAAAGTTGACTGGTATAATCAAGGCTGGGAATATCTCTCTTCTCAGTATAGCCTTCAACTTTTTCAGCACAAAACTCTTCTAATCTTTGTAACGCTTTTTTGGTAATGGGAGAAAAGAATTCAAACTTCTCTGTAGGATAATCAAAAGCTGGAATTTTTTTACTTTTGATCTTTTGGTTTTCTCTTGGTTCAGGTTGTTCATATAAATGATAATCGGTTTGTATAAATTGATCTAAGAATGTATTTCGAAAAGGAGTAAAGACTTTATACATCTCTCCTTTACCATTGCGAATAGTCAATGGGATAGTAAAGAGATTTCCATCTAACTCAATGCATTTGACAGATTTTTTTAATTTTTTCTTTATTAAGCAATCGCGCTTATGTTCATTAAATTCATATTGACGATTGTAAAAAAGCTGATTTATTTGATATTCTTGGCAAATATTATCAATAACGTCGATACTATCCGTAAAATTATTGCAACTTTGATAAAGTAACTGAATATTCAGTTCAGCCAGCTCTTTTTGTAATTCTGTTAGTCGAACATGAATAAAGTATGCTTGCCTTGCAGACATATGATGCATTTTCCACTGCTCAGGGGTCGCTATATAAAGCGCAATTACTGTTGCATTTTGATCTTTACAAGCGTTGGTTAATGCAGGGTTGTCTGTAACACGTAGATCATTTCTGAACCAGATTAAATTTGTTGTCATGAAAGTGCCTTATTAATATTAGGCAGTGCATTTTAATATTCTTATGAATCTGCCATAATTAAGTTTCAAGAAGCTATGCTTTTATTAAATAGATTATGCAGCAATATTAAAAATTTGTAGAGTAAAATTAAGTATCATTTTTGCAATAAAGAATATTTTAAACTTTAGGAATTAGACAGCTTAGCTTTTTTGATTTTCACAAATAAATAAATTTTAGTATATTCGAAACGTATTATTTATTTGCTTATAAATATTCTTTAAAAGTCAGGATATATATCAACAAATTTTATACGAATTTAACAAGATCGAATGAAGAAAAATATTATTTTATATTGTGTTTGGATAAGAGACTAATACTATTTTGAAGTAAGCATCTTAATAAGCACATTTTTAATAAATTTATTTTGATAATTTAACAAAGTAAATATATTGTGAAAGTATAGATTAAGATAAAATAAAACCATTAAAATATGCGCGTTCTATTTTATCAGCATATTACAATCTAGAATATATCAATATATTTCATAGGAACGCATTCATGACAACACGAGCTCATCATGATACACATGCGCCACACAATAACGGTGTGGTTATTGTCATTGCTGTAATTGCTGCTTTGGGCGGCCTGCTATTTGGTTATGATACTGGGGTAATCGGTGTTGCCCTTTTAGGTTTAGGTAAACAATTTGCTATGGATGATATTACTAAGCAATTGGTTACCGGGGGCATTATTTTTGGTGCTTTATTTGGTTGCTTGGGAACAGGACCTTTATCTGATAAATTTGGCCGCCGAATTATGGTTGTTGCTGTAGGTATTGTATTTGCCTTGGGCTCATTAGCTTCTGCATTTGCACATAATATAGAGTTTTTGATTTTATCTCGTTTTGTTCTTGGATTGTCAGCAGGAAGCTCAACTCAAATTATTCCTGTTTATATTGCAGAGGTTGCTCCTCCTGAACATCGGGGTAAGATGGTAGTTTTATTCCAATTTATGGTCGTGTTTGGGATTACGGTTGCTTATTTCAGTGGCTTTGTGTTGGGCGATCATTGGCGTTGGATGTTTGGTCTTGGTGTTGTTCCCGCGGCTATTTTATTGGCTGGCATGTTTTTTTTACCAGAAAGCCCTCGTTGGTTGGTGATGAAGCACAGAGATCAAGAAGCAATTACAATCTTAAACCGTTTGCGTTCAAGTAAAGAGGTGGTTCATGCAGAAATGGATGAAATCCATACCGTATCTAATCAGCCTCAAGGAACCTGGAAAGATCTTGCCCAACCTTGGATTAGACCTGCTGTGATTGTTGGAGCATCAATTGCGATGTTCTCACAGATTACAGGAAATAACGCCTTGATCTATTATGCACCTACTATTTTAACTTCAGCAGGATTTAGTGAAAAAACAGCTATTTTAGGTACAGGTTGTAGTACAATACTGGTTGTTATTATGACTATGATAGGTAGTATCCTGGTTGATAAAATAGGTCGTCGTCGTTATTTGCTCTGGACAATCCCTGGTTCTATTGTGGCATTAATTCTGATGGGTTACCTGTTTATGGGTGCCGGTCCTCAAACAGATGTCAGTAGAACCATGGTTGTTATTTGCCTTGCTGCTTATCTAATGTTGAACTGTGGTGGTTTTGGTGTTTGTATTTGGCTTATTAATGCCGAAGTTTATCCTTTGTTCGTTCGGGGTAAAGGGGCATCTTTAGGATCATTTAGTCATTGGTTTTTTGATTTGATTGTAACCTTGACAACATTAAGTTTAGTAACTGCCCTAGGAGCCACTTATACATTCTGGCTATATGCATTGATTTCGATTGCAGCTGTTGTCTTCATCTACTACTTGGTTCCAGAAACCAAAGGTAAGTCTCTAGAAGAAATTGAGGGAGATCTCAGAGCTAATAGATTCTACCCATTTCAACAAAAATAAGAAGAGTAAAGTTAGAATAGAATAATGGTTAAACTTGCTAAATACAATTATTATTCTATTCATTTACATCTTAGAGTTTAGTGTAGCGAAAATTTGTTATTGTATTATTATATAGCGAATTTTACTAATTTCCCCTGAGTGTGACTATTTTAGAAGCGTTTGGCTTCATAACATTGCAGCATTTAATAATGTAAGCTCTGGGTATGTGTATTGAATATTTTATTTAAAATGAATTTATATGTCTTACTTAAAAGGGGCGTTTGATTTGTTCATTACATATTAATTCAGCAAGTTCGACGCAAATGCATATTTATTCTTTAAAGATTACGAAGGTATTTATTAAAGGAGTTTAATGATTCTATTTTTTTGTGATTCTGATAATTTTGGTTTAACAAT
>NZ_ATSX01000005.1 GCF_000527695.1 Commensalibacter papalotli (ex Servin-Garciduenas et al. 2014) | reverse complement strand
ATTGTTAAACCAAAATTATCAGAATCACAAAAAAATAGAATCATTAAACTCCTTTAATAAATACCTTCGTAATCTTTAAAGAATAAATATGCATATAATTTTTAACATCGAATTAAACCACCGTCTATATTCAACGTAACTCCATTAATATATGCGCTTTGATCACCTGCTAAGAAACATACAGCATCAGCAATTTCGGAGGGGCTGGCTGGACGATGTGCAGGAATACTATGTAAAGCTTGCTCAACTTGTTCTTTAGGCATCATTGACGTTAGATGTGTTTCAACAAAACCAGGGCATATTGCATTACAGGTAATATTATACGCCGCATATTCTCGGGCAATTCCTTTAGTTAATGACAAGATAGCTCCTTTACTGGCGGCGTAGCACGTATTCCCCAAAAAACCACCACCAACTTGGGCAGCAACAGAGGCAATATTGATAATACGCCCTCTTTTTTACTGTTGCATTATCGGTATGACGACTTTGCTTAACATAAATGGTCCATTTACATTGATACTAAAAACGCGATTCCACTCGTCTGTTGATATGTCAGTTAAGCTGCCTTTACTTATAATACCCACATTATTTCCCAAAACATCAACACCATTAAATTATTGCTGTATTTGATGAACAAGTTGCATGACGTCTTCTTCTTTTGAAATATCACAATGAATAAACTGGGGTTTTGTCATTGAGGAGGACAATTCCTTTAATGCATCCTCTTTAACATCGGTTAAATCCGCAATAATGACCTGATAATTATGTTGGGCTAATTTAATAGCAATCGCTAGCCCTATACCTTGAGATCCGCCTGCAACAATACTGTTGGATTTGCTCTTTGCACTTTTATCTCCCCTAATTTATTTAAAAAGAACACAAAAAGGTTTAGTTACCAATTCTTAATTAATGACCAGAAATGAGACAAAAATATGTTACTTAATTTTATTTACTATTCGATGTGAAAAGCGAACACAAGGTTGTTCAATCCATCGATAACTTATAAAGCTCAGTAAGATTATTGCGATCATTTCAATCATAAACCTGTTAATAGCTGCTGTTTCTTGATAAAAAACAGAATGATTAAAAATATACGATGCAAAAGCTAATACAGGAAAATTCCACAAGTAAATAGAATAAGAGATATCTCCTAGTTTTACTAACCATCTAGGAACTTTTAATTTATCATGTAATTCTAGTCCAATCACTCCATAAAGTATTAGACCTGCTGGCAATACCCTTGTTAAACAAAACATCCATTTTGTTGTTGGTGTGAAAGATAAAGAAGCGTAAATAAACCCTGAAATCAGAATGACACAACCACATAATATACTAATATATTTCTTTGTTATAGATGCACAAGGATACTTATAAAACAGATATCCAACTACTATACCGATAAAAAATTCTAATAAAACAACATTAACAAAAATAAAGTTTTGAAAAGCGATTATGCCGTATGACGACATCACAACGAGCATTAGATGAAAAGAAATCCAGCTACAAAAAAATATCATAAAGTTTTTTTGAGAAAAAAAACAAATAAATACCAACATGACAACATAAAAATACAACTCGAATGGTAAACTCCAAGCTGCGTATTGCAAAGGGATATGCGGTGTTAACAAAAACAATACAGAACCATGCAATGCCTGTTTAACCTCTAAGGTAATTTGGCCATTAAACAGGACTGATAAAACAATCATCACTGCCAAAGTAAACCAAAATAGTGGATAAATTCGAAAGATACGTTTTACAAAGAACGCCAAGCCTTCCCTAATAGAAGGGGATAAATTTTCATGCAAAACGATCCAACTCATAATAAAGCCACTTATCGCAAAGAATAAATCAACACCATATGAACCAATAATGGATAATATTTTCTGTACATAAATGAAAAAAACTTCTGTAGTCGATTTTTGAGTAGCTGTATGCATACTGCATACTAGTAACGCCGCTATCGCTCGTAACGCTTGAATACTTTCGATTTTATTTTTTTTCATTTAATTTCATTTAAGTTAATTTTACACGATATAAATCAGAAAAAACACTTTTCTTTTAAAGCGGTTCTTTCTCTAGCCATACATCAACAATAACAACATCAT
Source organism: Commensalibacter papalotli (ex Servin-Garciduenas et al. 2014) (assembly GCF_000527695.1). GTDB lineage: Bacteria > Pseudomonadota > Alphaproteobacteria > Acetobacterales > Acetobacteraceae > Commensalibacter > Commensalibacter papalotli. Next base: position 35,431 of record NZ_ATSX01000005.1, on the reverse strand, counting down.
CATCTTTGGCTTTATCTTTCACAACAGCCAGCTCTCTCTTCAAAAACCATCATTCTGCAAATTAATCAAAGTAAGAATCTTTATATTTTATATCTTCGAGATATAAACCACTTTTCCACCCCCAATAATAGACCCCTCACGAACAGCAAAGTGTACAAAATACCTAGATTGATCAATCTTTATTTTTTCTTGGAAAATTCACAATACTTGCCCCTAACTTCGACGCGCTTTGCGTTATTCTTAATCAAGAAAAATTAATGGTCACAACATGAAACTACCCTGGAATTTTGCACGAGAATATTGTTATAAGATTTTTACAGACAGCCTCTTTAAAAACGCTTAATCACATTAGTTTTGCTTAGACAATGGTTCTTTAGAAGCAACTATTTTCTCTGGATACTTACTTTCCCATCCTCCACCTAGTGCTTTATAAAGCTGTACCAAATTAATAGAAATTTGTGCATTACTATCGATCAAATCTTGTTGTGAAGAAAGTAGACGTCTTTGTGCATCCAAAACATTAATATAAGTCTGTAGTCCTTGACGATATTGAGCCTGGGCTAAATAAACAGCACGTTGATTTGATTTTACTGTATCTTGCAAACGCTCTTGCTTTAATTGCTCTGCTTTATATGCGTTTAACGCATTATCTACCTCTTGCCATGCTTGTAAAACCGTTTTTCGGTAAGCCAAAGCAGCTTCTTTTTGTTCGGCTTTTTTAAGCGTTAGCTGGCCTTTTAATTTACCACCTTCAAAAATAGGTAATGAAATGGAAGGGCCAACATTCCAAGCCCGTGCCCCCCAAAAACCTAGATCTCTAAATGATAAAGAACGGAAACCCATTTGGGCGTCAACAGTAACTTTAGGATAAAAATCCGCAACAGCAACACCAACTTCTGCTGTCGCAGAATGTAATTTTGCCTCAGCTTGACGAATATCAGGCCTACGTTGTGCTAATTCAGAAGGAAACCCAATTGGAACTTGTGGTGGAACCAAAGGAATTGGCGTGGGCGTAGAGAGTTCTTCACTTAACGCTCTGGGCGGTTCACCAAGTAATAATCCCAGTGCATTAATATACTCAACAATTTGTTGCTCTAAACTTGGAATCTCAGCCCTAGTTTGCTCTAGTTGTGCCTCTGCAGAGCGCACATCAAGTTCTGTAACCAACCCACCATTAAATCGTTGATTAGCCAAATTTAAAATATTTTGAGCTATTTGCTCGTTTTCTTTGACGATGTTTAACTGTGATTGTAATCCTCTTAACGTTATATAATTCTGTGCAACTTCTGCTTGCTGTGCAATCAACACACCTCTGCGATCTTCTTCAGAAACTTGCTTTAAAGCACCAGCAGATTCATATTGCCTGCGAACACGTCCCCATAAATCTACTTCCCAACTGGTATCTAGACTATCACTCCATTGATTAAATGAAGGCACATCAACATCACTAGGATTAACAACATTTCCAAGCGCAGGTTCACTGTTCCTGACTTTTTGTAGTGCTCTGCTAAATGACTTTTTACTATACTGACTTCTTTGATAACTGGCCCCAGCCGCCAAACTTGGAAAACGTGCAGATCCAGCAATCATTAATTGCGCACGACTGGCAATTAAACGCTGGGTTGCCATTTGAATATCAAGGTTCGAGGTAACTGCCCGACGCTCTAAATCGGACAAAACTGGATCATGAAAATACTCCCACCACTGAGGATTGATTTTATTCATAACTACTTGACTGTTAGTTGGTATTTGTAAACTTTGAGCTGGCTTTGGCCATTTTGAAGGTGTCCACACATCTTTTTTATGATAATCAGGCCCCACAGCACACCCAGTAAGGGTTGGAATTAAAATAACTATTGATAAAAAAGAAAAATTATATTTCATAATTCCAACCAAAAAAATTTTAAGAGCTAATTATAAGTTAATTAAATGTATATTTAATATTGTTCAATATCATATCAACAAACCCAATAAAAACTATGGGTGAGGTTAAATATAATTTCATACAAACACGGCTAGTAAATGCTAGCATAAATATATGAGTAAGGCACAAAGAGTAAGAACTATTTCTAAATGCTCTAAAATTAAATCATTAATCGGCGTTTGCCTACCAATAGTCCAACCAAAACACGTTAAAAATTATCGTAAGCGTAGTCCCAAAATATTGAAGATAAGTTTGTACTGAAGCCAATAAAAATAAAGCAAATATTAAATAAAAATAAAACTCATAACTGAGTGTTCTCTCTGTTCCAACAATATAATTTTTTATAATAACAGTAAAAAATACGAATCAAAAACACTTATATAATCTGCCATTGCACTAAAGATTTTAAAGGCATCAGATATGAAACCAGTGCAATTATGGTAAATAACTAATAAAGAGGAATGATACACTTTATTCTAAGTTTTATAAATTGAGTAAAGGAGGCCTGTTTATCATACGTCGTGTAACACATAATAAACCCTGAAATAATAAAAAAGATTAATCCCACTTCCACCCATATTAAACCAATATCTGGTACTAAGACCATTATGTAATTCTTTGTCGGCTATATACGTCATGACAACCAATAATGCAGCAAAACCACGTAAAAACTGAACAGAATAGAGCATGATAATTCATTTAACCTATTAATTCTTTATTTTATTACGCCCTTTACTTACCTAAAAAAAATAAACCTAACTGTAATAAATGGTTTTAATTTATTTCACCAAAAATATAAAAAATTTATTAAAAATTGAATTTTTTTGTTGCATCCTTTAACGTGAAAAGCTACTAAAGCACGTAATGCTGTTGTAGCTCAGTGGTAGAGCACTCCCTTGGTAAGGGAGAGGTCGAGAGTTCAATCCTCTCTAACAGCACCATTTCCTTTACAAAATATGTTTTATTTTTATGCGTAATGCATAGGAAACCATATAGAAAAACAGCTTCCTTGTCCCATCTGGCTCTCTATAACAAATATTCCTTTATGACGAGCAACAAGATGCTTCACGATAGCTAATCCCAAACCTGTGCCATTATGCTTATCACCAGCACGATAAAAACGTTCTGTAAGACGCGGAAGATGTTTTTTTTCAATGCCTGGGCCATTATCACTAATGGAAATTACCCACCCTAAACCTGGCCATTTTAAATGATCTTCAGTAAAATACAATCTAACTGTAATCAAAGGGATTTCTGCATTTCCTAGTGGTGCATGTCGAATGGCATTTTCAATAATATTATGAAATATTTGGAAAAGTTGGTCTTTGTCAGCAAAAATTATAACATTTTGAGATGCTATTTCGTCTTGATAATTGAGGGTAATTCCTGCCTTTTTTATTATGAACTGAGATTCTTGTAAAATCTGCTGTAAGACGAGTTTCAAATCAACTTGATCAGTCAATAGTCGATATTCATCACGCTCTACACGAGATAAGGTTAATAACCCATTGGTAAGGCGAATCATACGCCCAACTTGAGCATGCATAATTTCTAAAAATTGCTTTTGCGTTTGTTCGTCGTCAACACCAACCCCTAGTAAAGTTTGAATAAATCCATCTAAAGAAGTTAATGGAGTACGCAATTCATGACTGGCATGAGCAATAAAATCACTGCGCATTTGATTAAGCGAGATAATTTGACTTTGATCAATTAAAGTAATCACTAGGATATTCTTTAAAATATTAGAAGGCTCATAAGCACTAAATAATAATTTCAGCTGATAAGATTTGGGTAACTCCAGATGTATTTCTATTTCAGATACCGGAGATACCATATATTCTTCAACTGTTTGACAAAAAACAGGGTGCCTAAGAATATCTAAGATCACATCATCATAATGTTGATGCAAATAAAGATTTTTTTCATATGCAATTGAATTAGAAAATAATGAAAAGCTGTGTTTAATTTGGTTGCGTAGTGAAATAGAAGAATATGCATAGTCACTGGCGATTAATAAAATTGGAGCTTGAATATGATCGACTGTTTGCTTTAACTCTGTAAAAGCTCGGTTAAAATGATAAGTTTCTTTTATAACTTCAAATTGTTCTAATTCGACTTTTCCTGTTTTATTCCTATAAGCAAAAAGCCAAATTAAAGAACTGACAAACCCTCCACCAAAAAAAAATAACAAATACGTATAAAAACTATCTTCACTGAACATCAAGAGCATATCCCGCGGAACGAATAGTTCGGATAATATCACGCTCGCCTGCGGCGTTAAGCTCTTTTCTAAGCCTTAAAATATGCACATCAACAGTTCTAATCTCAACATTAAGGTTCTCTCCCCAAACTGCATTTAAAAGCTCTTCACGAGAAAATACTTTTTTAGGGTTACGCACAAAATATCCCAGTATTTTATATTCTGTCGGCCCCAAATTTAAAATACGCTGACCACGATAAACACGATGTTCAGCCTCGTTAAATACCACATCCTCAAATTGCAAATGTGCTTGGTGTGCTTTTATCTCAACATGAGAACGTCGAAGAACTGCTTTTAATCTTAATAGTAAAGTATCAATACTAAAAGGCTTGGTAATATAGTCATCCACCCCAACATCAAAAGCTGAAACCTCGTCACACTCTTCACCTCTGGCGGTTAACATAATCACAGCAATAGATGACAATGATGCCTGAGAACGGATATAACGACAAAGATCAATTCCTGTGCCGCCAGGAAGATTCCAATCCAAAATTAACGCAGAGTAAGTATGCTGGTGAAGATATGTTAATGCCGCAGCATAGCCATCTGCAACATCAACTTTATAACCCTTTTTACTCAGGTTATATTGTAATAATAAAGCAATAGAGGTGTCATCCTCAACAATCAGAATATTTGTCTGATTATTCATTACACTTTACTCACATCCTCAATCACATCTACGGGGCCTACACGCTGATAGGGTAACGTATCACCCGTAAATACATAGTAATAATTTTCAACAATATTCGTTATATGATCGCCTATTCTTTCGAAATTTTTCACCATAAATAAAAGGTGAGAACATACTAAAACAACCTCGGGTTCTTTTTGCATTAAATTCGTAAGCTCTGTAAAAACGGAAAGATATAAATCATCAACCAAATTATCCGCATTCCAAAGGTGTAACATCATTTTATGATCTTGCTCGGTAATTGCAATCACGACTTGTCGTAAGTTCTCTTGAACTTGTCTGCCCATCGTTAATAACCCTGACAAGGAAATTCCTTCGGGAATCATCTTTATTTGCACAATACGTCGACAATTTCCTGCTATTAAATCACCAATACGTTCCAAATCTACACTGATTTTAAATGCAGAAACAATTTCGCGCAAGTCTATTGCCATTGGCGAACGCAAAGCCAAAATTTGAATTGAAAACGCACTAATCATCCGCTCATACGCATCTATTTCAATATCCTGCAAAGCTATTTCATAGGCCGTATCAATTTTACGATCTCGCAATACTGTCAAGGTTTGAGTCAATTGATTTTCAACCATACCAAACATGCGTAAAATCATACTACGCAATTGTTCAAGCTCTTGTTCATAACGGCTAATCGTATGTTCAGGCAATTTTTCTGTCATTGATATTCATCCTATCCAAAACGACCCGTAATGTAATCGTGCGTTTTCGTTTGTGCTGGTTTGGTAAATAAAATAGCTGCATCATTCATTTCAACAAGTTCTCCTGCGTAAAAGAATGCCACTTTATCTGCACAACGCGCAGCTTGCTGTAAATTATGTGTAACTAAAAGGATTGTATAATTTTCTTTTAAAATATCCAACAACTCTTCAATCTTAGCCGTTGAAATCGGGTCCAAAGCAGAAGTCGGCTCATCTAATAAAATAACTTCTGGCTCCACCGCCAATGCCCTTGCAATACACAAGCGTTGTTGCTGTCCTCCTGATAGTCCCAATGCCGAACGATACAAACGATCTTTAACCTCATCCCATAGGGCGACTTGACGTAATACTTTTTCTACTTTTTCTTGCATCTGTGCTGAAGAAAGGCGTTCATATAATTTGATCCCGAACGCAATATTATCGTATATAGACATACTAAATGGGGTAGGTTTTTGAAAAACCATCCCTATACGTGATCTTAAAATATTTAAATCAGTCTCTTTATCTAAAATATTCACACCATCAAAGAGAACCTGCCCTTTGGCATGTTGATTAGGATATAAATCATACATACGATTCAACATACGCAACAACGTTGATTTTCCACATCCCGATGGACCAATCATAGCAGTAACTTTATTCGCTTGAACGTCAAAGTTAATGTTTTTTAAGGCTTGCTGAGCCCCATAATAAAAATCCACCTTTTGAATAGAAATGGCGGTCTCATCATGTATCATAAGGATTGATCCTTTTTTCTGCGCCTATCCACATAAATCCGCGCAATTAAATTTAAACATAAAACAAAAATTGTTATTAACAAAGCAGCAGTCCACGCCAAATTAATCCATATATCATCAGCGGAATCTGCGTATTGATAAATCACCAAGGGTAAACTGGCCATCGGTTTAAAGATATTCCAGCTCCAATCAGAATTACCCAAAGACGTAAATAACAAAGGTGCTGTTTCCCCTGCTATTCTAGAAATAGCTAGTAATATTCCGGTAATCACTCCGCCTCTTGCTGCTGGTAAGCATACTAAAAAAACCACTTTCCATTTTGGTGCTCCTAAAGCAAAGCCAGCCTCATGAATTGCAACAGGCACCATGTTCAAGGCTTCCTCAGTCGTCCTGGCGATCACAGGTAGTGCCAAAATAGCCAATGCACATGCCCCAGCAAAAGCCGAATATCCCATGGTCATAACCAATATAATATAAACAAACAAACCAATTAAAATAGAAGGAACCGACATCATCATATCGGCAATAAAGCGGATACTGGCACTGAGTTTTTTGTTTGGACATTCTGCCAAGAAAACACCACCTAATATTCCCAAAGGCACCGCTATCAACGTTGCCAACCCTACTTGAATAATACTACCTAAAATCGGGTTTAATAATCCCCCAGGCAACCCTTGAGGCGCTGTCATATGAAATAGCGTGAAAAATGATAATCCAGAGAAACCGTTAATAATTAAATTTGTTAAAATAGAAACTAATATACACAACATAATGCCTAGTGTGACAAAAGCAAAAATTGTCATTAATCGATTTTTTATAAAGCGCCAAGAAAGCAAATAATTTTTATTTCCATGTAGCTTTTGTAATTTTTGTGACATATCGATTTAATCCTATCGTGACTTTAACACTTGCTTTAACAAAAGCTGCGAACAAAATAGAACGATAAACGAAATCATCATTAACACTGCACCCAAAGCCATTAAAGAAGACATTTTTAAACTGCCTGCGGTACTTTCTGAAAATTCCAATGCAATCAAAGATGCAATCGTATTACTGGATGTAAACAAAGACCAACCCGCGTGATGCGCATTGCCAATAACAAAAGTCACCGCCATGGTTTCACCCAAAGCCCGTCCCCATCCAAGCACAATGCCTCCAATAACCCCTTTTTGCACCCAAGGGAGTGTCACATGGCGCATGACTTCCCATTTTGTTGCACCTAAACTATAAGCACTCTCTTTTAACATTGAGGGTGTATTGGCAAATGATTCTTGCATCATCGCGGTAATGAAAGGCGTAATCATAATCGCCAATATTAATCCTGCAGTTAAAATACCGACACCAAATGTTCCTCCTGAAAATAAGATTTCTACATAAGGCACATTGCCAAATACTTGCTTTAAAAAGGGCTGAACATATTTTGACATAAGAGGGACTAATATAAAAAAGCCCCACATTCCCAAAATAATCGAAGGAATAGCCGCTAATAATTGTATAGTTGCTGTCATGTATCGAGCAATAAATCTGGGCATTAGCTCGCTTAGGCAATAAGCACACCCAAAAGATAGCGGCAAAGCCAGCATTACACCGATACAAGAACTCAGCAAAGTGCCAATCAAAGAAACGCCTGCGCTATATTGTTGCTTTACAGGATTCCAGGTAGTTGAGGTAATAAATTCAAAACCAAAAACTGAAAATGCCTGTCTGCCTTGCCAACATAACTCGATAATCAACCCAATAAAGATCAATATAATCAAAGCACCACTGCACCAAGTCAATGAGGTGAATAAATAAGGTAAAATTTGGTTGTTTTTACGATTCTTTGACTGAAAAATAGCCATATTTATTTCTTTGCCTCTTTTGAAGCTACCCCTGCATATTCCCAAGTTTTTTCAATTTTTTCTTTAACAACGATGGGCAATGGAACATAGTGCAACTGCGTAGCAATAGCGTCCCCATGATCAAAACCCCATCTGAAAAATTTGATAACTGCTTTGGAATCCTGACTGTAAACTGGAAGTAATATATAGGTTGTGGAAACAATCGGCCAAGAATCGTCGTCTTTGGTATTAATCAAATCAACACTATAGTTTTTCGCATGTACCCAATCCGCAGCCTTGGCCGCAGCTTTGATGGAATTTTCATTAATTGAAACGAAACTACCAGAAATATTCTTAAGCTGTGCAGTGTTTAAATGATTTTGTAAGGCATATGCATATTCTACATATCCAATGCCACCTTCTATATTTTTAACTGTCGAAGCAACTGAACCATTTCCTCGACCTCCCATTCCTACTGGCCAAGCAATAGAGGTGTTAGCTCCAAAATTCTTTTTCCAGTCAGCTGATTCTTTGGATAAATATGATGTAAAAACTTGCGTGGTTCCAGAACCATCTGCACGGTAAATAGGTGCAATATCAATAGAAGGAAGTATAATATCTTTATTTAATCCAGCAATCTTTGGATCATTCCATTTGGTAATTTTTCCTTGGTAGATATTCGCAATAATATCCCCAGTCAAACGCACTTGATTCTCTTTAATTCCTGGAATATTTACAACCACAGCAACACCACCAATGGCTGTTGGAAATTGTAATAGATTAGCACTCGTTAATTGCTCGGTTGACGTTGGCATATCCAAAGCACCAAAATTAACAGTCTTTGCGATAACTTGGTTTTTACCAGCACTGGAACCCAAAGCCTGATAGTTGACTTTAATATCAATTTCTTTGGAGGCGCTGGCTGCCCAATTTTGATATAAAGGTGCGGCAAAACTAGAACCTACCCCTGTAATATTGGTAATGTTCTGTGCTTTTACTGATGGCAGGCATGCTGCAAAAAAAGCAAAAGATAAACCAATCATTGAAAATGTAATTAAATTCTTCTGATATACAAATGGCATTAATAATTCCTCTGGCCATACAAAATTAACCCTGATGGAACTTTACAAAAAAAATTACACAAACCGTGTGAAAGTTTTATGAAAAGAAAGAGGTTTTTTTAGAAGTTTGTCATATAAAGTTCATAGAACTGTTATCTTATTGAAACCTAAGCACCATTAGAATCCTATACAAGAACCTTAATATTTTTATGAATTAGGGTTTTACTATGGTTGTTTGCCAAAAATTTCGATTAACATTGTTAATCACCACATTAGCCAGCACAGCATTTATCTTTTCACAACAAGCCTCTGCTGATACAAATCAAGAGGCCACCTTAAAAGCCATGAACCAACAAATGATTGAAATGAATAAACAGATCATGGCATTAAAAAAGGAAGTCACATCCCTACGCTCACGACAAAATAAACTCAAAGCAGAAACCGTTAAATCTAATATTAATCAGCGTAAGAAGAATATAAATGTTGCTCAACAGCCCTCAACAGGAATGGGAACCGCTGCACCATCCAATCAAACAATAGCTTCAACTCAACCTCAATCCTCAGCCGTTCCTATTGGCCAACCGGGAAACAATATAACTCAACAAAATCCTAGAATGATTAATGTTGCAGATCAATCTTCTGCACAACGTGACGAGGCCCAACAACATCAAAAAACTGTGCTTGATTTACTTCATAGCACAGGACTACCTCCCCCTGATCGTGGTGCTTCTTTTTGGTCTCCAAATATGCCATTACTTTCATCGGCAACAGAACATGATGAAACCATTTATGTTGGTGGGCTACGCATAGGTTTCCCAGCAGGAAGACCCACAATAGCAACAGATGATGGTCGCTATAGTTTTGCTATTGGTTTAGCATTACAAGAGGATATTGGTAGTTATATTAATTCAGGCACGCGTCGAGGTGAAACGAAAGGTCGTTTCTCACCATTCCGAGAAAACTTGCGTCGTGGTCGTATTCCCATTACCTTCCGCTATACCGATTACTCTGTGAATATTACCCCTGATTTCGGAAATGGAGAAGCAGGACTGTACGAAGCAAATATGCAATATGGTGGGTTTAAAAATACCATTTTAACATTTGGCTTTTTCGAGCCACGCGTTACCTTAGAAGGCTCTGAAAGCTCAAACGAGGGCGTATTGATGGAAAGGCCTGCCGCTGTTGAATTGGCCCGTGGTGTTGCAGCAGGGGATTCCAGATTTAGTATTGGTGGATTAACCTATGGAAAACGATGGTATTTGGGGGCTTATTTTACAGGACATGCTTATAATACTACGAAAAATAATCCAGATATTATTAAAGATCAAACAGGTGGCATGTTACGCTTTGCGGGGCGCCCTTATGCAAGTCGAGATATAGATCTTCATATTGGTGTTTCTGCTTCAAGTGCTTTTGATGTTGCCCAAACTAACAAAGGTAAACTATATAATTTTTCTGGTTCTCCTGGATTCAGACTTACCCAAGAAACATTAGTTCAAACAGGGGCTTTGAATAACGTCAGTAGTGTTTGGGAAGCTGGACCAGAACTTGCTTTTCGTTGGAAACGTTTCCTAGCCAAATCAGAATATATTCAATATGGGATTAATCGTTCTAGTTCTAACAGCAACCTAAATTTTGATGGATATTATACTTCCTTAACCTATACCATCCTCGGTAAACCAAGAAGCTATGATATTCGCTCTGCGGCGTTTCGTGCACCTGGTGTAGAATATGATTTTGATCCAAAGCAAAATCATTGGGGCGCTTTAGAAGTGAGTGGCCGTTGGAGTGTATTGGATTTAAATAGCCATAAAAATGCTAGTGATGGAGTCAATGGAGGACAACAAACTGTCTGGACCGGTGGGCTTAACTGGTATCCTAATCCTCATTTCCGTGTGATGTTAAACTATGATCATATCATGGCATCCTCTACACCAAATAACCCATTAAACAAGCATGGTCGAAATATGGATGCAATTGCCATGCGCTTTCAAGCAGCATTCTAAAATTAATAAAATAGGTTTCTGTTTATTTACAAATGACGACTTAATAAACAGAAGCTTTATTTATATGCCAATAAATGCATTATAATAATTCTTATTTAACAAGATATAAATTATCAATCTACATAATCACAGCCTATGCTAAACATATAAAATATATCAAGCAACAACATTGTAATTATATAGCTAGATTGATTAAGAATTAAATAAGAGTAATATAACTCTGTTTTATATAAAATTAATATAAAACTTAAATATCCATATAACAAATTGTTATATGGTAGCGACGGGCGGATTTGAACCACCGACCAAGGGATTATGATTCCCCTGCTCTACCACTGAGCTACGCCGCCTTATTATAATCTTAAAGACGAGGTTTAATTACTCTTATTCCATAAAGAAAGTCAAGCATTTTTCACCCGTCTTTATAAATTTATTTTTAATTGCTCTCTTCTTGCAATTTCTTTTTTGCAGCGACTGAACGTGCTGGTCTGCCTCTACGTGGGCGAACAGGTGCTGTTTCTACAGGTTCTTCTTCTGTTTTTTCAGTGACGTTTTGTTCAACAGGCTTTTCTGTAATCGCTTCAATTACTTCAGCAACCACCTCTGGTTGAGGTTGCTCTTCTTGTGTAGAAGAGGAAGATGTATGCTCATTTTCAGCGTTATTCTCTGAATATCCATTATTATGCTGTGGACGTTGTTGTTGGCGCTGTTGAGCAGATTGATTCATCATATTTAAAATACGTGAATAATGCTCTGCATACTGAAAAAAGCTCTCTGCAGCAACGCGATCCCCAGAACTTAACGCATCACGACCATGCTGAAGATATTTTTCATGAAGCTGTTGAGCTGTACCACGGATACGTGTATCTGGTCCATTACTGTCAAAAACATGATTTCGATTAAATGAAGCCTGTCCATTTTGATTACGAGAACCCCCATTACCAGGGCGATGGTAACGGCTTCGCATACGTTTTGTATTCATAAGTTGACGCTGTGCTTTCCTATTCGCAATAGCTTTTAATTCAGGAACTAAGTTCTGAAAAGTCACTATTTAAATTGTCATAATAAAAATATGAATCTTTCAGTATATTAATTGATCTTTATTTTTTTTACACTACAGAAACAATTAATTCACTTAACTCTATTAGGTAATATCTATCATCTTTGCTTTACCTAGCAATATATAATATTTGCCACATTCTTTTATAATGTTTGTCGAGATAAAACAAGAGCTCTGATGCAACCATTTAAGTCATGTTGTTTTTGAACAACATATAACCCCTTGGATAAAGCAATATTTGAAACCTCTATATCCTGCTTTATGCCTAACTCTAGTATCAATATACCTTGATCTGATAATAAATCAACTGCTTGATTGCATATATATCGATAGGCATCCAATCCGTCTTCACCACCATCAAGCGCAGACATAGGTTCATACGCTTGCACTTCTGGCATCAGCTCTAATAGTTCTTTTTTACGAATATATGGCGGGTTGGATAAAATAACATCAAAAGACCCTTGTACTGCATCAGCCCAATTTCCTGTGATGAACGAAGATCTCTTTTCCAACTGGCATTGTTTGGCATTTGCGCCAGCAAGCAATGCTGCTTGCTCTATTTTATCAACCCCAAGTCCAAATGCATTAGGATATTCTGACAACGCAGCCAATAACAAACATCCCGTGCCTGTACCTAAGTCTAAAAAACGATAAGGTTTTTGTCGATCAGGCAACAATGTCAGTAATACTTCAATTAAAGATTCTGTATCTGCTCTTGGAATAAGGGTTGCTGGCGAAACCGCTAAATCTAAACTCCAAAATCCCTGTTCTTTAACAATATACGCAAAAGGTTCTCGTTCGGCACGCCTGGCAAAATACTGGCGAATTAATACTGGATCAAGCTGCGTATTTTTATCCATCATAAAGATCTCAGTAATGCTTTTTTGCAAAGCTGCAGCGATTAAAAGCTGAGCTTCTCGTCTACAATCCTCTATGTCAGCAGCTTTTAATAACTGCTCCCCTTCTTGTATCAATGATGCCAATGAGGTTTCTGTATGTTGCACGACTAAAACTTTATAAAATTAGATAGAATAAAAATATTTAAAATTTGGTTCACATTCCTCGTAGTATATATTCTTCAATCAGGATAAATTCAAATACTATACGTAAAAACAAGCGAAGAGAATTACAAAATCCTCTTCAACCAGCTTTATAATTTATCAGCAATCGCATTAAACATTAATGCTGTCTCTAAAGGTTCCTTATCAAAAGATGGTTCAGCTTTGGGCCATACAGACCATTGCACAATCACCAAATTTTCTTTTTGATTCACCATAATCACTTGACCAAAAATACCCAACGCCCATAGTGTCTCGTTACTTTTTAATCTATCTGTATAATGACCTTGATAATTTGCTGGCACACTATTATTCCACCACTCATATCCGTAACTACCATCTGGATGTTTTACTGTGATAGAGTTTTTTGCTTTATTCCATGTACCAGCATCTTTAACCCAATTATCTGGAAAAATTTTTGTTCCATCTGGCAAAACACCATTATTTGCAACCAACAGCCCAAATTTACCCCAATCTTCTAGTGTCGCATTAAAACCATGCGCACCAACGTCATGTTTTCCTGTGGCATAACTGTGCCAGACACCATCTCTGACCATTCCATCAGGTTGCCAGATTTTTTCTTGTAAATATGCAGCCAAAGACATCCCTGTTGCTTTTTCCAAAGTATCCCCCAGCAACCATGCCCCGCCTGAAGAATATGACCATGCTTGCCCAGGTTTTGCATATGCTTTGCGTGTCGGAGATTTAACCAGCTTATTGACACAATCATAAGCTACTTGCCCAGCTTCACATTGCGTTAATTGAGCAAAGTCAGATTTTGGATCAGTATAATCTTCGCCCCACTCGACACCAGAAGTATGTTGTAACAACTGCCTAATGGTGACATTTTCCCATGCAGTTCCTTTTACATCAGGATTATACTTAACAATTAAATCATCTAATGAAGCAATTTTACCTTCTTTTAGAGCAATTCCGACCAAAGTGGAAACAACTGATTTACCAACAGAACGAGACGTCCAAAGCGTTGTGTTATTATTTCCTTTGCCATAAAATTCCCATACGATTTTACCATCCTTAATCACCAACATACCTGCCACATTATTACGTTTAATATATTCGTTTAATGTATATTTCTGACCATTATAATCATATGAAACATGTGATAAATCTTTTAACGCTTTAGGAGGGTGTTGTGGGTTACCTGCTTTAAACACGTCCCCTTTGTAAGAGCGATAGTCATTGCGAAACCCAATAACACGTTGCTGCTGATCCCAGGTCAACATATCCTTGACCGCAGGTAATTTTTTATCAACCACAGCAGGGCATTTTAATTCGGCTACGCCACAATGATTATCAACGGTTTCTTTAGCAGAGACTTGAGCAATAGCTGCCATGGAAAAAGCAAGCAAATAAGTATAAAATTTCATTTTAAAGTTCTCCTTATTTATTTCAATTTCATTATTTTTCTCAGATTATTATTGATACAAAATAAATAAAGAGCAATACATAAATTCACCCTATATATAACTATAGCCTATATTATTTTTCTTGAACAAAGCTATCAACAAATTTGCATCTTTTCTTAATCATAAAGATACAATTAGATAATTATTTATCTAAATTCTCAGAGTGATAAAAATTATTAATATCTTTAGAAGGTAACAAACTAATTTTAGGTAATTTAATCTGATTAAATACCTCTCTATAGCGTCTTCGGTTAATTTGGGTAGCAACCATAATATGACGAATCATTGACCATTGAATATGATTTTTTTATTTCCCAAGCTACCTACTCTCTGATTTTCAAATAAAGTTCGACGAAGATAACGCACCAAGCTTAAAGGCGTCGAAACATCAAAAAGAATAAAGCCCATTGCCCATGTGCGACGTTCAGGCAAACACATAGAATAATTTCCCTCTATAACCCACACTTGTCCGCTAATAGCCTGATTATGCAAAGCAATAAATTCTTCGGCGGGTCTTTGTTGCCAATTAGTTCCTGAAAAATGATGCAATTGATCCAGATGAATAGACTGATAGCCACCGCCAAAGTAGATTTTCCACTATTTGACGGCCCCACAATACAAATCCGTTGCCCTAGATGACTAAGTATTTTTAAATCCTTAACATATTTAATAAATCTTACATCGCTTCTTCAGCAGCTAGCATTCTTGATTGTTCTTCTTGGGCTAAACTATCCACGATTTCATCGAATTCTCCTAACATAATACGATCGATTTTATGCAAGGTTAAATTAATACGATGGTCGGTTACACGTCCTTGTGGAAAATTATAAGTACGAATACGTTCTGAACGATCCCCCGTTCCAACCTGAGAACGACGATCAGCAGCACGATCAGCATGCAACGAAGCACGTTGTTGTTCATATAAACGCGCACGCAAGATCTTCATTGCCTTTGCTTTGTTCTTATGCTGACTTTTTTCCTCTTGCATTGCAACCACCACACCCGAAGGCATATGAGTAATACGCACCGCACTTTCTGTTTTATTAACGTGCTGACCACCCGCACCAGAAGCACGATATACGTCAATACGCAAATCTTTTTCATCAATATCAACATCAACCTCTTCAGCCTCGGGCAACACTGCCACCGTTACTGTAGAGGTATGAATACGTCCTTGACTTTCGGTTGCAGGCACACGTTGCACACGATGAACGCCTGATTCATATTTTAAACGTGCAAACACATTGTTTCCAGCAATCGAAGCCATCGCCCCTTTAATCCCACCAACGCCGGTATCGTCATATTCCATGACTTCAAAACGCCAGCCTTTCATATCAGAATAGCGTTGATACGCACCAAACAATTCCGCTGCAAATATGCCAGCTTCATCCCCACCAGCTGCAGGACGAATTTCTAAAATCGCATCCCCTTCATCAGCTTTATCCTTGGGAAGCATTGCCAAACGTATATCGTGCCTTAACTGAGGCAACTTTTCATTCAATGTTTCCAACTCTGCTTCTGCAAGATCTTTCATCTCAGGATCTTGCAACATTTCTTCAGCAGCTTTGGTTTCTTCTTCAGCACCACGCAACGCATGAACCAACGCTACAATTGCATTGAGATCTGCATATTCACGAGAGGCCTCAATAAACTCATCCCCTGAAATCTCAGTGGATAAAATATGTTGCAGCTCCTCTGAACGAGCAACAATTTTATCCAAACGATCATTAAAACTTATAGAAAATTCTTCAGAAGACATCGATTATTTCGCCAATTTCATATTACAATGCGCAACAAGATCCGTTAAAGCAACTTCAGCCTGTTCGCCAGAGATTAAATCTTTTACTTGCACCACTTGTCTTTGTGCTTCTTCCTCACCGATTAACAGAGCTAATGGTGCATTCAGTTTATTCGCACGTTCCATTTGTTTGCGCAAGTTTCCTTTATACGCAATATCGGCATAAATTCCATGATAACGCAGATCTTGTAATGTAGAAAACGCAACTTGATGCACGTCATCAGATAATGGAATGATTACTATGGGCACAGAGGCTTTTGGACTTTGTTCTAGCAACAAAGCCAAGCGTTCTATCCCTGCTGCCCAACCGATCGACGGCACTGCTGGGCCACCCATTTCTTCAACCAAGCCTTCGTAACGCCCACCCGCTAAAACAGTGCCTTGCGCACCAAGCTTGGTCGTCACGAACTCAAAAACCGTATGGCTGTAATAATCCAAGCCACGAACAATATAAGGATTTACTTTATATGGAATATTAAACTGATCCAATGCAACCCTTAATTGATCCCAAAAATTTTGTGCTTCAGGGGTCATGTGCTCTTTTAAAGCGGGTGCATTTGCCAACAATGCTCGATCTTCAGGTGCTTTACTATCTAAAATACGTAATGGATTTTTCTCTAAACGATTACGACTATCTTCTGATAGTTTTGATTGAAAGGCTTGAAAATAAGAAATTAACGCCTCTCTCCACGCTTTACGGCTTGCAACATCACCTAATGTATTCAGCTCTAGCACCACATCATCAGCAATGCCAAGCTCACGCAAAATATGATAGCCCATTGCGATCATTTCTGCATCTGCAAATGGCGTAGACGTTCCTAATAGCTCAGCCCCAATTTGATGAAACTGGCGATAACGCCCTTTTTGCGGGCGCTCATAACGAAACATCGGACCTGCGTAAAAAGCCTTTTGTGGTAACGACTGAGTTAATCCATTAGTAACCAATGCACGGCAAATACCTGCTGTTCCCTCTGGACGCAATGTTAATGAATCCCCCCCACGATCTTCAAAACAATACATTTCTTTGGAAACAACATCTGAAGTTTCCCCCAAAGATCGTGCGAATACGGTTGTTTCTTCAAAAACAGGGGTAGTCCATTCCTCAAACCCATATAAAGAAGTTACTTTTTTTGCAACTTGAATAACATGTTGATGACGTCTAGATTCTTCACCAATTAAATCATGCGTTCCACGAACGGGCTTTACCACACTCACGCTTTTATCCTGCCTTAAAGTTTATAAAATTATTTAGATGCTTCTTTTGCTTTGGCTGCAGCTTTTTCAGCTTCAATCTCAGCAGCTTTTTTCTCTACCAACTCGACAATATGGTCAATCATATCTTCTGCGGGAACGGTATGATCTTGTTTACCCGCCATATAAACCATATGACGACCAGAGCCACCCCCTGTTACCCCCACATCCGTCATCGTTGCTTCACCAGGGCCATTCACCACACAACCAATCACAGATAAAGAAAGCGGTGTTTCAATATGTGCTAAACGTTCTTCTAACTTAGCAACAGTTGGAATCACTTGAAATCCTTGACGCGCACAAGATGGGCAAGAAACCACATGAACTCCACGATGGCGTATACCAAGACTTTTTAAAATATCCCAACCTACTGCAACTTCTTCTTCGGGCTCTGCGGATAGAGAAACACGCATTGTATCCCCAATACCCGCCCATAATAAAGAGCCTAAACCAATAGAAGATTTTACAGTTCCAGCACGTTTTCCACCAGCCTCGGTAATTCCTATATGTAATGGATAGTCACAAGCTTCGGATAATAAACGATAAGATTCAACCGCTAAGAATACATCGGATGCTTTGACACTGATTTTAAATTCACGGAAATCATTATCTTCTAAAATCTTTGCATGTTCCAATGCGCTTTCAACCAATGCATCAGGATTAGGCTCACCGTATTTTTCCAACAAATGCTTTTCTAAAGAACCTGCATTAACCCCAATACGAATGGAACAATTATAATCCTTAGCAGCCTTAATCACATCACGAACGCGTTCTGCACTACCAATATTACCAGGATTAATCCGTAAACAAGCGGCCCCTGCTTGAGCTGCTTCAATCGCTCTTTTGTAATGAAAGTGAATATCTGCAACAATCGGCACATTCACATTCTGAACGATTTCTTTTAATGCTGCTGTACTTGCTTCATCAGGACAAGAAACACGAACGATATCTACACCAACTTTTTCTGCACGTTTAATCTGTGCAATTGTTGCTTTCGCATCGCTGGTCAACGTATTGGTCATGGTTTGCACACTAATCGGTGCACCACCGCCTACAGGAACAGATCCAACATGAATCTGACGGGTTTTATTGCGTTCAATATGTTGATATGGGCGTAAACTCATTTAATTTTAATCTCCGAAATGATCATAGAATATATCAAATTATTCAAAAGAAATCGCTATATAATCTTATCTAATAACTTCTTATTTAGGAACGTTTGATGAAAGGTGCAATTCTTTGTCCTCAATAAACTTAACGATTAAGCTGCTTTGCATTCAGATCATCAGCAGATACATCATGTTTAGAACGTGAAACAGGCTTGCTCACGACTGGTTTCTTTTTCACCTCTTGAGGTATTCCTTCATCAGAAGGGTGTTTTATATCACCATCTTCTGGGTTCAATAATTTATCAGCTTTTTCCTTATTCAGCACAAAACGACGCAAGGCTTTTCCCTTTTTCCCTAATGGTGAGGATTGAATATCGCCTTTTTGTAAAACAACAACACTAGGATTAGCAATTGTCAACAAAACCTCATCTTGATCGCTGGGAACTTGCCAAGTTTCATCTGTTTTTAATATTTTTTGATATAAAACTTTACCCGTTTTATCTTTGATCTGTAACCAACTAGGGGCAATTGCTTTGATCATCAACGGTTTCTCAGGCTCTTTTGTTTCAGCAGGAATGATATTTGTAACTGCAGGAGCTGACGAAGGTTGCTGTGGCAACTGATCAGAAGACACTGGGCGCATTAAATCCGTCAGAGGTGTTAATGGATTATTACCCACCTGTTTATTGTTATTAACATCAGCAGAAGTAGCCTTATTCTCATTGCCTGACATAGATACAGGATGTTCTGATGGCATAATAGATGCAATTTGTGGTGAAACTTGTTGAGGTTCCCCTACTTTTTGATCAAGTTGTGCTGGTGGAGGCGGGATTGTTTCAGAAGGGGATTGGTGATGATCAGACATCTTATACCAACCAATATACGCCCCAACCATAATCAAAAGACTAAAAAAAACAATAACTCCAGCTGGAATACCACTTTGCGGCACAGGGGCAGGAAACATCAACTTTGGTTTTTCAGCATTAGCTTGGCTTTCTTGACGAAAACGCTTCACCAACGCATCACTATCTAAGTTTAATAATTCAGCATAAGCCCTTAAGAAACCAGAAGCATAAGCAACACCCGGCAATTGATCAATACGCCCATCCTCTAATGCTTTTAAAAATATTAGACGAATACGTAACCGTTGAGAAGCTTCATCAAGGCTAAGCCCTAACTCTTCTCTACGATTCTTTAGCATATCTCCAATATTTTTCTCAGAGTGCAATTGGCTTAAGTCGCTCATGCTTCATTCAACCTAAGGTTAATTATGATTATTTAATCCGTTGACGTCTGACCACCAAGGCATCAACCGCTTGTTTCACTAAGTTATGAATAATTTCTTTAACTGGCAATATCTCTTTAACCATTCCCACAGATTGCCCTGCCATCACAGAACCATTCTCGACGTCTCCGTCCTTTACTGCACGACGTAAAGCACCAGCCCAGAAATGTTCAATATCTAATTGAGCCTCTTCTTTGCTGAGTTCTTGATTTTGATATTTTTGAATCATAGCCGCTTGATGCTTCATGAAATTTTTGGTTCCTTGATTAGCCAAAGCTCGAACAGGAATAACAGGAAAAGAATCATCAATTTGCACGGTTGTAACAGCATCACGAGCTGCTGCTCTGATAAAAGCTTTTTTGAAATTTTCGTGCGCTTGGCTTTCTACAGAAGCCGCAAACACTGTACCCAATTGCGCACCAGAGGCCCCCATTTCCAAGTATGATAAAATTGCATCCCCTCGCCCAAGCCCACCAGCAACAAAAACAGGCACTTCGCGAATAATAGGTAAAATCTCTTGAGCTAATACTGTCAAAGAAACAGGGCCAACATGCCCCCCTGCTTCTGCGCCCTCAATTACCAGCGCATCAACACCCATTTTTATCAACCGTTTAGCTAAAACCAAAGCGGGAGCAAACGCAACCACTTGTGCGCCACCATCTTTAATTTTTTTTATTGCTGCACCAGAAGGAACCCCCCCAGCCAGCACAATATGTTTTACATTTAATTTTAAACAAACATCAATTAACTCATTAAGCTGAGGATGCATGGTAATTAAATTAACACCAAAAGGCTTAGTCGTCATGGACTGCGTTGCAATAATTTCTGCTTCTAGTAAAGCAGGATCCATTGCACCACAAGCAATCACACCAAAACCACCTGCATTAGAAATCGCAGAAACAAGATGGCGTTCACTGACCCACGACATTGCACCTGCTAAAATAGCAACCTCAGAACCTAGAAACTCGGTTCCTCTGTTCCATAAAGATGCTAATTCGTTTTGCGCTTCTTTATCTAAACCCATCAAATCAACCCCGTTATGTTGCATTATTGAGCATCCAATCCATAAGCCGTATGTAACGCACGAACGGCTAATTCAACATACTCGGCTGCAACCAATACGGAAACTTTAATCTCACTAGTAGAAATCACTTGAACATTAATTGAACGTTCTGCCAATGTTTTAAACATGGTATTTGCAACCCCAGTGTGAGAACGCATACCAATACCAATAACACTGATTTTTACCACATCATCATCGGTTAACATTTCTGCAAAACCAATATGTTCTCTTTCACGTTCCAAAATCTTTTGAACATTTAATAAATCTGTTTTGGGAACCGTAAACGTCATATCTGTTTTTTGATTGCTACCACTGCTTTGCACTATCATATCAACATTTACGTTTTCGCGTGCCAAAGGGGCAAAAACTGATGCGGCAATACCAGGATGATCAGGAATATCTTTGATAACGACTTTAGCCTCGTTTAAAGAATATGCAATACCGGTAACTTGTTCTTTTTCCATAATTTCATCCTCACTTACAACCAAAGACCCAGGTAACGAATTTTCCATCGGTGCTGGATTATCATCAAAACTGGACAGCACCTGAACCCTGACCTGTTCTTTCATTGCCAACTCTACACTACGTGTTTGCAAAACTTTTGCACCAACAGAGGCCAGCTCTAGCATTTCTTCATAAGCAATCGCTGAGATACGTTTTGCCTTTTTGACAATTCTGGGGTCTGTTGTATAAATTCCATCAACATCTGTATAAATATCGCATCTTGTTGCTTGCATACTTGCTGCAAGTGCAACCGCAGAAGTATCAGAACCACCGCGCCCTAATGTTGCAACGCGACCATTATCATCAACACCTTGAAAGCCTGCAACAACAGGGACAACCCCTGATTGCATACATTCAATAAGCTTGGAAGAATCAATTGATTTAATTCTTGCTTTACTATGTGCATCATCTGTTAAAATTGGGATCTGCCATCCTGCCCAAGATCGTGATTTCACACCTAAAGTTTGCAAGGCAATCGCTAATAAACCACTGGTTACTTGCTCACCCGTGGCAACAATCGAATCATATTCACAAGGATCAAATAATGGGTTTAAAGATTCACAATAACCGACTAACTGATTGGTAACACCAGACATTGCAGAGACAACAACTGTGACTTCACACCCTGCCTCAACTTGCTTTTTGACCGTTTTCGCTACATTTCGAATTCTATCTAAATCGGCAACAGATGTACCACCAAATTTCATTACTATTCTAGGGGCATTAAGAGGCATAAAAGACAAACTCCGCAATGATTATTTCATTATTACTCTTTACATAATGAAACTATAGACTTTATTGATTAAAATATCGTTAATGAATTATTTAACCCAGTTATAATTGATAATCAAACTATTGACTTCTTTTTTTGTTTATAATTTGATTAATTCATCTTGGTGACCCTGTGAAAGGCCTAATTATGTCCACCGTTACACCACCTGACCCACACAATCAAAAGAATTCTGTTAAAGATGACGAAATTAATCGATTTAATGCCATAGCCAGTGAATGGTGGAATCGAACAGGCCCAATGAGCCCCCTACATGAAATGAATGCACTTCGTATCAAATGGATTCAAAATATTCTTAAAACATATCAACCATTAGATAAAACATGCCCGATTTTAGATATTGGTTGTGGCGTTGGTATCGCTAGTGAAGGCTTGGCCTCTTTAGGATATGATGTCATTGGTGTTGATGCTGCAAAAGACGTTATCCAGGCTGGAAAAAATCATTTAAATAGCGTGCCTCTTCCACCTAATAGCGGTGAAATAACCTATCAAGTAGGAACAATTGAAGAATTGGTCTATGAATCAAGACAATTTCAAATTATTAACGCCTTAGAACTATTGGAGCATGTGAATGATCCTCAAGAATTTGTTCATAATATCTCTAGGCTTTTAACAAATCAGGGAATTGCTTTTCTTTCTACAATTAATCGCAATATTCCCTCTTTTTTGTTTGCTAAACTAGGTGCAGAGTATTTAACTCGTAAATTACCAATTGGTACTCATAACTGGAAACAGTTTATAACACCTGCTGAACTTGGAAAGATGGCTCATCATGCGGGGTTACGTATAGTTGACATAGCTGGATTAACTTTGAGACCAAATGGCTGGAAAATAACTAATAACGTAAAAATAAATTATATGATTTGTTTATCTAAGGCATAATCTGCGTAATTAAAAGTAATTAAAAAGCCTTTGAGTTTTAAACTCAAAGGCTTTTTATAATAATTAGACTGAAACTACAGGTTGTTTACGGCATCCAGGGATTTTCATAATCGTACTGATTACATGTTGATGCGAGATCCCTTTTGTACACTCAAACTGACGAGGCGTATTTTGATGTTTTGGACAATATAAAAAATTAGTATGATCAAACTGATAACGAATATCATTCCAACAACTATTACATACATGTGTACTAAACACACGATAAGGAGTATTAAACTCAGTCGATGGATGCGTAAAACCAGAAATAATCACAACGGGTATTCCTGCACCCCAAGCCAACCAAGCCAGACCAGAAGACAGACCTACAAAAAATTCAGCATGTTTTAACCAACGAGCCCGTTCCGTCAAAGAGCGAGGTCCTGTTTGATCTTCTGCACCATTAGGAATATGATTCCAAACAAGGTCTCTCCCAAATGTAATTTCCTTATCAATACAAATAACTCGGTATCCAACTGACTTTAAAAATTCAATAACTTTATGCCATCCATATGGATTATTCCAATATTTACATTGTGTTGATGCTTGAGCTGCGATAACAACATAAGGTTCTTCTATTGGACGGGTATCATCATCTACAGTTAATTTAGGAGGCTCTTCAGTTGGATCAACACCCAAGATATAACCTGCTGTACGATGCAAACCAACTTGTCTGAAGTCTTGTGGTTGCCAATGATTATCCTCATCTTTAAAGAATAATCCTATATAATAGGAAGCATAAAAACTATCTTTTTTCTCTTGTTTTGCATACTCAACAGAATCAACAAATTTTATTTCTGGATAGGATTTTTCAAACAATTCAATTAATGGTTTACCAATTGCAACCGTCAAATTACAATGATGTTTCTTTCTAAATTTCTCAGCATAAGGCATCCATCCCAAAGAATCCCCTAATGAACCATTAGGGAAAACAATCAAAACATTTTTATCTTTAGCATCATATTTACGAGAAAAAACTTCTTCTACTTTTCCATCTTTATGAATTTTACAAACTGTTATTTTTCCGTTTAAGAAATGATGCTTTGCTGTTGCTGCATGCCCTACATCAAAGCAAGGTTGATCTAACAATCCAACTTCTGCATCTAAATCATATAATTGGATACGCCACCCCTCACCTTCAACAGGTTTGGGAACACACACACGCATTCCAAAGTTAAAATCATAAAAAATACCATGCTCGCCTTCTTGTGTAGGCATCGCAGGAGGTTGCACAAGATTAGCCTCCACTGATGTAGGAGGCTGCACATTACTTGGTTGCGCTTGATTACCTTCAACAGAGCTTTGCACTTCTTGATTTGGCGTCATCTCTCCACCAATTTTAGGAGCAAATCTTTCTGATAATTCTTGAATGACTGGTGCTGCTACTGAATTTTTAGAATTTTGTTCTACTTCTTGCTCATCACGTGTTTTTAATTTAATCCGCTCAAAACCTTCAACTTTAACTTTGGAATCTTCACTCATTCTCTATGCCCTTTTTTTCTTTTTATATCATGCATTTTTATGATTATGCACTTACACTAATTTGGCCTGCCAGTAAATTACATAAATCCTTATAATCCTGACATGCTACCATAAACTCGGATGGATCAATTTGAATATGGAAATGATGTTCAAAAGCTCGTCTTAAATTTAATAACAGTTCTGAATCCACTTCTCTATTTACCAATTTCTCACGCGTTAATTCTTTAACATCTTCATCCCAATCTTTTGTTTCCTCAGCAATCCATTTTTCAACCTCAATTAATGCCTCTTCACGAGATAATGGCGGTGGAAGATCTGGTACTTCGTACTCAAACTTTTGAATAACAGGCAATGCATTTTCATGCAATGCTTTACGAGTTCTAGCAATTTGCGCTTTTCCACTTGGAGTCTTCAAAACACCGCCTGGACGTGTAAGCACAATCATTTTAGGCCAGATATCATACGTTTTTGTAATAACTTCATAAGCCTTTTCAGCAATTTCTTCATAAGAATTCAAAGGCTTTTTAACCAACTCTATGATAACCGTAATCGACGCAAAATCTTCTGGATTAGCTAAAAAAAACGCCGTTGCATTGGGCCTGATATCTGAACATGCAGCTTCTAAAGCACCACTAACATCATCAGGATCATATGTTTTTCCACGTAAAACAATGACATTGCTCATTCGTCCAGAAAAAAATAAATTATTATCTAATAAAAATCCAAGATCACCCGTACGTAAATAATTTTCATCTTGTCCTACAATTTTTGCATGGAATACTTCTTCTGTTAATTCTGGTCGTTGAAAATATCCCTTAGCAATACTAGGACCACTGATCCAAATCTCTCCAACACGTCCACTTCTGACCGCCTTGCGAGATTCTGGATCAACAATAGCAACCTTTTGATCCTCTAAAGACGTTCCACAAGAAATCAACTCCCTACGATCAAATTTGTTCGTGCTTGGCCAAGCAAAACCAGCCATTAATGCACTTCGAGAAAAACTTCTAAATTTAGGAGAAACGCGCCTTTTTGTTCTAGTCACAGTAAGCGTTGCTTCAGCTAAACCATATCCAAACACTAAATGACGGGCTCTGAAACCCACATCAGCAAATTTTTTACAAAAACGTTGCATGATATCTGCCTGGGCCGTGTCTGCACCATTAAGAGCAAGCTCCCAATGAGACAAGTCTAGTTCTTGCATTTCTTCTTCGGTAACTTCTCTTGTGCATAAATTATATGCAAAAGTTGGGCCACCAGACATACTGACTTTATATTTTGTTAATGCCTTTAACCAACGAACTGGCTTTTCGATAAAATATTTAGGAGGCAATAATGTACATCGCCCCCCAGTTCCAATAGCCAATAATACACAACCAATCAATCCCATATCATGAGCTAAAGGCAACCAACTTAACCCACTATAGTCCTCATCAAGATACTCATAGCTTTTTGCCTGATGACGTAAATTAAAAATCAAATTACGATGTGTTAATTCAATACCACGAGTATTTTTAGTTGTCCCTGAGGTGTATTGAATAAATGCGACCCCTTGGTTATCCCCTTTAATAGCGATTTTATTTTTTGCATTTAATAAAACCTCCAAAGAGACCCATATAGGTTTACAATCAAGATCTTTATGAACAGCCTTGTAATCAGCAAGAATTTTGCGCGGCCCAATAATCAATCTAGGCTGCGCATCATTTGCTACCATTTCAAAGCGTTCATCACTACGCATCACATCAATATGAACACCAGAGGCAGGAATCATTCCTGCATAAATACATCCAAAAAAAGCAGAAATATAATTTAAATCATTATCACATAAAAGAAGAACACGATCTCCCTTTTTGCCAAAATGAAGTAAACCCGCTGCAATTGTTGCTGCATTATCATCTAATTGAACACTCGTTAAATGGTCAACTGGGTTACAATCACCATCCAACAAAGTATACAAAACCATTGATGGGGAAAGTTTTGCACGATGCTGTAACATGTCGACCAACGTAGATGTGTGCCAGTCGACAATGCCATAAGCCTTACATGCCCAATCTTCCTCGGTATCATCTGGAATAATAAGAGCCATTATTTATGCTTATTCCACTTCTTTCTTTGAAGCATCTTCAATTATCGGTGTAATCTCTTCAGATTCAGATGTAGGTGTTTGCGCATCAGAATCAAGAACTAACGACTCATTACTTTCAAATGGAACCTTCAGCTTTCTTAATAATACTTTACCCACATCTTGCAGATTTTCTTCTTTCATTAGTTGTAATAATGAAATTTCACATCCTAATGTGTTACTAATCGCAATCTGTAATTCCACACCAACCAATGAATCAATACCAAGTTCAGTTAAACGAGTATTACCATCAATACTGTCCGGCGGAATTTGTAAAGTTTTAGTCAGAATATCAATTAAATTTTGCACCACAAAAGGTAAACGTTCCTCTAAAGGTAATGCATTCAATTGACGTAATGCTTCAGTTTGCTCGTATGAAGAATTTCCTAATGTAAGCAAATCTTGGAAGCGTCCAACCGAACGACTGATTGGGAAAACGCCAAACCACTTAGACCAATCAATATCCAATACACCAACACAAGGTTGATCTGCTTTCCAAAGTAATGAAATCGTTGCCAAAGCTTCTTTAATCGCAATAGGACTTACCCCAATAGCTTCAAAGTTTTTAGCAGCACGGCTATCTTTTTGGAACATTGACCCACCGTCAATCGCACCCCACTCAATCGCAAGAGCAGGAAGACCAATTTCTTTACGGTATTTTGCTAAAGCATCCAAGAAGAAGTTCGCAGAAACATAAGCTGCTTGCCCAATATTTCCAAGAAGATTAGTAGCAGAAGAGAATAAAACAAAATGATCTAGATCAATATCTTTGGTTAGTTCATGTAAATTCCACGCCCCTTGTGCTTTAGGCAACATCACGCGAGCCAAGCGTTCATCATCCAGATTTTCAATAACACCATCATCAATCACTGCTGCACAATGGAAGATACCTTTTAAAGGAACATCCAATTGAGTTACTTTATCAATAACAGATTTGATACTATCGTAATCCGTGATATCTGCCTGCATTTGATATAAATGCACATCGTTTTGCTCTAACACCTTAATTGCTTTTTGGATATTCTCATCATCTTTTTTCAAAGAACGCCCAACAACAACCAAATGTCTTGCACCAAGTGCTGCCAACCATTGAACCAGTTGTAAGCCCATACCACCAAATGCACCCGTAATCACATAAACCGCATCAGCAGAAACTGTTGGCAAGTCTTTTGGAACAGGTTTAACCATGACATCTTTGGTATCGGTAAAATCAATAACAATTTTACCAATATGTTGAGCAGAAGCCATCTGTCTGAATGCTTCGATACATTTTGATGCTGGGAATATCGTACATGGAGGCATTACGATGTTTCTCATCATTACTTGTCGTGTAACTTCGATCAACATTCGCATAATTTCATCTGGACGTTGAGCCAACATACGATCCAAATCCATAGAGAAAAACGCGATATTGTCGTTAAACGCCTGCATTGGCAGCCATTTTTCTTCAACAATATCTCGTTTACCTACTTCAAAGAAACGTCCAAACGGCGCAACTAGTGCCAAGCTTTCATGTAACAATTCACCTGATAAAGAATTCAGAACAACATCTACCCCTCTACCATTCGTTACTTCTTTAACACCATCAACGAATTCTAGGTTACGAGAATTCCAAACGTGCTCACATCCAATATCGCGCAAATATTGACGTTTTTCATCATTGCCTGCTGTGGCAAAAATTCGAGCTTTTTTTAATTTTGCAATTTGAATGGCCGCTAATCCTAAACCACCCGAAGCTGCATGAATTAAAATTGTTTGTCCTTCTCTCAAATTAGCAAGATCAATTAGAGTATAATAAGCAGTTGAGAAAACTGTAGGCATTGTTGATGCTTCAGCATTTGGAATTTCTTCAATCAGCTCATTACGAATACGATCCACCTCTTCATCACTAAGATTGTAACGTTTTGCTTCTCTAATCATAGAAGCTGCATCAAGATGGACGGCATATAAATTCTCAATTGGCACAATTGCATGAGAAGTTAAACAATCACGAATGGACACGACCATGCGATCACCAACTTGATATCCAGCTTCATGGGCACCTTCACCAACAGCAACAATACGCGCAGAAGCCTCCATACCTAATCCAGCTTGATGGAATGTATGTTTCATCACACTACGAGGCAACAAGCCCATGACTTTCAACACATCTTTGAAGTTCAAAGATGACGTGATAATTTCAAGTTCAATATGTCCTGGAGGTGGTTTTTGGCGTTCAAATGCATCATAATGGATTTGATCCAACATTCCTGAACGACCAGGCATCAGACGATATCCAACGTTATCCCCTGCTTCAGTCAAAGGAATAAATTTAACATCTTCTTGGCTTTTAAATGGAACCAGACGAGATACAAAACGTGTATCTTTTCTTAATGCAACATCATCTTCCATATCATCAGATAAAATTTCAGCTGCTATTACACCAGGCTCCGTGATGGTCATATCTGCATCAATATCAACCATTTTCATTTGTAATTCTGGACGCTCTAGTGAGAACACACGCACAAAACCACGTAATGAAGATTGATTCAGATTAACGATATTTTCATCTTCAAGAACTTTTTCTGCACCATGCGTCAAGATAACAAAACGAAGATTTTCAGTAACGTCTTTTTCTTCAAGAGCAGGCAGCCCTTTTGAAAGAACTAACATTTCTTGAACTAAAGATAATCCAATTTTATCTTCGGTATTATCAAGCTTACTGCGTAAATAAACGACAGCTCGACATTTATGCAAATCTATGAATGAGAAAAAGCCTTTATAATCCTCAGCTTGATCAGGACGTATATTGTAAACATTATCAGATTCTTGACCTGATTTATCCCCCAAACAACCTTGGAAAACAGAAACCCCCTGAGATTCCAACTCTGCAATCAACGGCGTAGCAACCACATCATTATCTGTAATCACAGCAACACGAGCAATTTCACCAAGTAAAGATAAAGCCTCTACTTGTTTCCATTCATAGCGATATAACCAACGTGCACGTTTTGCTTCTTTTTGTTTTTCAGTAGCAAGCTCTTTAACCGTCAAGCCTTTAACTTTAAGAACTGGTTCGCCTTTTAAGTTATAAAGGAAAATATCACCAATAAAGAGGTCATCATCTTTTCTGAAATTACACGCATAAGCATAAAGTTCACCTTCATGTCTGCCGTAATACATTACACGATCAATACCAACAGGCACAAATGTTGTATCTGCTAGGGCTTTATCTTTAGCGCCTAACAAACCAAATAATTGGAAGGCACCATCAAGCAGCGTTGGATGAATATAATATTCTTCAACAGTTTCTTGTTCACTTTCTGCAAGTTTAAGATGTGCTAATGCAACACCATCTCCACGATGTAATTCATGGATAGTCTGGAATGCAGGTCCGTATTCTAATCCATGCTCACGCAGTTGCTCATAGAAGAAAGCAGTATCAACCTGATCTGTAATTTTGGCTTTTAATGCACTCAGATCTTCAATATCATCCCCACCCCATGGAGAGGTACGACGTAAAGAAACAGAAGCATATAAATCCCAATTGGTTGAATCGTTTTCAGTACGACCATAAGCCAATAGACGACTTGTTAATTCATCAACACTCCAAGTCATATATGGATAGAACTTACGATCAGGATCAACAACCATTGCTTTTTTAAGCTGCAAATGTTCAATGATAGCTGGCTCTTGCATTTCTTTAGGCGCATTAATTGCAAGTTGTGCGTGCGCTGCAATAGCCGCTTCTACATAAGCAGCACCAGGAAGCACCATCATTCCTTCAATTTTATGATCCACTAACCATGGCATAAAATTAATATTAAGCTCGGACAACCATCCTCGAGAAGCAGACCAATCCACATCTCCTAATACAGGATTTAAGCGAACAGCTAA
Organism: Commensalibacter papalotli (ex Servin-Garciduenas et al. 2014); assembly: GCF_000527695.1. Classification (GTDB taxonomy): domain Bacteria; phylum Pseudomonadota; class Alphaproteobacteria; order Acetobacterales; family Acetobacteraceae; genus Commensalibacter; species Commensalibacter papalotli. Next base: position 4,473 of record NZ_ATSX01000005.1, on the reverse strand, counting down.
ACGGCGTTGTCTTGAATGTTTACTTTCACCAAAATAAACTTCTTTAGCCCAAGCATAGAACGGAAGGTTAATACGCTTACCATTAACAATTTTATTCCAATCTAACTCTAATCCAACTGCAGATAATGTTGATAGAACTTTAGCTAATGATTTTTCTTCTGGTTCATTACGATGCAACGTATAAGCTGTACCAATAGAAATATTTAATGTTGCTGCGCATTCTTTAATAGACGCAGATAAAACAGGATGAGGCCCTACTTCTAAAAATAAAGAGTAGGAATCATGAATCATTGTTGAAATAGCTTCGGCAAATAATACGGTTTGACGAAGGTTACGATACCAGTAATTCGGGTCATGAAAGAACGTATCATCACAAATATGTCCTGTAACCGTTGAATAAAGTGGAATAGTTGGTGTTTTGGGCTGAATACTCTCAACAGCCTCTTCAAATTCATCGCGAATATCAGTCATAATTGGATTATGATAAGCCAATTCAACCTTCAAGAAACGGTTAAATTCTGAACGTTTTTCTAATTCAGCCGCGATTTTTTCTAGGTTTTCTTTACTACCAGATAATGTAAATGAACGTGGGCTGTTAATTGCAGCAACCGCAACATCCCCCTCATAATCTTTAATCAGTTCCGCTGAAGCAGAAGGCGCCATCCCAACAGCCAACATCGTACCTTTGCCAGCAAAAGTTTGTTGCAGACGACTACGATGGTAAATTACTGTTGTCGCATCTTTAAGACTAAGTGCGCCCGCAACATATGCAGCTGCAGCTTCACCGACACTATGTCCAACAATAGCAGCTGGACGAATACCATATAACTTCAACACTTCAGCTAAACACACCTGAACAGTAAATATTCCAGGTTGAGCCACTGCAGTTTCATGAATACGAGATTCTTCTTCTGTTTTTTGCATTTCAGCAAGAATTGACCAACCAGAAAGCTCTTTAAAATACTGGTCAACCTCTTTAGCGATTGCTAAACATTCTGCAGGGCCATGCTTTAATAGCCATTGTCCCATCCCCCACCATTGAGGTCCCATACCAGAAAATACAAAAGCAGGTTGTGTCTGAGTTTTAATTTGTTGTTGCCCAACAATAACATCAGGATTAGGTTTATCTTGAACAAAATCCTCTAGTTTTTGAGCAATTTCCTCTTTTGTTTTACCAAATGCAACCAAATGTCTTTGGAAGTAAGAACGATGTTTACCAACAGAATAACAAATATCATCTAAAGAAGGACTGTTCTCTTCTTTTAAGAAAGCAGCATAACGCTCTGCCATCAACTTTAAAGAAGGTTGTTGTTTCGTAGATAATGATAAAATATAGCTATCAGAAGGTAAATTTACCATTTCTGAATTGATATCTTGACTAACTTCCTCTTTGCGAGGTGCGCGAATAATTGCATTCGCATTTGAACCACCATAGCCAAAAGAGTTAATAGCAGCATAAAGATCTTTAGCTTTTGTTGTTAAAGGAACAACTTCATCTTGCACCAATCGCAAATTCATTTCTTCAAAAGGAATATTTGGATTGGGTTCCTTCAAATTAGCCTGAGGAGGAACAGCCTTATGTTCAAGACATAAGCAAGCCTTAATCAATCCTGCAACACCAGCAGCGGCTTCTAAATGTCCAATATTTGCTTTAACAGACCCTATAATAACAGGATCATCTTTGGCACGACTTTTTCCAACTGTATTAGAAATAGCTTGTGCTTCTAATGGATCACCAACAGGCGTTCCTGTTCCGTGAGCTTCTACATAAGCAATATCTTTTAAATCAACATTTGCTTGCTCTGCAACAACACGAATAAGCTTTTCTTGAGCAATAGCACTAGGGACGGTAATTCCTTCATTATGGCCGTCTTGGTTAATACCAATACCACTAATAACTGCATGAATTTTATCGCCATCTTCAATAGCATCTTCAAGACGTTTTAAAATGACAATCCCACAACCTTCACCACGACCATAGCCGTCAGCAGCAGAATCAAAGCTTTTACTTTTTCCGTCTTCAGCCATAAAGCGTGCCTTAGCAACCAAGGCACCTGACTGTGGGATCAACATAATATTAATACCACCAGCCATACCCATATCACTGTCGCCATTTCTTAAGCTTTGGCAAGCTAAATGAATAGCGGTCAATGATGAGGAACATGCTGTATCTAACGCCAAAGATGGCCCACAGAAATCAAAGAAATATGATAAGCGTGCTGAAATCATCGTGGTTGATGCTGTCGTTGCCAAGAAGTTGGTCTCAGCATTTCCTTCACTTGCATAATGACTGGATTGCATAATCAACCAGTCAGTTGCAAAAATCCCAACAAATACACCAACTTTTTTCCCAGCATATTTAGCAGGAACCAAACCGCCCTCTTCCATTGCCTCCCAAGCAACTTCTAATAACACACGCTGTTGAGGATCACACTGTACTGCCTCTTTAGGGGACATACCAAAGAAAAGAGGTTCAAACTCATCAATCGGTTGTGTTAAAAAACTTCCATTTAAAAAGAAACTTTTGGCAACTGTTGTATTATCTTTGTCGTAAACCTCTCTCCAATTCCAACGTGTTGGCAAGATACGACTAACTGTTTCTTTTTTTCCACAAACAGCTTCCCAAAAACTATCCAGATCAACGATACCACCTGGAAACCTACACCCAATACCTACAATGGCTATTTCACCAGAATATTTCTTATTATTAACTACCTGCATGGTTCTCTCTATATTCCAATATAATCTTATTTTTTGAGTTATATACCATGTAAATGACTATTAAACCCAACCGATAACGAACTAAACTTTTTATATTTTATTTTTTTGTTGCCACATATTGCTGCGTTGCAGCCATACTTAACTGATATCTTAAAACGCGATCTGTCAAATCACGAGGAATTTGATTAACCCACATCACCCTAATATTTGGCAAATTATGGAAATTTTTCTCTAACACAGCACTAACTTTGTCCACATCAAATCCATCCCCTCGAACGATTGCTAACCATGGTTCAGGAACACCACTAGAATTAGGCATTGAAAATAATGCAATATCCTCAACCCCAGGAACAACACGAAGAATATGATCAATTTTGTTGGCATAAAATTTATCACCACCAAAATTATATAACTCATCAACACGACCAAATATTCTTAAACAACCATTTTCATCCAAGATCCCTAGATCCCCAGGATAAAACCAACCATCTCTAAATTGTCTTTTTGTAGCTTCTTCATCTTCATAAAAATGATCAATAATATCAGCACTTTTAATGCGAATATTGCCAACTTCACCAAAAGATAAAATATTATCTTGATCGTCAACAATTTGCACATCAACCCATGGCATTATCCATCCTGCCATATCATCATGTGTTACTTGTGTAATATGAGCCCCAGCAATAATACCACTTTCACTAGTTACATATAAAATACGCATATGCTCTGTTAAACGTTCCTTAACAGCCTCACGCAATTCTTTTGGAAAATGCCCCGCAGAAATCACCAAACGCAAATCTTTTACAGGAGGAATATCAACCGGCATATTCTCTAAAATTGCTTGAAGTTGTGATGGTGATATCACCATTAATGAAGGCTTTAGCATTGTAATTGCTGCTGGATATTGCTCACGATCCACCATTAAAACTATGCCACAAACAGACCAAATACTTAACGTACTTAAAAAACCATGAATACTACCAAAGCCTAATGTTGGTAACAAAACAGGAAAACGTTCCACTTTTTCCGTACCAACCCATGCAATATACTCCTGCTCTGCCATTCGTAAGATTGCAACTTCTAACATTCTTGCCGTAAAATCAATACGATGACGATCCGCAGAGGTCCCCGCAGAAATCGCAATCCTAACGACACGATCTGGATCCAGAGTCAATCTGACTGGTTCTACCTCAGGCCCCTCTACAACTTTAGAATACCATTCTAAATCAAGCACCCTCACTTGAGCTTGGGTTTCTATATCAAATAACGCATCACTAATGATGAGGTCTGGTTTTAAAACAGATACCTCCTTAGCAGCAATTAAACTATCATCAGCAACAGAAGCTGTTGCAATACCAAGGCGACTTAATGCCATCAACAACATCCAATGAGGATGCATTTGTTGATAAGAGACTGCTACAATCTTAGGAAGAGGCGTTAATGTATTTAATAACTCTCTTGCCAACCGGTTAATGTCTGCATCCATCTTAGCAAAAGTAACCGAACCATCAAACGAAAGCATTGCCACTTTATTAGGGGCTATTCTTGCAACATGCTCTATAAACCGATCATACATAATTAAACAGGTCTCCATCATCAGAACAATAAAAACTTTCCTTTTCTATAATTATAGAAAAGGAAAGTTTCATATTTACAAAGTTACATCAATTTATTTATAAATCGATTAAAATTACGCAATTTTCTCTGCGACTTCAATCATATCTACGAAATATTCTGATGTTGCGGTTAATT
>NZ_ATSX01000004.1 GCF_000527695.1 Commensalibacter papalotli (ex Servin-Garciduenas et al. 2014) | reverse complement strand
GGAAGAAGTTGCGATTTGCAGCAACACCAACACCAGCACCACCCAATGCAAGATCACCAGCAAGAAGATGTACGTTCGCACTATCACCAAATTGCGTTAAACCATTAGATAAATTATTTATAAAGCCGTTACTAATAGTAAGCTTTGCATCATTAGCTACAACAAATGAATTGTTATACTGATTACCACCAGCAACACCCGTACCAAATGACATTGTCGCCGCATTTAGAACCAATCTGTCACCAAATACCATCTTGTCATTGATACCATTCAACAGAACAGCACCTGAAAGTTGGATATTAGCATCTGCTAAGTAGGTAATAGAAGCACCACTTGTAGCTGCTGTAAATGTATCATATGTGCTTGTGTATGGATTATATGATGACACAAAATAATCACCAATAACCATTGAATTTGCGGTCAAATGAACATTATTACCAAGCGTGAATATACCAGCATTTGTATTAACTTCAAAATTACCATTATTACTAATGGTTGGTTCATTCGCTAATCCTGTTGATATAGTCCCTGATGTCAATGTGATAACGTAATTATCACCAATTTGAACATTTGCTCCAGAGGTATTATCATATACATAGTTATACTTAGTACCACCAGCTGTAGAACTACTATTTGCAAGCGGTATTTGATACGCCTTGTAGAAACGACCAGCACTGATAAATCCTGCATTTAGAATATTACCAGAAGTACCACCACCAGCTAATATTAAACTATTATTATTACCGTCCAGTGCTATACCACCAGAAAGATTAATAGTCGCACCAGAACCAATAGTTACGTTGTTATTATTCCCAGTATTATACCAAGAATATTGCATCGCCTTTCCGGTTTGAGGATTAAATCCGCTATAATCTTTGGAATAGTTACCAATAGAAATGGTTTTACCATCAATAGTAGCACCAGTACCAATACCTAATTTTCCACCAACACCATCAACTGTAATGGCACCATTAGATCCCAAATAGAAATTAAAAGGATTTCCAGCAGAATCTTTCTCCATGGTTAAGCCACTTTGCGCCAAATTAATAATAGCGTTATTACCAATTGACATTGTTGCAGCCTGTACACCAAGGATAGCCCCAGTATCAGGATCTTGACCGTAACCAACAGACATTGCTAGCGCACGCAAATAAAAATTATTACCAGCAGAAACAATACCACCAGCCTGAGCAGCAAAGTTACCCCAGTTTGCTTTATCTAACGTAACAGAAGTATTATCACTCAAGATAAGAGTAGCAGCATTGTTGGTTGTTAAGTTGCTGTAAGCAGCACCCATACCACCATGAACAAGATAGCTTCCATTTATACCAGCACTGTAATATCCACCAGAACCAATAAAGAAACCACTACCACCCATTACAGCAACATTCATAGTTACATTACTACCAACAGCAACAGAAGCATTCATAAATACCCCAACGTTACCACCAGTTGTGATTTTATTATTATTACCAATGGCAGCTTTAGGAACAACATAACCTGCACGCACGTCACCAATCGTACCCCAGTCAGCGCCAATATCCATAACAACATCATCACCAGTACTAACAGCGTTAGTACGCAAACCAGTAGCATCAGCACCTAAACTGGCACCAGCCTGAGATTTGTCAGCAACACCACCAAGAAAACCAGCAGCGCTTAGGTAGGAACTACTTCCCAAATATAAGGAACGACCATCAGGCGTAAGAGCATTAGCAGTCTCGCCATATGTCAGACCTAAATTACCAGAACCCGCAGAAAATGAAGCAGCATTCCCCACCCAAAGTTGAGCTCTATCACCAACACCAAGCGCAGCACCAGACTGAATGTTCAAACCAGCGGTTTGTTGATAAATTGCACCACCCAAACCAGCACCAACACCAAATGTACCTTGAAATCCAGTGGCAACTTGGTCAGAACCAGCCCAAGTATACAAATTAGCCTGACCAGAAGCAGCAGCAGGCGTCATTGAATTAGCGTTAGCAAGCCAAAGTGATCGTGAAGAGGCAATTGTGTATGTATTTTTATCCTGCGCTGGAGCTGCAGCCCTTGCTGCATACGGTGTAACCGCTGCAGAACGCCCTAATGCACCAGCATAATAGGTTTGATCCAATGCAGACATAACACCTGCTTTATATGCAGATGCAAGAGAATCAGCGCCAGACCCAAGAGAACCAGTAGATGATAAATCAGTAAGCGATGCAGAATCTGCGCTATTTAAAGAACCACCACTAATAGCAGCAGAATCATTCGAACTTCCAAATAGCGCACTGTTTAAAGACGATGAAGCATCATCGTTCGTTGCCGCAATCACTGTTGCAGCTTGATCAATACTTGACGTATTGTTATTTTCGTTTTCTTCAGACATTAAATAATCCTAAAATGAATAATTGACTTATTTTTTTAGTATTTAATTTCTGTATTTATATTTAAAATTATTAAAGTATTATTTATTTATGTAGTCTATATTTTTAGTAAATTGACAAAATCTATTCCGCATCTAAATCAGCTAGAACAAGATCCGCAAATTGTGGAATGCTTAACGCACTACCACCGATATTAACCACTTCAAAATACTCATTCCATTCGCTTTCACGCAAATGCTGGGTAATATGCTTGCTCATTTCAGACAATTCAACTGACCAAACAACATAAAACTCAAAATCTACGACACGAGGAATCTTGCCATCAATCTGCCCCGCAGCAATCAATTGAACTCTATTATCACCTGCCAAAGATGATAAATTTACAATCATACGCTGTAAAATTTGTTCTTTAATCTGCTTTGTAACTTTTTTCCATTTATCTTTAGGGGAAAAAACTTGTGTTACAACATAAGCCATATTGACTTCCTTTTTAAAGCTATAATTGAAAACCTAGTTAAAAATATTAACAAGTGGTTAACCACTTATTAAATAACAGTTAATGATGCTAAAAGTCAATTAGCATTTTACTTTAAGTCGGGTAAACGGCAATTTTCCATTATTTTGCCTGAGAAACGATGCCAGGTATGTGTTTCACCTAGTAAAGTGATCCCTAAATACCCTCGAACTTTTAACTCACCCTTACTTGAAACCCATATCTTAGCATCATATGCCTTTTCGTTTCTTGGATCAAAGATGGTCCCAGACCAACGATTCCCGGATTTATCACGTACGAAATTCTGTAACATCAGAAAATTACACTGAGAGTTCCCTTGCTTTGAGGTCGGGGGCAGAGGTGTTGTATATTGCATTCCCACAAAACGGCCACATAACTTTTGACCGCATACGTAAATTTGAAAAACACCATCATTTTCTTTTGTTGCCCACAAACCAACTTCTACAGGCTGTGATATTTTAATAGGATCAGCAGACTGCTGAGCATTAATGTTACTTAATGAAGCAAAAAATAGGGACATCATAAATATAATACCAGTAATTACGCTTACTTTTTTAAGTCTGGTAAACACCTTTAATCCCTCATGATAATTTATAATTAAAACGAAATGAGATGACTATATATTGTTTCTTTTTAAATTCCCAATAATTTTTGTAACTCACCTGATTGATTTAATGCCATCAAATCATCACAACCACCAATTGCTTTATCATCAATAAAAATCTGAGGAACTGATGTTTTTCCTCCGGAACGATTAATAGCCTCTTCACGTTCTTTCGTCCCTTTGGGTGCATTTATCTCATTAAACGCAACATCTTTTGCTTGTAATAACATGATTGCTCTTTGACAATAAGGACATCCTGGTTGCGTATAAATTTCAATTTTAGCCATCGTAAACTCCTTAAGATATAAAATGATATTTGTTAAAATATAAATAGTTCATCAAGACAAAACAAGTCCCATCAAAATTTCTAGTTATTTTCTATATAATTACACAACTTTTGCTGCCACTAAAAGATCAACTTGTGCAACACCAGCCTCTAACAAAACCGATGTACACTCGGCTAAAGTTGAGCCTGTTGTCATCACATCATCAATTAATAAAATACGTTTATTCTTTATTTTATTTAGATATTTAGGATATGCAATAAATGCATTTTTTAATAAATATTGCCGTTCTTGCTTATTATAATGCCCTAAAACCATTGTCTCTTTAACACGTAATAACCCCATAGGCAGAACTGAAGTTTTACTTATCTTCCCAATCTGCCAAGCTAATAATGCGGACTGATTATATTGACGATGCCTCAATCTTTTTTTATGTAAGGGAACAGGAATAATAATATCTGTTTGAACAATTAAATCTTTAGCACAACGATGCATAAAATAAGATAAAAAAACCAAACTCTTTTGTTGATCACCGTATTTTAACGGCATAATTAGTTTTTTAAAGCCTTCATTATACAAGAAAGCTGCTCGACATTGATGCCAAGGAACCGCTGCAGAAGCACATTCCAAACAAATATAATCTTTACCAACTTCTTCCCAAGAAATAAATGGCCGATTACATGAAAGACAATATGGCTTTTCAATAAAATCAAGATCTTTAAAGCAATCTGAACAAACCCATCCAGCATCAACAACAATTTTACTGCAGATTAGACAACGAGGAGGAACTAAAAAATTCAGAATATGCTCAAAAATGGTAAATACTTTTCTTTTTCCTTATTTAGAATTATAAGAAAGGGAACAAATAAATATTTACTCGCCCATTACATGCAAAGCAACCTCACGAAGGTGAGCTTGCCTCCGATGCTCAAATAAATAAATACCTTGCCACATCCCCAACACCATTTGACGGTTTACAACAGGTATAGAAAGATGTGTCTGAGTTAAAATCGTTTTAATATGCGCGGGCATATCATCTACCCCTTCACTATCATGTAGATAATAACGATTTTCAGGAACCAAATCGTTTAAATAAGATAAGATATCTTGACGAACATCCGGATCAACATTTTCCTGCACTATAAAAGATGCGGAAGTATGCTTGCACCACAACGTTAACAATCCTGTAACAATACCTGTTTTTAAAATCCAATTAGATATTTCTACGTTCAGCATGGTTAAACCTTGACCATGCGTTTGAACTTGTAAAAAACCCGTTTGTTGTTTCATCATAACTACTTTATAAATCCTACAATTGCTTCTGCTTCAGATACAATCGGTTCTGCGATGGCTGATGCTTTTTCAGCACCTTTCCTTAAGATAGCATGAATATGAGCTTGATCTGCCAGTAATTTTTTGGCTTGTTCACGAATTGGTGAAATATGTTGGATTAATACATCCGATAGTGCTGATTTAAAACCACTAAACCCTTGCCCTGCAAATTCTTGTAGTGTCTGATCAACAGTTTTACCTGACATCACAGAATATATCGAAACTAAATTTAACGCTTCCAAGCGATTTTCAAGTCCTTCTTTCTCTGATGGTAAAGGCTCGGAATCACTCTTTGCACGCTTGATTTTGTTAACAATGACGTCATCTTCATCCATCAACTCAATCCGCCCTTGCTCAGAAGGATCAGACTTCGACATTTTCTTGCTACCATCGCGTAGATTCATCACACGAGCACTGGTAGTTGGAATATATCCTTGAACTTCAGGAAAAAAATCCGTTTCATAATCATAATTAAATTTCTGAGCAATATCATTTGCCAACTCTAGATGCTGACGCTGATCTTCACCTACAGGAACACATGTTGCTTTATAAGTTAAAATATCAGCAGCCATCAAGTTAGGATATACATATAGCCCTGCAGACTGTGCTTCTCTATTTTTACCAGCTTTATCCTTAAACTGGGTCATTCTGTTCATCCAGCCAATACGCGCAACACAATTAAAAATCCATGCCAAGCGCGCATGTGCCGAAACGGCTGATTGATTAAATAAAATATGTTTTTGTGGATCAATTCCTGCTGCAACCAAAATAGCGGCTTGCTCAATAATCTGTTTTCTGAGCTGCACGGGATCTTGCCAAACCGTTAACGCATGCATATCTACCAAACAGTAAATACATTCATTTCCCTCTTGAATGTCAACCCAGTGACGAATTGCCCCCAAATAATTTCCTAAATGTGGAATTCCTGTAGGTTGAATACCAGAGAAAACTCTTTTTCCTAACGGTTTAGACACAATAAAACACCTTTATTTTACACAAACAACTTATTTATTACCAGCACCTTTGGTAACGCCGACCAGATGGATTTTAAAGACTAAGGGACTATTAGAAGGAATAACACCCATTGTTTTTTCTGCATAGCCTAAATTCGCTGGAACAAAAAGCTGCCAAGTATCCCCCGGATGCATCATTGGCAAAGCCTCCATCCATCCAGGAATAAGACCATCGACTGGCATTTGCATTAATCCACCACCATGACGATCAGAAGCATCAAAAATCACACCATCGGGTAATCGGCCTTCATACTCAACCAATACCAAGTCTCCTTTGGCTGGAGACGCATCTTTTGGATCGCCTGTTTGAATAACACGATAAGCCAAACCACTGGGTAGTGTTTTCACACCAGACTCAGCTGTTACTTTCTTCATAAATTGATCAGACGTTAATTGAACATCTTTATCACCCGCACAGGCTGCCAAAGAGAAAGCAAAAAATGCAGGAGCCATAAAAGCAAAGAATTTTTTCATGATCGCCAATTCCTATTCACAAAGTTATAAACTGCCGCCGCGACGTCCTGCTTGCGCACCTAGACGTAAACGTAATGCATTTAATTTAATAAAGCCTTGAGCATCAACTTGATTATACGCACCTTCATCATCTTCAAAAGTAACGACGCGCATATCATATAGGCTATTGGGGCTTTCACGACCCATAAGAATCATATTACCTTTGTACAGTTTCAAATGTACGCGCCCATTCACAGAATGTTGGCTTTCATCAATGAGTGCCTGTAACATACGGCGTTCAGGAGAGAACCAAAAACCATTATAAATCAACTCTGCATAACGGGGCATAATACTATCTTTTAAATGCCCAGCTTCACGATCTAATGTAATAGATTCCATGTTTCTATGAGCAAATAATAAAATTGTACCTCCAGGAGTTTCATAAATCCCACGAGATTTCATACCGACAAAACGATTTTCAACCAAATCTAGACGACCAATTCCATTTTCTTTACCCAACTCATTAAGACGAGTAAGTAAGGTTGCTGGTGACATGGCTACACCATTAATTGCTACTGGATCACCAGATTTAAAATCAATGGTAATTTCAGTTGCTTTATCAGGCGCATCTTCAGGAGAAATCGTACGTTGGAAAACAATTTCATCAGGAGCTTCCGCTGGATCTTCTAATAACTTTCCTTCAGAAGAGGAATGCAATAAATTTGCATCAACAGAGAATGGTGCTTCCCCACGTTTATCATGCGCAATGGGAATTTGATTTTCTTCGGCAAATTGCAATAAACGGGTACGAGAAGTCAATTCCCACTCACGCCAAGGTGCAATCACTTTAACATCAGGTTTTAGTGCATAATAAGCAAGTTCAAAACGAACTTGATCGTTACCTTTACCCGTTGCCCCATGAGCCACTGCATCCGCACCAACTTGTTCAGCAATTTCAATTTGACGTTTTGAAATTAAAGGTCGTGCAATAGAGGTTCCAAGTAAGTATTGACCTTCATATAAGGTATTGGCACGAAACATTGGGAAAACATAGTCGCGAACAAATTCTTCACGTAAATCTTCAACAAAGATTTCTTTCACACCAAACATTTCGGCTTTTTTACGTGCTGGCCCTAATTCTTCACCTTGGCCTAAATCCGCAGTGAATGTAACCACTTCACATTCATAATTTTTTTGCAACCAACGCAAAATAACCGAAGTATCTAACCCACCAGAATAAGCAAGAACAACTTTGTTCACCTTTTTTTCTGCCATAGTTTTTCTCTTTTCATATAAAAATCCAGATATTTGCTGATTTTATAGCACTATTCAACAATATTTTAAATAAACATTCTTGGGAATATAGCAGAAATACAATAAATAATTCTATATCGTAATAAATATGGTTTTTATCTAATCATCTGTTTAAGTATACAACATTCAAGCCAGTTTTTTTATATAAATATTAATTAAATATTTATTGCTATATAAATTAAACCACCAAGAATAGTCTTTACAAATTTTCAACTTTATTGAACAGTTATTTTTCGTGAATATATTTATGAAACGGCTATAATAATTCACTTTTTCGCAAGTAATTAACTTACCATTAAAAACAAATTATTAAAAAAATAATTACTCATAAGCTACTTTTATTATAAATAAAAACTATTCCTTTCAAAATTTAATGATCATCTCGTAATGTTTGAAGAACTTTCTCAAAGAAAGTAATTAATTTTTCTTGTTCTATATCGTAATAAAGCACTTCATTATTCGGTCCACCCCATTCAATCGAGTCAGAATAACAAATTATATTTTTGTCGTTATACACTCTTCCCAAAGCAATTTGTATATCACCAATAGGATTTAATGTTCCAACAACCATACCATATGGGTTAAAAACAGAAGAGTGTTGCGCAGAACCATGCTCACCAATTTGACAAGTTGTTTCTGCCATCAACTGGATTTGTTCTTCTATCGATAAACTTTCAGGACAAATCACCTCAAAATCGTATGATAACGCTAAATACTCAAAAACTTCACGACTTTGAAATATACGCTGATGTCGTGTATTAGGGTTGCATAGAGCCCTTGATAAGCACACCCTCCTATATGGTTTCACCCCAGCTTGATAATATTGTCGATAAAACTGACGAACGTATCCATGAAAATTGTAGTTATCTTTTGTTACATAAGACGATAAAAAAACTTTGTTAAGTCTCCATATTTCTTTCGAAAAATCAAATACGATAAAATGATCATCTCTAAGATTAAAAAAATATTTTAATAGAGTCTTTCCCCACTCTGGCGTTTCTTTTGATATAATAAATTTTTTATCGTAAAACTCATTTCCTAAATAATCTTTGATTAATCCTATTCTAGGAAGATCATCAACCAAATAATGTCCATAACAATGAGATCCAGCGTTAAAAGCAATTATACATTCGTCTTCTATAACTTTTGTAATATCATTATTCTTTGGCAGCGGCCATATTCGTTGATAATCGGAATTAAAAGCTAAATTAGATAAATGGGTTTCAAAACTAATAAATTGATTATTTTTACACACCCATCCTAAACCATATAAATCCACATTATCAACCTCCCACACATTTAACGATGGAAGGCTATAAGGTGTTTGAACTCTATTTATAAACTGTGGATTATTATCATGACCTATAATTGTTAAATTATTTGTAGGAGGTACATAAAAATTTTTAGAACTAACCTCTATATTTGGAATTAAAGATGTATGCTTTGATATTTCTTGGCTTCTAAAAGCACCTTTGGCAACCATAAAAGGAAAATCATTTGCACAGGACAAAGATTCTTCTGATATCCCACCATGAACAAAAGCAGTATAAATATCGTCATGCAAAAAATTGATACGAATATCTTTAATATATTGATAGCAAAAAGCGTAATAATCCATAAAGTTAGAATGAAATGCCGACCGACTAAAAAGATTATCATAATCTTGGTCCGCGCCAAAATAATTCATCTCTTCAATCAAGAAATTAAGATGATATAAAATGAATAAATTTCGAGGTTGAGCAAAAATAAATTTTTTTTGAAGCCCCTTATCATCATAAATTAATAAAAAATCTGTATTTTTTATTAATATTTCCAAATTTGATTGAGCAATAGAACATACATCAGCGGAAATACCACCATCAGTATATAATGATGCCATTAGAAAAAAGTCTGATTTAGCTTGGGGATATTGAATATTCTTATATGCAAGCAATGCTTTAGGGCTGCAATAATTTACCAGATATTCTTTTGCTGAATAATCATCATAACATTGATAATTAAAATTTTCATTTTTATTGTAAAATCCAACATTCACATTCACTGAATCTGTATATAAAGGCTTATCAACACGACATTGTCGAATGCTATATAAATCAGATGGTGGCGACGTTGTATTCTCAAAAGAAAACTCAGAAGAGAAATCTATCCCCAATGCGGGATATAACGGTTGAATATAAAAGAAAAAACCCTCCCAACAAGAATCTATTTCACGGCAACATACATATAAAATGCAGTAAAATAGTTTTTTATCAAAAACATTATCGTCTAATAATTTAAGATCAATATTGTTAATGTTGAAAGGTAATAAAACTTCGTTATTTATCAAGCCAGTTACATAATCCTTGACAAGATCTGGCATAAACTGATGAATAAAATCCAAATGCGTATTAAAAAAACAAATTTTTTCTTTTTTTAAATTTTCTTCAGTATTGATAAATAACACAGTAATTCTCTTAATGTTTAAAACTGAATAAATAAAAAGCCAAACTAGAATAATTATTCATTATAAGCTGCCTTGAATCTTTTTAACAACCATTCTCTACAAGTAACCGATGGATATTTAGGAGGATTTTGTTTATCGGAGCATTGTGGTAAACATTGAATAAGTTGATCAGGATGCGGCTCTGTAAAAAATGGCATTGATATACGATCATGACCTGTATTTAATACACGGTGCGACGTACTTTTATAATGATCATTTGTCCACATGGCCATCATATCGCCAATATTCATAACAAACGCACCTTCAATAGGAGGGACATCTATCCATTGATTTTCTTGATTTCGAACTTGCAAGCCACCAATATTATCCTGATATAAAATTGTCAAAATCCCATAATCTGTATGCGCTCCACAGACCACCCTATTACGCTGTTCAGGTAAGCCTGGATAGTGAATTACTCGGAATGTGCTCAAAGACTCATAAAACATCGCATTAAAAAAATGTTCCTCTAGTTTTAAACCAAGTGCTATGATTTTGAACACAACACGCGCTAGCTCTGTCATTTTTTTATAATGTGTTTCAAAAACTTGTGTCCAACCTGGAATTAAAATTTCTGGATGAATGTTAGGGCCACGAAAAGGATCTTTTTTTTGCACCTCGGGATGATCACTGTCTAAATGATATCCCATATCAAACATCTCTTTATAATCGATACTATTTTCTTGATCTAATTGCTCTAGCTCATAACTGCTATAGCCTCTATAAATCTCATTATTTAAAATACTGATTGTTTGCTTTTCTTTCAAAGAAAGATTAAAGAACTGTCGCGAAAGATCTTTAATCTTTTGAATATCATCTCTTGGGATATGATGCCCCGTAATACAAAAAAAACCAGAATTCCGACAGACATAATCAACTTGTTCAGCAATTTTTAAATGTTTATTTTTATCATTTTGGTAGATATCAGAAATATCAATGACAGGAACATATTCCTTCATTTACAAATTACCTCCAAATTAAAAATAATCTTTGAGTATTAAATATGCATAACTTATATCTATTCTACAATAGATAAAAACAAACGATCTTCATGAAAGTTACTGAGTTAACATTTCTTCTAATGAAACAGAAAATTGCCCTGGCTTTAAAGGCTGTTGTTGCGAAGCATCTGGTGCCCACCCAGTCAAAATAGCAAAATGTAGTGGCATTTTGAATTCACCCTGCTCCTCTAATCGAGCAAAATAATGCGCTATCAAAGCACGATTGGAAAATGTTTTTTTCTGTTCAACTAACGCATTTGTTTCACCAGAGAATCGTAAATCTTGCATCAACCCCACAGCGGATCGATATACCAACTCGACTTCCTCCTTATCCACCACAGGTAATGCAAATCCCACTCGTTGCATTAAAGTTGCACAAGCTCGCAAGTCAGGAAAAGGTGATACTCGAGGAAAAACACGATCACTTAATTCAAGCTCTTCCTCAGCCATAATATCCCTTAACATGGATAATGTCGGTAAAATCGGTATAGCAGCCAAGAACAAACCATCAGGACGCAAAATATTCTTTATTTGAATCAACGCCCCAGGAAGATCATTAACCCAATGTAAATTAAAAGACGCAACCACTAAATCAAAGCTTTGTGCTTTAAATGGAAAACACTCTTCATCCATACAAACAGATGTTACTTTGTTTAAAGATACTAATCGTTGTGATAAATCACCAGAAACAACACTCATTCCTCTAGATTGCAATACTGGGGCAATTACACCTCGTCCCCCTATTTCCAAGGCATCCTTAAAAGGACGCTGAATATCATCTAAACGATCTAATAATCGTTCGGCACAGGCTTCAACAATGCCTCGCACCGCTTGAGAGTGACGTGCTGCTCTATCACGATGATATCGAACAAGCTTGCGATTAAATAAAACAGGTACTGTCATCTTATATGCATATCTCTAATATCAGTAAAAACAAGGCTAATAGTAACGCACAAACAAATAAAGGCGCAACCTTTCACAGTTACACCTTTACCAAAAATAATCTTAAAATCTAAAACTAGATTTTTGGAAGCTCTACGCCAGAAGCACTAAGCTGAGACTTTAACGCATCCTTTAGCTTTTCAAGACCATCCCCTGTTGTGCTTTCAGCCCTTGCCACCAAAGACGCTTGAGTATTGGAGGCTCTAAGCAACCACCAACCGTCTGGCGTATTCACGCGCACGCCATCGATAGTTACTACATCAGCTTTTTCCGCTTTTAAACGCTCTGCAACTTCTTGAACTACACTAAATTTACGATCATCCGCACAATCGAAACGGATCTCAGGAGTTGAGATTGCTTTTGGCAGAGATTCTGTAATTTCAGAAAGAGGACCTTTTAAACGATTCACAATATCCAAAGTTCTTATTGCAACATAAAGCGCATCATCAAAACCATACCATTTATCTGCAAAGAAAATATGACCCGACATTTCTCCACCCAACAAAGCTTTGGTTTCAGCCATTTTTGCTTTGATCAAAGAATGCCCTGTACACCACATCAATGGATTGCCACCAGCTTTTTTAACTTCTTCAAATAAGATTTGACTGGCTTTAACATCAGCAATAATTGTGGCACCTTGATGATCAGGTAAAATATCACGGCTATACACAATCATTAATTGATCACCCCAAAGAATATTACCTTTGTCATCAATGACACCAATACGATCAGCATCCCCATCAAAAGCAATCCCAATATCGGCCTGACGGGCAGCAACTTCATCTTGTAATTGCACTAAATTTTTAGGAACTGTTGGATCTGGACTATGTGCTGGGAAATTCCCGTCAATTGTACCATTTAATATAATATGCTCGCCTGGCAATTGCTGAACAAGTTTAGTTAATACTTCACCTGCTGCACTATTGCTGTTGTCCCAAACAACTTTTAACTTACGATCGGTAACACCAAAATCTTTTAATAAACGTGTTACATACTCATCAACAATATCGACTTTGCGAACACTACCAATGCCTTCTGGAACAACGTCCCCTTTGGAAACCTGCACACCTAACTCTTGGATTTGTTTACCAAAAAAAGATTTTCCAGCCAGCATGAATTTCATGCCGTTATATTCTTTTGGATTATGGCTAGCGGTGACCATTACAGCACCATCCGCTTCCATCGTTGTTGCAGCATAATACAACATTGGGGTTGGGCCACGTCCGATACGAATAACCTCTAACCCACATTTTTTAAGTCCGTCAACTAAAGCGGCTTCTAGATCAGGAGAACTTACACGGCCATCATAGCTAACAACAACTTTTTTACCATTATTGCGAATAACTAGACTACCAAATGCACGTCCAATGGCATAAGCATCTTCGATAAAAAATGTTTTATCATAAACTCCACGAATATCATATTCCCGTAAAATGCTTGTATCAATATTACGTTGATGTTCCATTATTTTTCACCTTCATGTGCATATTTCCTTAGGATTTGACGCATAGATGATGCTAGATCAGGACGTTGCAGCGCAAAAGCAATTTGAGCTTCTAAGAAGCCAGCCTTACTTCCACAATCATACCTCGTACCTTCGTAACGCAACCCGTGGAACGGCATCTTACCAATCAACTGTGTCATAGAATCTGTTAATTGCACTTCATTACCTGCACCACGTTCCATTTTGGAAAGATAAGCCATAATGTCTGGTGACAAAATATAACGACCAATTACAGATAAATTAGAAGGTGCATCTTCTGGATTTGGTTTTTCAACAACACCAGAAACTTTAACTAAATGCCCATCATCGGCTGCAACGTCAACAATTCCGTAACTAGAGGTCTTTTCTTTAGGAACCTCTGAAACCGCGACAACGTTTCCACCATACTGATTGTAAACTTCGACCATTTGAGATAAACAACCACGTTCACCCAGGATCAAATCATCAGGCAACAATACCGCAAAAGGGTCATCCCCTACGAATGTACGTGCACACCAAACTGCATGTCCAAGTCCCAAAGGATCTTGTTGCCTCAATGCAGTTAATGATCCTGCCTGAATACTTGAGGGTTGTAATGCTTCTAATGCTTCTTTTTTACCTTTTTGACGCAACGTATCTTCTAATTCATACGCAATGTCAAAATAGTCAATTAAAGAATCTTTACCCCGTGCCGTAATTAAACAAAATTGTTCAATTCCAGCGGCTCTCGCTTCATCAATCGCATATTGAATTAATGGACGATCCACAACAGGCAACATTTCTTTAGGCATAGACTTGGTAGCAGGTAAGAAACGCGTGCCAAATCCAGCAACAGGTAATACAGCTTTACGTAGAGGTTTAATCACAGAATTGTACCTTAAGTTAACTTTTATTTATTTCTAGACATATATCAGAAGCCATAGATATTTTAAAGGAATTTACTTTTATCGTTTAAACTAAAACCCTATAATTATGTCATAAGCATGTTTATTGAAGTATTTTATAAGCTTTACAAAGATAATAATGAGTGAAATATACAACTATTTTTGTTTAAAAGCACTATTATTTTCTCTATAAACCAAGTTAAAATGACAAACCAACTTATAATATTCATAACCTTTATTTCACTATCAACAAAATAAAGGTTAAAATTAATTATAACGATTGCTTAATAGCAATCATGGCTAAATTAACGATACCACGTGCTGTTGTGCTTTCTGTCAAAATATGTAATGGCTTTGTGGCACCAAGCGTAATTGGGCCAATTTGCAACGCATCCCCTACAACACGGCTCAACGAAAGACCGATACTTGCAGAATCCAGACATGGCATAATTAACAAATTCGCATTTCCTGTTAATGGAGAATCATCAACCAAACGGCCACGAACAATAGGACTTAACGCAGCATCCCCTTGCATTTCTCCATCAATTTCTAAACTCGGATTCTTTTCTTTAATGATCGCTAATGCTTCACGCATTTTCTCAACAGAACCAGAGCGCGCAGTGCCAAATGAAGAATAAGAAAGCAATGCAGCCCTTGGTGGCAAACCAAACTTTGATACAGCTTCAGCAGCTAATAAAGTTAACTCGGCAATATCAGACGCAGATGGGTGCAAATGTAAATATGCATCCCCCACAAACAAAACAACATTAGATTGAATCAATGCAGAAATTGTATAAAATTTCTTTACATCTGGACGTTTAGGGATGATTTTTTTTAGATATTTATAATGTCGATACCACTCACCATACCCACCAATCAAAGAAACATCAACATGCCCCTCTCTTAACAACATCGCAGCCATAACTGATTTTCTGCGATATAATTGCTCATAGGCTAAAGAAGGTGGAATTCCTTGCCTTTGTACTAAATTTTTATAAGGTTCTTCTAAAGATTTTAATAATGGATCATCACGATTAGGCTCAAAAACACCGACATGCTCATCCACTTTCAAACTAAGACCTAAACTTTTGATTTTAGCTTGGATCCGCTCTTTATTTCCAATAACATAAGGTTTAGCCAGATTATCATTAACCAGCGTCTGTATTGCACGTAATACACGATCATTTTCACCCTCTGAAAAAACAATCTTTTTTAACTCAGGTTGTCTTCTTACGGCTTCGAAAACAGGTTGCATCACCTGACTGCTTCGAAATACAAATTCTTGCAAATGATCTTTATAAGCTTGAAAATCTTCAATAGGTTGCGTTGCGACACCACTATCCATTGCTGCTTTTGCTACGGCTGGTGCAATTTCCAAAATCAACCTTGGATCAAAAGGTTTTGGTAATATATATTCAGAACCAAAAGAAGGAGCCGCACCACCATACGCAGCAATAACCGCTTCATTAGCTTCTAAAGTTGCTAATTTTGCCAAAGCATAAACTGCAGCATGCTGCATTTCCAGATTAATTTCTTTTGCTCCAACATCCAGAGCACCACGGAAAATAAATGGAAAACACAAAACGTTATTTACCTGATTAGGATAATCTGAACGTCCGGTTGCAATAATAGCATCTGATCTTACTTTTTTAACCTCGTCAGGTGTAATTTCTGGCTCTGGATTTGCTAATGCTAGGATGATTGGTTTTTCTGCCATATGTTCAACATATTCAGCTTTTAAAACCCCAGCAGCAGAAAGACCAAGAAAAATATCAGCGTCTTTCATCACTTCTTGTAATTTACGTGCATTGGTCTCTTTGGCATAACGTGCCATATTTTCTGGCATATTTGGATCACGACCTTTCCAAACTACGCCATCAATGTCTGTCAAAGTCACATTTTCGACTTTGACACCCATGCCAACCATTAAATCAACACAAGCCATCGCTGCAGCACCAGCACCAGAAGTAACCAATTTTACATCTTCTAGCTTTTTGTTTTGAATACGCAGTGCATTGACCAAAGCCGCCGTTACAACAATCGCAGTCCCATGTTGATCATCATGAAAAACTGGAATGTTCATACGTGACTGTAGATTTTTTTCTATTTCAAAACATTCTGGTGCTTTAATATCTTCAAGATTAATCCCACCAAATGTCGGCTCTAATGCTGCAACCACATTACAAAAATGATCAGGATCTGTTGCATCAACCTCAATATCAAAAACATCGATACCAGCAAATTTCTTAAATAAAACAGCTTTGCCTTCCATTACAGGTTTCCCCGCCAAAGGCCCAATATTTCCTAAACCCAGAACAGCTGTACCATTAGAAATAACAGCAACCAAATTCCCTCTGGCTGTATATTTGCTGGCTAATGAAGGATCTCTTTGGATCTCTAAACATGGAGCTGCTACACCAGGAGAATAAGCCAAAGACAAATCACGTTGTGTTGCCATTCTTTTAGTTGGCGTAATAGTTAACTTACCTGGCTTTGGATATTGATGATAATCCAAGGCTTCCTGTTTAAACTTTTGATCCATTTTATTCCTCTATCGATATTTAAAATTCAAGTCTTTTACTATAAAACTAATATAGACATCTTAAAACAGATAAAAGAAAAGGAAAATCAATCTTTTTTGAGAAATAAAAATATGGTGCGGTCGAGAAGACTCGAACTTCCACGGGGTTGCCCCCACAAGCACCTCAAGCTTGCGCGTATACCATTCCGCCACGACCGCACATGACAAACCATTTAATATAATGGTATCATCTCATGTGTTTTCTCTATAACCGATCAAAAGATTTCATGCAATGCCCTTTCCACCTATAATTTTACAAAAAAGCAAAAAAATTATCTCTTACCTTAACGCCTCAGAATATATGCAAAATTATGTTCAAGGTATCTATGATCAAAAAAAGCCAGAATGCTTATGGTTTTTAGAGCATTCCCCATTATATACAGCAGGAACTTCGGCTAAAGAACAAGATTTAATTAATACTCAAAACTATCCAACATTTTATACAAATCGCGGTGGGCAATGGACATACCATGGGCCTGGCCAGCGTATTATTTATATTATGATGGATTTACGCCAAGATCATCAAGCCTTCCCCCCAAGGGATATTCATGCCTTTGTAAATGCCATTGAAGATTGGATTATTTTAACTTTAAAACAATTTAATATTCATGCAGAGAAAAGGTCGGATCGAATTGGTTTATGGGTCATTGATCCTGCTACTCAAAAAGAAGAAAAAATTGCTGCATTGGGAATAAAGCTAACTAAGTGGATCAGCTGGCATGGAATTGCATTGAATGTTTCTCCTAATTTAGAAGATTATTCTGGTATTATTCCCTGTGGATTAGCTGATTATGGAGTAACAAGCATGAAAAAGCTCGGGGTGCATTACTCTATGGATGAGGTTGATCAGGTTTTACTTGAACAGTGGAGCCATATTTTTCCACATTCTTTACAAGAAAATAATATTTTCTAATAAACAGCAAACAAAATGAACAAACAATTTTATTCGCTTTTGATTTTATTAACTATTTTCATATGGAACAATAATAATATTGCTTTATCAAAAGAGAGTAAAATCAATATATCACAACTAAAAAAACAGGCAAAGCGAGGCGATGCAAAAGCTGAAAATGCACTTGGAGATTATTATGATTCAATTACTAGAATGCCTGTTAATGAAGGATGTTTTCCCTATAATCGTAGACAAACAATAAAATACTATACCAAAGCAGCACGCCAAGGTTACACCAAAGCACAAAAAAGCCTTGGCATGCTATACACACAACTTCCTTGCTCTGAATATGATAAAGGGATTTATTGGTTAAAAAAGATTGCTTTTAAAGGAGATGTTGAGGCTCAAATGCGCTTAGGTTATGTATATTATATGACCAGTAACGTAATAGAAGAGACAATATTTTGGTATGAAAAAGCAGCTAAATTAAATAATACAACGGCTATGCTTGAGTTAGGAAGAATATATGAGAAGTATGATTACGATAAGGCAATTTATTGGTACAAAAAAGGTATGGCTTTAGGAAATGCTTATAGTTCTTTTGGACTGTGTAATTTATATTTTATGTCCCAAGATACACCAGAAGAAGAAATTAAACGTTATAAAGAAAAAGGATTAAATAAAGACAATAAAAAATCAGATAAATACTGCTTAATTTCTGCCAATCAGGGTAAGGCAGAAGCTCAATTTACTGTTGGTGCGCAATATATGACAGGCAGGCGCGTTCTCAAAAACGAAAAAAAAGCCATGGAATATTTTAAGAAATCATGCTTACAAAAATATGATATGGGCTGCGATGCCTATCATGGCAAAATGAATTTTAATGATGTCACTTATTAAATGTTATGACTATTGTCACTAATATCAAAAAGAACCCTATAAGCTATTAATACTCGTAATCAGAGCTATCCCTAAAACAAGCTTCTTGCGCTCTTCTCAAGAGAAAAGCACAAAATATTATATTGTTTTACATCATTATCCTTGTCCATCAGGGTAAGCAAAGTAAGATGCTGGAACCTGAATCCCTTCTTGGATATTCTCAAGATCCATAATACTGCGTCGCTGACGCACATCAACGGCTTGCATTTGTTTTAAAATCAACAAACCTTTCTGATCAATAAATAATAATGTTAATAGTCCCTGCGACGGATTATCTGAGCTGGCCAGTGAAATTTGCAAGAAACCATTTTTATGCTGAATATTTGTTACTAAAATAGGTTTAGATAAATGTACAGGCGTTTTTAACATCAATCCTAATGGATTACGTGATAAACCAATATGAGTTACTGATTGGTTACTAAAATCCTTGGCAACCATGCGTTTATCCTTAGCCACTACAATCATTGGCGCAGGATATTCATAATTTAAACGCAACTTCCCTGGCTCATACACAATGCGTCCTGTGGATTTTCCACCATCAGGCCAAGTTTGTGTAAACTGCCCCTCAAACCCTTTAGGATTGTTTAAATAAGATTCGACTTGAGTAATTGCTGTTAATTCACATGTTGGACGCAACTCTTGCCCATTTTGACACGCGGCCAATAACATTGGCAACAAAAGCAATACGCTTCTTCGCATCCACTTCATGTTTTTTCCTTTTATTTAATTCACATATAATGCAATAAAATAATATTTAGCACGATCATAACTGCAATCAAATATAAGAAAAATAAATTTTATAAGTATATATTAAATTATTATAAATACACTCAACCACTTTATAATAAATCACTGTATAACATGAACAGATATCCCAACTGCTTGAATGCTCAAAACAAACAGATTGTTCATAGATTTATTAAAAACCTATTTTAATTCACCATTAAATAAATTGTAATAACCTAGAATTTTGTATATTGAAGCATACATATAGTTATCGTTATTTATAATTCTGATTTTCCTAATATTATTTTTATAAATTAACATGATAAGATAGCTTTATATTCTAAACCCACTTTATTATCATATTTTTATCTAGAATGAACGCTCAAAAAAAACGTTTTCGTGCCTTTGACCCTGATCCAGATTGTCCAGATCATAAATGTTGTGACATGCCCAGTTGTGACCAACTTGCAGGATATAAAGCCCCGAAATCACGTCAAAAATTAAATGAATATTATTGGTTCTGTTTAGAACATATTCGCGAATATAATAAAAATTGGAACTATTGTAGGGGTATGACCCCTGCCCAAATCGAACAGCATCTTAAAGCCTCCACCGTATGGGACAAACCTTCTTGGAAACTTGGGCAACTAGGAAAAACAGACTTTTTAAAAGAACAATATTTCAGAGATTCTTTGGGAATATTTAAAGACCATCCAGAGTTTAAACAAAAACAATCACAGCAAAATAAACCACAAGCGCCTAAAGAGCTGATAGATTCCCTTCAAACATTAGGATTAACTTGGCCTCTCTCTTTGCAAGAACTAAAGAAACAATATACATTACTGGCACGCCAATATCACCCTGACACAAATCACAGAGATACAAGTTTGACCGAACAATTTAAAAATATCAATGCCGCATATTCACAATTACGCTCTCATCTGGTGAATCCTGTCAAAATATGATCTAGTTTATCCTTAATGACTCACACAAAAGACTTAAAATAACCAAAGGACTTTTAAAGAATGACTGAAAAGCCTGTACATCCAATACAAGTTACAAATGCAGACCTTCCACCTACTTCTGTTCTTTCTGAACCCGATGTTGAATTTAACGCCAGAAAAACATTCAATATCGACCTTGATATGCAAGTCCCTGGATTTTCAGTTAAAACATCTTTGGTTCCTGATTTAGACCCCAGCTATTGTTTTGATAAAGAAATTACCCAAGCCATCTTGGCTGGATTTCGTTACAATCGACGGGTTATGGTACAAGGCTTTCATGGCACAGGAAAATCTTCTCATATCGAACAAATTGCTGCCCGCTTAAACTGGCCTTGCGTGCGCATTAACCTAGATAGCCATATTTCTCGTATTGATCTGATTGGTAAAGACGCTATTGTGCTGAAAGATGGCAAACAAATCACTCAATTCCAAGAGGGTTTACTTCCTTGGGCTCTAGAAAATCCTTGTGCCTTGATCTTTGATGAATATGACGCAGGCCGCCCCGATGTTATGTTTGTAATACAACGTGTTCTTGAAGCCGAAGGTAAATTAACGCTGCTAGATCAAAATAGAGTTATTCGTCCTAATCCTTTTTTCCGTTTATTTGCCACTGCAAATACAATTGGATTAGGGGATACAACAGGGCTTTATCATGGAACTCAACAAATTAACCAAGGGCAAATGGATCGTTGGAGCATTGTCGCGACCTTAAACTATCTGCCGCATGAGCAAGAAGTTAATATCATCATGTCTAAAATGCGTGTAACCAAAGAAGATCAAGAAGCAACAAAAATGATCAATTCAATGGTAGCATTGGCAAACTTAACCCGCACAGGCTTTGCAACAGGTGAGATCTCTACGGTGATGTCTCCACGAACCGTCATAACCTGGGCCGAAAATTTCGAGATTTTCAAAGATCTTGCAATAGCTTTCCGTCTGACTTTCCTGAATAAATGTGATGAGGCAGAGCGTTCAACTGTTGGGGAATATTATCAACGCTGCTTTAATATCAATCCCCTTAATGCTGATTTTACTTAAGTTTATAACCAGGAGGAACCTATGTCAGAAGAGTCCAAAACACCCAAATCTGAAACTCAAATTCCTCCCGAAAAACCTGATAGGAACACCTATAATCCCGAACGTTTCAAACAAGCTACTATTGGGGTTATTCACGCTCTAAGCGGCAAGCCTGATACCAATGTTCACTTTTATTCGGCATCTTCTTTGCGTAATCAAAATCCGCAAAATATCATTAACCCCAATAATGTACATTTACCCTCCCCCCCTGAAATTCGTGATCCTATTATGATGAATCAACTTAGGGGGGCGGCTGATGCAGTTGCTTTACGGTTAAAATTTCATAATCCCAAATTGCATGAAGCAACACAACCCACCATCTCTGATGCCAAAGTAACCTTTGATGCATTGGAGCAAGTCCGCGTTGAAGCCTTGGGCAGCCGTTATATGCAAGGGGTAGCAGCAAACCTACGCTCTGTTGTAGAGTATAATAGCCATGCCGAAGGACATGCGCAGATGGACAAAGCCGAACAGCTTTCTCCTCAAACTGCATTGGCATTACTAGCCAGAGAAAAACTAACGGGTGAACCTGTTTCCAAAACATCAAGGCGTATTGTGCAATTATGGCGTAACCGCTTAACTAAAAGTGGTGAAGATGCACTTGAGAAAATGTTACAGCATATTGATAATCAAAAAGACTATGCTGCGGCATCTCAACAACTCTTAACCGCATATCAGCTTATGGAAGATCTAGAGGAAAAAGAACAAAATTCCTCCAGTGATCAAGAAAATGAAGATTCTGACAATTCTGATACTGCCGAAGACCCTGCTACAGAGGGGCAACCTGAACCACAAGAACAAGATCAGCCCGAAGAGCAAGCACCACAACTGGCTCAAGGCATCAATAGTGATGAGCAGTCTGATTCAGAAGAAGGAGAAGGCTTTGAAACGCAGGATACTCCTGCTGGCCCCAAAGAAGGAGAGCTCCCACCACTCAGTGAAGTTGAAGATGATAATTATCACATCTATACCAAACAATTTGACGAGATTATTTCAGCAGATCAAGTTTGCAACGCAGAAGAGCTAACCTATTTGAGGCAGCAACTGGATCAGCAACTTCAAACAATGCAAAATATCATCGCAAAACTTGCCAATCGTCTGCAACGTAAGTTAATGGCACAACAAAGAAGACGCTGGAATTTTGATCAAGAAGAAGGGTTGCTTGATGCTAGCAAATTACCGCGCATTATTACGAACCCAATGTATTCGCTCAGCTACAAATATGAGCAAGAGACAGAATTCAAAGACACAGTTGTAACGTTGTTAATCGATAATTCTGGTTCAATGCGCGGTAAGCCTATTACAATTGCTGCAATGTGTGGAGATATCTTAGCCAGAACCTTGGAACGTTGCGCTATTAAAGTGGAAGTTTTAGGGTTTACTACTCGTGCATGGAAAGGCGGTCGCAGCCGTGAAGAGTGGCTGAAAAACGCAAAACCTGCACAGCCTGGACGTTTAAACGATTTACGCCATATTATTTATAAATCTGCTGATCAGCCTTGGCGGCATGCACGCAAAAATCTAGGTCTTATGTTACAAGAGGGTTTACTCAAAGAAAATATTGATGGAGAATCTTTGCATTGGGCTTGGCAGCGCCTTCGTGCACGCCCAGAAAAGCGCAAAATCTTGATGATTATTTCCGATGGCGCACCCGTTGATGATAGTACATTATCAGCAAATAACCCAGAATATTTGGAAATGCATTTACGTCGTATGATTACCCGTATTGAAGCTCAACCAGATATCGAACTAACTGCTATTGGAATTGGGCATGAGGTTACCCGTTACTATCAAAACGCCGTCACCATCACCAACGCCGAACAACTGGGTGGTACCATGATGCAAGAACTAGCAGCTTTGTTTGATCCCAAAAGTAAAAAATAAAGTAGCGATATCATTTCAAAGTATAATAACAGCTTATGGTTGAATAATCATTCACCTATGAATGATTCATTCTTAAGCAAAAAATATTAATTATATCAATATTTATGACACATTATGCGCGATAAGCTAAATTTCCTACAAACCAAAATGAGTATTTTACAACTAATAGTTATTTTTTACGTTTTGTATTAATTGCAATTGCTAACATACTCACAACTGCAAATGTCGCTGTTAAAGATCGAAAACCTGAATAGTTAGCCTCTGTTATCTCAAGCCAAATATTTGCTTTATGCACGAGTGGAGAAAATGAGGAATCTGTAATAGCAGCAATTGGAATGCCCAACTCTTTTGCAAAAAAAACTAAATCTAATGTTTTAGAAGCATAAGGTGTATAACTAATGGTTAATATTGCATCTTTTTTCCCAAGCAATTCAATCTGATTTCTGGCAAGACCACCAGCATCGTCAGCATATTCACATTTAATACCTGCTCGACGAAAAATATAAGTCATATACATTACAATTGAATAAACACGTTCAGTACCAATTAAACAAATTGTTTCTGCATCTGCAAGCATATCAACCATTTTATCTAGATGTTTATAGTTAATATTATGTTCTAAAATATTCAAAGATTGATGAGATGACTCAATAAAATTATTTAATAATTTTTTTTGATTAGCGACTTCATTACTTAAATCTTGATGATTTATATTGTCAATTCGTTCTGAATAATCTGGCCAAAATCGACTGGCATGATCTCTATAAATAGATTGTAACTCTGAAAAACCACTATAACCAAGATTTTTAGCAAAACGAACCAAAGCAGATGGCTGAACTTCTGCAGCTTGCGCGATTTCAGTAATTTTTCCAAAAGCAATCGTATAAGATGGTGTTGATAATAAAAAATCTGCAATCTGAACTAAACGCTTTGAAAATTTACTTTTCCGATCAATAATTAATTGATGCAACGTATAAAAATCATGCGGTAATGGCGTACTAAGATTATCATTTGTTTTATCTTCAGAAGTCTGTTCCATAAATAACCTATTTATCAATCTATCAGAAATTATAAATATAAACTGATTATTAGTTGAATTATATCAAAATATAAAAAAATTCTGATTTACAAACTGTAACTGTATCATAAATCAATTAATTCAAGTGTTAAATAGTATTTTATAATTAATGTTAATGATAAAAGTCTGCGTCAAATGCGAATATTTTCTAAATTAGCAAGAACAGTTCAAGATAATTTCTAATAACGAATATTAAAATTTAGAAAACTTCGTCATTTTAACAGAGAATTAAAGAACTATATTATTTAATTCATCATCTTAATAAAAAATCGATAATTAAGTTTAAATTTCTTTGGCGAACAAGGAGATTGTTTTCTACCAAAGAAATCTAAAATATTATTTTATGAAGCAATTTCGTTTAGATTAACCCAACGATTTTCATATGAAGAAATGGAAATTGCCTCGGAAATTCGAACAATAATCAACGCATCTCTGAAATTAAAATCGGTTTGTTTTCCTTGCTCTATACATTTCATTAATTTATAAACTTCTAGAGTTTTAAGATCATTAAAACCAATTTGATGTCCACCTGCAGGACAGAATTCGCCATATCCTTTATGTTCTGGTCCAGCCATAATGGTTGTAAAACCACGGCGCCCTGTTTTTTGATCGCCTTTATAAATTTGTAATTCATTAAAGCGCGCTTGATCAAATACCAAAGATCCTTTACTACCACAAATTTCAAATCCATGGTGCATCTCCCATCCAGTGGCCAACCATGAAGAGGTTACAACCCCTGTAAACTGATGATCGTTAAAACGAATTAACGCATTTACTTGATCGTCAGTATAAACAGGTTTAGAGCCACCATCTGATGTGGGTCTAGAGTTATAAATAGTATCTAATTTCCCACAAACTGAGTTTACTTCACCTAATAAAAACCGTGCTGTTGCTAGGGCATGAGAACCAATATCTCCTAATGCACCACCAAATTGATCCTTTTCACAGCGCCATGTGTAAGGTGCAGCATCCGCCATGAATCCTTCTGAATGAATACCACGATACCCAGTAATCTCACCAATTTCACCGCTTTGAATAATTTCTTTGGCGGTAACCATCATTGGATTGCGCAAGTAATTAAATCCAACCAAAGTTATAATCCCAGCTTGTTCTGCTGCTTTGGTCATTTTGATGGCATCATTTAAATTGGTTGCTAAAGGCTTTTCACAATAAACAATTTTATTTGCATTGATGGCTTCCAAAGCCATAGGCATGTGTAAATTATTTGGTGTTGTAATGGAAACAATATCAATATCTGGATTATGTATAAGCGACCTCCAATCATCTGTTGCTTCTTCAAATCCTAATTGCTTTGCCGCAGCTTGTGCTTTTTCTAAGGGAATATCTGCTAGTAGTTTTAAAATTGGCGTTTGTTTAACTGGAAAAAAGCGAGCCACATTTCCAAAAGCCCAAGCGTGCGCTTTTCCCATAAAACCACTGCCAATAACGCCAACACCTAACGATTTATTTTGTTTCATTTTTATACACCTATAAAATTATTATTGAAAAGCAATATCTAAAAAGTCAGGACTTTGACTAAATTTCCATTTTTTAGTTGGGCCGGCCATCACATTTAAATAATATGAATCACACCCATGAGGTGCGCCAACAGGGTGATACCCTTTTGGAACCATTACGGTCTCTCCATCGTAAACAGACATTGTTTCATCTAATGATCTATCATCTGTATAAACACGTTGGAAAACATACCCACCTTTACGTTTATTACGATGATAATAGGTTTCTTCGAGGTAAGTTTCCTTTCCTTCAATAGGGGTATCATGTTTATGAGGGGGATAACTTGACCAATTCCCTCCTGGGGTAATCACCTCTACAACCAATAAAGATTCAGAAGGATCAGTATCCGTTAGCATATTATTGACATAACGAACATTTGTTCCACTTCCACGTTTAAGCGTTTCGATTTCTTCATCTCTAATGGCGTAAGGGGCACTCCCTTTTTTAGCTGGCGCTTGACAAATAGCTAACTCTAAATCTGTTGTTGCTTTAACGGTCCATTTCATACGAGGTGGCACATAGACCGCAGAAGGTTTTCCATCAAAAACAGACATTCGTTCGCCCAGCACCCCAAATTGTTTTTCTTCAGTTGAAATATCAGCTTTCCCAGTAATGATGACCAAGCAAATTTCGTTATCATTACCATCTCTGGTTAAAGTTTGCCCTGGCTGTAAATGGGCAACTTCAAAACCAATATATTGCCACCCTGCACTTTGAGGGGTAATCCGTGTAACAATACCTTCTGCATCTGGGGCATGGGGTTTAACCAATAATTTACTCATCAGAAGCTCCTTATTTCTTGATACCAGCTTGATTTAATGACGTAATAAGATGATTATATCCTTTGGTTACATATTGAAACGGATTGGCTTTAACAGGGTCTTGCTCTGCTTCAATCACAATCCAACCAGAGTAATTTTGAAACGGTTTGAAGAATTCAACATAATCAACACTGCCATCGCCAGGAACGGTAAAGACACCTTGTAAAACACCGTCTAAGAATGGCCAATTTTCAGCATTAGCTTTTTTCATTACATCTTCACGAACGTCTTTGGTATGAATATGAGCCACACGTTCTGCATAATCTTTAGCTAAACGAATAGGATCCGCCCCGCCCCATGTTGCATGACCGGTATCAAGTAAAAGATATACTTCTTTGTTCGTAGAATTCATCAAACGATCAATATCTTCTTCAGATTGGATAATCGTTCCCATATGATGGTGAAAAGATAATTTAACTCCATAATCTAACGTTAATTGTGAAAGTTCATTGAGTTTTTCAAAATAACCTTGCCAACAAGATTTTTCCATAATTGGGCGATGTGCTAGTCCAATATCACGACGACCTTGGATGGTATTTGCTGTTTCAGCATAAACCACAACATCACATCCCATTGCTTTTAATAAATCAAGCTGAGAACGCATGGCTGCAAATTCTTCTTTGGCGGAACGTAATAACAAAGCGCCTGAAAACCACCAACTGGTCAGATCTAGATTATATTTTCCCAAAGTTTGTTTTAAGGGTTTGGCTTCTTTTGGAAATTTATTTCCCATTTCCATACCTTCCAAACCAATTTGGCTGGCTTCAGAAAGGCAAGTATCCAAAGGAATATCACCACCTAGTTCAGGCATATCATCATTAGACCAGCAAATTGCGTGCGCACCAATACGAATTGTCATTTTATTTGTTCCTTGTTTAACTTTTAGTTCCAAAGTCTTTGGGATTTTTTATAATTTAGATAGGCATCATAAGCTTCATTGACTGTTTTTTGCTTTGAAACTTCTGGCACAGCAACATCCCACCAATAGCCGCATTCTTCGGTAATGCTGACGGCTTCAGTATCAATGACGATGACTGTGGTGCGATCATTCTGTTCTGATTTTTTCAATGAATCTTGTAATTCTTGAACAGAAGAAACTTTTTCACTGATAGCCCCTAACCCTCTGGCATGTTGGACAAAATCAATATTGGGTAATTCTTTATGATGGGTATCGACAAGCATGTTATTGAATTGTTTACCACCACAAACTTGTTGTAAACGATTGATACATCCGTAACCAAGATTATCAAGCAAAACGATCGTTATTTTAACCCCAAGCATCACAGAAGAAACAATTTCAGAGTTCAGCATCAGATAAGAACCATCGCCCACCATCACAACAACGTTGCGATCAGGTTCTGCCATTTTTGCTCCAATACCACCAGCCACTTCATATCCCATGCAAGAAAATCCATATTCCATGTGATATCCCCCGCTTTGTTTGGCACG
This sequence comes from Commensalibacter papalotli (ex Servin-Garciduenas et al. 2014), assembly GCF_000527695.1. Taxonomy (GTDB): domain Bacteria; phylum Pseudomonadota; class Alphaproteobacteria; order Acetobacterales; family Acetobacteraceae; genus Commensalibacter; species Commensalibacter papalotli. The sequence goes on along the minus strand of NZ_ATSX01000004.1, from coordinate 15,754 downwards.
CCATAATTTTTGTAATTCCCCAGGCAAACCGCCTGCAGCGCAGACAACAATACTGTTATCAGGAATAGAGCGCATGACGGCTCCGATGACTTGGGCATCACTTGGCAATTTCTCGGTTGTTGGGGCAGGAATTGCCATATATTTATCCGCTGTTTTATACCAATCAGCTTTTAATTTTTTGGCTTTTTTGGTCCAAGATTGGTCAGCTTTATAATCGCTAATTTGTTTACTTAATAATTCCAAAATTGCTTTGGCATCCCCAATCAGTGGATAAGAATTATGTTTTGTGCCATCAAACGGTTGAATATTAAGCCCAATAATTTTTAAATTCTTATTGTTAAATACGGCCCATGATCCCGTTGTAAAATCTTGCAATCTGCTGCCAATCGCAAGGATAACATCCGCTTCATTTGCCAGTGCATTCGCAGCAGCGGTTCCTGATACGCCTATTCCTCCCATGTTTAAAGGAGATTGATCTGGAATTGCGGATTTGCCAGCATTGGTTTCACCAGCAGGAATACCATGTTTATGACAGAAATCTTCAATAAGTTCTTCCGCACCAGAATAAGCAACGCCGCCCCCTATAATGATCAAAGGTTTTTTCGCTTTTAATAAAATCTCTTTAGCGGTTTCCAACTCACTTGGATCAGGGTGAAGACGACGAATATAATGAATTTTTTCTTCAAAGAATGTTTCTGGGAAATCCCATGCCATAGTTTGTACGTCTTGGCACAAAGAAAGCGTGACCGGTCCGCATTCTGCTGGATCAGTTAAAACGGTCATTGCACGTTGGAATGCAGGCACAATTTGCTCTGGTCGTATAATGCGGTCGAAATATCTTGAAACAGGTTTGAAACTATCATTCACGGAAACAGTACCATCTCCAAAATCTTCAAGTTGTTGTAATACTGGATCTGGAAGGCGTGTCGCAAAAACATCGCTGGGTAATAATAGAATAGGTAAACGATTAGCATGCGCTACCCCAGCCGCTGTAATCATATTTAACGAACCTGGTCCAATGGACGCTGTGCAAGCCATTATTTGTCTTCTGCGCTTTCCTTTGGCAAAAGCGATTGCTGTGTGTGCCATTCCTTGTTCATTTTGACCTCTATACGTTGGAAATTGATCTTTAACTTCGTGTAATGCCTCACCAAGACCAGCAACATTTCCATGGCCAAAGATTGCCCACATTCCCGCAAAAAAAGGTTGAACACTACCATCATCTAGCCTGATTTTTTGTGCCATCATTGCTTTAACCAAAGCTTGAGACATCGTAAGACGTATTGTTTTCATTATTTTTCTCCTTAACCTGTCTGGGGAATATTATTGTGCTGCTTTTAGCCAAGCATCAACGAGCTGTTGGAAAGTATCCGCCATTTTTTGAATAGCTTCATCATCATTAATTTGTTTTGTAAACCATTGACGTGCAGGCTCTCCAAAAATTGTACGACCCACGGCAAACCCTTTGACATAAGGTATTTGCGCGGCTGCTTGGAAAGCTTGTGTAATGGTTTCAAGAGGTGCATCCAGCCCAAGAACCACAACACCACGACATAAAGGGTCATTTTGTTTAATAACGTTATTAATGGATTTCCATGCCGCTTGATCTTGTTGAGGTTCTAATTTCCACCATGCTGGTTTAAGCCCTGCGTCATAGAGTTGTTGTAAAGCTGTTGCGATGGTTTGGCTGTCTAAGGGACCATTTTTGCCTGCAATAATTTCAATTAACAACTCACGCTGTAAACGCTGACACGCATCATAAGCTCGTTCAAGTTCTCTTAATTGTTTATTTTTTAACTCAATAGGATCATCTGGATGATAAAAACACAGACATTTAACGGTATGTTGTGCTGGCCATGATAATAATTGTGCGCCTAGGCTGCCTTTCCCATCAAAATCAAGGGGGCGAGAGCCAGGATATTCAATGGGACGAGAAATCCATAGATTTTCATGGGATGCTAAAAATAATGCTTCTTGACCATAGCGACCATCCATAAAAGTTCCAAATCCAGGTCTGCCTTTGGCAACCAATGCGGCGGCTTTAATGGTTAGGATCTTAAATTCACTGATCTTGTCACGAGAAACACCATATTCATCAACCATTTCTTCTAATTGTAAACGGTGATCACATGCCAATGCCATGATTGGCGTTGCTTGAGTAGGACGGGTGGTTGCTTGATGCAAATGGGTCAATGTTTGGTCATGTTGAATAGAATGATTATGACTATTTTGATCTAAGAAATGGGTTAATTCAACAAAGGTTGGATATTCTGGAGAGCAAAGTAAACGAGAAACGGCAAACGCTCCGCACGCATTCGCATAGGTACAACAAACGTCAATCGGTTCATTTTTTAACCAGCCTCTTAAGAAACCAGACATAAACGCATCGCCAGCCCCAAGTGTATTACAAACGGTGACTTTGAAACCTTTTCCTTTGATTCCTTGATCCAAAGATTGAGGAATATTGCCATCAAAAACAACACATCCTATGGGACCACGTTTACAGACAATGGTTGCCTTTGGAGCAATCTTGCGAATATGCTGAATGGCTTCGATGGTATCTTCATGACCGCTGGCAATATGCAATTCCTCTTCTGTGCCAACAATCAGGTCGCATTCAGGGATAATGGATAATAATTTTTCTGTTACTTCTTTTGAACGTACATAACGTGCTTCACCATCACCGATAGAGGCAACACCCCATAGATTAGGTCGGTAATCAATATCAATGACCACTTTCCCCCCATGAGCATGGATTAATTTCATGGCTTTACGTTGTGCTTTTGCACTGTTTTCTTTGGAAAAGTGCGTTCCCGTCACAACAATCGCTTTGGCTCTTTTTATAAAATCGTCATGAATATTATCTTCTGATAATGCTGCATCCGCACAATCTGTTCTGTAAAACAACAATGGAAATTGTTCCGAATCCCTGATACCCAGAATTGCCAAGGCTGTTAGTCGTTCAGGATCTTGATAAATACCTTTTGTATCGACGCCTTCACGCTGCATTTGTTCGATAATAAAATGTCCAAAATGATCATTCCCTACACGTGTAATGACACCAGATTTAAGCCCCAGACGTGCTGTTCCAATGGCAATATTTGCTGGGCATCCGCCAACTGCTTTATTAAAAGATGAAGTATCTTCTAAACGACAGCCAATTTGTTGAGAATAAAGATCAATCGAAGATCTTCCTATAGTAATAATATCCAGTTCGCCATAGGTCATCATTATACTCCAACGATAATAACAAAAAAATTCTAAATTTGACAAAATATAGAAAATTAATTTTAAAATTACGATATGTAGATACATTAAGATACTAAAAAAGGTGTGAACACCCAGTTTTCACAGCCTTGTGATGGTAATCCGAATTTAAAATAGGTGCACTTTTATGTTCAAGAAAATGTTATTAAAGGCTCATTGCCGAGAAAAAATGTTATAAAACTGGGAATTTGTTTAAACATTTAGAATATTTTTTTCAAAAAGTTATAAACTTGATGATGAATACACAATAAGTTTATTAAGAAAATTCAAATTTTATATAATACTTACAATATATTGCGATTTGTAGAAAATTTTTTCTATAATCACGTTAATGTAGGTGCGGTTTTCTTCATAGTTTGAAATTATTTTAGGTAAAGATAAGCTTCAATAAGGTTGCAAATTGCTTTTTGGTTAAGGTCAATAAATGACCTTTTTATCAGGGTTAAGAATATTCTTTTAAGATTTTGAAGAATATTTCTAGATGAAAGAGTAAAGATCTATGTCTGATTCAACAAAAAGAAATTTTATTACAAAAACAACTATGGTTGCAGCATTAGGGGGGTTATTATTTGGATATGATACCTCTGTAATTTCTGGTGCTGTGGCATCTATTGATCACCAATTAGTAAAACCATTAAATCTTTCAAATAATTGGGAAGATTTTATTTCTGGATTCGTTATTGCAAGTGCACTCGTCGGGTGCATGATTGGTAGTATTATTAGTGGATTCGTTGCTGATTTTGTTGGTCGCAAAAGAGGGTTATTTATATCAGCTATTTTATTTGTGATTTCAGCATTAGGATCTGCATGGCCTGAATATGGAGTTATATATCCTCTGCATGACCCTGTAGCTATTGTATGTTCTTTTATATTCTATCGTATTATTTGTGGTATCGGGGTTGGAATTGCATCAACATTGGCACCAATGTATATTTCCGAAATTGCACCAGCGACTATTCGAGGTAGTTTAATTATTTATTATCAAATTGCGATTGTGAGTGGTCAAGCAGGCGTTTATTTTGTGAATTGGTTTATTGCTAGCCTTGGTGATCATGATTGGTTGATGACAACAGGTTGGAGAATTATGCTTGCTTCTGAAATTATCCCAGCCTTTATCTTTTTAATATTATTAGTTCCTGCTGTTGAAACGCCTCGTTGGTTAATGTTAAAAAGCCGTGATGAAGATGCTTTAAGTGTATTGCATAATATTTTTCATCCTAATGAAGCACATAAAACAGCCGCTGACATCAAGGAAAGCTTGAATAAAAATACTGAATTGGGATCTTTATTTCAATTTGGTACTGCCGCAGTTCTTGTGGGGATTATGGTTGCTGCCCTTCAACAATTAGTGGGAATTAATGCTGTTATGTATTATGCCCCAGAAATGTTTAAAAATATGGGTTTTGGAGAAAGAGGCGCATTATTTCAAACAATTTTCATTGGGATTGTTACTGTTATTTTCTGTTTAATTGCGATGAAATTAGTTGATAGAGTTGGCAGAAAACCATTGCTGATTATTGGTAGCATTTTGCAAGCAATTGCAATGTTAGGATTAGCAGCAACCTTTATCTTTAAATTAAGTAGTATGATTTCCGTCTTTATGATTTTGTTTTACTGTGCCAGTTTTTCTATTTCATGGGGGCCAATTACTTGGGTTTTGCTTGCGGAACTATTCCCAACAGCGATCAAAGGGCGCGCAATGAGTTTAGCAGTGTTTTTTGAATGGACTATTAATTTAATAGTTGCATGGTCTTTCAAAATGATGGATGGGAATGCTTCTTTGAATGAAGTTTTTAATCATGGTTTTCCATTTATTATTTATGGGATAATGGGCGTTCTAGGCACCTTCTTTGTTATATTCTTTGTTCCAGAAACAAAAGGACGCAGTCTAGAAGAAATCCAACAAATTTGGTTAGATCGTAAAAATAAAAAACAAGTATGCAATCCATCTACTGTCAAAGTGTTATAAATTTTATTTGAATTAACTTCTTAAGATTAATTTTTAAATCTTAAGAAGTTAACATATCCGTAAATTATTGGTTTGAAATCAATTTGATAAAAAAAATTATCAATAGGAGATTGCTATGCGTCATATTGGATGTTGCACGTGGATTTTTGGGAATGAACCCATTGAACAAACAGCTCAACGTGTGAAAAAAATTGGATTAAATGGAGTGGAATTACATGGAGATATACATTCAATTAATCCTGTACAAGCAGGTAAAGTTTTCGCAGATAAAGGATTAGAGATTTTTTCTATTACACCTGGAGATGCGGATATTTCAAATCCAGATTCTGCAATTCGCCAAAAAGCTGTTGATTATTATAAAAAGTTAATTGATTGGGTATTAAAAATAGATCAACAACCTAATCCTCCAATGGTTTCCTGTCATGGGTTAGTACAGCGTATAAGGCCAATTAGTACACAAGAAGAAGAAAATCAATTTTTAATAGAGAGTACAAAACAAATTTGTAATATGGCACAACAAGCAAATATCGAAATTGTTTTTGAAGTGTTAAATCGTTATGAAAGTCACCAAGTTCAGACTTTAAAAGAGGGAGTCCATTTCTTAGAAAAAGTAAAAGCTCAAAATTTAAGATTACTAGCAGATGCTTATCATATGAATATAGAAGAGGCTAATCCAGCTGGTGCTTTACAGGAGGCTGGGACATATATCGGTTTATATCATGCCGCAGATTCAAATCGTGGAGCAATTGGCGAAGGCCATACGGATTTTAAAGCACAAATTATGGCTCTAAATAATATCCAATATTATGGCCCCATTATTCTTGAAATTGCAGCCCCTGGCCCAGATCCATTTAATACAAATAAAGGTGAAGGGTTCAAAGAAATACTAGAACAACAACTAAAAAAATCGATAGAATCTATTCGTGCATTAAATAGTTAGTTCAAATGAACTAAAATAAAAAGGTAAGTTATATAACTTACCTTTTATTATATCTTAAATTTCATCTAAACGAATAATACGTTTTTCAAGAATAGAACGGCTAGCTGCTTCTGCTAACATTAATGCTTGTTTGCCATCTTCAAATCCTACTTCTGGATTTTTTCCTTGTTCAACAGCATCCACAAAAGAGCTAATTTCATTGTTAAATGCTTCACCATAACGATCAATAAAAAAATTCATTAAAGCTGGTTTTTGATCTGTAAAGTTTTCTGCATATAAGCGCATATTATTCATAGGGTGATTTTCTGAAATAGCCATACCTTTTGATCCAAAAGCTTCTACACGTTGATCGTATCCATATACAGCACGACGAGAATTGTTAATGATACATTGTTTTCCAGAGGCTGTTTTTAGAACAATAGTGACCGTATCATAATCATTACAGCGTTCCATTAATGCGTTATTGACAAGGCGTGAACCTGTTGCAGAGACTTCTGTAATATTTTCACCCAAAATGAAACGTGCCATATCGAAATCATGAATGGTCATGTCACGAAATATACCTCCTGATACTTCGATATATGCATCAGGTGCCATGTCTGGATCACGTGAAGTAATAATGACTTGGTGTAAGTCTCCAATTGCACCTGCTTCAATAGATGTTCTAACAGCTCGGTGTCCTTTATCAAATCTTCTGACAAAGCCAAGCATAATAGGGATATTCGTGCCTTTAATTTTTTGCTCACAAGACTTTACTCTGTCCAATGATAAATCAATTGGTTTCTCACAAAAAATAGCTTTTTTGGCAGCAACAGCTTGTTCAATTAAATCAGCATGTGTCGCTGTAGACGTTGCAATCAAAACGGCATCAACTTCAGAAGCATTCAAAACATCTTCTACTGAGGAGAACTGTTTAGCATGATGATTTCCCGCAACCTCTTGTGCCACTGCATTATTCACATCGAAAACGCCAGCAAGTTTTGCCTTGGGATGAGCAACAATATTATCAACATGCATACGGCCGATACGGCCTGTACCAAGAACAGCAATTTTTAACATATGTATTTCTTTCTTTAATTATATGGATATAAAAATACTTTCCTTTTTAAATTAGAAAAATATTTTTAAATTTACGATTTATTGTAATAATTCGATAATGAAAATTTTGTGAGTTTTAATTTTTTCTGTAGAATAATGCTTGTCCAGCATTAATATATAAAAATAGAAATATACTGATTATGTATAAAATTTTTGATATTTATCAATAAATTATAATCTAAACAGATTATTTTTATAGCTTTTAATTTTATTTTAAATTATTCAAAATATAAAATAATTTTAAGATCACAATTAATTCATTAAAATTGAAAAAAAATTTCTATTTTATATAGAGAATGTATTTTATAGTTAATTCATTGTTATAATTTTAAATCAAAGGTTAAAAAATGCCACTTATTCGTATTGATGTCATTGAAGGCAGAACTCAGCAAGAATTAAATATTTTAAAAGAAACCATCCATCGTGCAGTGGTTGAAGCTTTTGAAGTTCCAGAACGTGATAAATATCAGATTTTAACACAACATAAACCTGGTTTTCTTATTTCTGAAGATACAGGATTAGGTATTCCAAGAACTGATAAATTTGTTTTGCTGCAAATTGCCTCCAGACCAAGAACCGCTGAACAAAAGAAGAAATTTTATAGTCTTGTTTGTCAGCTATTAAAAGAAAATTGTGCAATTAAATCTTCTGATGTTATGATTAGTATTGTTGTAAATAGCGATGAAGATTGGTCTTTTGGATTAGGAAGAGCTCAGTTTCTAGAGGGAGATCTATAAATCGATATTCTGCAAGAATAAATTAAGTATATTGTATGATTGATTTTATAGGGAAATTAAAGATGACTACTAAAAATCCACAAGAAATAAAATTAAGAATTGGCGTGATTGGAACTGGTGCTATTGGCTCAGATCATATTCGCAGATGTACTCATACATTATCTGGTGCAGAGATAGTAGCTGTCAGTGATGTTAACACAGAAAATGCAAAAAAAGCAGTCACTCCATATAATCCAAATGCCAGGGTCTATGAATCTGGGCATGATCTTATCAATGCAGAAAATGTAGATGCTGTTATTATAGCTTCTTCGGGACAAACACATGCGGAATATGTGTTATCTGCAATTAAAGCTGGTAAATATGTTTTTTGTGAAAAACCATTAGCAACTACAATCGAAGATTGCCAAAATATTATTCAAGCTGAACAGGATCAAGGTCGTCGTTTGGTCCAAGTTGGTTTTATGCGTCCTTATGATAAGGGATATCGTGAATTAAAAAAAATAATATCTGACGGTATCATAGGTTCCCCTTTAATGGTTCATGCGGTACATCGTAATCAAAAAGTCGGTGAAAGTTATGTAACTCATATGTCTATTTTTGAAACATTAATTCATGAACTTGATGTGTTAAGATGGCTATTAAATGATGACTATATTTCCGCACAAGTTATTTTCCCTCGTCAAACAAACTATACACATGAAAAATTACGTGATCCTCAAATTGTGTTACTAGAAACTAAATCTGGTATTCGTATCGATGTAGAAGTTTTCGTTAACTGTCAATACGGATATGATATTCAATGCTCTGTTGTGGGAGAAAAAGGTACCGCAAATTTACCAGACCCTGCTGCAGTTTCTTTACGTTTGGGTGAAAAATTAACGACTTCCATTTTAACCGACTGGAAAGATCGTTTTATTGAAGCTTACGATATAGAAATCCAAGAATTTATCAATGGATGTCTAGCTGGACAACTCAACGGCCCGAGCACTTGGAACGGATATGTCGCTGCTATTGCTGCTGTTGCTTGTGTAAAAGCACAAGATACTCTTGCCATAGAACCAATTTCTATTCCAGATTCCCCAGCAATGTATAAGTAGTCTATCAGTCAGTATTTAAATCATTTAAAATAATATAATCATCAATATTAGAAGGTCAATCAAGCTAATATATTAACCTTCTAACAAATTATTTATTGTAATCGCTCAACAAATTGTGCAATACGCTTGCATGCCTTTTCTAATACTTTATCATCGGCAGCATAAGAGATCCGTAAATAAGGACTTAATCCAAAAGCATGACCAGGAACAACAGCGACATGCTGTTCTTCTAACAAAGCCTCGGCAAAATCTTGGTCATTTTCAATTTTACGCCCACCTGCACTGGTTTTGCCTATACATCCTTCAATCCCAGGATAAACATAAAAAGCACCTTGTGGAACAGCACACGTCACCCCTGACATCTTTGAAAACGCTTCTTTCATCATTTTACGACGACGATCATAAGCTTCTTTCATCTCTGCCACATCATTATCACAATGGTGCAAAGCTGCTGTAGCTGCGGCTTGGCTGATACTGGACGCGCCAGATGTAGAGTTACTTTGAATTTTCAACATCGCTTTGATCAGGCGTTTAGGACCACCCACATACCCCACGCGCCAACCTGGCATCGCATAGGTTTTGGACGCCCCGTTCACCGTTAAAATTCGATCTTTTAAATCTGGTGCCAACACAGCCAATGAGTAATGCTCTTGACCATCAAAAACTAAATGTTCATATATCTCATCAGCAAAAATCCAAACTTGAGGAAAATCACGTAAAACTTCAGCAATTTCCAATAAATCTTGCCTTGACCATACAGCACCCGTTGGATTGCTAGGCGAATTAATAATTAACCACTTTGTTTTATTGGTTAACACCTTACGTAAATCAACAGCTTTCAAAGAAAAATTATTTTCTTCTGCGCAAATCACATCAACAGGTTTACCCCCCAAAAAACGGGCCATAATTGGATAGCTAGTCCAATAAGGCGCGGGAACCACGACTTCATCCCCCTCATTCAAAGTCGCCATGAACGCATTAAACAAAATCTGCTTAGCACCATTAGCCACCATGATTTCGTCAAGCGCATATTCCAAACCATTCTCTTGTTTGAATTTTTTTTGTACAGCTTGCTTCAACGATAAAACCCCATCAATAGGCGGGTATTTTGTCTTACCATCTAATGCAGCTTCATAAGCTGCATCACAAGCCATTCTGGGGGTAAAAAAATCAGGCTGCCCTAATGCAAGAGAAATAACATCATTGCCCTGTGCGGCCAGCTCTCTGGCACGCATAGACATCGCAATCGTTGCTGGGGTCTCAAAGCCCTCCATTTTTAAAGAAAGGCTAGGCTCGGTTTTTAAGGGGTTCATAGTCATTGATAGACCTGTTTTTTCCTATTGAAGATTCATACAGAATTGTTTGATACGCGTACAAGCTTCTTTTAACAATTCCGTACTTGTCGCATAGGAAATCCGAAAATATCCTTCCATCATAAAAGCTGCACCATGCACTGCTGCGACACCCTCTTCTTCCAACAGAGCTGTTACGAAAGATTCACTGTCAACAATTTTGACACCACTTTTCGATGTTTTACCAATACAGTCATGAATAGATGGAAATAAGTAAAAAGCACCTTCTGGTTTAATACAACTGAGCCCTGGGGTACTATTTAATAATTCTAAAACGATATCACGGCGTTTTTGATAAGTACTAACCATATCTTGCACAGATTCTTGTGATCCAGACATAGCTTCAATTGTTGCAGCTTGACTGATTGAACACGCATTCGTTGTAGATTGCCCCTGAAGCTTCATCATCGCTTTAATAAATTCTACTGGTGCAGCTGCATAACCAATACGCCATCCTGTCATAGAATAAGCTTTTGAAACACCATTCATTGTCACTGTACGGTCTTTGAGTTTAGGCTCAACCTGCACAATCGTAGACGCCACAAAACCATCATAAGTCAGCTTGCAATAAATATCATCTGTCAGAATCCACACATTTGGGAATTCTAATAAAATATCACATAACGCCCGCAACTCTTCATTAGAATATGTCACGCCAGTTGGATTGCAGGGGGAGTTAATGATTAACCATTTTGTTTTTTCAGTAATTGCTTCGCGTAACTGTTGAGGCTGTAATTTAAATCCTGTTGTTTTTTCATTGCAAGCCACCATTACTGGGTTACCACCAGCCAATGTCACAATATCTGGATAAGATACCCAACAAGGCGTTGGAATGATCACTTCATCTCCGGGATTAATACTGGCCATCATAGCATTAAAAATAACCTGCTTGCCGCCAGAGGAAACTGCTATTTCATCTGCAGTATAATCCAAGCCATAATCAGTATTTAAACGATTAGCAATTGCTTGGCGAACTTGTGCTGTTCCACCAACATCTGTATATTTTGTTTGGCCAGTTTGAATAGCTCTGATCCCTGCTTGGCCAATATTATCAGGTGTACCAAAATCAGGTTCACCCGCAGAAAGGCTTATAATATCGCGACCTTTTGCCTTCATCTCACGCGCTTTTGCAGAAATAACCAATGTTTGACTTGGCTGTATTTGTTTTAGACGATCCGATATAATATCCATTATAATTATTCCAAATGTAACAATAAATCCTGTATTTAAGATAAATACCAGGATAGTAATTTTAAACTTTACAGTTTCACAATATAAAACGGTAAAGTTTGAATTTATATAAATTCTTGGTTTTCATCAACTAGGTGAAGTCTTTTTTCAGTAATTTCATCCCAGAATAATGAAACTGATCATATTGCTGAGAAATACTATTTTTTCTTTAAGAAGAATTTTGTAGTTTTTTTACTCATAACAACACTTGCATTGACATTGACCATTTATCTACTCACTAAACATTTCTTTATAAAAATAAAACTATATTATAATGTTTATCTTTAAACATATGCCGATAAGCAGGTTGCCAATTTTCATGTAAATATAAAGAATCAAAGTCTAACGAAATAAGCTATCTATCTCAATCTCTTTTGCCTTAAATAAAAGCAAATTCACAATTATTTCCCATAGATTTAAAACGGGTTAACTGCATCTCAACTATACTAATAAATATTTTTTACAAAAATTATGATATATTATCCTAAACTGTGAATGATATTACATATTTATTATAAAGAGTGTTCATCTGTGATTGATATTACCAACTTAACCACGAATATTATAACACTTGTTTCAATCAAAAAAGATCAAGTTCTTCCATCTTTAATTGATCCATCACTACAAGATATTATACCTATTATTGAAGATTTTAAACAAGAATCAAAGGCACTAAAAACAATTGAAAATCTTGCAAAATACTGCGCTTTTTATGAAGACTATAACCTAGCACATCAACTGTTAGATTATGCACTAACATTATATCCTAACCAACACCAAAATTATTATTTTAAAGCTATTTTATATTTCAAACAAAATGATATACCACAAACTTTGCTAGCTCTTAAAAATATGCTGCACAGCGTAAAAGCTTCGGAAACACAAATCACACATATTTTAAATCGTTTAAATGACAATAATAAAATAAGTGATTGTATATTTTTTATTGATAGTCTTTTAAAAGAATTTAACTTACCTCTTTCCTCTCGAGATTTTAATATTCTTATTCTTCCCTATGATATTAAAAATAAAAATAAAATCATACAATATTATTACAGCATTTTTTTTGTAATGCTTTGTAATACCCTAGAATGGAAAGACCAAGGACAATTAACAACATTATTAGATGCAGAATATCAATTAAATGGTTCCAGCCCATGGTATCATTTATGTATGGGAAAGTTAAGTTGGATATTAAATAATAGACCAAAAACTGATTTCCATTTCAAAAAAGCTAAAGAGCTTTCAATTGAACAAAATCTTATTTTTACAACTGGAGATTGTGGGGTTTATACCTGGTTATCAGATGAAGAAATACAGAACCTTCCCGGCCTTCAAAAAAATCATGACCCTTTTCAATTAAAAATGTGGCAATGGTCATATGCAGATTTAAAAGATGAAAAACCTGAGATTTCTATTATTCTAGGATGCGATTTTAAATATTTTAGATATTTTCCTAAATTTTTACTTTCATTGCTCAAAGCTCATATTCACAATAAACATCAAGAAAAAACAGTGATAAGTATATGTCTAGATAATCCATCACCAGAACAAATACGCTTTTTACGTGAAACTGCCAACTATATTCATCAACATATTCCACATTTTTATTTAACCTTTGGTTATGGATTAAGCCCTTATCAAGATGGCGCATATTTCGCCAGTGTTCGTTATTTATTTGCCCCCGAACTATTTAACCTCTATCCAACACAAACCTTTATCGTTGATATCGATGCTTTTGCCTATGAAGATTTTTATCAAAAAGTTAAAAACCTCAGAGAACAATATGATTTTGCTTTGCGAATTTTTGCTTTTGATCAACAAGGCAATCAAGTCGCTGGGGAACCTTGGTGCCTAGGGGCTGGCATATTATATCTAGGAGACCTTGAAAAAACACGTTCTATTCTGCAACTTTTAAAACAATATGTAAATTATGCTTATGACCCTAAAAATCCTTTAAATTGGTGCATTGATCAATGTGCTCTTGTTCAAGCTTTTAACTATTATATTAAACCATTTTGGGATACATTAAGAGTTACCGATATTGATTATAATCCTCCTTTTCTTTTGTCACATATTATCGGTGAAAAAGACGAGTTTTATTGTCGTGACGGTATTATTGATATTGATAATTTCAAAGAGAACTTAGAAAAACTGATTCATTAAATGCTATAACATTATATTTAAGGAGTATATGATGAATAAATCTTTAGCTGCCAGTGTTTCCCCCGCTTTATACTCTAGCAAAACCAACACAAAAATTTTCACTTTAACCAGTGCAGAACATAATATTGAGGTTGGCAACTGGAAAATTGACAGCACACAACTAGGAATTCTTGATACTTATTTTATAATTGAACAAAAAATTCTACATGGTGGAAAGCAAGAAGGCTCAAAAATAATTACGCTTACCAGCCCTAATGGCTTAACCATTACCCTCAGTCCTACCAGAGGAATGAGTATTATCAACGTCATAGGCCAAGATATGCGTTTTGGTTGGGATTCCCCTGTTAAAGAAATAGTTAATCCTGCCTTTATTAACCTTGAAAGCCGCAGCGGCGCTGGATGGCTAGAAGGCTTTAATGAAATGATGGTTCGTTGTGGCTTTGAATGGGCTGGGCATCCTGGCCTTGAAAATGGAGAGATGCGTACTCTTCATGGTAAAATAGGTAACACCCCTGCCTCTGAAGTTGAAATTGAAATCAATGAAACTGCACCTTATGAAATTAAAATCCGAGGTTTAATCAAAGAAAGCACCTTTAAGAAAGCCGAATTACAAACCTTAGCAGAACTAAGTTATACTCCTGGTACGCATCACTTTACCATTCATGACAGTTTAACCAATCACGCCGATTATCCTCGCGACTATCAAATCATGTATCACAGTAACTTTAGCAAACCGTTACTAGAAAAAGATGCACAGTTTGTAGCCCCTATCAAAGAAATCAGTCCTTTCAATGATTATGCGCAAAAAGGGCTTAGCGATTGGTCGGCTTATCTGGGCCCGACAAAAGATTTTGATGAAATGGTCTTCAATATTGTTCCTTTCTCTAAGACAGACGGCTCTACCATAGCTGCGCTACATAACAAAGATGGTAGTAAAGGTGCTGCCATAGAATTTAACGTTAAAGAGCTTCCATACTTAACTTTATGGAAAAATACTGATACTGAGAAACAAGGCTATGTTACAGGCATAGAGCCTGGTACAAATTACGCTTATGCTGCTAGTATTGAGCGTGAACAAGGACGTATTCGACAAGTTAAGCCTGGAAAAACTGTGCACTTTAAAATTAAATATAGCGCACTCATGAACAAAGAAGCAGTTAATAAGGTAAAAAAAGAGATCACTGATATTCAAGGTAACCAGAAAACAACCATTATTCAAAAACCCATTGCCAAAGAATAATTTCAGCTAACTTCATGTATTGGATATGAGAAATTTCTTATTCATATCCAATATTAAAGAATCTAGTTATGTAACCTTTTTGAAGTGTAACCCAAACTGCGATATTTTCGTAAATATAATTTTTTAAAATTATTACAATGCTACAATGTCAAGAAACATCATCGACTACCTCGAATAACAGATTCTTTCGCTTGTATTCACCGTGCTCTATTAAACAGATAAAAAATTGCAGCAATTATTTAAAAAAAATATTAAAAAGAAATAAATTTATGATCAATAAAACTAAAACTACAATATTTCTTATTTAATAAATTATAGTCTTTTAGATTGTGGCACATATGACATTGGTATAAATAAAAATAAAATTTTTCTAAAATTAAAATTAAACAAACTTAAAAGTAAAACTTATCAGTACGAAAAATAACAGCACTATTACTTCATTAAAAGTCGAATATCCTCTCCGAAAATCGATTCTCGCCAATCCATAGCCACAAAAACAAACAAATGAGAATAAATCAGATTTTTATTTCTAATACTGGTATTTATTGAGTGGGCTGAATGATATTCTTAGATGCAAATTAATAATGATAATTGTTTTAAAGGTAATACACTTTTAAGTGATGCTAAGAGGCATCTGATTTACAACTTTAAGATGTGT
>NZ_ATSX01000003.1 GCF_000527695.1 Commensalibacter papalotli (ex Servin-Garciduenas et al. 2014) | reverse complement strand
GGATATCCCCCCCCCCCAACAACCAGGCTGGAGAAATTGGATATATTTTTCTGATGCTCGAGATAAAACAGCAGATCGTTTACAAAAGTTAGGATACAATGTTGTGGATACGGGGTATCATCCTAAAAATGATGGTCATCCAACGGTGATTGCATTGGTTGATTCTTCACCAATAGAAGGCTCTTCCAGAACGGCAACTCATACATGGAATGCTCCTGTATTTACGGATGACATGGGACGAACAACCTTATCAGAAATGCAAGGCATAACTATTACTCATACAATGTATTATTATAAAGTAGAATTGGTTCGTCCAGAAGGTGCAGATAATTCTCTTTTAAAATGTTTAAGCAGTCAAGATCCAACAGAAGTTTGTATAGCGCCTGCAAACCCTAGCAATTATAAAACGATTTTTTCTGGTTATTCAACCATAGCAACAGATAACACTGTAGCTGGAAGCAATGTTGATCATTTAGTAACTGCAGTATTTCATAATTATCCAAATATGATGAGTAAGAAATGGGTGTATTTTACGAATACGGGCTATACTCCTCTTTATGCAACTGACCCCAATGCGCCCAAACTAACAGATAAGAAATAAAGCTGTTTCATGGATAGATACTGCATCTATCCTTTTTTGTTTCTGACGGAAATAAGATTGTGAATAGTATTGTGCAGGGCTTATTAACTGGAGGTGCGGGCGCCGCCGCTGGTGCGATGACGTCTAGTGGTGGAAATACGACGGTTGATGTGGTCAATTCAACGACCAGTGCGATGGCGCAATCTCGTCCTGAAGTCAAAGACCCTGATGTCGTTGCTGCTGAAGCTGCGCAAGATCCTATTAGAAAACAGAATTTACTTAATAATTCCCATGCAGCAATAACGGTTGTAACAAATCAAGATAATTATAGTAGTGATGGGGCATTTATGACTGCTTTATATCAAGCATTAAATCCAAGCGATAAGTCAGAACATACGATAACGCAGGCTCAGGCAAATAAAGTTAAAGAGGTGATTGCCAATAAAAGTAATTATAGTTCTGATAATGATTATGCGAATGCGTTGAATAATGCATTTCGGAATGTATCGAAGTAGGTATGGGGATAGAAAATGATTAATAAGATTGGACAATCGTTATTGGGTTTAAGCTTATGTTTTATGGTTAGTGGGTGTCCTTCTATTTACAACAGTGAATATTATATCCCTGTTGATAATCAGGTAGGGGATGCACAACCTTTATCAAAGAATGATATTATTCGGGTAGTTATACCAAGTAATTTTTCTCAAAATTTAGTAAAAGCAAATAGTAATAATATAAATAAAAATGATCAAATGTACATAATGGATGTAGTAATGTACATTGCACTTGCTAAGCACGAAACTGAGAAAAGATTGCAAAATTTAGGATTGAATGTAATTAATACGGGATACCATTCTGGTGGTAATGGCCATCCAACTGTAATTGCCTTGGTTGATTCATCACCGATAGAAGGATCTGAAGAAAGTGAAACGCATACATGGGATGCGCCTGTATTTACGGATGATATGGGACGAACAACCTTATCGGAAAAACAAGGGGTAACCATTAATTATAAAACTTATTATTATAAAGTAAAATTGGTTAGGCCAGAAGGAAAAGGTAATTCCCTTTTTGAGTGTAATAGTAGTAATGAAAGTAGAGACTATTGTATAGCTCCAGCCAATCCTAGTAATTATCAAACGATCTTTACTGGCTATGCAACTTTAACAACCGATAATACAACAACTGGTATTAACGTTTCTCATTTAACAACGGCGGTATTTTATAATTATCCGAATATGATGGGCAAGAAATGGGTGTAATCTAGTAAATACTAGACACTTTATACAAACGGTCATGTCTCAAATTTAGATGATAGTAATTAATCCAATAGACATAAATAGCTCCTAAAAAAATATTTCATTTATATCTATAATAGATTAAGGGATATTATATAAATTCGCGACAAAAGCGCAAATATTGAAAATTTGTATTAAATGGAGGCATAAAATGGATAATAATGATGCAAATGAAAATTATGTTTTTGACCCTGATAGTGAGTCCGTAGATCCTGATCAACCTTTTGAAGTAGGTAGTGATTTTTTTGATAATCCTATTACTAAGGAAGCTTCAGTTAAATTCTTTGGGGATTTGCGAGACTATATAACAAGCGGAAATGTAAAAGATGTAGTTTTAGAACCAAATACACACATAGATGCGAATGAGTTGGATTACACTCCTATCGTTACTATGTATTCCTTTTCTGATTCTCAAAATATTTTTTATTTATCTACTGGAAAATTCCCCCAAGATACAGAATATGCAGAAGTTACTTTAGGTCCAGGTCAGACTACTGATAATATTAATGGTATTCCTAAAATACAAGGTGATGGCAATAATCCAAATTATGTTAGGATTATAGGAGGGGTTGATTTTAATTATATAGCTGACGGTGAGAGCGGGGAACTTATTAGCAATAATCCTCTTTATTTTTATGGTAGAGGTCTGGATGGTAATACAAGTCACATGGGGAATTGGACGATTTATACAGACGATTTTGTTGATCCAGACACTGGCGAAATATATGATGATGATAGAGATACAATGATTCAAACGACTGATGGTAATAATAAGATTACCACGGGTTATGCTCGCAGTACGATTGATTTAGGTTCTGGAAATAATATTGTTTATTCTCAAGGACATGATACTATTACAAGTTCTAGGGGAGGATATCAAACTGTTACATTAACTGGATCCCAGTCAAAATTAACAATGGGCGGAAATACAACTATTCTTGATATTGGCAACAATAATAACATTTCTGTTGGTAAAAATAGTTCAGTTTATGGGGCGGCATCAGATATAGTTCAATTTGATACAGGGGATATGAATGAATATACTGCTGGGAATAATTCAACTATTTCAGCCACGAATGGGACTGATTTAAAAGTTATTCATGGTTTAGATAATACATATAATATAAATCATAATCTCACTTTTCTAAATGGAAGTGGAAACACGGTTATTAACATCAAAGGAACGCTTGCAGCATTTGGTGCAGGTAGTTCACAATATACTCTAAATGCAGAGAATATTGATA
This sequence comes from Commensalibacter papalotli (ex Servin-Garciduenas et al. 2014), assembly GCF_000527695.1. GTDB lineage: Bacteria > Pseudomonadota > Alphaproteobacteria > Acetobacterales > Acetobacteraceae > Commensalibacter > Commensalibacter papalotli. Next base: position 165,882 of record NZ_ATSX01000003.1, on the reverse strand, counting down.
GTACTAGTGGAAGTATATTTGTTGCTAATGAAGGGAATGAAACTCTAGATGCTGCATCTTCAAGTGCTAATTTACAGATTTGGGCAAATACAGTTGCTGGTGCAAATAATCTTTTAGCAAAAGCTGGACAAGGAGATGATACATTAGCTGCTGGGGTAGGAAATGCTACTTTTACTGGTGGTGTAGGTAATAACTTATTTATGTTTACTAAAGAAAGCGTGCAAGATGGGACTACCATTATTACAGACTTCACAAATAATGATAAAATTGCTTTATACAATTATGGTTTAGGTAGTAACGGGTTAACACAAATTTTACAACAATCTCAAAATGATGCAAATGGAAATGCTGTTTTAAAACTCACCAATAATGCTGCCATCGTTATTGAAGGTGTTTCCGTATCTTCTTTAAGTACAAAGCAATTTGACATCGCTGATTTTAGTCACTAAAACGGCTTAATATATAAATCTGATTTATATTCTTATACAGAATTACGATTGGTTGATCAAATCATTGATGAACCAATCTAAAAATAATTCTTTTATATCTTGATAGCTTAAACAATAACGATAATACCAATTCATCGCTCGAATAATCATCAACCCAATAAATATAAATCGTTCCTAAATATAAATATTCCATCTATATCTATAACAGATTAATCGCGATCATCTAAATTTGCGACAAGACCATATCGTTTCTTGTTTTGTAATCATTTAAATACATAATACTTTACTTAAACTCATATAACAAAATATTGCACTACATTTGTAATTACATTATAACTTATCTATTATATTTTAATCTGAAGGTAAGAAATAATGAGCACTATTCAAATTAGAGTGGATGAAAATTTAAAAAAAGATGCTTATAAAGTTTTTGATAATCTGAAACTATCCCCCTCAGATGCACTGAGACTATTCTTACGTTATGTTGCTGAAAACAAAAAATTACCTTTTTCAGAGGTTTCAGTGATGGTCAGTGATAATGATAAAGATGATGATATTTTAGCGGTTGTGCGTGAACGTTTAAACAGTCCTGCAGAACGTGTCAGAGTTAATTTAGATGACCTTTAATATTGACTTTGATGAAAGAGCTTTAAAAGAATGGTATAAACTCGATAAATCTATTCAAACGCAATTCAAAAAGAAATTAAAGCAACTACAAAATAATTCTCATATTGAATCTGCCCGTTTACATGGAGATCTTGCTAGCTGTTATAAAATTAAATTACGATCTTCTGGTTTCAGATTAGTTTATCAAGTCATTGATGAAGAAATTATAATTTTAGTCATTGCGGTAGGAAAACGCGAAGATAAAAAAGTCTATGAAACAGCCAATGCACAATTAAATAGTAAATGAGAGTTATCTAAAAACTCATAAGATACGCAGAATATACGTAAACTCGTTTCATTAAATAGTTTATGAACAGGATACTTTATTTTGTTTAATGACCCTATCATGAAGGTCGTGGTGAGCATTATATATAAAAATATTATTCTATTAACATAATCACATAATTATACACAAATTTCAATAGGTGACTTAATATTAAGAACATACAAAATATCGTCAGTCATCATAAACGATATGAATGATCTTATAAATTTGTGAGATATATTCTTTTCAATGACAGCAAGATAAATTTATAAGATACAGAGATTACAAAAGGAGATTAATGAATATTTAATAAGGTATTGGGATGATAAATACAAAAAAGCCTTATGATACAAGTTTTTACTTGTATCATAGGGCTTTTTGTAAAACTATTTACTTACAGTTTTTCGACTTGATTATATTCAAGTTCAACTGGGGTTGATCGACCGAAAATAGAGACGCTGACTTTTAAGCGGCCTTTTTCTGTATCAACTTCTTCAACAACACCGTTAAATGAGGTGAAAGGACCGTCAGAAACTCTGATTTGCTCACCTACTTCAAAATTAACAGAAGGACGAGGGCTATTTGTGCCTTCTTGAGCTTGTTTTATGATTTGTTCAGCTTCGGCATTGGAAATAGGAGAAGGGCGCATTCTGTTCCCCAAAAATCCAGTGACTTTTGGAGTGTCTTTAATTAAATGCCAAGCATCATCTGTCATTTCCATTTTTACCAGGACATAACCAGGAAAAAATTTGCGTTCTGTTTGAACTTTTTGACCACGTTTAACTTCGATGACTTCTTCTGAAGGAACCAAAATTTCTTCGATTTGACCGTTTAGTCCTTTTTGTTCAGCTTGTTCTTTGATTTGTTGAACAACTTTTTTTTCAAATCCAGAGTAAACGTGAATGACGTACCATCTTTTTGTCATGACTGGTTTCAATCTCCTATAAGCCAAACAAAGTTTGAATACCAAAGCCTATGACTTGGTCTACAATAAAAAAGAATGCGGAAGCACCAGCGGCCATTGCAAGCACGGCGGCTGTTGTGACTAATGTCGTGCGACGTGTTGGCCAAGTAACTTTCTTGGCTTCATTACGAACATCACGCAGAAATTTCGTGGGATTGACCGACACGAAACACCTTTCCTACTCAAAATAGCACTTTAATTATATTGACTTAATATAATATAGATGCGTGGTTAAAGGACAAGATGAATGTGATTACATTCATGGTATACTTACGTGTCTAATGGCAGGGGTGGAGGGTCTCGAACCCGCAACCTCCGGTTTTGGAGACCGGCACTCTAGCCAATTGAGCTACACCCCTGCATGATCACTGTGTGATTTTAAACTAGAACTATTCCTTTTGCAAGGTTAATTTGTTCAAATCACAGTTAAGAGAAAAAGCAATGAAACGTGAAGAAAGTCAAGTAAAAAAAATTATAAAACTAACTTTTTATAAAAAATTAGCAAATTTTAAAAAAAAGACTTGATCTAATGAAAAATTTTGCTAAAAAGGTGTTATAAATTAAATAGCTCTTTATTATAGACTATTCTTCAAGATACAAGCGGGCGTAGCATAGTGGTAATGCAGTAGCCTTCCAAGCTTCTGAGGAGGGTTCGATTCCCTTCGCCCGCTCCAAAATCCACAGACATTCAAATAATTATGTGATTAAGATCTTCAGCGCATGAAGATATATTATCGTTACAGTAAGGCGATCTTTATATATGTTTTTCGATATTTTTTAGTGAATATTCGAATTTAAAGCCGTTTAAAACTTAATCTACTAGAGTTGACAATCTGGAATAACAAATTTAAATGCGAATACCTCAAAATAATAATGTTGATATTTTTAGTATAAAACCGATGTGATATTTTAATAATTTTATGCCAGAATGCTCATTAAAATAAAGCACTTAATTATAAATGGTGTTATTCACTTCAAACCAAACCTCCATTCAAATAGCGTTTTTAACTTTCGTAGTGAAGTCATTTATTAAATCTGTTGTATAAGGCGGTTTGCATAATGAAACAATTAAAAATATTTGCTATGATAACGGGCGTTATACGCTTAAATTATCTTATGATGGCCATTTGAAAGTATTATAAGTATATATTTAAAAGTTTCATAGAAAAAGACAAAAAAAATCTGGAGATAAACATTAGTATTATTTCTGATGTTAGCGAGTTTTATGAAAATTGAATGCGAATTGATAATTAATCTCCAGCTTTTTAATATAAAAAGGTTCTGTCACTAAAAAATCAAATTTAAAAAAAAATTATTATTTTTGCTTGATCTTCATTGTTTTCGGCTTTCAGAGACTTTCCTTTTTTTGAAAAATCTTTTATCTAAGATATTAATTAAAAGTACGGGTTTTATGGTTTTATACTGGAATATAGTAGCGAGTTGTACAGACTTGCAACAGTTAAGGATTAAATTATAAGCAAAGTGCTTTTTAATTTTAATTTTTAACATGATTTGGTATAGACTAAGTCCTTTATAAAAGTTTATATCATAATTGTTGGGAAGGTAGAGAAAGCTGTTTGGCTTTGTTACACTATTCTAGAAAAGAAATGAAAGAATAAACCAAGTGAATACCGATGCAACAATGGCTGCTGCTGCAGCATCAACTTTTACTGCAAATGATCTCAAAGGTCGCTATGCTACAGCCCTTTATGAATTGGCTGAAGAAGAGCGTTCTTTAAATGAGGTCATGGTTGAAGTTGAAAATCTATTGAAAATTATCAATGAAAGCGAATTGTTGAAAGATGTTTTAAATAATCCTTCTTTTGATACAGCGCAAAGTCGTGAGATCGTTGTTGGCACTTTGAAACAAGTTGGATTCAGTCAGTTACTTCAAAATTTTGTTGGTGTAATTGCGAACAATCGCAGGCTTGCCAGTTTAAAAGCTATTTTATTAGCTTTTTTTGCTTTGGTTAATCTTCGTCGTGGATTGGTCACGGCCGAAGTCATTACAGCACATCCTTTGACAGACATTCAACGTGCTCAGTTAAAAGATCGCTTGACCCAAGCAGGATATAATAAAGTTAATTTACTAGAGCGTATTGATACAAAGTTACTAGGCGGCTTTGTGATACGTATTGGGGCTCAGCTCTATGATGCTAGCCTTAAATCTCGTCTTAATCGTCTACATAATGTTATGAAGGGAGCCGCGTGATGGAAATCCGTCCCGCAGAGATTTCGGACATCCTTAAAAAACAAATTGCGTCCTTTGATAAAGAGTCTAACGTTGAGGAAACAGGAATTGTTTTGTCTGTTGGTGACGGTATTGCATTGGTTTATGGCCTGCAAAACGTCATGGCGGGTGAGCTAGTCTCCTTTGCAAACGGCGATTTAACAGGGATGGCATTGAATCTTTCCAGTGATCACGTTGGGATTGTTATTTTTGGAAATGACAGCCAAGTGCGTGAAGGGGATACAGTTTCTCGTACGAATCGAGTAATTGACGTTCCTGTTGGTAAAGGTCTTTTAGGTCGTGTTGTTGATGGTCTTGGTAATCCAATTGATGGAAAAGGCCCATTAAAAGACGTTGAACGTCGTTTGGCTGAAGTAAAAGCCCCTGGAATTATGCCTCGCCAATCTGTTTGCGAGTCTATGTTAACAGGAATTAAAGCAATTGATGCGTTGGTTCCTATTGGACGTGGACAACGTGAATTGATTATTGGTGATCGTCAAACAGGAAAATCAACCGTATTAATCGATACGATGATTGCGCAAAAGAAAACCAATGCATTAAACGATCCAAAGAAAACACTTTATTGTATTTACGTTGCTATTGGTCAAAAACGCTCAACAGTGGCTCAGGTTGTCCGTACCCTTGAAGAGCAGGGCGTGATGGAATATTGTATCGTTGTTGCAGCAACAGCTTCTGATGCTGCTCCTATGCAATATATTGCGCCTTATGCTGCGGCTTCTATGGGTGAATATTTCCGTGATAACGGAATGCACGCATTAATCAGCTATGATGATTTGTCAAAGCAAGCTGTTGCTTATCGTCAAATGTCATTATTGTTGCGTCGTCCTCCTGGACGTGAAGCTTATCCTGGGGATGTGTTCTATTTGCATTCTCGTTTATTAGAGCGTGCTGCAAAAATGTCTGATGAATATGGTGGTGGTTCATTAACAGCTTTACCTGTTATCGAAACACAAGCTGGTGACGTTTCTGCATATATTCCTACGAATGTGATTTCGATTACAGATGGTCAGGTTTTCTTGGAAACCGAGCTTTTCTATCGTGGTATTCGTCCTGCGGTTAACGTTGGTACTTCAGTGTCTCGTGTGGGTTCTGCTGCACAAAGTAAAGCTATGAAGCAAGTTGCTGGTAGTATTAAACTTGAGTTGGCACAATATCGTGAAATGGAAGCATTCTCTCAATTTGCTTCTGATCTTGATGCTTCTACCAGAAAATTGTTGGCTCGTGGTGCACGCTTAACAGAATTATTAAAACAACCTCAAAACTCTCCTTATACAATGGAAGAGGAAGTGGTCGTTTTATATGCTGGTACTCGTGGATATACTGATGAAATTCCAGTTGAGAAAATTGGTAATTTTGAAAAGCAATTTATCGAAGTGATGCGTTCTTCTGGCTCTGAGATTTTAAATGGAATCCGTGATGCTGCTCAAATTTCCAAGGAATTGGAAGAAAAACTCGCAGCATTCTTAAAAGATTTCGTTCTTAAGTTCAAGCAAGTTTAAGGAGCGTCATTATGGCTTCTTTAAAGGAATTACGCGCTCGAATTAATAGCGTTAAATCGACTAAGAAGATTACCAGTGCTATGAAAATGGTGGCTGCAGCAAAGATGCATCGTGCAGAGAAACGCTCTCGTGAAGCAAAACCTTTTGCTACAACGATGCAGCGAATCTTGGTCAATTTAAAAGAATCTCTTGGAGATCGTCCCGGTATGCCAAAATTATTGGCAGGGACAGGTAAACAAGATCTTCATTTGTTGATACCAATGAGCAGTGATCGTGGTTTGGCAGGTGGGTTTAACGGTAATATTAACCGTGCGACACGTGACTTAATTCAAAAGCTTCTTAAAGAGGGAAAAAACGTAAAAATATGCCCAATTGGGTTTAAAGCTTATGTTTATTTCCGTGGTGAATATCCTGATTTAGTTGTGGGACCCGAAGGTGGTGATCATCGGTTGGGTAATGTGACATTTGAAACTGCTGATCAAGTTGCCAGCTATATTGAAAAATTGTTGGAAACTCAGCAATGTGATGTATGCACCGTGGTTTATAACCAGTTTAAGAATGTCATGTTACAAATACCAACTGCATTACAGTTGATTCCTTTGAATGTTGCCATGACTGAAGAAAAACAAAAAGAAACGTTAGACGAGAAATTAGCTACGCGTACCGAACAACTTCAAGCTGAATATTTGTTTGAACCAGAACCAGAGGAAGTGTTGCATCGTTTGCTTCCACAAAATCTGCGGGTTCAACTTCTTTCAGCTATGTTGGAAACCAATGCTGGAGAGCAAGGTGCTCGAATGACTGCTATGGATAGTGCAACACGTAATGCAGGTAAAGCGATCGATAAGCTTAGCCTTCATTATAACCGTACACGTCAAGCTAATATCACGAGTGAACTTACTGAGGTTATATCAGGTGCAAATGCTGCCTGATTTTTATAATTATTCTGCTAGGAGCTGACCCTATTATGTCGGAAACCGCAATTGAAGAAAAAAACGCAGCATATACTGATTCATCAGCGGGGAATCAGGCTGCATCTAAAAGTAACTCTGTAGGTCGCGTCACCGAGATTAAAGGTGCTGTTGTTGACGTGCAATTTACTGGTGATTTGCCTTATATTTTGAACGCATTAACTTGTAAAGTTGGCGATCGTAATCTGGTATTAGAAGTCGCACAAGAAATTGGGGATAACCAAGTTCGTTGTATTGCGATGGATTCTACGGATGGTATGATTCGTGGAATGGAAGTTACTGATACAGGACATCAAATTCGTATGCCTGTTGGTAACGAAACACTAGGTCGTATTTTGAACGTTATTGGTGAACCGATTGATGAATTAGGCCCAATTAACGCTAAAAGTTACTCACCAATTCACCGTGAAGCACCCTCTTTTGAAGAACAAGGTGATGCAACAGAAATTCTGGAAACAGGAATTAAGGTTGTTGATTTGCTTTGCCCATATCTTCGTGGTGGTAAAATTGGTTTATTCGGCGGTGCTGGTGTTGGTAAAACCGTTTTGATTCAAGAGTTGATCAATAATATCGCAATGGGACATGGTGGTGTGTCTGTATTTGCTGGTGTTGGTGAAAGAACTCGTGAAGGTAACGATCTTTATCACGAAATGAAAGATGCTGGCGTTATTAAAGTTGACGGTACCAGTACAGCAGGTTCAAAGGTGGCCTTGGTTTATGGTCAGATGAATGAACCTCCTGGAGCGCGTGCTCGTGTAGCTTTGTCTGGTTTGACAGTTGCAGAGCATTTTCGTGATGAAGCTGGGCAAGACGTATTATTCTTTGTTGATAATATTTTCCGTTTTACTCAAGCTGGTTCTGAAGTGTCTGCGTTATTGGGTCGTATTCCATCCGCTGTGGGTTATCAACCTACGTTGGCTACAGAAATGGGTAATTTGCAAGAACGTATTACTTCAACGAAAAAAGGGTCTATTACGTCTGTGCAAGCAATTTATGTGCCTGCTGATGATTTAACCGATCCTGCACCTGCTACAACCTTTGCTCACTTGGACGCAACAACCGTGTTGAATCGTGCCATTTCTGAGCTTGGGATTTATCCTGCTGTTGATCCTTTGGATTCAACATCTCGTTCTTTGGACCCTCGCATTGTTGGCGAAGAGCATTACCAAGTGGCTCGTCAAGTTCAGCAAATTCTGCAAAATTATAAATCTTTACAGGATATTATTGCGATTTTGGGAATGGATGAATTATCTGAAGAAGATAAAAAAGTGGTTGCGCGCGCACGTCGTATTCAACGCTTTCTTTCTCAACCTTTCCACGTTGCTGAAGTCTTTACAGGCATGTCTGGTAAACTGGTTCCAGTTAAAGATACTGTTCGTTCCTTTAAAGAAATTATTGACGGTAAGCATGATGATTTGCCAGAAGCAGCTTTCTATATGGTAGGAACCATTGATGAAGCCGTTGCTAAGGCAGAGAAAATGAAACAAAACGATAAATAGGTTGTTTTGTATAAAAGGTAAAGGAAGGCAGTAATGTCGATACAACTTGAAATTGTTAGCCCAGAGAAAGTTGTTGTTTCTCAACAGGTTGATATGGCTGTTTTACCCGGTCTTGAAGGCGATATTGCTGCAATGGAAGGACATGTACCCATGATCCTTCTCCTTCGTGGGGGTGTTATTCACCTTTATGTAGGTGATAAAATAACCGATAGTTTCTTTGTTGAAAGCGGTTTCGCTGAAATGAAAGAAACGGGATGCACAGTACTTGCCAAAGAAGTTAAAAAGTTGGATGAGCTATCTGAAGAGGTTGCGACAAAACTTTTAGCTGATTTAGAAGAAAGCTTCAAAGAAGCTGCCAAGGGTAATGATGCAGAAAGACAACGTGAGCTGATTGATGAAATGCAAAATGCTCAAGTTATGCTTGAATTAGCTACTTCTGTAAAGAAATAGCTAAAAATAGAGGGGGGTAAGAAATTATCTTCCTCTATATGATGGAACCTCTTGATCAGGAATCCATACTTTTTTAGGTGGTGTATCTGTTTGCCAGAAAACATCGATAGGCATTCCGCCTCTCGGATACCAATACCCACCAATTCTTAGCCATTTGGGTTTCAGCAATTTGACGATGGTGGATGCAATTTCAATCGTACATGCCTCGTGAAAAGAGCCATGGTTACGAAAGCTTGACAAATATAATTTCAAAGATTTGCTTTCGACGATCCATTTCCCAGGAATATAATCTATTACTAAATGGGCGAAATCAGGTTGTCCTGTAATTGGGCAAAGTGATGTGAATTCTGGTGCGGTAAAGCGAATAGTATAATCATATTCTTGATATGGCGCAGGAACGCGCTCCAGCTTGGCCTCTTGCGGAGATTGGGGTAAAGGACTGTTTTGTCCTAGTTGGGTAAGATGTTTTTTTAAATCAGTTGGTTCGGGCATAATTTTATATTCAATGTTAAAAGTGATTTCATAATTCATTGGATAGTATAAGTCGAACTTTTATAAGATTCTATCTTAATGTTAAGAATTAATTTTAGAAGATAGAGATTTAGAAAACTTTTATTAAGCTTTGCGAGTTAATCGTATCGTTGATATTTATTAATTAGTTAAATTTAATGCGATAATCAATATTCACTAAAATTGTAGCTACCCTTGTATTTTAAAATTTAGTAATAATTAAAATATGGGCTTATTAATTTTTCAATAAGCCCATATATCTCATTTATTTAAGGAATGTTATATTAAGTTTTTTATTTTTGTCCGTAATAAGCGTTAGCACCATGCTTACGAAAATAATGTTTATTTAATAACTCTGTTTGCATGTTTGAAAGTTCTGGTGAAACCATATAAGAAAACATTTGCATATAACAAATCTCTTCTAAAATAATGGAGTGATCAACAGCTTGCATGACATTTTTCCCCCAAGTGAAGGGACCATGAGAATGTACTAAAGCTGCAGGCATGTCCAAAGGCTTTAAATTTAAATTATTAAAAGTCTCAATGATGACTTTACCTGTTTCAAACTCATAATTATGTTCTATTTCATTTTTGGTCATTAATCGAGTACAAGGAATAGCACCATAAAAATAATCTGCGTGCGTGGTTCCTAGAGGATTAACAGATTTTCCTGCCTGAGCCCATATTGTTGCATGACGAGAATGCGTATGAACGATACCACCAACATCCGAAAATTTTTGATATAAAATACGATGTGTTTCAGTATCTGATGAAGGTTTTAATTGACCATCTACAACTTTTCCAGTTTCAAGATTAACAACAACCATATCACTTGGCTTCATATTTTGATATTGCACACCTGAAGGTTTAATAACTATTAAATCTCTGTCATTATTAATAGCGCTTGCATTTCCCCAGGTCAGCACAACCAAATTATGTTCTTTTAAAGCGATATTGGCTTCGAAAACTTGTTCTTTTAATTCTTTAAGCATTTCTCAATTATTCCTTACAAATTAATTTCCAATGTCACGCAAAGCTTTACCACTCATCAGATTTCTTTCAATATGTTCCAATGTAACATTTTTGGTTTCTGGAATGAAAAAGATAACAACGAAAATAAATACAACGTTTAGAGCCGTATAAATCCAGAAGGTCCAGCTGATTCCCAACGTTTGTATTAATGTTAAGAAAGTTGCGCCAATAATCATATTGCTTACCCAGTTTGTAGTGGTAGAGCAAGAGATACCAAAGTCACGGCTTTTAAGAGGTTGGATTTCTGAGCAAAGAACCCAAATAACAGGGGCAGCACTCATGGCATATCCACCAATACACATAATGGCCATACCAACAGAGGCATAAGAAATAAAAGCAAAATTATTGCCATTATCAATCAGATATAAACATAATCCAAGAACGAATGTACCAAGGGCAATAATAGCAAAACCGACTTTTAAAATAGGTTTACGACCAAGTTTATCAACCGTAAAGATTGCAATAAAAGTAGCAAAAACAAATGTTAAACCAACAATAATTGTTGCATACATTTGCTCATGATTTGTTTGGAACCCTGCACGTCTAAAAATTTCTGGGGCATAATACATAATAATGTTCATACCAGTAAATTGTTGCATTGCTTGCAATGCCATACCAAGATACACAGCGCGACGAACATTTTTATTGACTTTAAAAAGAGACCAACCTTCTTGTTTAACCTTTAAGCTTTCTTTGATCTCATTAAATTCTTTTTTGACTTTTTCATCATTATTTCTAATATGATGTAAGACTTGTAAAGCTTCTTCTTCTCTACCTTTTGCTGCAAGCCAACGTGGGGTATTCGGCAGGAAAAATACCATAGCCATCAATAATAATGCAGGAATACATAATACCCCAAGCATCATGCGCCAATTTCCTGTTGAAGTAAAATAGGTATCAGAAAGAAAGGCAACGACAATCCCAATCGTCACCAGTAACTGATATCCAGAAATCATTTTACCACGAACATTTTCAGGAGCCATTTCTGACAAATATAAAGGTGCTGTATAAGAAGCAACTCCCACAGCAAAACCTAAAACAATTCTCCAAAAAATCAAGAACTCAACATTATGGGCCAAAGCAGAACCCAAAGACCCGATAATAAACAAAAGAGCAGAAATTAATAAGCTATATTTTCTTCCAAGTTTAAAGGAAAACCACCCATTGGATATGGCTCCTAATGCAGCACCCAGCATCATTGAGCTTACAACCCATTCTTGTAAATGGCTGCCCAATTTAAAATCTATTGTAATAAAAGGAAGAGCTCCAGCAATAACGCCGATATCTAAGCCAAACAATAACCCTGCCATTGCAGCAGCAAGGCCAATAAGAAGCGTTGCTCTTTTTGTAGAAGCTTCTCTTTTTTGAACATTTTCATTTAATAATACTGATTGCTGCATTTATTTTACTCACTTTAATAGAGTTTTACATCAAATATGTTTTATTTTACTTTGTTAGAATAAAGCATGTCATTCCACAAAAGTTCTTTTTCAAATTGATGTGTATTGGTGTTTTCATCAATAACGGCAATTTCCATATCTTTTAATTTTGCATATAAACGGAAATATTCCATATCTAATGCTTGGGTATAAACGGAATGATGGGCTGCGCCTGCGGCAATCCATGCTTGTGTTGAAACATCCAAAGAAGGCTTTGGTTTCCATACTGCACATGCAACAGGAAGCTTAGGAAGTGGATGTGGTTGCTCAATCGTTTCCAAAGCATTGGTTACCAACCTAAAGCGATTACCTAGATCAATTAAGCTGGCATTAATTGCTGGTCCTGGGCGAGATTTAAAAATCAAACGAACAGGATCATCTTTGCCACCAATACCTAAATATTGAGCATCCACTAATGGTTTTTCATCAGCAATAGATGGGCAGACTTCTAACATATGAGAGCCAATGACCAGCTCTTGTCCTTTGGTAAAGTCATAGGTGTAATCTTCCATAAAAGAAGTGCCTCGATCTATACCGCTGGCCATCAGTTTGATGGTTCTTAAAAGTGCAGAGGTTTTCCAATCGCCCTCAGCACTAAACCCATATCCTTGTTGCATTAAGCGTTGTGATGCAATACCAGGAAGTTGTTTAATACCGTGCAAATCCTCAAATGTATTTGTATAAGCACCATACCCACCTTGTACTAAGAATTTTTTAATCCCTAATTCAATGCGAGCGGCATCAATAACATTTTGGCGTTTTTCACCATTTTTTTGTGTTACAGGGCTGAAACGATATAAAGTTTCATATTCTTCTACTAAAGCATCAACGTCACTTTGTGGGATATCGTTAATAACTTGAACCAGATCACCAACCGCATGTGTATTAACAGAATATCCAAATTTAATTTGTGCAGAAACTTTATTTCCTTCTGTCACACCGACTTCACGCATATTATCGCCAAAACGAACAACTTTTAAAGATTGTTCAGCCATAATACCTGCAGAAACGCGCATCCAACGCTCAATTTTTTCATGAACTTTGCTGTCTTTCCAAAAGCCAATAGCAACGGTTGTTGGCACTTTCATCCGTGCACAAATAAAACCAAACTCTCTGCCACCATGTGCAGTTTGGTTCAAATTCATGAAATCCATATCCATTGTATTCCATGGAACAGTTTCATTATATTGTGTGTCTAGTTGAAAGAGTGGTTTGGTTAAAATATTTAAACCGTTAATCCACATTTTAGTTGGAGAAAATGTATGTAACCATGTCATAATACCAATACATTTTGGGCTATGATTTGCTTCACGACAAAGTGCTGTAATTTCCTCTGGGCGTGTGACGATAGGTTTATAAACAATTTTGACTGGAAAGTTAACTTTTTCGTTAAAATATTGTGCAACTTCTTTAGCGTTTTGCTCAGCTTGTCGCAGTGTTTTTGGGCCATATAAATGTTGACTGCCAGCAGCAAACCATACTTCGTATTCTTGAAAATTAGACATTTTTACCCTCTTTGTTTTTATTTTAATAATAAATAAATTCTATAATGCAGATTGATTATACTGAGGCTCACTAACCTCAGACCATTGAACATATTGTTCGTATATCGTTTGATATTGTTTTGATCTGTTAGGATCTGGTGTGAATGTTGTGCTAATTGGGCTGGCCATCGTTTTTTGAGCTTCTGGAATGCTCGTATAAATACCAGCCGCAACCGCAGCAACAATAGCCGCACCAAGAGCACAACATTGTTCTGATTCACAAATCTCAATGGAGCGATTCATTACATCAGCACAAGTCTGCATAATAATTGGGGATTTTTTAGAAATCCCTCCAATTGCAATAATAGAATTTACAGGAACATTTTGGTTAGTAAAACATTCCATAATCGCTCTGGCACCACAAGCAGTAGAGACAATTAAACTGCCAAAAAGTGTTGCTGTATCTGTGCCTAAAGTAATCCCAGTTAGTGTGCCTTTTAATCTTTGATTGGCATTAGGAGTACGTCTGCCATTAAACCAATCCAAAGTGATTGGTAAATGGTCTAAATCAATATTTTTATACCAATGTTCTGTCAAAGAATTCAGTAGGTTATTTTCTACTTGCTTAATAACTTCTTGATTATCAGGAAGTTCTTTTTTCAGCTGTTCTAAAGGCCAAGATAAAAGACGTTGGTACCAAGCATATACATCACCAAAAGCAGACTGTCCTGCTTCAAGGCCAATATAATCAGGGATGACACTGCCATCGACCTGACCACAAATACCTTGGACAATGTTATCTTCAATACGATCTTTATCTGCGACTAGAATAACACATGTGGAGGTTCCAATTACCTCAACCAGTGAATATGGCTTTGCTCCGGCACCAATGGCACCCATATGACAGTCAAATGCCCCACCAGAAATGATAACGTCCTTTGAAAGCCCAAGTCGTTTAGCCCATTCAGGTGTTATTTTTCCAACCGGAATATCTGCGGTGTAAGTATCTGTAAATAAAGGGTATGGAAGATGTTTAACCAGGTTGGAATCTAAATCTTGGAAGAACTCATAAGGTGGAAGTCCATCCCATTTTTCACTCCAGAGACTTTTATGTCCAGCGGCGCATCGACCTCTTTTGATATTCTGCGGTGCGTTTGTTCCCGATAATAAAGAAGGTACCCAATCGCATAATTCAACCCAAGAAGCAGCTGCTTGTTTTACCTTTTCGTCTTCTTTAAAAATATGCATGATTTTTGCCCAGAACCATTCAGAAGAATAAATTCCACCGCATGTATCAAGATATCGAGCATATTCTTCTTGCTGACAATGCTGATTAATTTTTTCTGCTTCTTTGATAGAGCTATGGTCTTTCCATAAAACAAACATAGCATTGGGATTGTCTGCAAATTCTGGTCTAAGTGCTAAAACATTTCCATCTTGATCAATAGGAGCTGGTGTTGATGCGGTGCTATCAACCCCGATGGATACAATTTGTTGTGATTTTTCGCCTAATTTTTGAACTACAGCAATAATTGCTTGTTCCATTGACTCAATATAATCAAGCGGATGATGGCGGAATATATTTTTAACAGAGTTGCAGTAAAGATTTTTTTTCCATCTTGGATAATTTATAACCTCACTTGCAATTTCATACCCTGATTTACATTCAACGGCGATTGCACGAACTGAATCACTACCAAAATCTAGGCCTATTGAGATGACATCTTTCATACTAAGAACATCCTTAAACTACTGAATTGTGGTTTAAGACTAATCTTTAATATTGAAGAATAATATACACGAATTCGTTGATAATATGTAAAATTGTGCTACTATTTAAATTATAAAAAAAAAGTAATTATAAATATAAAGTAAATCTATAAAATATATATTTTTCTGCTCAATTTATGTAAAATTGTGCTATATTTTATAACATCAAAAAAACGTGATCGCTATGACTGTTGAACAAAATCAAAATCCTCTTTTACCAGGTTATTCTTTTAATGCTTATTTAGTTGCGGGCTTAACTCCTATTGATAAAGGGGGGGTTTACGACTTTTTTGTTGATCGTCCTAATGGTATGGAAGGGTTTATTATTAATTTAACCTCTGCTGGTGAGGGCGTTATTTTTCATGAAGATAAATCATTTGTTAGTCAGCCTGGGGATTTTTTAATTTTTCCTCCTAATGAATCTCATTATTATGGGCGGAGGGCAAATTCAAAGCAGTGGTATCATTATTGGGTCTATTTTAAACCCAGGGCTATATGGACAAAATGGTTATTATGGCCATTAACTGTCGGCAATGTAGGATACTTTCGACCTGATGATCAATTAAATAAAGATTTAGAAAATTTATTCCTTAAAATAGTGGAAACAGCACAATCCTCAAACACCTATTCTGAAATTCTTGCAATGAATTTACTTGAAAATTTTTTAATACAAAGAATGCAGACAATATCAATCAAAAAACAAGAGAAATACGACCATCGTGTTATCTTAGCTTGTAATTTTATATCTGATAATGTTGATAATTGCTTGCAGGACAAATTTATTATCGAACAAATCGCAGAACTGGTTAATCTTTCCCCGTCTCGTATCTCTCATTTATTTAAAGAAAATATAGGAGTTAGTATTCTTTCATGGAGAGAGGATCAAAGAGTGAATAAAGCTAAATTTTTACTTCAAACGACACCTTTATCTATTTCACAAATTGCTCAACATCTGGGATATACAGATCAGTTTTATTTTTCACGTGTGTTTAAAAATAAAACAGGATTAAGCCCCACAAAATTTCGTTATATATTTTATAAAAACTAACGACTGTGTGTTTTGTTATATAAATGCAATTATTATTAGGTTTCAAAAGGAATATTGCGAAAAAGCGCTTTATCAAGCTATTGATAAGTATCAACGTTAGCAGATCGTTAAACTCTATTATCCCTTATACAATCTATAAGTTGATTTTTTTTTAATTTAGAAACCTATATTTTATATTGACTGATTAACAGTGAAAGCCAACAGGATGTTTATTCAAGAAGAAAAAGAAAAAGCTAAATATTTCAAGTTTTCTCTGCATCCACAAGATGAGCTAGAGCAATATCTTAATCCTCGTTTTTTGTCTGTTATTAATGAAGAAATATCAATAGATGCACTCCAACCAGTCAATACCAATATCCCCAAAAAAATTGTAATTTTTTGGCATGAAAAAGATTTACCTGACGATGTTTATGCTTCAATTGAGAAAATTAAACGTTATAATACAGAATATTATGTTGAGCTGTTTCATACGGAATCTGCTGGGGAATTTATTAACTCGCATTATGGTCAAGAGCTTTATTATTTATATGAACGCCGTTGTGTGCACCCATCTATGAAATCGGATTTTTTCCGCATATGTTATCTGGCAAAAATGGGTGGAATATATATAGATGTTGATATTAATTGTTTTAAATCTTTAGAAGAAATCTTTAAATTTTATGAATTTGATTGCTTCTTGTTTTATACCAAAGGTAAACCTTGTTGTATTGATAATGACTTTATTGCTTGCAAAGCGAACAATCCAATTATTTCTGCTGTTCTAGATAAAATAAAAGAAAACTTAACGATCAAGCGAAGTTTTTCGAGTGTTTGGGAGTGTACAGGACCTGGTGCTGTATCGATGGCTATTTTAGAACTTTTAATGCAAGATATTTTGCAAGACGATCAGGAAAACCGTTCTTTAGAAGGGTTGCGATTAGCTCCTCATAAATTTGCCCTTCGTGCTTATAGTCACCAAGAGTTGGAATATAAAAAAACAACTGAAGGAAATTGGCGATATTTTCGTATGCCAAGTCAACTATATAAATTATAAAGATAGAATACTGAAAATTTATATTTTGTTATATTGTTTTCAATAGATCATTTATGGTATCTTTGTTCGTTTAATAAGAGAGATATTACTGATTTTTATATGTACAAATTACAAAAATTTTCTGATCCAGTAATGGTAACAGACAACCACGCTCTACAACAAATGGTCGAGGTTTTACTTAAGGAAACCTTTATCACGATGGATACAGAGTTTGTAAGAGAAAAAACTTATTGGCCAGAGTTATGTTTGGTTCAGTTGGCTGGTAAAGGAAAAGTGTATTTATTAGATGCAGTGGCACCAGGTATAGATTTGTCTTTGCTGTTGCCTTTATTAACGGCACAGTCTGTTATCAAAGTTTTCCATGCAGCTCAGCAGGACTTAGAAATATTTTTACACTTATTTAATATTTTACCAACACCTGTTTTTGATACACAAATTGCAGCGATGGTAGCAGGGTTTGGCAATCAAATTGGATATGATAGTTTGGTTGATTCGTTACTTAAGGTTGCTATTGATAAATCGCATCGTTTCAGTGACTGGGCTATGCGTCCTTTAACCGCGGCTCAACAAAATTATGCTGCTGCAGATGTAACCTATCTGTGGGATGTTTATTTAATTTTGTTGGAGCAACTAACTAAAACTAATCGTACTAGTTGGGTTGCAGCTGAAATTAAAATTTTGTCTGATCCTGAATTTTTTGCACCCTCTATGGATAAAATCTGGAAAAGATTGCGCCCCAGGACGGGAAACCGCCGAGTTTTGGGATGTTTATATGCCATTATTCAGTGGAGAGAGCAAGAAGCACAAAGATTGAATATCCCTCGGCAACATTTAGTCCGTGATGAAAGTTTATTAGCAATTGCTGCGGCGTTGCCAGATAGTGTTAAAGCATTGTCTCGTATTCGTGGTATTTCCCAAGGGTTTGCAGATAGTAAAGAAGGTGGAAGTCTTCTGAGTGTCATCAAAACGGTTAAAAATACAGAGCTTGATACGCTACCTTTGCCCGTTTCTGATGAAAGCAATAAAAGAAAACCGTCGGAGGCGATTATATCTTTGCTCAAAGTTTTATTACAGGCCAAGTGTGAAGCTTATCAAGTTGCGCCAAAATTAGTTGTGGATAGTAAAGATATAGAAAATTTGGCATTAGGTAGGCGTGATCTGCCAGTGCTTGTTGGGTGGAGGCGTGACGTATTTGGTCAAGATGCAGTGGATTTATGTAATGGACAATTAATTTTAGGTGTTCAAGATCAAAAAATAGAAATAATAAAACGATAATTGATTTTCAGTTGTAGAGTAATTAACTGTATAAAATGATATTGATCATGAAGGGGCGTATGGGTTATGGAGTGGAATGAAGAAGCCGTAGCAAGGCTGCGAGAGCTATGGACACAAGGGCTTTCTACTGCTGAAATTGGTCGACATTTAAATGTGACCAAAAATGCAGTTGTGGGCAAGGCTCATCGTTTAGGGTTAGAAGGTAGACCTTCACCGATTCGAAGGGCAGCTGTTAAAAAAGATAAAGTAACTCCCGTTGCAAAAACAGAACCTAAGGCAGCTCCTGTAGAAAAACCAGCCAAAGTTGTAAAGCCAAAGGCTGAAAAATCAGAGAAAGTTGAAAAGACTACCAAGGAAAAACTAGCAGCTGCTATAAGCGTGGTTAAAAAAGAGGCTGATTCTCAACAGTTTGATATGATTACACCTGTTGGAAAAAAAGAGGTCAAACCAAAGAAAACTAAAATTGATTTTACAGTACCAGTAGAGCTTCCTAAAAGACGTTCTATGTCTGATTGTTGTTGGCCAATTGGAGATCCTGGCACCAAAGATTTTCATTTTTGTGGTGCTAAGGCAGTTCCTGGTAAGCCTTATTGCTTAGAGCACGTACAGGTTGCTTATGTTAAATTAAGAGATCGTAAAAGTAACGTTGCCTAAATTTTGTTTTATTTCTCTGAATCTTTATAGATTCAGAGAAATATTCTTTAATTTTTGGTTGTTTTAAGAAGATCTTCTGCCATAGAGCTTTCTTGATCTTTTTTAGTCTCTATTTCAGTTGATGAAGGGGTTACCTTAAGTTTGTCAGCAGTAATCATTTCGATCTGACCTGTAATTTGTCCACCATCCTCTACTTTTAGACGACGACATTTTGCTTGTCCTATTAAACGTCCTGTTGCAGTAACGACTAAATTGCCTTGAGCGGTGATATTTCCTTCTAAGGTTCCTGTAATCTCTATATCTTGAGAATCGACTTCGCCTTTAAGAATACCTGTTTTTTGTACGATAATATTTTTGGTTTTGATGGTATTGGTTTCAACAGAGCCTTCAATAATTAATGTTTCGACATCTTCTAGGGTACCTAGGATACGAATACCTTGTCCGATAACCAAAGTGCGGCGATGTGATGCAGCATCATGATGTATAGAATTGGTGGAGCTATAAGATCGTTCCGTATTAGGGAGAAGGGTGTTGCGATTAATTAATTTTTTCTCCAACGTTGGAGGTAAATTATTTTTCATAGGAATAGGGCCTTCATCATGATTGGGAATAAAATAAATATTGTATGATCATACCGTTGTTCTTTAAAACACTAATCTTCATATAGTAGATTGAGGTTAAAATTGTAAATCATAATTAATAAATATATATCGGTTATTATGATTTATGAGGATGTAGATAACAAGAGCCTATTTTTTAATAATAAGAAATGAGTTTGTGTGGAGAATTGGGTTTCTTAAAAGAATAGATATAGAAAGAGTTAAGAGATATGAGAAGTTTTAGAGAAATATTAGGTCGTAAAAAAGAAGGTGATACAGAGTTTGATATTGTAGGAATTGGAAATGCGATTGTTGACGTTTTAGCAAAGGTCGATTCGGATTTTTTAAAACAGCAAGGTATGGAACCTGGGACAATGGCATTAATTGATTCTCAACGTGCCAAAGAATTAAAGTCATTATTCAAGCCAGAAAAACAAATGAGCGGTGGTTCTGTTGCAAATACTTGTTTTGTTGCTGCTTTGATGGGGGCGAAAACAGCCTATCTTGGTAAAGTTGCAGATGACAGCTTAGGTAAAAGTTTTGCTGAAGATATTAGACAAGGTGGTGTTTATTTTCCATCCCAACCGTTAAAAACGAGAACCCATCCAGATTTATATACAGCGCGTTCTATTATTTTTGTTACTCCTGATGGGCAACGCACCATGAATACATATTTAGGGGCCTGTACACAATTTAAACCAGAAGACGTTATTGAAGAAGTGATCAGTGCCGCTAAGGTAACTTTTTTAGAAGGTTATTTGTTTGATGGTGATTTAGCACAAAAAGCGTTTTACCAAGCTGCTGATATGGCTCATAAAGCAGATAAAAAGGTGGGGTTAAGTTTGTCTGATCCTTTTTGTGTAAAGCGTCATTTAGAGGCTTTTCAAGATTTTGTATCAACGCGTGTTGATATGGTTTTCGCAAATGAGCACGAAATTTGTGCTTTGTATGAAACTGATGATTTCGAAGTGGCGATTGTGAAAGCGGCTCAAGATGCCCCGATCGTTGTGGTAACACGTGGGGAAAAGGGCAGTGTGATTGTCGCAGATAATGAACGAATTGAGGTTGCTTGTGTCCCTACAGTTGTTGTAGATACAACGGGTGCAGGGGATGCTTATGTTGCTGGATTTTTGGCAGGTTGGACAACTGATCGTACTTATGCTGAATGTGGACGCTTAGGAAGCGTTGTTGCTTCTGAGGTGATTTCTCATTTTGGAGCAAGACCATTACCTGAATTAAAAGAAGTAATGAACTTTTAAAACGCAAAGTTAGCTTGTCCTCTGACGTGATAGAGGATAAAGGTAACTTCTAAAGATATTTATGCTTTGGATAAGGCATAGAGAATTAATTTTATTGGAGAAAATAGAGTATTATGCAAATCCGTAACATTGCCATTATTGCGCACGTTGACCATGGCAAGACAACCTTAGTGGATCAATTATTACAACAGTCTGGGACTTTTCGCGAAAATCAACATGTTGTTGAACGCGCGATGGACAGTAATGATTTAGAACGTGAACGTGGTATTACAATTTTGGCAAAATGTACATCAGTTGTTTGGAACGATGTACGGATTAATATTATTGATACCCCAGGCCATGCTGATTTTGGTGGTGAAGTAGAACGTATTTTATCAATGGTTGATGGTGCAGTGGTATTAGTTGATGCTGCTGAAGGGGCTTTACCACAGACAAAATTCGTTGTTGCAAAAGCATTAAAACGTGGTTTACGCCCAATTGTTGTGGTGAACAAAGTTGATCGTTCTGACGCTCGTGCGGATGAAGTGCATGATGAAGTTTTTGATCTTTTTGCAGCACAAGGTGCCAATGATGATCAATTAGATTTCCCAATGCTTTATGCTTCTGGTCGTCAAGGTTGGGCAGATTATGTTGTTGAGGGTCATAAAGAGGATTTAAGCTCTTTATTTGATTTGATTGTTAAACATGTGCCAGCTCCAAATGTAAATAAAGATGCGCCATTCGCAATGGTTGCTAGTATTTTGGAAGCTGATAATTTCTTGGGCCGTATCCTTACAGGTCGTGTTGAACAAGGCGTTGCAAAAGTTAATATGCCCGTACGTGTGTTACGTGTTGACGGAACAATTGTTGAAACAGGTCGTATCAGTAAGTTATTAGCATTCAGAGGTTTGGAACGAGTCGCTGTTGATGAAGTGCAAGCTGGGGATATTGTTGCGATTGCTGGTCTTTCTGAAGCAACAGTTTCTGAAACCATTGCATCACCAGAAGTAACAGAAGCATTACACGCAGACCCAATTGATCCACCAACTTTATCAATGACTTTCCGTATTAACGATGGTCCTTTGGGTGGTCGTGAAGGTAAGAAAGTTACTTCTCGTCAGATTCGTGAGCGTTTGTTCCGTGAAGTCGAAAGTAACGTTGCAATTAAAGTGACAGATAGTAATGAAAGCGATGCGTTTGAAGTTGCAGGACGTGGCGAATTGCAATTAGGCGTTTTAATTGAAACCATGCGTCGCGAAGGGTTTGAATTAACCATTGGTCGTCCAAAAGTATTGACTCAAATCAACGAAGAGACTGGTGAGAAAGAAGAGCCATACGAAGAAGTTTTGGTTGATGTTGATGAGCCTTATTCTGGTGTTGTGGTAGAAAAACTATCAGTACGTAAAGGCGTTATGCAGGACATGAACCCATCTGGTGGAGGTAAAGTTCGGTTAACTTTTGCGATTCCATCACGTGGGTTAATTGGGTATCACAATGAATTCTTAACGGATACACGTGGTACTGGGATTATGAACCGCCTGTTTTCAGGATATGGTCCTTGGGCTGGTGCAATTCCAGGTCGTCGTAATGGATCATTGATTTCTGCTGAAGACGGTGTAGCTGTTCAATATTCTTTGTTCTCCTTACAAGATCGTGGAACATTGTTTGT
This sequence comes from Commensalibacter papalotli (ex Servin-Garciduenas et al. 2014), assembly GCF_000527695.1. Taxonomy (GTDB): domain Bacteria; phylum Pseudomonadota; class Alphaproteobacteria; order Acetobacterales; family Acetobacteraceae; genus Commensalibacter; species Commensalibacter papalotli. Next base: position 143,117 of record NZ_ATSX01000003.1, on the reverse strand, counting down.
CAGCAATGGTGAAAAAGTCTATGTGGGCATGATTTTGGGTGAGCATTCTCGTGAAAATGATTTGGATGTAAATCCTGTTAGAGAAAAGAAACTGACCAATATTCGTGCTGCTGGTAAAGACGAAGCTTTATTGTTAGTCCCACCTCGTAAAATGTCTTTGGAACAAGCTATTGCTTATATTGAAGATGATGAGTTGGTTGAAGTGACTCCATCAGCAGTGCGTATTCGTAAGCTTTATTTGAATCCTCACGACCGTAAAAAGAATACGCGCCAAAAAAGTGCTTAATTCTTGTAACTAAATGTTAAAAAGCCATCTTAATTCATTTTAAGATGGCTTTTTTTGTAACAAATTGTATGATAATAAACCTATGGTTTTACAGTGTTTTTTGTAAATATGACGAGAATATGCCATTTTATAATTTTTAAACAAGGCAATTTATTCTAAATAAGATTAAAATATGGCGCAGTTGTAAAAAATCGTAACAAAACCTTAACTTTATTTTAAGACACATTCAACACATTATGTTAGCTTTTGTTCATGTCGAAACAACATGGTTTTCGATACCGTTTTTTTTAAAGCAATGGTGATATAAATGAAATTATTTTCTCGTCTTTCAACAGTTCTTTCAACTGTAGCAGTATTAGGTTTCGCAGCTCCTGCATTCGCACAAGAAGCAGCTCCAGCACCAGCTCCTGCTCCAGCAGCAGCTCCTGCAGAAGCAGCTCCAGCAGCTCCTGCTGCTCCAGAAGGTAAAGCTCCTGCTCATCATGGTAAAAAAGCTCATGATGGTAAAAAACATGAAGGCAAAAAAGCTCATCATGGTAAAAAAGCTCATCATGGTAAAAAAGCAGCTCCAGAAGCAGCAGCTTCAGAAGCTCCAGCAGCAGAATAATTCTAACTTCTCATAGTTAGTTTTCATAAAAGTGGGATGGGGAAACCTGTCCCACTTTTTATTATGTGTAGTGTAAAATAAATATGAAACACTTTGTTCACTATATAACCCAAAGATATATAAAAGATATTATTGTCTCAGGTTATATTGATTTTGAAAATACACATATTTTCCATCAGGTATATGAGCGATTTTTTTTATTTTGATGTGGTTATCTCTGAAATTTATATGGATAATTACGGCTGTATTTCAGCCAATAAGATCAATAAAATAAATTTGTGATTTGATATTAATCAAGATGATCAATTTGTTTAAATGTCTCTTTATGCTCAACTCTTCAAAACATAATAAGATGTTAAAATCACGCAAGCATCTTATAGCTATACACCTTTTGCATCAGTAGTGTTGATTTACAGTACAGATGATATTGAAAAGAAATTAACGCTTGAGGCAGATAATTTCTTTGGTTTTACGTTTAAATAATTAACTGTAAATCCGATGATATCGATTGCCCAGAGACGTTAGAATCTCATACCCAATTGTATCAACTTGTTGTGCAAGACTATCGATAGGATGGTGATCGCCAATAATTTCAATTTTATCGCCGACCTGTAGTGCTGTGTCAGGAAGCTCAGTAATATCTACACATAACGAATCCATGGAAACACGCCCCAATAACGCAAGGGGTATTTTGGGAAATTGTGGGCTGAGAGCAGAGATTTTATTACTAAATGCGCGGAAAAATCCATCTGCATAACCAATAGAAATCCAAGCAAGACGCATATCTTTTGGAGCGGTAAAAGTGGCTCCATAACCAATAAATGCACCTTTAGAAATATGGCGTAACTGAATAATAGTTCCTTGTAAAGAAATGACACTTTGCATTGGGTTGGGTTGCCCAGGTGTTGGATTTCCCCCATATAATGCCACTCCTGGTCTTACCAAGTCAAAATGCCAGTCTTGCCCGAGAAAAATACCACTGGAAGCAGCAAGGCTGGCACGACAATTGGGAATTTGTTGTTTAATAGCTTGGAATCGCTCAAGTTGCTGGCGATTTGCTGGATGAGTTGGCGTGTCAGCACAGGCCAGATGACTCATGATTAGACTAGGTTGAAAAACCCCCCAGTTGCGTTGTTGTAAATTACTTAATTCTTCCTCTTCAATTCCAAATCGAGACATACCCGTATCAAACTGAACTCCAGCAGAATAGGAAGTATTACGGTCATTACATAATTTTAACCAATGATGAAGTTGGTTAATATCATTCAGAATAGGCGTTAAATGATGTTTGATAAAAAGTGATTCGGTACTGGGTGGAAGGCCGTGTAGGACGTAAATAGTATAATCTTGGTTGAGAATACTGCGTAAAGCTATTCCTTCATCCAAGTGTGCGACAAAAAAATCTTTACACCCAGCCTTTGCTAATGCTTTAGCAATTTCGATCATTCCTAGTCCATAGGCGTTGGCTTTCACAACAGCCCCACATTGAGCGGAGCTTATTCTCTTTTGTAAATAATGATAGTTTTGCACGATAGCAGAAAGATCAATATAAAGTTCAGCCCCAGCATTTTGCGTAAATAATGTAGGGTCAACAAAAGGGTAAGGTTGTGACATACAAATTGCCTATTCTATTTTAATTATTTAGGAATTCCCAAGGTTGTAGAATGCTCAAAATGAAGTGCAAGCTCGGGGCGAACAACAGAATAAATCGCATGAGCTGCCATAGCACATTCACTGAAACCTTGCAGGATTAACTTTAATTTTCCAGGATATTGCACAATATCTCCAACTGCATAAATGCCTTCTTTGTTAGTTTGCAATGTGCTTTGATTAACAGGAATACGGCCTTGAACAGTTTCTAGGCCCCATGATTGCAAAGGACCAAGATCAGTTGTGAGGCCAAAGAAAGCTAATAGATGATCTGCCTTAAGTTTTTGTATCTCTCCGTCCATGGAAATAACGTCAACTTGGGTCATAGCCCCGTGCTCGCCATGAAGTTGGTGTAATTGATAAGGAACCATTTTTTTAATTTCGCCCTTTGCAATTGCTTGATCAAGGCGGCATAGGCTTTCTGGGGCAGCACGGAAACGATCCCTACGATGAACAAGGGAAATAGAGCTAGCTTTGTCTTTAAGGGCTAAAGCCCAATCCACAGCAGAATCACCACCACCAGCAATGACAATATCTTTGCCAATGAATTGATCACTGTAACGCACATAATAATGTACGTTCCCTGATTTTTCATAAAGTTCTATGTCAACGAGTGGAGGGCGATTAGGACCAAAAGCCCCTGCACCCGCAGCAATAATCACTGCTTTGGCATGAATTTCATCGCCTTTATGGGTGATAAGGGTAAAATTGCCTTTTTCCCCTTTAAGCTCTACCACCGTTCTTGACAGAAGGCGTGGTACAGAAAAAGGCTCAATTTGTTTTTCCAAAGAATCAATTAAAGATTGAGCAGTAATAGAAGGGTGGGCTGGAATATCATAAATCGGTTTTTCTGGGTAAAGAGCTGAACATTGCCCCCCTACATGTTCCAATGTATCAATCAAGGTACAAGCCATTTTGAGCATGCTGCATTCAAAAGCAGTAAATAGTCCAGTTGGACCTGCACCAATAATGGCGACATCAGTAGAGATAGAGGACTTTGTCATAGTTTGGACCTTTAACACTGTGGAACTATAAAATATTTATATTTTAATATATGAATTTTGAACAATATATACCGATTAATAAATGTGATACGGGTGAATATATATCATGTTTTCAGTAATCAGGGAAAGAGACGAAACGTGGGGCACAGAAGATAAATGAAAATCACGATCATAAGAGGTTATTTTTAAAGACGTTAAGATGGATATTATGCATTTTTTATAAACTCATATAGTTAAAAATAAATAATGTTTGATCGTCTTGTTAGTCATTATAAAAATTTTATATACAGGTATGTATGCCCATATTGTTTCCGTAGAGAACCTAGCCATATTATTTAATTATCACTGTTAATGGAGAGTATCATCCGAGAAGATTTCTTGTTATTTATTTGGACATTTTGTGCTTTCAGATTTGATTGTATTGATTAAAATCAAACTGGTTTATTAAGTAATAATTTTTTTATAATAACTTCCATTTATAAACTAATATCTGTAACACTTTTTATAATTGTTAGATGCAAGTATATGATGAAAAGAGCTATTTGATGGTAATCGTTGTTGGATAAGGATACTAATGAGGATGGATGAGTTGATATATTCGTTACCAGACTTAAAGGCGACCGAGCTATTAGCCAAAAAGATAGCGTCTTTTATAAAACCACACGATTCTATCTTATTATATGGACCGTTAGGTGTAGGTAAAACGTCTTTGGCACGTGCATTGCTAAGGGTTGTGTGTAGAGATCCTTATATGGAGGTTCCCAGCCCTTCATTTACTTTGGTACAACAATATGACACATTTGAGTTTTCGTTGTATCATTACGACCTGTGGCGCCTTAATCATGAAGATGATTTAATAGAGCTTGATTGGGAAGATGCCAAAGAAGGTGTGACCTTGGTGGAATGGCCAGAGCGTTTGGGCTCTTTGATACCAGACAATGCTTTACAAATCCATCTTTCCATCCAATCTGAAACATTAAGGCATGCCAGATTAACAGGGTGGCCCGATCGTTTATCTCTTTTATCAGTTTAATGAATTATATCAGGAATAAGGGGATGGCATGAATTTAGTTTCAATACCGTTTAATATGCCTTTTTTAGAAATATTGGCTAAACGGTGGATGACTGAGGTTCAAAATCAACCCGATATGATTCGCCAAGGCATTATTCTTGTTCCTAATCAAAGAACCGTCAAAGCTCTGATCGATACGTTCCTTAGGATCACCAAAGGTAAGCCGATTTTACTTCCTAGAATTATGTCAATTGGTGCAATTGATGAATCGGCATTAATCTTAAAAGGTGAGCACGTTTTTTCTCTGCCACCTGCTGTTGATCCGATTTTGCGAACCTCACTCTTAACTAAACTGATTATGCGGATGGATCAGTCCTTAGAACATAAAGAGCAAGCAGGGGAAATATGGAAACTGGCTTGTTCTCTTGCGGAATTAATGGATGAAGCTGAATGGGCAGATTGTAGTTTACATGAAGCATTGCCAAAAGCCGTGGACGGAGAATATGCAGAGCATTGGCAAAATATTTTAAAGTTTTTAACAATTATTACTGATATCTGGCCACAATGGTTATTAGACAACCAAGTAATGAATCCTATTGCCAGAAAGGTTGCTTTATTGCGTATCCAAGCGCATTACTGGCAAGAGTTGGGATCAAATGAACCTGTTTGGGCGGTGGGATTCATTGATGCCCGTCCTGCGGTAGTCGAGTTGCTGTCTTCAATAATGCAAATGTCTAAGGGAAAGTTAATCGTAACGGGTATCCAAGAGGACTTACCCGAAGACATATGGAGTGATTTATCTTTAACGCATCCTTATGCAGAAATGGCAAAAATGTTTACTGCCTTGGGGGTCAAACGTTTTGATTTTCAAATTTGGCAAGATGAAGAGACAAGATTGGTTCCTTTTGAGCGTGTAAAAGCGTTTCAACAGACTTTATTGCCCGCAGAATTACTTGATCAATGGCTTGCTGATCAGGATACAGTGTCCTTACCAAATTGTTATTTATCAGAACCCAGGGATCAACAACAAGAAGCAGTCTCTATTGCGTTAATAATAAGGGATGCTTTGAAACAACCTGAAAAGATAGTGGCTTTGGTGACGCCTGACCGTAATTTAGCTATGCGAGTAGCGTTAGAGTTAGGACGTTGGGGTATTGTCGCGGATGACAGTGCGGGCGAGCCTTTATATAAAACGCCAGCTGCAATTTTATTAAGTCTGTTGACCAGAGCTTGTATTGAGAAATTTACACCAGTTTCTTTACTTTCTTTGTTAAAACACCCTTTTGTATGTTGTGGATATGTTCATAAGACTTGTCGTGAATATACACGTCTTTTAGAGGTTAATATTTTACGGCAATTTGCTGCTTCGGGGCTAGAGACGATTGGATATGCGACGCGCCAAAGAATTGCAGAACTAGAGCTTTCTCATCCTGAATATTTAGGCGAGCAATCAACTCAATTTCTAGCTCATGCTTCTGAGATTTTAAATTTGATCCATTTATTGGAAAGATTTATGGCACCTTTACTCGAAGGTGCATATAAGCGTTCGGCAGATCAGTGGGCGATTGCTTTGGTTGAAGTGGCAGAAGCATTAACTTCAAATGTTGAACAAGCAGGTGAAGAACTTTTATGGACTGCTGAAGAAGGAAATGCTTTGGCTGAACATTTACGCAATATCATAGCTGAGGCTCAGATTCTAGCCGACATTACGTTACAAGAGTTCGAGGGGATTTTAAACGCATCTTATACAGGGATGATTGTGCATACGCGCCGAGTTTTGCGGGGGCGAAAAGATAAAGAGCTTCATCCCAGAGTTTATATTTGGGGATTAATTGAAGCGCGGTTGCAGGTTGTCGATATGGTTATTTTGGGTGGATTATCTGAAGGGGTGTGGCCTCCTGTGATTGATTCTGGCCCTTGGATCAGCAGACCGATGCGTACCAAAATGGGGATCCCTTTGCCTGATGCCGAGGTCGGACGTTCAGCCTATGATTTTATGCTTCTTTGTTGTTCGGTGCCTGAGATTGTTTTGTCAGTACCTTTACAAAGGGATAATGCCCCTGTTGTGCCATCGCGTTGGATTACGCGCTTAAAAGCATGGCTAAAAGGTCGAGATGGGGTTATAGTGGAACATCCTGCTTTATCATGGGCAAAATTATTAGATCAACCCAAAGGAGCCGCAAACCCTATTGCTCCACCAAGGCCGACACCACCGTTGGTATGGCGACCTAAATCAATTTCGATTACCGATGTCGAATATTGGCTTAAAGATCCTTATGAAATTTACGCCAAGCGAATTTTAAAACTTAGAAAAATAGTAGGACTTGAAGAAGACCGTTCCGCCAGCATCTTTGGAAATGTTGTGCACGACGGGTTAAAAAGAGCCTATCAGCAAATTGGTTGGGATGAAGGTAAAGTTCAAGAATGTATGATTCAAGCCTTGGAGGAAAGACGAGATATTATCCCGTCTATGCGTGAATGGTGGCGTTCTCGAGTTCTTAAAATTGCTCAATGGGTATATGCTCAGGAACAAGAACGTCGTAATCAAAAGAATTTTGGTTGTGTTTATTCAGAAATATCGGGCTCTTATGATTTTTCCGAGGAGACAGGGATTGCCTTTACGTTGCGTGGAATAGCGGATCGTATTGATTTAAATTATGATGGCACTATCGAGATTTTTGATTATAAAACTGGTCAAGCGCCATCAATTGAAAGCGTTCAAAAAGGGAACTCGCCACAGCTGATATTAGAAGCTGTGATGGCTTATCGCGGTGCCTTTGGTCCAAATCTTGCAGATAAAATTATTATCCAACTTTATTACTGGAGTCTTAAAGGAGGATTGGATAATGACAAGCAAATTAAGATTGGGAAAAAAATCAAAGATAAATCTGGGCAAGAGGTTTCTATTGAAGCAAACATATCTCAACTAATGCAAGATCATTGGCAAGCATTAATTCGTCTTATCCAACGTTACAATGATCCTAAGCAGCCTTATTTATCTCGTCCTCGCCCGTATTTGTTTGATAAGTCTTCTAGTGGTGGGGTTCCACGATTTGGTGATTATGTGCATCTGGCCAGAGTGCTAGAGTGGAGCAGCATGGCAGAGGGGGAATGATGCAGCTTGAATTTTCAATGACAACACCAGTTGATGAGGCCAATGCACAACAAAGGCTGGCATCAACACCGACGATTTCTGTATTTGTGTCAGCCTCTGCGGGCAGCGGTAAGACAAAGTTATTAGTGGATCGCCTATTACGGTTGATGTTGCCCAGAAAAGGGCGAGATGGCACGTTACAACCAGGCACACATCCTCAAAAAATCCAATGTTTAACCTATTCCAAAGCAGCAGCAGCAGAAATGGCAATTCGTTTACAGCATAAACTTAGTGAATGGGTAGGCTATTCTGAACAAGAGTTAAATCAAGCTTTGTCGGATTTACAAATAGTACCTGATGAAGCCATGCGTAAGGCTGCACGTGCATTATTTGCCCAGGTGCTGGATTTGCCAGGGGGAATGCGTATCGAAACTAATCATGCGTTTTGTCAGTCAATCTTACAACGATTTCCTTTGGAAGCATCAATTAATCCTCAATTTAAAATTATTGAAGAAGGGGATAATATTCTTGCATTTAAGCAAGCTTTTGATGAAAAAATCCATTTGGCTTCAAAGCACGATATTCAACTTTTAAGTCCTATGGTAAGCAGTCAAAATTTCTTGGAGATTTTACAAGAACTGCAACAAAATCAACGGTTTTTACCTGATGTTTTTCGATTAATAGAGCAGGGTAATTTTGATGTATATCTGCGTGAATTATTACAACTTTCCTACGCCAGTAAAATAGACTATTTACATGCTGTTTGTCAGGAATGGCGTGATGAGAAAGAATTTAAATCTTACTTCGAACAAGCTGTTGCTGCAAATGCGAAAAGCCTGAATAAGATTGGTGAATTTGGTTTACAATGGTTGGCAGAACCAGCTGCGCAGCGTGTTGCTTTGTGGGATGTATTAACAAATTGCTTTTTAACACAGAAAAATGAAATAAAATCAATCAAAGGAAATAAAACGGATGATCCCGATATTGCGGCTTATTTTGTTAATCAAGGGGAATATATTCTGGAAGTTATTGATCAGTTAAATCGATATAGTGTTTATGAATATACCTTGGCGTTAATGCGTGTTTTTGCGCCTATCTGGCAACGCTATCAAGAAATTAAGCGTAACCAAGGGGCTTTATATTATAATGATTTAATTGCTTATACATTAGTCTTGTTAGATGATCCTGGTTCTGCTTGGGTATTATATAAACTTGATGGTGGGTTGGATCATATCTTGTTGGATGAGGTTCAGGATAACTCTGCCGAGCAATGGAAAATAGCTGCGGATTTATCTACAGAATTTTTTTCTGGTATTGGGCGTGACGAGGATCAATCACATCCTAGAACAGTTTTTGCGGTGGGGGATTACAAGCAGTCGATTTATTCTTTTCAAGGCGCTAAACCTCAAGAATTCTTATACTGGCATAAAATCTTCAAACAAACGGTAATGCAGGCGGATCAATTATGGGAGGATCCTCAGTTAAGGGTTTCTTTTCGTTCCAGTCAGATCATTTTAGATTTTGTTGATCATGTTTTTGATCCAAAACAAGGACTTGCAGGGTTATCAGGGGAAGATAAAGACAGTCAAATTCTTTCTCATCGTTCTGCACAACTAGAAGCACCAGGTCGAGTGGATATCTGGCCATTAACTCGCATTGATGCCTTGGATCAAGATGGGGCAATGCAGTTATGGCAACCATTAACGAAAAATCAAAAATATCAAAGTGCAGAACTCATATTAGCTGATACACTGGCTGATTGGATTTCTCAACAAATTGGCAAAGTGCCTTCTTATGGGGGCAAGCCTATTCAAGCTGGCGATATTTTAATTCTTATTCGTAAAAGATCTCTGTTTTCCAAAGCGCTTATTCGTGCCTTGAAATCTAAAAATATTCCTTTGGCAAACTTGGTTAAAACGCAATTGTTGGACCAGCTCGCTGTTCAAGATTTGCTTGTTTTATGCGAGGTCTTATTGTTGCCTCAAGATGACTTGGCGTTGGCGTGTGTATTAAAATCTCCTTTGGGGGGGGTAAGCGAAGAAAGCTTGATGGCCCTGGCTGTACCACGAAAAAATGGGCAGAGCCTTTGGGGAACTTTGTTTATAAGGCATAAAGAAAGAGAAGATTGGTCGGCCGTCTGGAAAATGCTGTCTAGCCTATTTCTGCGTATTGACTTTGTAACACCTTATGCATTGTTGGTAGAAATCTTGGGTGAACATCAAGGGCGTACAAGGTTATTGGCACGATTGGGTGGAGAGGCTATTGAAGCAATTGATGAGTTGCTCTCTCAAGCACTACATTACGAAACGCTTCATACGCCTTCTTTGCAAGGGTTCTTATATTGGTTGAAGCAATCCGAACGCATGATTAAAAATGAAGCTGAATCAACGATCGATATGGTGCGTATTATGACGGTGCATGGTGCCAAAGGGCTTCAAGGGCGCCTGGTTATTCTACCTGATACAATGAACCCTGCAGTGAAACAAGGAGGATTCCAGTCAGACAAAGTGTTAATCTGGAAAAAAGATCTATCTCGTGGGATGACAGTGCCTTTATATATTCCGCAAAAACAGTTTGATATTGCTGAAAGTCAGATGGATAAAGATGAAAAAAAATTAACGGCTGAGGCTGAAAGCAATCGGCTATTATATGTAGCGTTAACGCGTGCCAGCGAGTGGTTATTAATTTGTGGTTGGCAAAAAACAGTTTCTGAGGATAAAGAGTTACCTATAGGAAATTGGTATAAACATAGTGTTGCGGCACTACGCGAATTAAATGCATATTCACGTGATTTTACCAAAGGATGGGAGGGCGAGCATTTATGGATTGAGCAGAAGCTTGCAGTTGCAACATCTTTTGTTAAGGACAACATTATTAACAAGGTTCAAAACCTAACAAAACTTCCTGATTGGATGGGACAGGACAATAATTGGATTGCCACTCCACTGCCTTCTGAAAAAATATCAACAACGCATTTAGCTCCTAGTCGCCCAGAAGGAATAGAGTTAGGGGATATTCCCTCGTTTATATCTCCTTTGCAGACTAAGGCTAAAAGAGACCCATTATATAGAGGCCGTTTGGTACATCAGCTTTTACAATATTTACCTGATTGTCCATCAGAGCAACGTGCAGCTATTGCATTACAGTGGTTAAAGCCTTTGGAAAGTCAATTTTCCACTAAGGAAATACAAAAATTGATTGAGCAGGTGTTGAATATTATTACGCATCCTTTGCTTCACTCTTTGTTTGATCAACAAAGTTTGGTAGAGCAACCTTTGGTTGGGATGGTTAATGGAATAGTGATTACGGGTCAAATTGATCGGATGCGTATCTTATCAGATCAGATTTTATTATGTGATTTTAAGTCGGGTCGTAAAATTCCTCGAGAGGCAGAGGATGTCCCTGTTATTTATTTAAAGCAAATGGCAGCTTATTGGTCTTTATTGACCATGATGCATCCTAAACATCAAATAAACCCTTTGATTGTCTGGACAGATATAGCTAAAATCATGATCTTACCCAAGGAGTTATTGCTCAATTATATACCAAGTGGAAAAGATAGGCTTTCTTGATTTCGAAATAATCGCTATTATGTATAAAGTAATAAATATTGATTCGATTTATGTAAAAGGAATTTATAATGGGTGAATTTACAAAGGCAGTTACAGATGCTTCTTTTGAAGCAGATGTTTTAAAATCTTCAAAGCCAGTATTGGTTGATTTTTGGGCAGAATGGTGTGGCCCATGTAAAATGGTTGCTCCAGTATTAGAAGAATTAGCTAAAGAAATGGGTGATCAATTAACGATTGCTAAGGTTAATGTTGAAGAAAGCCCAGATGCACCTACAAAATTTGGCGTGCGCGGTATTCCAACAATGATTTTATTCAAAGACGGTGTTCCTGTGGCAACCAAAGTAGGTGCTTTACCAAAAGATAAATTAAAAACTTGGATTGAATCTGCTATATAAGTTATTAATCTATCTAACGAACATTATCCCAAGTGATTGGGATAATGTTATTTTCTTGTAAAATCTTGGGTAAATCTGGATGACACAAAGTCTCTAATTCCCGAGTAGGTTCGTAATCAGGCATTAGATTTTGATAAAGCCCCGTATGGCTAATCGAAGGGTGAAAAAAGATCTCTGAACGGCCATTTGGTAAGTTCACTAATAATTTTGAAATCTTTTCAAAATTCATATGCCCACACCAAGATAATCCAAAACACCAATCTAAATAACGCATATTGCTACGCCTTAGTTGATATTTTAAAATATTTGTCCAGTATTGGACAAGAATATTACCAAAATTCTCTTTGTAATTGGTTTTGTCAATTGCCATTAATATTTTAAAGGGCTCGTGTGGCACACGAATATTACGTACATTAAATTTTTTGCATAGTTCAATGAGCATTTTTCCAACACTGGGGTGAAGATGCATATGTTTATGTACATCAACATGGTCTAATGCTAATCCAGTATCAATAAACGCCTGTAACTGTGCCTTAATTTCTCTGCGTAATTGATATTGTTTTTTTTTATTAAAAAAATAATCAATTCCCATTTTTAATTGATCCGAGGGGAATTGGTTATCAGTATTAATAATTGAAGGGATTTCAGAGTATGGAAGAATAGCAGGGCCTTCAATCACCACTAAATGTAGCCCAACTTTGAGGTTAGGCATTTTTTTTGCTCGTTTAATTGCATCTTGTGCTGCGGCACCACCAATCATAAGATTTGCCGTGTTCAATACACCCCGATGATGGGCTATTTCTATTGCTTCATTAACTTCAACAGAAAGCCCAAAATCATCAGCTGAAAATAAAACTTGTCTAGTCACAAGGCCTCTTATCGTTCACCAATTAAGGAGTATGTCTGTCGCGTAGGAATTGAAAGAATTCAATACCTTCACGCAAACGACGCTTCATCATTTGTGGGCTGGTAACCATTTCTCCAACAATAGAAGCAATTTTGGGCGCGCGGAAATAGAATTTTTTATAGAAGGTTTCTACACTATCAAAGATTTCTGTATGAGATAAGTGTGGATAATGTAAAGGTGCAATCTGAACCCCATTTTCATCAATTAACTCAGCATGATCTTTATCTAACCAACCATTTTCCATTGCTTGTTTATACAAGAATGTTCCAGGATAAGGTGCTGCCAAAGAAACTTGCATTGTATGAGGGTTAATCTCAGTTGCAAATTTAATCGTTTCTTGGATGGTTTCTTTGGTTTCACCAGGAAGCCCCAAGATAAATGTACCGTGGATTTTAATACCTAGTTCATGACAGTTTTTGGTAAATTCGCGAGCAACTTCTACGCGCATACCTTTTTTAATGTTGTGTAAGATTTGCTGGTTGCCACTTTCGTAACCAACTAATAACAGACGAAGCCCATTGTCACGTAATACTTTTAGTGTGCTGCGTGGCACATTGGCTTTGGCATTACAAGACCATGTTACCCCTAATTTACCGAGCTCTTTGGCGATTGCTTCAGCACGAGGTAAATCATCTGTGAATGTATCATCATCAAAGAAATACTCTTTGACTTGAGGGAAATATTGCTGAGCCAAACGAATTTCAGCAGCAACATGTTGAGGGCTGCGCGTACGATATTTATGCCCACCTACAGTTTGTGGCCATAGGCAGAATGTACAATGAGATTTACATCCACGACCAGTATAGATAGAAAGATAAGGATGTTTTAAGTAACCAATAAAATAATCTTCGATACGAAGATCTCTTTTATAAACTTCGGTTACGAATGGAAGGGTGTCCATATCTTCGATGATCGCACGATCTTTGTTATGGACAATTTTACCATTTGCATCACGCCACGAAATTCCATCAACATTTTTAAAATCCATGCCTTCAGCGATGTCTTTGATGGTAAAATCAAATTCATTGCGTGCGACAAAATCAATAACGTCTCCTTTTTCAAGGCTTTCTTGAGGTTGTACGGCAACTTTTGCACCAACCATCCCGATTTTAACCGATGGATTGGTTTCCTTTAACATTTTTGCAACTTTAAGATCAGAAGCAAAAGAAGGAGTAGATGTGTGCATGATGACAAGGTCACGATTTTTCACATCTGCTAAAATTGGATCCATAGTTAAACGAGCAGGAGGCGCATCAATAAGACGGCTATCAGGAATCAAAGCCGCAGGTTGTGCCAACCAAGTTGGATACCAAAAGGATTTAATTTCGCGTTTTGCTTGATAACGAGAACCCGCACCACCATCAAAACCTTCAAAAGAGGGGGGTTGTAAAAATAGCGTTTTCATCATGAGTGCAGTTTTCCCTTGATTTATATTATTTTAGTTAGAAAGATATAGTTTTCAAAATACTAAATTGATTTGGTTATATATCACTATATAGTGTCGTTTGGAACTCTGGATGTTTTTTTATTGTCATTTTTTGTCCACGCCAGGTCACTTTGGTTCCAAAAAAGCTGTTAAACATGACCAACGCAGAGAACCAATCTCTGTAAGGAAGCAAAGATATTATGCGTAAAGATGGATAGTTTAATTTTTTGTTAATTAAGAGACAGCAAAGTGCTTTTACACCCCAACATAGCAAGAAACATATCCACGATATCCAAGTTAGTGGATTAAATATAACCGCTAAAGATGCCCAAAATAATGGCAGTTGTAAAAATGATAGTGTAAAACCAATAGGTTCTAGAATAAACGTTGTTCGATTCCAGCGTAATTCATGTTCATAAAGTGAAAACAAATCTTTTTCGGTAACTGTTGTTTGAACAATATCAGGGGCAAGAGCAATATCCAAATATTGTGCTTTAATTTTTCTTCCTAAGACCGCATCATCAGCAACGTAATTAACTAGGCTTGTAAACCCACCAATTTTTTCTAATAAATCGCGCTTGATGGCAATGGCGGCGCCCAAGCAATCTTGCCGGCCTAGATATCGAGATAATAACACGCCAGGCATAAAATTATAGTTGATATGTGCACTGGCTATATGTTGAACACGAGATTCAAAAGAGGGAAGACCACTATATAAGGAAGTTACAAGACCAATATTAGGTTTTTGTAGCTCTAAAACCATCTCTTTTAGATAGTTTTTATTAGGAGCATGAATGTCTGAATCGGATATAATAAAAATTTCATGTTTTGCAGCAGGAAACATATTGATTAAGTTTGAAACTTTTCGATTATGCCCATGAATATCTGGATTAACAACAATATTAATCTCTACATTCGGATAGAGTTTTTGTAAGTTCTTGACAATAGTTAACGCAGGATCTTTAGAGTGGTGTAAACCGAAAATAATTTGTAAGTTTGGATAGTTTTGTTCACAGAAACTTTGTAAAGCTTCAAAGAGTAACGGTTCTTTACCCGATAACGGTTTAAATACTGTAACTTTAGGTAGTGTATTTGTAGAATAGCTTTCTATTTTTTTATTCTTTTGAAAAAAATGAACTAATAAAGAGCCAATGGCTGCTTGGATGCATCCTAAAGCAGCACAACTTAGTAAAAGTTTATTGGATTTTGAAAGCTTAAAAAGTGAACAAGACATAAAGACTCAGAAATTATTTTATTTGTTAAATGATTGTGTTTTTTTATTCAACATTTCAACCAAAGCTTGGCTGCCACCCTTGGCAAGGGTAGAGCTAAAATCTCCACGTTGAATTGCCGTCTGGCTGATATTTCCATTTAATAATACATCAATAATTCTCCATCCTTGTGGAGTTTTATGAACGATATAATTAATTTGTGTTGCATCACTACCAGAGCCAACTGTTGTACTAATAATTTGATTTGTACCTGAAGGCGCAGTTTTTACATCTGGAGAAATTTTGAATTGGGTATCTGAACTATCAGCAAAACTTGAAAGATACCGTGCTGTGGTATAATTTTTAAATGCAGTTAAAACGGCTTCTTTTTCTTGTGGTGTAAAAGTTTCATAACGATACCCCACAGTTTTGCTAATAATCGCAGGAAAATCATAACTGACATCCAACGCTTGATTTAAGAGAGCAGTCCGTTGCGCTGGTGAATTTTTAGAAGATTTTTGAATAGCACTTAACGCTTGATAGAGTTTTACAACAGGTTCTTTAGAAGCACTTTGTGCATTTGTACTAGGTGTGCTTGCTATAGGTTGTTTAGACAGGGTTTGTGCCAGAACTTGGGTGCTTGCACCACTAAGTGCTGTAAAACCACACAAAAGAAAGAAATATCGTAATTTCATTGTTATACTTACTCTATGTTTAACTTATACATTATCATATGATATTAGACTAAGGTGATCGATAATCAAGCCCCAATAGCTTTTAAAGCCGTTTTTACAATTGATGTGGCATCCAAACCTGCTTGAGCATATTGTGCTGTTTGCGTATCATGGTGAATGAAAAAATCTGGAATAACCATGGGTCTAAAGCGAATATTATCTAACAAACCATTTCCCGCAAGATGTTCCATTACAAAAGCGCCAAAACCACCACGAGAACCTTCTTCTATTGTGATTAATACTTTATGATTACGAGCAATTTGGTTGATTAAATCTGTATCCAGCGGTTTTGCAAATCGTGCATCAATAATTGTCGGTGAGTAACCTTGCTCTGTTAAATTTTCAGCTGCCTTCAAACATTCAGTTAAACGTGCACCAAAAGAAAGGATAGCAATTCCACCTTTTTCTTTTCCTGTTTGCTCTCCCATTTCTTGGACGATACGGCCTTTACCAATCTCCAAAATCTCAGCTTGGCTAGGTAATTTTAATCCAAGTCCAGGGCCTCGTGGGAATCTAAAAGCAATCGGACCCTCGTCAAACTCCGCAGCAGTTGCCGTCATATGCATTAACTCTAACTCATTACTTGGAGCCATTAATACGATATTAGGAAGGCAGCCTAAATACGCAATATCATAGGTTCCAGCATGCGTTGCACCATCAGCACCAACGAGCCCAGCACGGTCGATTGCAAAACGAACTGGTAACTTTTGTAAAACAACGTCATGCATGACTTGGTCATAACCGCGTTGTAAAAAAGATGAGTAAATTGCACAGAATGGGCGGATGCCTTCTGTAGCCAATCCAGCGGCAAATGTTACAGCATGTTGTTCAGCTATGCCTACATCAAAATAACGGTCTGGGAATTTTTGCTCGAATTTATCTAACCCTGTTCCCGTAGGCATTGCAGCGGTAATAGCAACGATTTGTTCATCTTTTTCTGCACATTTTAACAATTCTTTGCTAAAAACAGAGGTATATGAAGCAGGACCAGGAGGCGCTTTTGTTTGTTCG
The DNA here is from genome assembly GCF_000527695.1 of Commensalibacter papalotli (ex Servin-Garciduenas et al. 2014). GTDB lineage: Bacteria > Pseudomonadota > Alphaproteobacteria > Acetobacterales > Acetobacteraceae > Commensalibacter > Commensalibacter papalotli. The sequence goes on along the minus strand of NZ_ATSX01000003.1, from coordinate 126,208 downwards.
CCTGTTATGACGTTAAACTTTGAAACAGCGTGATATTTATCTCCAGAGCTTTCTGCTGGTTTATATCCATACCCCTTTTGTGTCACAATATGAAGCAAAACGGGTCCAAGATGCTCTGCATCACGCAAGTTACGTAAAACAGGAACAAGTTGTTGTAGATTATGACCATCAATTGGCCCAACATAATAAAAACCGAGCTCTTCAAACAAGGTTCCACCCGTCATCATAGAGCGTGCATATTCCTCTGCTCTTTTCGCTCTTTTTTCGATGCTTTCAGGAAGCTTGCTGGCTACTCGGGCAGCAAGGTCACGAAGTCCAAGGAAATGACGAGAAGATAAAAGCTGTGACAGATAAACAGACATTGATCCGACAGGTTGTGAAATCGACATTTCGTTATCATTTAAAATAACAATAAGATTTTCAGCACCAGGACCTGCAACAGCAGCATTATTCATGGCTTCATAAGCCATTCCCGCCGTAATAGAGCCATCACCAATTACAGCAATTGCGCTACGTTCTTTGTAACTTGGATCATGTTTTGCTTTGTAATGATTAGCAACAGCAATCCCCAAGGCAGCAGAAATAGAGGTTGATGAGTGTGCTGCACCAAATGGATCGTAAATGCTTTCTGAGCGTTTAGTAAAACCAGACAATCCACCAGGTTGGCGCAGAGTACGAATTAATTCTCTGCGTCCAGTCAGGATTTTATGAGGGTATGCTTGATGTCCCACGTCCCAAATTAAGGAATCTCTGGGTGTATCAAAGACTGCATGTAAAGCAACGGTGAGTTCAACAACACCTAAAGACGCGCCTAAATGCCCGCCAGTTGTTGAAACAACATCGATTGTTTCTGCGCGCAGTTCTCGAGCAACTTGTTCAAGTTGTTCGATAGATAAGTTGTTCAAATCAACTGGATATTGAATATGATCCAGCAGGGGAAAGCGCCCATAGGTAGGAATAGATTTAATGAATTTGGCCGATTCATTTCCTAAAGGATTGGTTTGATTTTTAGGATTTTCGGGTTGTTCATCCATGTTTGATCTCATCCGTTTGGTTACACAAGGATACAAATGAGCGGAACATTTGTATTTCATAAAATTGTATTAAACTGTTTAATACTAGATTGAAACTTCTAATTATACCAATCTTTATTCAATAAACAGTATATTCGATCATTTTAATATTGTTTTTTAAAAATCACATGATATTTATGTGATATATATATCACCATATAGAATAAGAGGGAGTGTTTTGTGTAAAAATTTACCCTTTTTATAGAATTATATTATGGTGTTTCCTAAATTATATACTTACAAGATTTTAAATAAAATTATTCTTACGAAATATATTTTATTATTTAAAAGATGATTTTACTCTTGTCGTATAATATTATTTATCTTAAATAAATATCCAATTTGTTGTATTTTAAACGCCGGTTTTCCGGCTTGGGAGCTGAAAAATGGCTGTTCCTCTGATGCAGGCGGTACGAGTCGGCAGTTATGTTGTGAAACAACATTTACAAGGGCGCAAAAAATATCCGCTGGTTTTGATGTTGGAACCACTATTACGTTGTAACCTGGCTTGCTCTGGTTGTGGAAAGATTGATTATCCAGCTGAGATTTTGAACCAACGGTTGAGTGTTCAAGAATGTTTAGACGCGGATGCTGAATGTGGTGCCCCAGTCGTTGCTGTGGCTGGAGGGGAACCTTTATTACATAAAGATATGCCCAAAATTATCCAAGGGTTAATTGCACGTAAACGTTATGTTTATTTGTGTACGAATGGATTGTTGCTAGAAAAGAAAATTGATGATTATAAGCCATCTCCATTCTTTTCTTGGGATATTCATCTGGACGGCGATCAGATAATGCATGATGCTTCTGTATGTCAAGAAGGTGTTTACGACAGAGCAGTTGCCGCTATTAAGCTTGCAAAATCAAAAGGGTTCAGAGTTTCAATTAATTGTACTTTATTTGATGGTACAGATCCTCATCGTGTTGCAACATTTTTTGATGAGGTCATGGCATTAGGTGTCGATGGAATTATGACAGCACCTGGTTATGCGTATGAACGTGCACCTGATCAAGAACATTTCTTGAATCGTCAAAAAACCAAACAATTATTCCGTGATATCTTCCGGTTGGGTAAAGGGCATAAATGGCGTTTTACTCAGTCTCCTTTATTCCTTAATTTCCTTGCTGGAAATGAACAATATCATTGTACTCCTTGGGGTAAACCTTTGAAAACAGTTTTTGGATGGCAACGTCCTTGTTATCTGTTGGGTGAGGGATATGCAGCCTCTTATCAAGAGTTGATGGATGATACCAACTGGGATTTATATGGCACGGGGAATTATGCGAAATGTGCAGATTGTATGGTGCATTCTGGGTATGAATCTACCGCTGTAAAAGATGCAATTCAACGTCCATGGCACATTGCTCAGGTTGCATTGATGGGACCAAAAACAGAAGGACCAATGGCACCAGAGATTGATTTGTCAAAACAACGCCCTGCTGAATATGCCTATAATGAGCAGGTCGAAGGTTTGATGCAAAAAATCAAAACCGAGGCCCCAAGTCAAAGTAAGCGTACGACAACTATTCGTCGTGTTAAAGCTGTAAAAAAAGACGAAATATCTGAAAACTCATAAGTATTCCAGAGAAAATTAGAAATTTGAAAGCAAGCCCTTAAATATTATGAAGGGCTTGTTTTTTTTTGTGAAGAGCATCCATTGTGTTTAGATAGATTGGTAGTTTTAATTTTACTTGCTTATTACCCATTTCTTTATACCATGAGATGTGTATCAAATTAATTAAAATAAAGAGGACTTTCTTATGTCAGACCAAACATTTCGTACGGAAAAAGATCTTTTGGGGTCGATGGACGTACCAAGTGATGCTTATTATGGAGTTCAAACGTTAAGAGCGATTAATAATTTTAAATTAACGGGCGTTCCTTTGTCCCATTTTGCGCACCTAGTGAATGGCCTAGCAATGGTAAAATGGTCAGCAGCTGCGGCTAATCACAAGTTGGGCTATTTATCTGATGAAAAATATCATGCCATTGAAAAAGCTTGTCAGCGTATTATCAAGGGCGAGTTTCACGATCAATTCCAAGTGGATATGATTCAAGGTGGTGCTGGGACTTCTACCAATATGAATGCTAATGAAGTTATTGCGAATATAGCTTTAGAAGAAATGGGGCATAAAAAAGGGGAATATCAATATTTGCATCCAAATAATGATGTAAATATGGCTCAGTCTACTAATGATGCGTATCCTACAGCTATTCGGGTGGGTTTATTATTAGGATATGACTCAATCTTGGTTTCACTTTCGAAACTTAGAGATTCTTTTGCTAAAAAAGGTAAAGAATTTTCACATGTCATTAAAATGGGTCGTACACAATTGCAAGATGCAGTGCCTATGACATTAGGGCAAGAATTCAATGCTTTTGCGACAACCATGACCGAGGATTTAGAGCGTATTCGTGTGTTGGTTCCTGATTTGCTTTGTGAAGTAAACCTTGGGGGTACTGCAATTGGAACGGGGATTAATGCAGATCCTCACTATCAAGCATTAGCTGTCGAGCATTTAGCACGGATTACAGGGCATAAATTATTGCCGGCTACAGATTTAATCGAAGCCACTTCTGATATGGGGGCTTTTGTCTTGCTTTCTGGCATGTTGAAACGGACAGCTGTCAAATTATCTAAGATTTGTAATGATTTAAGATTATTATCTAGTGGCCCCAGAACAGGAATTAATGAAATAAACCTTCCTGCTAGACAACCAGGCAGCTCTATTATGCCTGGCAAGGTTAATCCTGTTATTCCAGAGGCGGTAAACCAAGTAGCTTTTACAGTGATTGGAAATGATTTGGCGTTGACTTTGGCAGCAGAAGGGGGACAGTTACAGTTAAATGTCATGGAACCTTTAATTGCTTATAAAACGATGAGTTCTAGTATTTTATTAATTCGTGCTATGGATATGTTAAGAGAGTTATGTATTGATGGCATCACGGCAAATGTAGAGCATTGTAAAAACCTTGTTGAGCATTCTATTGGCCTTGTGACAGCTTTGAACCCTTATATTGGGTATGAAAATGCAACACGAATTGCACGTAAAGCTTTGGAAACTGGAAAAGGGGTGTTAGAGCTGGTTCGTGAAGAAAAGCTACTCAGTGAAGAGGAGTTGGAAAAAATCCTCAAGCCTGAAAATATGATTGCACCACATTTGGCATTGTCTGATTTAAAACATTAGAATTTATTTGTAATCTTACTCTATTCCTTATTTAATATAATATTAAAATAAGGAATAGACAGTTGAATCTTATCAAGATATTTGAATTAAAATTACTTTTTGTATTGAAACCATGTATATAGGTCTTTCGGATTTTTTCTTGCGTCAGGTCAGTAACAATTTATGATTATTTCTATTATAATTATTATATGCTTAATTTTTCTTAATGGTATGTTCGCCATGGGGGAACTGGCATTAATTTCTAGTCGAAAAACGAGATTAGTTACGATGCAACGTCAAGGTGTGCGTGGCGCAGACCGTGCAATTCGCTTGATGGAAGATCCTCAAAGCTTTTTACCGACTATTCAAATTGGAATTACAATTGTTGCCATTTTTGAAGGGGCTTTTGGGGGGGCAAGAATTGAAGCATCCTTGGGGCATTGGCTAAGCACGTTTCCTGTTATTGGACCATTTGCAGATGATGTTTCAATTTTTGTTGTCGTTTTAATTATTACATTTTTTATGTTGGTTTTTGGAGAGTTGGTTCCAAAGCAGATTGCTTTACAAGATCCAGAAATTATTGCAGTTAAATTGGCGAGAACTTTCGAGATCATGTCTCGGGTTGCTTCTCCTATAGTATGGATTTTGGGGAAATGTTCAGAGGCTATTTTAAAATTATTACGTCGTCATAAAAAAATACGTATTGCTGTTAGTGAAGAAGAGCTGCGTGCTTATATTGCTGAGGGAGCTCAGGCTGGGATTTTAGAGATCGAAGAGCGCAATATGATTGAGCGTCTTTTGCGTCTTGCTGATCGTCCTGTACGTGCTTTGATGAGGCCTCGAAACGAAATTGTTTGGGTGGATCGTTCTACTTCTGCAGCCGAGTTAAAAAAGATTTTATTAAATGTTCAACATTCACGTTTAGTAGTGTGTGAAGGTGGTATTGATAATCCATTAGGGATTATTTCTGCTAATGATGTATTAACGATGGTTTTGCAAGGCAAAGAATTATCCATTGATGGATGTTTGCAATTACCTTTGGTTGTACCAGACAGTATGTCTGCATTAGATGCTCTTGAACGGTTAAGAGCAGATGTATTAGGTGTCGTTTTGGTATTAGATGAGTATGGCTCTTTTGAGGGAATTATCACTGCATCAGATATATTCAAAGCTATTGTTGGTGAGGTTAATCAGCCCTTGGATGCGCCTCGTCTTGAATCTGGTATTGTGAATGAGTATTTGCTTGATGGTACGACATTAGTTGATGGAATCAAAGATCAGCTTAACCTAGATGACTTACCTGCAGAGGGCAGCTATCATACACTAGGTGGTTTAATTTTGGCATTACTTCGTCGCGTTCCTATTACTGGGGATAAAGTGGTATTTTCTGGCTGGTTATTCGAAGTGATTGAAATGGATGGTAGGCGTGTCACGAAAGTCAAGGCCAGTAGGCAGGCTGTGGCACAGAATTAATATGCATATTCATTAAAAAGGCTTTTCTTTGTATAAAGAAAAGCCTTTTTATTTAATGAAGTGTTACTGTTTTCATTAGTTGTTGTTCATCATCAAAACTGGGCCATTCATTTTGAGCCAAAGATTTCAAAGATGGTTTGGGCAGATCTAACTCTTTCGAATATATCCATAAATAAGTTAACGCACGATGCAGGTAATTACGTGTTTCTGATAAAGGAATTGATTCCATAAATAATAATGGATCATGTTGGTGATCAGTTATTTCTAACCATTTCCCAATCATAGAAGGCCCCGCATTATAACTGGCTAACATATGTAATAAATTGCCACCTTGAGCTTCATTTTTATTGGAAAGTTCTGCCAAATGTTCTAAATAAAGCTGCCCAATTTCCAAATTAAGAGCTGCATTTTGAAGTTCAGCAGGATGGTTCAAAGAAAGATTATCTTGCTTTTTGGCAATATATTTGGCTGTTACAGGCATAATTTGCATTAAACCCATCGCCCCATTTCTAGAAATTGCTTTACTGTTAAAATTAGATTCCAAACGGGTTAAGGCATAAACCAAAGCAGGATTCATTTTGAATCCGTGACGTGGTTTAAGGTTTGGTATGGGTAAGGCCAGATCATTTTTGACTGTTTCATCATGATGGATCAAAATTGTCTGTAGCTGATCAGAAAGTTCTGTGAAACCAGCGGCTTTGGCAACTAATTGAATAGAGCGAGACAAAGGAAGATTAAGATTGCTTTGCATCCATAATTGTCTAAGGACAATTTCTGCTCTGTCTTTTTCGTCAACTTGCAATAACGCAAAAAAGCGTTTGCCTAATGCTGTATCTTCGATGGCACTGATGTCTACATTGCTGATAATATCAACAGGTTTAGCTTTAAAAGACAGAGTTTGTTTGCCCTCTTGTAGCGTTTCACGGGCTAGAATACCGTAAAAAGTTAACGGAAACTTAGCTGCTCTGTGCAGCCATGTTTGATATCCTTGTAGATCATTAACACTCAAACGGGTACGCGCTGCCCAAAAGAAGCACCCTCCTTGTAGATGAGGAGAGGTTATATCTGCGTGAGAGGCTTTGGAGAAAAGATAAAAGGCTAAATCATTTTGATCCTGTTTCCACTCAATAAGCCCTGCGATATATCCTGCTAATGCAATTCGCCCTTTGGACAATGAAAAAGCTTGTTGTGCAATATGTAATGCGTATTCATCTTTGCCTGTAGCAAAAAGTTGTTGTGCGATTTCTGCCTGTAATTGAGCTGCATATAAATCAGTCATTCCAGGAGTTTTTTCAATGAGTTCAAGGGCATTTTTAGCCCCTTTTTCACCTAAAGTGCTGCGTGTATAGATCGTTCGATCTAAGCGTGGATTTCTTTTAAAAGGTGTGACAATTGGATCGGTCTCTTTTGGTGTTGGCAAAGATATTTGTATGACATTTGCTTTTAATACCGGTAAAGAGTGGTCCAGAGGGAGGGTCCCTGTTTCAGCGGGAATAAAACCATTCAATTTTTTGATGATTTCAGTAGAATCAGCATAGAATGAAAAGTTTTTTAGCCATAGCCTAAGTTGCCCGTTGTTGGGTGTAAATTGAGGGTTAAGATAACGCTCAGCTAAAATATCGCCAAGCAACAAGTTATCTGAAATTTGAATCGTTTCAGATTGAGCCGTTGTGAAATCCCCTTTGCGTTGTAGATCAAATATGTGACGAATACGTCTAGCATCCAGCGTGTCCAAAGGACGAGGAAACCGAATTGAACCATTATTGCCACTCGACGAAGGACGAGTAGCCGCAATGGTTGATTCTTCATATTGATCTTGCTGCGTAGGTGTTTGTGCTCTGATAGCAGAAACAGAAACACCAGCAAACAAAGTTGCGCTGGCCACCAAAGCCCGCACAACAGAAGGGGAGATAGAATATATCCCTTGCATAATAAGTTGAATTTAGATTCAAATATAAATAAATCAAGCTTTTATTTTACTAAAAGAAATATTCTTTGGCGATATATTAAAATTTAATCCTTTATTACGATTAATCTATTTCCGTTTTATATAGTGCAGAACGGATACGAAGAAGATCGCGCCAAGTTTCTTGCCTAATCTTGCTACTTGCCTGAATTTGGGAAGGGTGCCGTAATGGAAAAAGCTGTAACGTAATATGTGTTTGTGGCAAGTGGATAGTATGCCATTTCCCTTGTAATTGACTGATTGGAGCACTGGATTGTGTAAGTGTACGTGCAGGAAGTGTTCCAATGCTTATGACGAATTTGGGTTTATAGATTTCTAGTGCTTTATACAAAAAAGGCAGACAAGTAGTCAGCTCATTAATAGATAATTGGCGCCCTCCAGGGGGGCGCCAAGGAATAAGAGGCATGCAAAAACAATCATCCAAGGAAACTTGAATGCTATCAAACATTTGTCTTAACCAAAATTCAGATTGCCCAAAAAAAACTTGCCCATTACGATCTTCATCTGCATCTGGAACTTCACCAATAACAAAAAATGGAGCAAGAGGATTTCCTTTTGGTAAAACAGAGTGCATTGCCGTATTATATAAAGGATAATCTTTAAACGAAGTGATTGCTTGGCAAATATCTTCTATATTTTTTGCTTGTAAGGAATAATTTTGATGTCTTAAGAAATTACTGCTATGAGAAGATGAGGTTTTTATAATAGGAATTGCGGTTGTTGGCTTTACATTCTCTAAATGATTTGTACATAAAGAGGTAAGGGTTTCATCAACACCCCATTCTGAATAAAGATTTAAAAGAGATAAATGATCAAACATGTTGGGTTTGAAGATCCAGCTTATTGAGAAGATGTACATTATGCAATGCCAGCGCTTTTTATGCACTATATTTTTATCAATTTCTGTTCTTATTGAGATTCCTCTTGCTTCAAAAGCTCTTGCCATTGCACAGGATCCTGAACCTATTCTTCCTTTTGAACACAAAAAAGGGGGCTATGGGGACTTTTTAGCAGCCGTTTTTGCAGCCAGAACCGATGATAGCGATATGGCAGCACGCTTATATAATAATGTTTTGTCATTGCGGCCAACAGATAGTGATCTGCGCCGAATCACTTTTTACCATAGTGTTCTTGCGGGGAATGATATTGCAATTGGCCTTGCCAAAACTCAAAGAGATCCGATTGCTGATTTGATTCGGGCAAATGATGCAATTATTAAAGGTCAATGGCAAGAAGCTTATCGTGATGTTTCTCGTCCACCCATCGACGTGTTCAGCCAGATTACTTATCCTTTGTTACAAGCGTGGTGCTTATATGGAGAAGGTAAAAAAGATCAAGCTTTAGCGGTGTTAACAAAAAATAGCCAAGGAAAACCTTTATCTGCTTTATATGCGTTACATGCTGGCATTATGTATTCTTTATCTAAAGACGAGGAAAAAGCAGGGCAGTATTTTGCGATAGCAGATAAAAATTTCCCAGGTGAAGATTTGCTGCTAACTCAGACTTATGGAAATTGGTTAGTACGTCACCATAGAGCTGGAAAAGCAGAAGCAATGGTGAGCGCTTTGGTGAAAAATTTACCTTTTTTACAAATTTCGACTCAAGATTTAGAAAATAATCTGCAAAAATTTCCTGTGCAAAATGCAAAACAAGTCATCGCACAAGTATATTTGGCAATGGCTTCTATTTTACAACAAGATCTCGCCTCTCAACCCCCAGATATAAGTATTGATCAAAAGCTTGCCAATAAAATCGCATTGCATACTCAGCAGATTTTTTTACGCTTGGCATTAAAGTTAAATCCTGAGTTATCTTCTGCTAAGATGATGCTTTCTGGTATTTTGGCTCAGGAAAAACATTTTAATGCTGCCAAGGATGTTTTGTTACCTATCTCACCGAATGATCCTTTAAAAACCGTTATACAATTACGTGTTGCGCGTTTGAATGCATTATTAGATCATAATCAAGAGGCAGAACAAGAGGTTAAAGCATTAGTTAAGGCCTATCCTCTTTCTGCTGATATCAGACAAGCATTAGGCGATTTATATTTTGATCGTAAACAATATAAAGAGGCAGCCGAGACTTATAGTAAGGTTCTTGAGCTAACCTCACTAATGAATAGTAATATCTGGCCTGTTTTTTTCGCAAGGGCGGTTTGTTATGAAAAATTGGGCGAATGGGACAAAGCAGAGAAAGACTTAAAGCAAGCTTTGGTTTTCGCACCTAATGAACCGATGTTATTAAATTATTTAGGATATTCTTGGGTCTTAAAAGACCGCAATCTAAAGGAAGCTCAGGAAATCTTACAAAAGGCTGTCGATATTGCTCCTGATGAAGGGGCAATTCGTGATAGTTTGGGTTGGGCGATGATTGTGAATGGCCAACTTGAGGATGGCGTAAAACAACTAGAGTTGGCTGCAGAAACGATCCCACAAGACCCAGAGTTAAATTATCATTTAGGTGTTGCTTATTGGAAAACAGGGCGGCATCAAGAAGCTATTAATCAATGGAATGTGGCTCTTAATTGTCAGCCCACGCCTGAAGAAAAAGTTTTAATTTTAAAAGCTTTGCAAGATGTCAAAGAAAATAAAGATATTTCAATTAACACTAACCAAAAAGCTAATTAGAGGATGTTCTTGCGCATGGAAGAAAAAGCGTATGCAAAAATTAATTTAAATTTGCATGTCACTGGTAAAAGAGAGGATGGATATCATTTACTCGATAGTTTAGTCGTTTTTCCTGATGTTGGAGATTATGTTAGTGTAGAGCCTGCAGATGTAGATCAAGCAGATTTAGTTACGTTACAGATAACTGGTCCTTTTTCAGGATCTCTGCAAAATGAAGATTTAAAGAATAATTTAATTGTTAAGGCAGCTTATCAATTAGTTGCTTGTACTGATAAATCTTTATCACCTATTAAATTACTATTAGAAAAAAACTTACCTGTTGCCTCGGGAATTGGAGGAGGTTCTGCTGATGCAGCGGCAACTCTGAGGTTGTTGATACGGTATTGGGGGTTGAAAATATCAGCGCAAGAACTAGCGCAAATTGCATTGAAATTAGGGGCTGATGTTCCTGTTTGTTTAAATTCTGTTTCTCAACGTATGGAAGGAATTGGCGAAACACTCTCTCTATTACCAAATTTACCGCAGTTTGGTATGATTTTAGTCAATCATGGAGAGGCAGTTTCAACAGCAGAAATTTTTCGTCACAGAGCAGCATATTTTTCAAAATATATAGACTCAACACAAAATTTAACTAGTTTTGATCAACTCATTCAAGAATTAATAAAATTAACCAACGATTTGCAACCGCCTGCATGTTTGTTGAATCCTGCAATCAATACAGTATTGCAAGCAATTGAAGAGCTTCCTTTTTGTCGTTTGTCTCGAATGAGTGGTTCTGGGGCTACATGTTTTGGGCTGTTTGAAACGGAACAGCAAGCCCAAGCCGCCGCTGCGATATTAACAAAGAAACATTCTTGGTGGATTTGGGGGGGGAAAGGCGTTGCAAAATAGGTCTATATTTTTGTTAATTAAATTGTACAAAGATGTTATTAGTTAAAGAAATAATTATAGTAAGAGGGCAAGATGAGCGTTGATATTAATATAAAATTGTCAGAGGATCGAGAAAAAACCACATTAACCTTTTCTGGTGGTGGTGATCCTGAAGCAAAAATTGATTTAACACAAAAAGAATTAGAAGACTTAATCCGTGTTTTAGGAATTGTACATTGGTCAATGGCTGATGGAAAACCTATTCCTGAAATTAAAGGTGCACAATTAAAGCCAGCTTATCAAACAAAATGGGCCATACAAAGAGATAAAGACACTCTTGGAACGTTACTTGCTTTTCAACATCCTGGTTACGGTGCAGTTGGCTTTGTTTTAGCAGATGATCAAGCAAAAGAATTTGCAAAGGCTTTACAAAAAAGCGTAAGACTTAAAAAACCAATAAAAAATTAAATTATAAAAAAACCTACTTTAATAAACTAAAGTAGGTTTTTTTTATAAGAATTTAAGTTAGATTTTATATATATTTGAATGCTAATAAACCACCAAGTAGCAAAATACAAAAAGCTGTTGCTACCCAAATCATACGTTTTTCGACGAAATCTTGAATAGGAGGACCAAATTTATATAGTAATGCTGCTTCTGCAAAAAACCGCACACCACGTGTCACAAGGCTGGCGATCATAAAAGGCACAAGAGAGAAGTGCGCAGCTCCAGAAGCAATGGTAACGAATTTATAAGGAATAGGAGTTAATCCCTTAATAAGAATAATCCAAACACCATAGGCATTAAATTTTTCCTGTAAATTAATTAGCTGTTGTTCCGCGTGATAAAAATGCACAATTGGCATGGCAAGATATTCTAATAAAAATGCTCCAATTACCCATCCCAAAAGGCCACCTAAGACACTAAAAATAGTACATATGGTTGCGTAATACCAGGCTTTCTCTCTTTTTGCCAAAATCATTGGGCATAATAAAATGTCAGGAGGAATGGGGAAGAAGCTAGCTTCTGCAAAAGCAATACAAGCCAGCCATATCGTTGCAAAACGACTGCCAGCAAGTTGAATGGCACGTTGATAAAGACGGTTTAGCATGAAAAATGTTTCCAGCAATTCAAATTAATGAGTATAGCTCTGCCACTTTTATTATGACACTGCAAGGTTTTATCATCCAATTAAAGATTTATGCAACCAATGTAACTTTTGCGCATAAGCCATGTGGTGAACGATTTTCAAGAGTAATATCTCCACCTTGTTCATGAATGATATTGCGCGTAATAGATAGCCCTAGCCCTGTTCCTCCTGTTTCCCGATTGCGGCTTTCTTCCATTCTGACAAAAGGTTCAAATACACGATCTAGGGATGCTTCATCAATTCCAGGGCCATCATCTTCGATTAAAATAATAACATGTTTATCATGAAGCGGATCAAGAGTGGTTGCAATATGCTCTGTCTTTAAAGTAATAAAAACACTGCCAGCATAATGAAGCGCATTTTCCATAAGATTTTGTAAGGCGCGTTTTAAACTAATAGGTCGTGCTTTTAGGGTAATTCTTGGCGTGGGTTCATTTAATAGGATATTTTCTTTTTTATCCGGATGCGTTTCTTGAAGCTCATGAACTAAGGTCTGTAATAATTTTGTTATATCTAATGAAACAATAGGTTCGTGACGCGTGCTGTCTTTACCAAACGCAAGTGTTGCTTTGATCATACTTTCCAATTCATCTAAATCAGCAATAAATTTTCTTTGTAGCGTTGGATCCTCAATAAATTCAGAACGTAATTTCAATCGAGTGATAGGAGTACGTAAGTCATGTCCAATAGCTAGCAAAAGTTGAGTTCTATCATTAACAAATCGGTTAATACGGCGTGCCATATTATTAAATGCACGTGCAGCTCTGGCAACTTCTAAAGGTCCTGTTTCAGGTAGGGGGGGTGCATTAACATCTTGCCCGAGCCTTTCTGCAGCAGCACCCAAGGTACCAACAGGGGCAATTAATCTGCGTACTCCCCATAAAGTTAATAGTCCCGTGGCAGTTGCCATCACGAAAAAAGCAATAGGGAAAGTTGCTGATGTAAAGGGGTTAGGGGAGGATAAAGTATAGCTGATATTAAGCCATTTATTATCATCAGGTAATTGAAAGGCAATCGCGCTACGATGTGTATCGCGATCAGAGGCAGCTATAATCTCTTTTGGTCGTAATTCAGGAGGGAAAAGGATAGTCGTCAAAAGATGGGTAATGGTTTGTTCTAGTTTTTGAGAACGTGGGGAGATTTTTTGTAAATCTGGTTTATCCGAAAGAAATACTTTGAAACCTGGCATAGGATCAAGATTATTGATTTCATCAGCACGCTCTTCACCACTATCTGTTTCAGAGATGTCGCGATAAACGGCTGTGGCACGATTAGCTGCTTCTTGCTCTTGGGTTAATCGATCAAAATCCAAACGATCTAATGTATGAATCATTAACCCGCATGCTTCAACCAGCCCTATACCGATAATAAGGAGTAAGCCCGTTCTGGCGGCTAGAGAAGATGGCCATAACCGCCATTTTTTGGACGTTTTTTTAGACATGACGAACAGGTACCGCGATCAAATAACCACCTCTGTGAACGGTTTTGATGATTTGAGATTGTCTGCCATCATCTTGTAATTTTCGTCTTAAACGGCTGAGAGTAACGTCTATGGTGCGGTCTGTTGGAGGAAGTTCATGCCCATAGAGAATATCTGATAATTGATCTCGGTTTACGATCTTAGGTGCATGTTCAAGCAAAGCCAGTAATAGATCATACTCTTTACCAGTTAAAGGAACGGCGGATTTATCAATATTTAAAAGTTGACGTGATATAGGGTTAAGAACCCATTCACCAAATTGAATGGATTTGTTTTGTTGGTTAAGTGTCGATTGTACCCGACGTCGAGATCGATGCAAAACGGAATGTATCCGTGCTAGTAATTCTCGGGGGTTAAAAGGTTTGGCTAGATAGTCATCAGCACCGAGCTCTAGGCCAATAATTCTGTCGGCTTCTTCGCCCATAGCGGTAAGCATGATAATAGGAATATCATCTTGTTGTCTTAACCAATGTGCAATTTCAAATCCACTTTCCCCAGGTAGCATTAAGTCTAAAATAACTAAATTATAAGTATTTTTTTTCCATACCTGGCGTGTTTGTTCACCATTATAGGCGTAGCTCACTTCGAAGTGATGACGTTTTAAAAATTGACATAGCAATTCAACAATTTCATGGTCATCATCAATAATTAATAAATGTGCCGGATGTTCCATATTATTTAGCCCTGTTTTTAGAATGTATACTCGTATGAATTGGGTTGGAAAGCAAGGGTAAAGCTTGTTTATTTATCTTTGGAATATTTTAAGGATATGATTTGTTTTTGACTATTTTGAGTAATTTGTGCTGCTTTGATCGTAAAATAATAATTCTTTGAAATATTGTGGTTATTTACAGGATTTATGTAACGAATAATGGTGGTTATTATAGTAGGTTTTTAAAGTCTTCTATTCGTAGTATATTATGATGAATATGATTTTAAATTCACTTATAGATATAAAGGTTCTGTTTAATGATTGATGAAAAAACACCCATGGAAACTTGGAAACAATTACAAGTTGATAAAGAAGCAGTGTTGATTGATGTGCGTACACCTCAAGAATGGGAACAAATTGGTTACCCTGATCTGTCAACTTTATCTCAGGAACTTTTAAAAATCAGTGTGCAAACTATTTTTGGTGAAAGGAACGATAATTTTGTTTCTGAACTTCGCCAGGCAGGTGTAAGGCCAGAACAAACAGTATATTTTATCTGTCGTTCAGGAAAGCGCAGTATGTTGGCAGCGAGTTTAGCTCAACATAGTGGTTTTAATCATGTGGTTAATGTCAAAGATGGATTTGAAGGCCCTGCTGATCCCAATGGTATTACAGGTAAAATAGCAGGGTGGTTGGCTGAAAAACTACCTGTTCTTCAGCCAGTTCGGTAAGCTTATTTATGTGACGCTGTTTCAGCGTCATATAAAACTTCTAATACAACACACCAAGGATAACGAGAATCATAGCTGATTCCATCAGGCCCTGCTAATTTTCCTGTTGTATCCACAGGAACATGGGTCATTGCCACAGAATCGTCTACGTTTCCACCAATAATACTGATTTGACGACCAAAAGGTTGTCCATTTTCGTTTACAGCCACAACAATTCCGCAATGGGCTGGGAACATAGACCCTGTTGGTAAGCTTGAAAAACGAATACCATCTCTATTTTTACCTCGTGCAGTACAAATCATATCCCCAAGCTTAGGTGCATAGGTTGCTGGGTCTTGAGCATGAAGGATTGGAGATTCATTAGATGCGGCTGCATTAATATAGGTCGAATGATTAGGAGAGTATGGGAAACGATTATTTGCTCCTGCAATTCTCATAACATAAGAAATGAATGCTGCTGACCATGCGTAATGTCCATCATTACGAAAGTTAAAAGCAGTACCATTAGAATTGTGTTTACCTGTATAACTGCCTTCAGACATTCCAGGATCCATACCAATCCACCAATACTCTCCAACGCGTTGCCAAAGGCCTGGCATGCGTTCAGCTTTAAAATCTGGGACTTCTGGCTCTGGGTGTTGTAATGGGTCATAATCAGCAACAGGTTGTCCAAATAAACGCCATTCGCGCAGAGCAATTGCAACAGCCTCTTGTCTTGCAAAAGGTTCAAAATTATTGGTCGCAAAATCAGGAACACGATCATCATAAATAGATCTTTGTTGCTGTTGTGGATATGCCCCCCCTGGGGTTGGGCGAACTTGATTATTAGCAGGACCACCACAAGCAGTCAGGAACCCTAATAAAATAAAAGGGGAAAGTTTGCGTATCATGTTTATATTGAACCACCCGAGAGTAAGGAGTTAAAAAGAATTAAAGCAGTATATTACTGTATTGTTATGTAAAATAATTTTGTATTTTTTGAAATCATTTTTATTTGCATAGGAAGAGTATTCCAGAAGGGTTGTTGTTTTTTAGCACTTATGCTTTTTAAGAATATAGGATTGGGTTTATTCTTATAGTAAGATGCTGATTTATTATTTTATTCATTAAGGTTCATTTCAATGATAATTGCACGTAATTTACAAGAATTTTTACAAGCTAGGGCTAGTTTTAAAGACTATTCTGTGGCGTTAGTACCAACAATGGGCGCGTTACATGATGGTCATATGGCACTGGTAAAACGTGCTAAAGAACTGGCTCATTATTGTATTGTAACAATATTTGTGAACCAGCTGCAATTTGATCAAAAAGAAGATTTTAGTCGTTATCCTAAAACGGAAGAACATGATATTAAGTTATTAGAACAACATCAGGTTGATTTGGTTTGGTTGCCTAGAGTTGGAGATATTTATCCCAAAGGTTTTGCAACACAGATTGTTGTTGATGGCCCTTCTTTATTATGGGAAGGGGAAAAAAGACCAGGGCATTTTTCGGGTGTTGCGACGGTTGTTTATCGTCTATTTTCTTTGATCAAACCGCATGTTGCTTGTTTTGGTGAAAAAGATTGGCAGCAATTACAAGTGATTCGCAGAATGGTTGAGGATTTGAATATCCCTATTTCGATTTTTGGTGTGCCAATCGTACGTGAAGTGGATGGCTTAGCAAAATCTTCGCGTAATCGTTTTTTATCACAAGAAGAGCAACAAAAGTCAGCTTTATTATATCAAGTGTTAAATAAAAGTTACCAAAGGTTACAAAATGGTGAGGTGATATCTCAGGTTTTAGAGAGTGCTGTTGATGAATTATCCCAAAAAGGATTTGAAGTGGACTATTTTAATGCTGTGGATGGTAAATCTTTGTGTAAGATTTCTGAATGGTCCAGTAATAGCCGCTTGATTACAGCCGCTAAATTAGGGTCTGTGCGCTTATTAGATAATATGTAAATAATAAAAGCCTTGTTTTATAAAACAAGGCTTTTACAAATAAAGAATAGATAGATCATTTAATCTACAGGTAGATCATCTCGATATACTTTTTCTTTTCTTTCATGTTGTTCTTGGGCTTCAACAGACATTGTTGCAACAGGACGAGCTTCAAGGCGTTTTAAGCTGATAGGTTCTCCTGTTACTTCACAATAACCATAGCTGCCATCGTCTATTTTGCGCAATGCTTGCTCAATTTTTGATAATAATTTTCTAGCACGATCGTGGGTTCTAAGCTCTAAAGCACGATCAGTTTCAGAGCTGGCACGGTCGTTAAGGTCAATATCCGCAGGGCGATCTTGAGATAAGTGGTTTAAGGCTTCGGTAGAGTTGTTAAGTATCGAATCACGCCAGGCTTCTAGTTTAGCTTTGAAATATGCTTGTTGACGAGGATTCATAAACTCCTCATCATCAGAAGGTTTGTAGTCATTGTTAAATGATAACGTGTTCATATATTATGCACCTATTTTTGGCATATAGAAAAATAATATGGTATAAAAAACTATCCTTACTATCTGATTTTTAAGGGTTATAATATTAACAGCTCTTTACGCCAAGGAAAAAATGTATTTTAAATGAAAAAAAAATTAATATACGAAAAAAAATGAGATAAATTCACAAGGTAAACTTTTCATTCATTTTAAAAAAAATGCAACAAAGCTAAAAAAAAGCTTGTGATTCCATAGATAAGGGGTCATATAGTAACGCAAGTATGACACTAGTCATTTTTTCCATGGAATATAGAGTAACTTTGAGAAATTTGATTAAGCTACGGTTTAAATTAAATGCTCTTTAAGTTATATCGGATTATATTCTAATTTCGAATTCTTTTGGCCCAAGGGGGCATTTATGCCCAACAGGCTATCTACTGGTTAAGGGGTACGTTGATGAACGCACTTGCTCAACTGGGGATGGTCTCGGAAACTCCGAGAAATAACCAGGTTTCGGGCGATCTTGCACATGATATGGAAGATCGTAAAGATTATTTTATTGTTAGAGACGGTATGCGTTTCGCGGGGACGCATTTACTTGTGGATCTATGGGATGCCACGAATCTAGATTCTCCTGAAGAAATTGATCGCGTGTTACGTGAAGCTGCTATTGTTGCAGGCGCAACAATTTTGCACAGTCATTTTCATCATTTCTCTCCAAATGGTGGGGTTTCTGGGGTGGTTGTATTGGCTGAGAGTCATATTTCGATTCACACATGGCCAGAGCGTAACTTTGCTGCTTTGGATATTTTTATGTGTGGTTCGTGTGATCCATACACATCGATTCCTGTATTGCAACGTTTCTTTAAACCAGAACGTATCGTTTTGGATGAGCAAAGACGCGGCAAAGAAAATCTCTAAGAGTTGATTATTATCAACTATATTTACAGATGAACCAAGGCTGGGTAAGTTATGATTGCCCGGCTTTTTTATGCTTTAAATTATTTTATACGGAGCAATAAGATGTCTGAAAAATGGATAGATGAAACACTTTACGATACTTGGAAGCAAAGCTTTCGTGTTGATAAAGAGTTGGCTCGTAAAAAATCTGAATTTCAAGATATTCAAATTATCGAAAACGAATTTTATGGGCGTGTGTTGTTACTTGATGGGGCTACACAAATTACTGAAAAAGATGAATTCGTTTACCAAGAAATGTTAGCACATGTACCATTACTGACGCATGGAAATGCTAAAAATGTTTTGATTATTGGTGCTGGTGATGGTGGTGTTTTACGTCGCGTATTACAACATCCTGAGGTTGAAAAAGCCACAATGGTTGAAATTGATGGAGATGTTGTCGCGTTATCAAAAGAATTTTTACCCAAGATATCTGCGGGTTGTTGGGATAATCATAGAGCAGAAGTTATCATTGGTGATGGTATTCAATATGTTGCTGATGCGAAAGACGAAAGCTTTGACGTTATTATCGTAGATAGTACAGACCCTATTGGTGTTGGAGAGGTTCTTTTTACTGATGCTTTTTATCGTGACTGTGCACGTATTTTGACACCACAAGGGTTAATTGTTAATCAATGTGGTGTTCCGTTTATGCAAGCAGATGAGTTGCGTGAGACCAGTTTACGCCGTGCTCAATTTTTTGATTACGTTTCTGCTTATGTTGTTGCAGTACCAACTTACATCGGTGGATTTATGACCTTGGGCATTGCTGGTAAAGGGGATAATCATACGAAACAGCGGGTTTCTGTTATTGAGGAACGTGCGCAAAAAGCAAATATTTTAGGTCACACTCGATATTGGTCACCCGAAGTACATACAGCATCTTTTTGTTTACCTCCTTATATTCAAGAACAGTTACCTTAATTTAAGAATAGGGGAAAATCGGAAAGTTATAGATCGTTCGAGAATTCCCTATATAGAAATTGGTTAAGAAGGTTGTATAATTTTTTAATTTGATGAGCATATCGTTTGACTCATAGAAATTGCCTAAGCACACAATCTTCTTAATATACATACAGATTATATAGTGTTTGATCTGAACAAACCTATAAAAACTATCATAATTCATAGGTTTAAAAGCTGATATTATAACTTAAGATTACAAAATCTATTGCGATTCTGAATCAAGTAATAAACATTCAAAATTTAATCTGCCGAATTCAAATCAATATATCCATTGTAGTTATTCCTTAATTTTAATTTTGTAATTTTACAGTTTATGTCATGGTAAATTCATTTTATTGAAAAATAGAGCATATTAGCTATAGTAAATTGTAAATTAGATTAAATATTTTATAATTTAATATTATGTTTTGAAATCGTTTGGTATTTATTGAATAATATAGATTGTCGTTTTTTTCATATTGTTTTTCAAAGGATAAAAGGAGAAAATAATGAGTCAGGTAATTATCCTGTTGTCCGCATGCATTATGATTTTAGTAATGATTTCTATTTTTTATTCTTTATGGGATATTTTACTAGGTCGTTGGTCAGAAAAGAAACGAATACAAAATCAGATAGATGATCAAAACGAGTTTGATAATAATTAAATTATGTGATTTTAATATATAATGACTGATATGAATATTAGAAAAAAACAAGTCTGTTATAAAATTGGGCTTATGCGTCATCCTCCTGTCGATGTTCCTGTGGGTTTATGTTATGGGCATATGGATGTTCCTTTGAAAGAACATTGGGAGCAATATGCTATTTTACCTGATAATTTTCAAAATATAACAATTTATGCTTCCCCTTTATCTCGATGCTTAAAATTGGCACAAAAAATAGCCGAAAAATATCAACTTTTTTGTAAAACAGATAACCGTTTACTTGAGTTTCATTTTGGCCATTGGGAAGGAAAACTATGGGATGATTTACCAAAAGAATTAATTGATGATTGGGCTCAAACACCTTGGAAATGGCAGGTTCCTGGCGGTGAAAGTGGACAAATACTCTATGATAGAGTGTTAGAGCTTTGGACAGAAATTCAACAAAAACAAGAAAATGTATTGATTGTCTCACATGCAGGCCCATTACGGTTATTACGACAAGTTGCTCTTGGTAAATCTGTAGAGTTGCTAGGAGAGTTACCCGAGTTTGGCAAATTAGAAATCTTTGATTTTAAACTGTAAAAATTGTGCTGGTAATTAAAATACCAGTAGCAACAAGCGTTTGTATCGCTCCCAAAATATCGCCTGTATAACCCTCAATATGTTTTTGTGCGTATAGCGTGATTCCAGCAGAGATAAGTGCTGATAGTATTATATAAACTATTGCTGCCATCCATGGAGTTAATGCGAAAATAAGGAGTAATGTTGATAAGATGGCGATGAGGATAGAGGAGCGAGGAATATTGACTAACGAACTGGCAAGTCCATTAGAACGCGCAGGTTGACTGCAACAAATTGGTAATAAGATTGAAATGCGCGAAAGAACGGCCGTAATGATTAAAACCATTGTAGCATATGTTGTATTATAGCGTGCTAGAAAAGATAATGCACTAACTTGCAAACCTAATATAATAAATAAAGTTAAAACTCCATAGCTGCCTAAACGGCTATCTCGCATAATTTCTAATTTATGCTCCTTATTTTTGCCCCCGCCAAATCCATCGGCCATATCGGCCAAGCCATCTTCATGCAATCCACCAGTAAGCAAAAATTGAATCCCTAAAATCAGGAAAGCAATAATCCAAGCGGAAGGAATAAGATGGCAAGTAAGTTTAAAAATAATGCTGATAATTAAGCCAATAATTAAGCCTACCCACGGCCATGTCCAAATGGCACGACCAAAAGAGAATGGAAAGTCTGACCGATAAAGCCATTGGACGGGTAGGCGTGTAAAAAAAGATAGCCCACAATAAAGATCAGCGTGAATTTTTCTTAGAACTATTATCATACTTGAGGAGGGGGGAGACCAGCATCTTTGAAACTGTTCATGCCTGTATAACAAGCCAAAGCCCCTTTTAAAATCGGAATAATGGTTGCTGCACCTGTTCCTTCTCCCAGACGCATATTAAAGGCGATCAGAGGGTAAAGCCCCAGATTACCAGCTAGTAATAAATGCCCTTTTTCAGCAGAAAGGTGGCTAATTTTGGTATGTTCCAACCCTGTTTGATTTAATTTTTGCAATGCGGCAACGGCTGCTGTGCAAACAAATCCATCCAGTAAAACAGGGATATTTAAATGACGGGCGGCCAACACTGCACCGAGTAGCGCTGCATGCTCGTACCCACCCAAACGTCGACAAACTTCTAGAGGATCACCAAGAGCTGTCTCATGCAAAGCAAGAGCTTTATCAACAGCTTTTTGCTTGTTATCTGTATGTTCTGTTGCCGTGCTTGTACCTTTGCTGACCCATTGAGCCCCATCTCCACCATATAAAGCTGCACTGAGTGCTGCGGCAATAGTAGTATTCCCAATGCCGACTTCACCCAAACAAAGTAAGTCAATATTAGGGGTCACTGCGTTGTATCCAGCTTTAACGGCTTGTAAAAACTGTTTTTCTGTCATCGCTGGTGCTTGGCAAATATTCTCTGTAGGGTCTAAATTATTGACGGGAATAACGCGCAATTCTACGTTGGCATTTTTTGCAAGTTGATTAATAGCAGCCCCCCCTTGATTAATTTGGGCAATCATCATTTCAGTAATATTTGAATGATAAGGGGTAACGTTCTCCGCTGTAACACCGTGATTACCAGCGAAAATGATGATACAAATACGATCCAAGGTTGGTATAGATTTTTTTTGCCATGCAGCTAACCATCCAACAAGGTTTTCTAATTCGCCCAGACTTCCAGGGGGTTTCAATAAAGTTGCCTGACGTTTATAGGTCGCTTGTTCGCTAGCGTCATCTTTAGCAGGTAGCTCGGTACATGCTTGGCGTAATTGATCTAATGTTTCAAAATTTTTCATGGTTGTAATGCAATACTATGGAAAAAACAGCCTGTAATATGGTTTCGCCGTCCACCCTCTGCCCCAATAGGGTTTCCTGTGCCGTCGGTAAGCGTAGCATAAGCAAGATCATGCCCAGGGTCAATAACAGTGGCATAATGAAACTCATGCCCGTGTATCAATTCTTGTTTAGGTGTATTCAGGGTTGCCTTGCGATAGCCCAGATGCATCTTACGTTTTTCATAGCTACATGAATGGCTTAATAGCCCCAGCATGTGATGAGAAACACCATCTTTATCAACTAACCTATTTCCCATCACCATATAGCCTCCGCATTCACCGTGTACAGGACGTGTAAGGGAAAAATGCTGCATACCTTGGATGAAGTTTGTTTGATTTGCAAGTTGCCCTGCATAAAGTTCAGGATAGCCTCCAGGAAGCCAGCAAACATCACAGTGCTCGGGTGGAGCTTCGTTATTCATAGGAGAAAAAAAGTGAATGTTTGCTCCTTGGTTTATCCATCCATCAAGAATATGTGGATAGATAAAACTAAAAGCGATATCTTTTGCAATGGCGATATGCTGTCCGAGTGGTAGTAAGGCAGTAACGGGTGAAGTTTTAGGAATAGTAATTGTCGTATCAAGATTGAGTAATGCGTTAATATTAATATGTTGTTCCGCAATATCAGCAAGGTGATTTAAATGTTGATCTAAATCATGATGTTCTTCGGCTTGAATTAACCCTAAATGTCGTGCAGGCAAATGCAAAGATGGATCGCGTGGAATTGATCCCAGCACAGGAATATGAATGCGTTTTAGTGCGGCCTCGGTGCTGGCAAGGTGGCGAGGAGAGGCAACATTATTTAAAATAACCCCTTTGACTTGAATATTTGGATTAATATTGGCAAAGCCATAAGCAATAGCAGCAGCAGATTGGGCTTGTCCTGTAACGTCCATTACTAAAATAACAGGCAGTTTATAACGTTCTGCTAAATCTGCTCCACAACCGCGTTTGCCATTTTCAGTTTCAATACCGTCAAAAAACCCCATTGATGATTCTATGATGGTTATGTCAGTATCGTTAAGCGTAGAAGCAAAAAGATAATCCAGTAAATCAGGTGGCATTGCCCAGCTATCTAGATTAAAAGAGGTGGCTTGTGTTGCAACACTATGAAAGGCGGGATCAATATAATCTGGCCCTGATTTTGCCGCATGTACTTTGATATTTCTGCGTCGCAAGGCAGTTAGTAACCCCAAGGTGATTGTGGTTTTGCCACTGGCAGATTTCGGGGCAGCGATAATGAACCCCTTTGCGTTTTGTTCAGAATGCGTCATAGTTTGCTTTATAGGAAATTAAATGAACCAAGAGAATAAACAATTACGATATGGATGGACAACGGGAGCTTGTGCAACAGCTGCTGCCAAAGCTGCTTATCATGCCATACATAATGGTTTTTTCTTGGATTGTGTAGAGATTACCCTGCCACAAGGTAAAAAAGTTACTTTTTTTCTGTTAAAAAAAGAAATTATTAGTGCCAATTGTGCGATTGCATCGGTGATTAAGGATGCAGGTGATGATCCTGATGTCACACACGGCGCAGAAATTATAGTGCAAATTAAAAAGAGAGCCAAAGGTGAAGGTATTGTTTTTAAAGCAGGTGAGGGTGTTGGTACGATTACTAAGCCTGGATTACCTTTGGCTGTTGGTGAGCCTGCAATTAATCCTGTGCCCAGACAAATGATTTGCAATGCTTTGGCAGAAATTACAGCTGATCCTGATGCTGAGGTGACCATTGGAGTGACGAATGGTAAAGAAATTGCCCTAAAGACAATGAATCCGCGTTTGGGAATCTTGGGTGGGCTGTCTATTCTAGGGACGACAGGAATTGTTGTGCCGTTTTCTTGTGCGGCATGGATTGCCAGTATTCATCGTGGGATTGATGTAGCACGTGCAGAGGGAATAGATCATTTAATTGCTTCGACAGGCAATGTATCGGAAAGAGCTGCGCAAAAACTGTACGATGCTCCTGAAAGTGCTTTGATAGAAATGGGTGATTTTGCAGGTGGAGTTTTAAAATATATTAAAACCCATCCTGTGAAAAAGCTAACATTGGCTGGCGGGGTTGCGAAAATGACTAAACTCGCCCAAGGGCATTTGGATTTACACTCTAAACGTTCCTCTGTGGATCTGAACTTGCTAGTTGAATGGGTGGTACAGCTTGGTGCTGATGAAGATCTAGTATCTCAGATAAGAAAAGCCAATACTACGGCTGAGGTATTTTCTTTGTGTCAGGGAATAATTTCTTTGGGGGACTTTGTTGCTGAGCAAGCATTAAAAATAGCTCAGCAAGTGCTTGATCCTGTATCTATAGAGTTAGAAATACTCTTATTTGATCGGCAAGGACAATGCCATGGTATAGTGGCGAATGGTATTCATTTATCTTGATATTTTAGATTCAAACGGATGTTGGTATCTCTCGTTTTTTAAGGTTTTCCTCTACACGTTCATGCCACTCTTTTATGACTTTTGTAGTATCGGCATCACTATTAGCACATTTTTCCAGAGTTCCTCTTGGTTGTGGTAATTTTTCTCCCCACAGCTCCCAATCTAGAACTCTAATTGGTTGTCTATGTACAATCCATTTTGTCTTCGAATCTTCATCTTCATGTAGCTCATATGCTCCACCGATGATTTGAACTAATGCTATTAATCTAGCATCATTTTTTATTGCTACTATATCGTTTATAGACATATCATTCTTGAATTGTGATATAGCAATTTCCCCTTTTTCGCTTTTCCCATTGGCCTAGAACTATAAATTTATTATGTTCGAGAATGCTACAAAGATATTTATCAGCATAGGATGTATCATCAGGGTGCATTTGCATGTACCAGTAAGTAATCATTTTTGCTATCCTATTAATTTGAAAAAATAAAAACAGGTTACTTTGTTGTGTTGATTACAAAACAAGTAGTAAATCCTAGTGTTTTTTCAAATTTATCAATAAAAACTTGCAACTTTTACTTTTTAAATAACTTTAAACCGTCGTTGATATTCGATACTATATAGCGCACTTTCGGTTACATGTTGATCATGTAAAGCACGCCCTACCATAATCAGAGCAGTGCGCTCGATAGGTTGTTGGTTGAACTGCTCAAGTATCGTGCCGAGGGTTCCCTTTAAAATCTGTTCATTTTCCCAAGTGACTCTGGCGGCAATTACAACAGGACAATCTGTTCCATAAAATGGGACTAAGCGTTCAACGATTTCCTCTAGACGATGAATTGCCAAGTGTAAAACCAAGGTGCAACCTGTTTTGGCAAAGTTTTCTAAAGTTTCAGATGCAGGCATGGTTGAAGCTCTGCCTGAAATGCGGGTTATTACCACAGATTGAGCGACTTCTGGTACTGTAAGTTCTTTTTCTATCAAAGCAGCAGCGGCGGCAAAAGCGGGAACACCAGGCGTTAAGGTATAGGGAATATTATGCTTTTGCAGACGGCGAATTTGCTCAGAAACGGCACTATAAACGGACAGATCTCCAGAATGAAGGCGAGCAATATCTTGGCCTGCTTTATGCGCTTTGATATATTCTGCTTCAATTTGATCAAGATTTAGTGGAGCTGTGTCAATCAAAGTGGCATCGGAAGGGCAGAAATCTAACATTTCCTTGGGGACAATAGATCCTGCATAGAGGCATATAGAACTTTCAGAAAGGATTTTATGCCCACGTAGGGTTAATAAATCCACAGCACCAGGGCCAGCACCAATGAAATGAACAGTCATGAAGGGTCTCCTTTAAGGGCTACGGAAAAACTAACTTTGTTATAAATGATTTTAGGGATCAGTAAATGATCATTTTGACCCATCATTGCTAAGACACAGGCTTCGGCAACAGCGCCTAGTCCAATATGGTGTGCTGCCATAGGGGAATAGCTTTGGCATTGAGGTTGCAAATTTTTTAAGGTTTCATAGGAAATATAATGCACAGGAGCATCTATTAGAGTTTGTAATTGAAGTGTATTTTGATCTTGCTGTTTAAACGCGGCAAGCGCCAAGGTTATTAATGTATATTGATGTTGTTTTAAAAAACAATCTAAAGTTTCTTTTAGACTAATCGCAGTGCTTTTTTTGGAGAATCCCATGCCGATGATAGCAGGTTGTAAGTGCGTCATAGTGTGTCTGACGGTTTGACAACAACATATTGAGTAATGGCACGGGCAGGTTTAAAGCCGTGATATTGCCCCAATGGTTCGTAATGCTCTATATGGAGGCGAGTAATTTCGCCGCCCCATTCTTGTTGGGCTTTAAATAGTAAGCTATCACCTTCGATTGTTACAGAGTTGATGACTAACCTTCCCAATGGTTGTAGAGCGTCCCAAACGGTTTCTAGTAATTGTGGTGAGGTTAATCCTCCACCAATAAAAATAGCATTCGGCCTAGGTAAATTCTGTAATGCTTCAGGGGCTTTGTCTTCAATGATTTGTAAGGATGGCACGCCCAGTTCAACTGCATTTTCTTTTGCACGTTTGGCACGATCAGCGTGTGGTTCTATGGCGATTGCTTTACAAGTAGGATGGCTTAAGATCCATTCAATCGCAATAGAGCCAGACCCAGTGCCAATATCCCATAATAATGCACCTGGATAGGGTTGTAGTGCAGATAACGTATTGGAACGAATAGCTTGCTTTGTCAGTTGACCATCATTGTTAAACCAATGATCTTCTCGCCCATGTGTAAAAGGTAAGGGAATAAAATTATCTAATTCAAGCGCAACCATATTTAAAGGATAGATATTATTAGGGATGGGGGTGTTTTGAGAAAGTTGATGGATATTTTCGTTAGGCCCACCAAGAGCTTCTAAAATATAAAAATTTTTATAGGATATGCTCCATTCTTGTAGCTTTTGATGTATTTGATGGGGTGTTTGCGAATCAGCGGATAAGATCAATAATCGTCGATAAGGAGTTAAGGCAGGACGTAATGTTTCTATGGGACGTCCACATAAAGAAACCGTTTGGATATGTTGTCCATGCCAACCAAGTGCATTGCAAGCTAATGTATAAGAGGAAATGGCAGGAAAGCTTTCCCATTCTTTATGGGTTAAATTATTTATAGCTAGAGGGCCGATACCATACCAGAAAGGATCTCCGGATGCTAAAATTACTACGGGGCTTGGTTTTACTTCTATCATAGCTTGTAAAGAGTGTTGAATTGGATTGGACCAGGTTTGTTTTTCCCCATTTATCAACCTATCAGCAAGGGTAAGGTGACGTTTTCCGCCGATAACTAGGCTAGCTTGTTGAATACGTTTTTTTGCGGTGTGGCAAATTTGATCGATACCATTTTCACTAATGCCAATAATACTTAAAAATGCTTTAACAAAGTCATTATTTTTCATTTCAAATAAAAACGCCTCTTATTGTAACATAAAACATGTATGGTTTATATGATGTATTATTCTATTTATCTAATTTTTAATAAAATAGCTTAATAAAAATATTAACATGTTTTTTGATAGAATATGTTCATGTTTTTTGTGCCAAACTGGACTGTCAGCTAAAGGATAATCAAGGTTTTTCCAGATTTTATAAAATATCACCAATTCGCTATTTAAGCAGCTCATATGGGGATAAATTCTTCTTAGAAAGCTTATATTCTTTTTTTATACACTGGTATTCGTTTTGTATATAGCTTACTATAACGTATAGTTACCTAGATATGTTATTGAATAGATGTATAAAATTCAGAAAAAAATTTTATTATTAGGAGGAACCACAGAAGCCTCTAATTTTACTAAAAACGCTGTTAATCAAGATAAATTTAATATTTTTTTTTCATTGGCTGGTGTAACTAAAAATCCAGTTTTACCACCACAGGTTCAAATAAGAATAGGTGGATTTGGTGGGATGATAAAAATGGCAGAATGGATTAAAAATCATCATATAGATGCGATTATTGATGCCACTCATCCTTTTGCACAACAAATTACCCGAAATGCTTATCACGCTGCACAAATAACAAATACTGCTTTTTTACGTTTAGGACGACCAGCTTGGGTTAAAGAAAACGGGGATATTTGGTGTGAAGTTAACAGCCCACAAGATGCAGTTACAGCATTAGGTCAGTATCCTAAAAATGTTTTTGTAACAATTGGGCGTAAAGAGCTACTTACTTTTAAAGAATGCAAGATACCGCATCATTATTGGATACGCAGTGTTGATAGGCCAGAAGACATATATATCCCTGATAATGCCCAGCTTATTCAGGCTAAAGGGCCATTTAGTGAAGCAGATGAAATCGCATTTTTAAAGCAATATCAAATTGATTATATTATCAGTAAGAATTCTGGTGGTAAAACAGTTTATGCAAAGATTAGTGCAGCTCGAAAATTACATATTCCTGTTATTCTAATTCGAAGACCAAGCATGGAGCCTATGCCATGTATGTATACATGGCAAGAGGCTTATCAATGGGCTTTGAATATATAATTATAAACCCAAAGATGACAAATTAGGATAATTATCAGGTCTGACCCCTGGTTGCCATAAAAATTGACGTTCAGTTTCTTTAATCGATAAATCGTTGATACAAGCAAATCTTTTGCTCATTAAACCATATTCATCAAACTCCCAGTTTTCATTTCCATAAGAGCGAAACCAGTTTCCATGATTATTATGCCATTCATATGCGAAGCGAACGGCTATTTTATGATCTGTAAAAGCCCATAATTCCTTGATTAAGCGGTAACCCAGTTCAGATTGCCATTTTCGGGTAAGAAATTGAATAATTTCTTGACGACCTGTAATAAACTCCGAGCGATTGCGCCATTGACTATCTATTGTATACACTAAGGCTATCTTTTCTGGGTTTTGGTTATTCCAGCTATTCTCTGCCATTCTTACTTTTTGGGTGGCAGTTTCTAATGTAAAAGGAGGCAAAGGAGGGCGTTGTTCAATCATTTTGCTGGATTGTTCCATTCAATAACCAGATCAGTATTTTCACGATTTTTCTCAATCAGTTGTGCATTGGGTTCATCAGTTTGTTCAACCCAAGCTTTGGCTTCCTCTATGGAGCGGCCAAAATAATGATGGCGTTCAACCAAACGTTGTTGTCGATCAGAAACTGGAGCTGTTACAAACCATTTCTCATCAAAAATTGGTGATAAAGTTTTCCATTCGCCTTGTGAAAGTAATAGATAGTTTCCTTCGGTAATAATTAAAGGAATATCAGAAAAAATCGGGATGGATCCAGCAATAGGCTCTTCGATAGTACGATAAAATTCAGGTGCATATATAATCTCACCAGCTTGTTGGTTTTTTAACCGCTCAATTAGAGATTTATATCCCCAAACATCAAAAGTATCGGGGGCACCTTTGCGTTCTTTGCGTTTTAGACGTTCAAGTTCTTTGTTTGAAAGATGATATCCATCCATTGGAACAATCATAGAGATATCTGCAAGCGCTTCGTGCAGTAATCTTGCAACCGTTGATTTGCCAGAACCTGGCGCCCCTGCAATAGCGAGTATTGTACGCTTTTTCTTTTGTGCCAAAGTTTTGGCACGATTAATATATTCTTGAGCTAGAGCAAGTCCTTCAACAGGGTTTTCACTGATACTTCCCATGATGGTATCCTTTTCAAACGTTCAATTTGTTTTAGAATAATACAAATTTGAAAAAGTAAAAGTTATTCTTATGAAAAGTTTTAATGAAGTTGTTTGACAAGAGCTTAAGTATTTATTGTATTAAATCATATCGCAAGCAACCTAATATTTGACGTTTATAGTGTAAAATAAGGTATAATAAAATTGGAGATTACTGCTGATGAAGTATGATTTTCTAAAGTAATCTTTTTTCTATTTCGTTATCTATAACAGAGGTCAATATGAATATTACCAAAAAAGAGCAAAAAATTATTCAGCGAGCTCTTACAGAGTGGGAATCTCATGGCGATCTTTCTTCTGAAAAAAGACAGCAATTATCTGACAGCTTAAATATAGCAACGTTTGATTGGAAACGTCTTAGTCGTTATAGTTTTTGGGCCGCTTCTATTTGCATAGTGGTTTCAATGGGAAGCTTGTTTGCTGATTCGTTTTTAATGGAATATTTAGGTCGATTTATCAATTATTTGAATAATTTTGTTCTCTATGTAATTGATAACGTATTCGTAATACGTATTTTGTTTCCAACCCTAATTGCTTTGGGATGTTATGGTTGGGGTTTTTACAGACAACGATCTCAAGAGCAATGGCATTATAGTACAGAAGCCATTTTATTTTTTGGTGTTGTGTTTACAGCTTTAGCAATCTCACAATTAGGCGTGGCCTTAGATAATGGCAGTGGTCATATCGCACCACTCTTTTTAATTGGATGCATAATCTATGGTTTAATAGGGTTCGTTGCACGTTCAGGGATGATATGGTTATTTTTTCTTTTATCTCTTGGTAACTGGTTTGGTTTAGAAACAGGGTATATGTCAGGTGGGGGAACTTATTGGCTAGGAATGGGATATCCTATTCGGTTTGTCTTATTTGGAAGTGTATTGTTATTCCTTTGTTTTGTTACGCAATCACTACTACAACAACGTCATTTATTAACGATCAGCAAAATAATGGGATTACTTTATTTATTTGTTGCCTTATGGATATTGTCGATCTTTGGAAACTATAGTTTTAATGAGTGGCATAGGTTACATCAAACAGCATTATTGCCGTGGGTTATATTATTCTTTTTAGCATCGTTGCTTTGTATTTATATTAGCCTTAAAACAGATGACGGTATGTTAAGAGGCTTTGGATTAACCTTTTTAGGAATTAATATATATACGCGTTTTTTCGAATATTTTTGGGATAATATGCATAAAGTTATATTTTTCTTAATTCTTGGGATATCACTAGCAATTATTGGCCGTTACGCTGAGAAAATTTGGCATACACAAAGTAAAAATTGTGAATAATTATTTGGAATAAATTGTGTATAATAGGGAACAATATGATGGATTATATGGCGCCATGCGGATTGACAAAGTAAAATTTTATACTTTGATATACATAGACTTAATCATTTTATTGAAGGTCCAGCAGTTACAATATGATATAAATGAATATGTTTTTCTGATGGAAAATAGATACAAGAACATTTATCACCAACAGTGATTATTAGTGATAAATGTTTTTTTAATAGTAATTAATTTTTGTTTTTTAAAAATTTAATAAATATAAGTTTTCTTTGTTATTAAAAGACAACATTTGTATGCACACCGAATACAACAGCATCATTATAAAGATTTTTATATGCGCCAACTTTATGAAAATATTCGAAAACGGGCATAATTTTAATTCCTTTATAAGCTGCAATTCCATAGTTTAATTCGAATACCATGGCATTTGATTGTGCTGAAATGGCGTTATTGAGTAAGCTATAACTGCCATTTTCCATGAACATGTCCCCTTGTGACATCTGATATTTTTGTGCACCTCTCAGTGAGCGGGGAATGGTGTAATATGTCATCATAAAACCAATTTGATCATAGGGTCTGGCATGCCAAAATCCACGGTCGAGAAAACCGATATTATAATAATCTTTAAAACTGCTTGTTGATGGAGATTGATGCCCCCAATTGCCTAATATATATAAACCATGAGTTTCCATAGGATCATTACGATGGATCATTTGCCCAAACATTATCCAATATTGAGTGGCACTATCTTGTTTACCTGATTCTGTGACTTGTGAAGACCAAGTATCAAATTTACTGGTATCGTAACCTCCACCAATACGGTAATATCCATCTAACTGATTTTTCCCAAATTTGGGATTGTAACCAAATTCAACAGGGATAAATGCACCTGTTGCGTGCTTTGTTCCCCATGAAACTCCTGCGGGTCCCCCTTGACCTGTATCTCCAAAAGGGGAACTTTCATAGGCACCAACTTGGAAAGTAAATTGATCAGTAATATTATATAAAATCCGTCCTGCCCATACGTTATTTGGCCATGCAGAATATCCTTGTTGTGCACCCATGCTGGTCATCTGACTACAAGTCGCTGCCGTTACATATTCACAGGCAAACGGGCTGACCGCAAAGTCGCTTCCCACGTCATAGCGGCCTATTTTAATATTGATTTTATTATTCCATAATGCTTGTTCAGCATATAAATTATATAAACGTAAAAAACGACCATTACTGCTGCCATAGATTTCTTGAGTATTCATATATGGATCGCCAACATAATCTGCACTGGTATTACGTCCAGCTAAATTCATAGCGATTAAATGGGTAGAAAACCCTTTCCAACCAATAATTTTTTCCCAGTCAATATCTAGCGTAAATTCAACTTCATGCGCGTAATCAGCCCCCTTTTTTTTGCCACCTCGAACCACGCCTGTTGTTTCAGAAATCCAATTAAGGCCAAATTGAATACCATATTGTTCTAGATATTTATTAGCACCTTCAGAAAAAAGGGCTTCATCGGGATCATAAGCTGTATCAATATGATAAGGTGTTGCTTCTGTAGGTTCATTGTTTTTTACAACTGATGTTGAATCCTTAGATTCTTTCGTCGCGCTTTTGTCTGCATCAGCTTTAGATTGTGCATATGCGCTGGGAAAACTGCAGCCTAATAAAAAGGCGGAATATATATACATAGTCTTAAAACAATATTTAGTAACCATACAGAACAACCTATGAAAAAACGTAATATTTATAAATAAAGTAGTATTGTTAATAGTATTAATATAAAAGTAACATTTTCGTAATTTTTTTCAAATTTATTTTATTAAAATTTCAAAAATTAATTGCTAATTGTAATATAATTGCAATATGGATTATTCGATTTATATCGTTACAAAATTTAACGGAATAAATTCAATTAAATATATCATGTACAAACAGATAATATCGCCTACATTATAAAATTTATATCCCTAATTAAAATGGATTGATAATAAAGTATATTTTCAATTTAAATATGCATTACCCTTTGTAATTGTTGCTTTGGTTGAGTGCAGCCTACATAATTCTGGTCCTGTTATAACTTCTGCTGCATCTGCTGGTATATCTGCTTCTAGTGAGACATATCGATAAGCAGAAAAAGGACGTCTGGGAACCTAATGGGGTGAAAATGTTTCTTCTGCTGTGACAAATGTCAATACACAGCGTATGACTGCTCAACCAATCGCAATAGCCAGTATATATTACAGTGAAACAACACCAAAAGATTATTGGCAAAGAGTAGATATGGTCTATTTGCAGAAAGTGAATTTAGATATTGAAAAAGAAAATGGAGGTCGTTTTAAAATGGCATATACAGCACCCAATACGTATCAGTTAAAAGCAAAAGAAGGCCAACGTTATAAGCTGTATTTTTATAATAGTGATGACAAACAGTCTTATTAAATTATTGCGACAGTTGATGGTATTGATGTGCTTTCAGGACTAAAAGGCTCTGTTAAAAATGCAGGGTATATTATTTATCCCAATCAGTCTTTGACGATCGAGGGTTTTCGTAAAAGCAGTTCAGATGTTGCATCCTTTCGTTTCTCTAAGCCACAAGACAGTTATGCAGCGCATTCTGTAGCAGGAGATATCAATAATACAGGTATTATTGGGGTGGCTATATATCCAACAATACAAAATGTCGTGAAAGATTGTCGCCAACAAGCTTTCCCACAAGATAATGGATATGCACCAGGCCTTATCGTAAATAATTTTTTGTGATCTAAGAATTGCATTTTTTGAGCTCTTTCCTTCAGAGAATAAAAACAGTAAGCTGTGTAATCCACAAACTTACTGATAAAGACAGGACAAACAGATGCAATCCACTCGTGTTCCAGCAACCATCATTTCTGGTTTTTTAGGTGCAGGTAAAACCACATTACTGCGTTCGTTAATGGAACAAGCTTCTCATAAAAAAATTGCGATTATTGTCAATGAATTTGGTTCTTTGGGAATTGATGGGGATATTTTAAAAAATTGTGGTGTCCCTGGTTGTACCGAAGAAAATATCGTAGAGCTGGCCAATGGATGTATTTGTTGCACGGTTGCCGATGAATTTCTACCCACGATGGAGGCTCTGCTAGACCGTAAGGATCCTCCAGAACATATTATTATTGAAACCTCTGGATTGGCATTGCCAAAACCTTTGATCAAAGCGTTTAATTGGCCCAGTATTAAAACCAGAATGACGGTTGATGGGGTCGTAACTTTGGTGGACTCTCCCGCAGTATTGGCTGGGCAGTTTGCAGATGATCCTGATGCAGTGGCACAACAACGTGCTGCTGATCCTTCTTTGGACCATGATAATCCATTGCATGAAGTATTCGAAGATCAACTTTGTTCTGCTGATTTGGTTATTTTAAACAAAATTGATTTGATTACGCCTGAACAAGCACAACAACTCACCAAAGATATTCAAAAGGAACTCCCTAAAGCTGTGAAGATTATTCATGCGTCACACGGGAAAATTGATCCAGAAATTATTTTGGGAATTAATGCCGCTGCCGAAGATGATTTGCATTCTCGACCTTCTCATCATGACGCAGAAGGCGAAGATCATGAACATGATGATTTTACAAGCTTTGTGGTGACGATCCCAACGACAGATAACCCAGAAAAGTTGGTTCACAAGTTAATTCAATTAGCGAACACACATGATATTTTACGCATTAAAGGTTACGTGAATATTGCGAACAAACCGATGCGTTTAGAAATCCACGGTGTAGGTCAACGGTTTAACTATCATTTTGATCGCGCATGGCGTGCAGATGAAAGTCGTGAGAGTAAATTGATTATCATTGGGGAAACTGGGATAGATCAAGAAGCTATTCGATTGGCGTTACAATAGTTTTTAATCAGCTTTTGCGATTATCAAACAAACATGAAATAGCTATAATGCTTAATTTATTTGATGAAAGATTGAAGATAATGGGTAATTATGTCACTTTAGTTGTAGCTATTTCAACTTGTTTAATTGGTATCATTACTTCCATTATTGCTTATTCTCAAATGAAAATAGCGAGTGCTAAAGTAAAACTTGATTTGTATGAGCGGCGCTTTAATGTTTATGTAGCTGCATTAAATAATTATAAAGCATTGTATAGCAACCAATTAAAGAAGAAACAATATGCAAACTAGAGCTTGTAAAGGCTTATAGAGAATCAAAATTTCTTTTTAATAAGGATGATGGTATTAGTAAAATTTTAGATACAATAATCAAATCTGGTGCACAAATTGCGCCATATGTTGATTATGCATAGACGAATGGATATTTAGATCCAAACAATTCTCATAAAGAAGCGCTTTATGCTCCAACAATTATTTACGAGAACCTTATAGAGCTAGAGAAAAAACTGTATATTCAATTTGAGAATGTAAAAGGTTGGACATTATTCTAAACGAATTGCTTAATATTTTAAAAGAGACACTTAATGCATTTACTGGTTCGTGAAATTAAAACTTTGGATGAGCAAGCTCCTGCCGAGGATTTGCAACATAAACCAGCGGATATTTTATTTTTGTCTTTTTCAGATAGCGACCTGAATATTATAGCGCAATGTTTGGAACAAAGTGAGTTTCAAACAACCTCTATTCGATTGGTTCCCTTACAACGTTTGCGTCACCCAATGTCGGTGGATTTGTATATTGAGGACACACTCAAGAAATCTAAATTTGTCATCTTGCGTCTTTTGGGTGGGATTGAATATTGGCGTTATGGAACAGAAGAAGTTGTAGCCTCCTGTAAAGCACATAATATTCCTTTACTGGTGATTTCTGGTGAAGGATATGATGACCCCAAATTGGATGAGCTTTGTGCAGTTCCAATGGAACTCTTAACGCAATTCAAAGCGTTCTTTTATGAGGGAGGTGCTCATAATTATGCACATATTTTGCGTTTAACGAACCATTATTTAACTCAAAAATCCTATCAGGCTAATCCTGAAAATTTGCCGATGGTTGGGGAGCATTTTTTTCCTTTTAAGCATTATGAAAATCAACCAACTATAGTTATCTTCTTTTATCGCACACATTTATTAGCGGACAATATTGCGCCCATTACTTTACTGGCTCAGCGTTTTTCTGACAAAAACATCAATGTAAAAGCGGTTTATCTTTCTTCGTTAAAAGATCCAACAGTGTCTTATTGGGTTTCTGATTTTGTACAAAAAACTCGTCCACAACTTATATTAAATGTGACCTATTTCTCTATTCAGCAAGATCCAGAATGTTCGCTTTTTAAACAAATAAATGTGCCTGTTTTACAGATGCTACAACCAGGAAATAGCAAAGCATTATGGGAACAAAGTTTTCGGGGGTTATCGCAAACCGATCTTGCTATTCAAGTTGTCTTACCTGAGCTTGACGGCAAAATCCTCACCACAGCTATCGCGTTTAAAAAAGAAGAAAATGGTCGGCTTTGTTATGAGCCGTATTCTGAGGGTATAGATCTTGTTATTGATCGTGCGTTGGGTTGGATTAACCTGTCGAGTAAAGCAAATAAAGATAAAAAAATAGCTTTGTTTTTATCAAACTATCCCGGTGTTGGTGGACAAGAAGGCCATGCCGTTGGGTTGGATAGTTTTGCGAGTTTATATTATATTTTACAATGGCTGCATGATGAAGATTACACTGTTGCGCAACATATTCCATCAAGTGATGAATTAACTGCCATTTTATGTAAAAAAGAAGCTTACAAGATATTAAGCATCAATGAGTATAAAATACTTTTTTCAGAGCTCCCAATAGGGTTTCAACAAGCAGTTTTAAAAAACTGGCCTGATGTCGAACAAGATGAAACACTTCAAAACGGATTTTTTACTTTACGTTATCTAAAGCTGGATCATATTGTGATTGCCATTCAACCCGAAAGAGCGACAATTACCGATCATAAAACTTTATATCATGATCCAGATACCCCCCCTTCACATGGATATATTGCAACCTATTTATGGTTACGAAAAATACAAGAAATTGATGCGATGATTCATCTTGGCACCCATGGTACAACGGAGTGGTTGCCGGGTAAAGCCACCGCCTTATCTGATGAATGTGCACCTGCTGTTTTATTGCAAGGCCTACCTGTAATATATCCTTTTATTGTGAATAATCCAGGCGAGGCAGCATGTGCTAAACGCAGATTGGGGGCGGTAACGATTGGACATTTAACGCCACCTGTGAATAAAGCGATTTTAAGTGGATCTGCTGCAGAGTTAGAGCGCCTTATTGATGATTATGCCGAGGCTGATGGCTTGGATCGCAGGCGTAGTCAGTTACTATTAGGCGCAATTTTAGATAAAGCTGAATCTTGTGGCCTATTGGCTGAAACAGGAATTAATCGCCAAGAAAGCGGTGATGAAATTGCCTTAAGTCATCTTGATGCCTATTTGTGTGATGTCAAAGATTTACAAATCCGTGAAGGGTTACATATTTTCGGCATGCCTCCAGTAAAAAAACAGCAAATTTTAGATAATATCCAAGCATATGCACCTGACAAAATCGCTGAGCTTAAGCAAAAATTGGATCAGTGCGCAGATAAAGAAAAATATGCTTTATTAAATGCACTTTCTGGAAAATTTATAGAGCCAGGCCCCGCAGGTGCGCCGACCCGTGGGCGTCTGGACGTGCTTCCGACAGGGCGTAATTTATATAGCGTTGATCCCAGAGCCATTCCCACTCAAACAGCTTATTTATTGGCACAAAAAGCAGCGGACCAATTATTGTTACGATACCTGCAGGAAAATGGGGATCATTTACGTCATTTGGTGATTGATTTATGGGGCAGTACAAATCTCAGAACAGGGGGAGAAGACCTTGCCTTGGCATATATCTTAATGGGGGCAAAACCTTTATGGGATCCAACCTCAGGCAGAGTGCATGCTATTGAGATTACGCCTTTGCCAGAAATGGATCGCCCTCGTGTTGATGTAACCTTGCGTATTTCTGGTTTTTTTCGTGACGCTTTTGAAGTCCAAATTAATAATTTTGATCAAACGATCAAAGCCATTGCTTTGCGAGATGAATCAGCTGAATGGAATCCTTTGGCAGGCCTATATCAAATAACACCTCCTGAAGCACGTCAGCAAGCATTAACGCGCATTTATGGCACTGCTCAAGGTAATTATGGTACAGGTATAGAGCACCCGCTTAGTACAGGGAGTTGGCAAGATCAAAAAGAGCTTGGTGAGTTATGGTTAAAGAATTCAGCCTATGGATATGGTCAGAATAAAAATGGCGAGTATGATCAGCAAGGTTTTGCCGATCGATTAAAAACAACACAAGCTTTTTTTCATAGCCAAGATCATGCTGAAATTGATTTATTAGACAGTCCTGATTATGCTGCTCATGAAGGTGGTTTTGCTGCTGCTGCCAAGCTTTTTGATAACTATCCTGTCTTATATCATGTGGATACATCCAAAGCTGAAACGCCCAAAATTCGGTTATTAGTTGAAGAAGTAAACCGTATTACAAGAGGGAGGGTTGCCAACCCTGTATGGATTAACTTTATGATGAAACACTCTTATCGAGGTGCTGCTGAAATTGCCAGATCAGTTGATGCTTTATTTGGATTTGCTGCTACCTTATCGCATCGTTTTGATCAGCAATTCAACTTGGTTTTTGAAGCAACTTTGGGTAATGATGAGGTTAAAGATTTTTTAATAAAAGCCAATAATGAGGCAAAAAAAGCCATTCAAAATCGCTTTAAAGAAGCACAAGAACGTGGATTATGGCATCCTCGTTCCAATAGTGCTGCCATGATTTTGAACGAGGATGAAGAGGATGAATAATATTCGTAGAGGATGGTGTCCTTCATTATTTAAACCGATGGAAACAGGAGATGGTTTTTTATGTCGCATTAAACCTTTTTTTGGTTCGGTTACTTCTGATCAGGCGCAATTCGTTGCGGGAATATCCGAACAATATGGCAATGGCTATATTAATCTTTCTCAAAAAGGAAATTTACAATTACGAGGGTTTACTCGCGAAAATATAGATTTGGTCATCCCCCAAGTTATTAAAGCGCAATTAAGTTCTGATACGGCGAATATGGAAGAAAAGCGTAATATTATGATTTCTCCTTTATGGGATATTGATCCATTAAGACATGTTGAAGTTTATGATATTGCCCAAGAGTTACAAATTGCATTACAAAATCATCCTGATATTCATCCTTTAACAGGAAAATTTAGTTTCCTGATCTCTGGGGGCGAACAATATGGGTTACAAAAAATTTATAATGATGTGAATATTCGTGCTTATAAAGATCAATGGATTGTTCAATTAGGAAAATTTGAACAAGTGATCCTATGTGAAAAACAACAGCTTGTTCCGCTTATTTTAGAAATTATGCAATTTTGTATTCACCATCAAATCAAGCGTTTATTAGAGTCTCAAAATGCCGAGCAATATTTAAAAGAATGTGTCTACCCAACTATTTATTATAAAAATATAGAAGATCAACATTTACTACCTCTAGGTTTTGTAGAACTTTCGACTATATCTTTCGTCCATATTGGTGTTCCTTTTGGATTGATTAATGCAGGACAATTATCTGATCTTGCCAATTTTGCTGAGCAATACGGAAATGGCACTATGCGTTTTACACCATGGCGCAGTATTATTTTGCCAGATTGCGAACAAGAGGCTTTAGAAAAGCTTGGTAACTTTATTACAGACGATCATGACCCTAGATTGCATATTACTTTATGTCCTGGAAAACCTTCTTGTATACAAGGACAACAAGCAACGATGCGGGATGTTTTTGATTTAATTCCTATTTGGAAAAATCAAAAACAGATATTGCATCTTTCGGGTTGTGCCAAAGGATGTGCTTCCCCTGGAATTAATCCTGTTACGTTGAGTGCAACGGCTGATGGATATAATTTAATTTTAAATGGGAAAGCAGATCAAAAACCATCTTATCGAAATCTCAAATTGACAGAAATACTCAATTTGCTACAAACAGAATTCTGTAATTCTCATTAAGAAAAGCTGTTTGATGTCTTTATATGATTATATCCATGATGGCCAAGCAATTTATAAGCAATCTTTTGCAACGATTCGCCATGAGGCTGATCTATCAAGTTTTACCGAGGATCAAGCGAGAATTGCGGTGCGGATCATTCATGCTTGTGGTCGTATTGAGATAACCGAACAACTGGCCTTTCATCCTCAAGTTGTAAAGGTAGTAGAGAAAGCTTTACAGCAAGGTAAGCCTATTTTTTGTGATGCAGAAATGGTAGCACACGGGATTACGAAACGTAGGCTGCCACAAAATAACGACATCATTTGTACACTCAATCATCCTGACACACCCAAAATGGCGCAAATACTGCAAAATACACGCTCCGCAGCAGCAGTTCATTTATGGGGAGATGCACTAGAAGGTGCCGTGGTTGTTATTGGGAATGCCCCGACAACGTTGTTTCATTTAATTAATTTACTAGAGGATAAAAAAATTCCTTATCCAGCAGCAATTATTGGTGTTCCTGTTGGATTTGTTGGGGCAATGGAATCAAAAGAAGCTTTGGTAGAGTGGGGTAAAATTCCTTATCTTATTGTTAAGGGTCGTCAAGGTGGCAGTGCGATGGCGGTTGCAGCGATCAATGCTTTGGCTCAAAAACAGGAAATATAATTTATGAGTGGTCATTTATATATTCTTGGCATGGGGCCTGGTGATCCTGAGTTGGTAACTCGTAAAGCCGAACGAATTTTACGTTATATTTCTTTTTATGCTTATTTTGCCAAAAAAGGTGAAGTTGGTCATGCTCGTAAAATAGCTGACGATATGATAGTATCAACGCAGCAAGAGTTACGTTTTGAATATCCAATCACGACCGAAATTCCGCATAAAACTAATGAATACAAGCAGGCTTTATCTTTGTTTTACGATGAATGTGCTGATATAATAGAACAGCATTTAAAAAACAACCAAGATGTAGCGTTGCTATGTGAGGGTGATCCTCTTTTTTATGGGTCAGCTATGTATATTTTGGAGCGTTTGCAACCCAGTTATTCGA
The DNA here is from genome assembly GCF_000527695.1 of Commensalibacter papalotli (ex Servin-Garciduenas et al. 2014). Taxonomy (GTDB): domain Bacteria; phylum Pseudomonadota; class Alphaproteobacteria; order Acetobacterales; family Acetobacteraceae; genus Commensalibacter; species Commensalibacter papalotli. The sequence continues at coordinate 84,681 of NZ_ATSX01000003.1, read as the reverse complement.
CACATATTGTACCTGGTATTTCTGCGATGAGTGGGTGTTGGAGTAATGCGCAACTTCCTATTGTGAAATATGAGCAAACATTGACCGTGTTACCTGCAACATTATCCTCAGAAGAACTGGTTACCAAACTTTGTTATTGTAATGCTGTTGTTATTATGAAAATAGGGCGAAATTTATCCAAGGTTAAGCAAGCATTACAAGAAGCGAATATGTATGATAAAGCGATCTATATTGAGAGGGGAACCCAAGTTCAAGAAAAAATTATGCCACTATCTGAGTTCACAGGTATCGCCCCTTATTTCTCTTTAATTCTGATTGCGGGATAATAATCATGAGCGGACATGTGTATATTATTGGTTTGGGCCCTGGGGAACAGAATTTACAAACAATAGAAGTGGAGGCTTTATTGCCAACTTTGACAGATATTATTGGCTATGGTCCTTATGTTAATCGTGTGCAAGTGCCAGCACATATTCTTAAACATATTTCTGATAATCGTGAAGAATTAGATCGTGCACGTCATGCGTTATTATTGGCGCAACAAGGGCAAAGGGTTGGTGTGGTATCTTCTGGTGATGCTGGTGTTTTTGCTATGGCTAGTGCAGTATTTGAAGCCATTGAACATGGTGATCCTTCATTTAAAGATATTGAGGTTACCGTTTTACCTGGTATTTCAGCAATGTTTGCCGCAGCCTCTCGGTTGGGGGCACCTTTGGGGCATGACTTTTGTGCGATTTCTTTATCGGATAACTTAAAACCGTGGGAAATCATCTTAAAACGATTACGGCTGGCAGCTCAGGCGGATTTTGTTATTGCGTTATATAATGCGGTATCTAAGGCTAGACCTTGGCAATTGGATACTGCACTTGATCTTTTAAGAGAAGAGTTACCTTTAGATATTCCTGTTGCTTTTTGTCAGGCGATCTCGCGTGATAATGAGCATATTGAGCTTACGAATTTAAAAGAGGCCAGTGCTTCTATGGGAAATATGCAAACCCTGGTTTTAATTGGCAGTCGTTATAGTAAGCTTATACAAACTAATCAAAAGATTTGGTTTTATACCCCTAGATCAATACAATCATAGAGATAATGCAAGATAATAAATTTTATCTTGCATCTTAAATCACTCTATATTTTGTTGTTTATAAATTAGATAAGAAATTATCCACGCGATAATAAATAATCCAATGATGGCATAACCTAAATCATTAAAATTACTTCCCAGTGCACTAATCCAATCCCAAAATGTTCCCGTAAGTTCCAGTTGATCTGCAATTAATCCTAAAGCTTCGATACCACCAATAAATAGCGCTACGATAATAGAAACCAAGGTAATCGACATATTATAAAATAATTTACGCATGGGTTTAACAAAGGCCCAGTCATAGGCTTTGAGCATTAAAATACCATCGGATGTATCGATCAAAGACATTCCTGCTGCAAATAAAACTGGGAAAACCAAGATGGATTCAATTGGCACTCCTTGAGTGGCCTGTGCTGCAGCAACGCCAAACATCGAGACTTCGGTGGCTGTATCAAAACTCAGGCCAAATAAAATCCCAAGGGGAAACATATGCCATCCCTTGGTTACTAGTTTAAACATAGGGCGGAATAGGCGTGATAAAAATCCTCGATTATTCAATAAAAGATCCAGATCTTCATCGATATAACTGCCTCCTGCTTTTACGCGTTTATATGATTTATAAATAGAAACAAAAATACAAATGTTCATAATCGCGATAATAAGCAAAAATGCCGAGGAAACCAATGTTCCAATCACGCCAGAAATTTTCTGAAAATTGCCAAAATTATTTAATGTGCTGGCAGCAATAGCAACCAACGCAGCGGCAATAAAAACAACTGTTGAATGCCCCATAGCAAAGAAAAAACCTACTGAAACAGGTCTTTGATTCATTTGCATTAATTTACGGGTAACGTTGTCGATAGCAGCGATATGATCAGCATCCACAGCATGGCGTAACCCCAAGCCATAAATAACCAAAGAAACCCCAAGTAAAGTAGGTTTGTCATAAAAGGCAATAAATGCCCAAATCCATGCGCCGATATTAATAACAGCAAGGATTATATAAATAGTAATGATACGCGCCTTTAAATTAGGCGAGCTTTCATCAAAAAGATGTTTAAGTGCAGTAAACATGAAAAGTTCCTTGCGGTAATATTCATGTCATTATGAAAGAAAAAGAACCATCAGTGACAGATCTTTGCTGCATTGAGGCACCCCGCCCAATGTTTTCATGTTGACGATTAATGATGGCAGGTCTCCTGACTTCATAGTATTGACATAACCTCAACCTTCCCAAAGTAAAAACTTCAGTGGTATGACAGAGGTTACTAACTATTAACAGTTGCGGGGGCAGCTATAGAATTACACTATATTCCCTATTATTCCAAAGGAACCATCAAGATTGTTATAGTCGTAAATTCTTTAAAAGACTATGATTAAAATTTGCTTTTTAAAGAGATATTTATGATGATTATAAAAAGATATAGCTGTATTTTATTACTCAGTATCTTCACAGGGCTTGTTACGAACCAAACTGCTTTTGCACAACCGCACCTAGAATGTTATGCGTATGTTACCGAGATGGTCAGAAGTAGTAACTTCCCAGTGCATGAAGTAGGGAAAGATAAGATCAATTTACTGATTGATGATGATCAACCGAATATGATTAGCGCCCAAGTCGTTTATGATGTTATCTCTCAACCAGATAATCCTAATACATCAGTGGCTATTGGATGGATTAAATATGACGTTAACAAACATATTTTATGGAATAACTCTGCTGATTTGAATGAACATCGTGTGCAATTAACATATAATAAAAAATATGCAGTTGGCTTCGACCAGTGTCATAAAAAACATCGCTAATGATAGATTATCAATATTATTAACCTTTATTATAATTTTTTTAGGATTTTATTTACGATGAACTTACTAAAATATTCTTTTTACTCTGTTGTGCTTAGTAGTTGTATGATCACTTTTGGTTTGAACACGGTCAGTGCGAAAACAATACCCTCTGTCATTTATACTGATCCTGTTGTAACTGATAGAAACTATACAGCGAATGATCAAGTTGTTCATATCCCAACACAAAATGTAAAAATTAATGGGCTATTTATGCTGGCTGCTGGTAAAGGGCTTCATCCCACCATGGTTCTTTTACACGGTGTGCCAGGGAATGAAAAAAATCTTGATCTTGCCCAAGCCGTCCGAAGAAATGGGTGGAATGTATTAACCTTTAATTATCGTGGTTCTTGGGGCAGCCCTGGTAATTTTAGTTTTGCTGGGAATATAGAGGATGCCAAAGCAGTATTATCCTTTATTCAAAATCCTGAAAATCAAAAGAAATTTAATATTAATGAAAAACAAATTGTGTTGGCAGGACATAGTATGGGGGGATGGGTTGTTGCGATGACTGCTGCCCAAGAAAAAAATATTGCGGGTGTTGTGATGTTCTCTGCTGCCAATATGGGGGGAAATGCTGTTATTGCGCCTAAACGCGCTGATACAGTGGCTTGGATGGCAGATAATTTTGAAACATTGAACACAACGCCTGAAAAAATGGCTGATGAGGTTATTCAAAACCAACAAAAATTTGATATGAATAATGCCGCGCCAGGCCTTAAAAATACACCTTTATTGGTTATTTATTCTAATGATTCTTTTGCTAAAGGGGATCAAAAATTTGCTCAGACAGTCGAAGAAGAAGGAAATAAAAACCTATCCTTGGTTCATATTCCTACCAATCATGGCTATAATGATCATCGTATTGCTTTACAATCCACGATTATCAATTGGTTAGATCAACTTCCAATATTAAAATAAACTCTTGTAAAATGCTGCTAGTAAGGTTTTAGATGAGCAGCATTTTTATGAATATTATATGGACAGTATAAAAAGATAATTATTGAAAATTCTCAGTATGAATTAGCGTATGAAAGTTACCTAACGGATTTAGCTAACGATATAGCGTTAATCATAATTTAACCTCATCAGGTAACGATCTTCCTGCAAAATAATCATTTAGAGAATTTAATATTTTAATTGAAATATTTTTGGAGGTTTCATAAGTTGCCCCTGCAGAATGGGGGGCCATAACGATATTTGATAGATCTTTTAAAGCTTGAGGGACGTGGGGTTCATCAGCAAAAACATCTAGGCCAGCACCAGCAATTTTTTTATTTTGTAAACATTCGATCAAAGCCTCTTCATCAACAGTGACGCCACGACCGATATTAATCAGGAACCCACGTTCTCCAATAGCTTCGATGATTTCTTGGTTGACGGCTTTACGTGAATTATCCCCACCACTAGCGGCAATAATAAATATATCTGATTGTTTAGCAAGATCCAGTAATGATGGTACAAAATTCCACTTTACGTCTGTATGTTGATGACGTGCGGTGTAAGAGACTTCATTATCAAATGCGCTGATCCTTTGTGCAATGGCTCGGCCGATAGGACCCATTCCCATGATGCCGACTTTTTTGTTCGAAATAGAGGTTCCTTGGTAATGACAACGTTCTGTTTCCCATTTTCCCTCTCTAATAAACTGATCGCGTAGGTTAAGTTGGCGAGCAACGTTTAGTAATAAACCAATTGCCATATCGGCAACGTCTTGGGTAGGTACATTGGTAGCAATACTGAGTTTGATATTTCTTTGCTTTAAAATTTCGGTATTAACATTATCATAACCAACGCCGTGAACCGTGATGAGTTTAACATTTGGTAGTGCGTTAAGCATCTCAGTTGGTGCACCAATGACTCCGTTAGTAATGATCGCTTCTACTTTGTTAAGAATATCAGTTGAGGGTAAACCATCCAGAACAATATGATTAATATAGTTTTGATTGACTTGTTCTTGGACAGATTGGTTCATAGGAACAAGTTGTAAAATTTCTGGTTTCATGAGGTTAATGCTTTCATTATTTAAAGAAGAATTAAATATTCACATTGAATGTTATTGAATTATAGGCATATTGTAGGGTGATTTTATAGAATTAAATTAGAAATAAGCTGAATGTGATGATTCATTTTATCTTAGGTGGGGCTAAATCTGGTAAAAGCCATTATGCAGAGACGCAACTTATACCCTATCCACAGCCATGGATTTACTTGGCTACAGGTAGGGCGTGGGACGACGAGATGAAAAAAAAAATTAAAGATCATCAATGTCGTCGAGGGAAGGGGTGGGTTACAATTGAAGAACCAATCGAAATGGCTAATTATTTATCTAAAACTACTGAAACGCCTATACTTATCGATTGTTTGACTTTGTGGTTAACCAACTTAATGATGGATAATAGAAATATTCAAGATGAAATCCAAAAGTTGGTTGCGTGTTTACAATCTTATCAAGGGGATGTTTTTATTGTTAGTAATGAAGTTGGTCAGGGAATAGTTCCCGCAGATTTTATGGCCAGGAAATTTCGCAATCATGCGGGAAACCTTCATCAAGAAATTGCTAAAATTGCAGATAAATTTACATTTATTATCGCAGGCTATCCGGTGCAACTTAAAGGCTAAAACCAAGGAAAAAAAATGACTGAAAATGATGCTGAACACCATAAAAAGAAAATGCAAAAAAGAAAGGAACTGCAAACCGAGCTAGTTGCTTCCAAAACAGAGACTAAAGGTCTGGTTATGGTTCATACAGGCACGGGTAAAGGGAAATCCACAGCAGCTTTTGGTCTCCTTTTCAGAAATCTAGGGTATGGCCGTAAATGTGCAGTTATTCAATTTATTAAGGCTCCTGAATGGCAAACAGGAGAGCGAAAAATGGCTGAGCATTTTCCTGATTTATTACAATGGCATACGCTTGGAGATGGGTTTACTTGGGATACTCAGAATAAAGAAAAAGATATTGCCTCTTGTGCCAAAGCCTGGGAAGTTGCTTTACGTTTTTTACAAGATGAAGAGGTTTCTTTAGTTATTTTGGACGAGCTGAATATAGCGTTACGTTATGATTATATTGCAATGGAAACTGTATTAGAGGGATTACGTCAAAGACCCTCTATGCAACATGTTGTGATTACGGGACGTAATGCCAAAAAAGAGCTGATAGAGGTTGCGGATTTAGTAACAGATATGAATTTGGTCAAACATCATTTCGAAGCGGGCGTTAAAGCACAAAAAGGGGTTGAATTTTAATGGCGAATGCCTTGATGTTTCAAGGAACGGGTTCCAGTGTTGGTAAGTCTGTTCTAGTTGCTGGTATCGCCAGGGCATTAAGGCACAGGGGCTTTAAAGTTCTTCCTTTTAAACCGCAAAACATGTCTAATAATGCGGCAGTAACGGCTGATGGTGGGGAAATAGGTCGTGCGCAAGCCTTACAAGCAATGGCTTGTGGGGTTGAACCAAGTGTGCATATGAATCCTGTTTTATTAAAACCGCAAAGTCAAGTTGGATCTCAGATTATAGTACAGGGTAAAATCTGGGGGCAAGCGAAGGCAAGAGAGTATCAAGAAATCAAGCCTCAGTTAATGCCTTATGTGTTGGAGAGTTTTGAGATTTTATCAAAACATGCAGATATTGTTTTAATAGAAGGGGCAGGCTCTGCTTCAGAAATTAACTTACGTTCCCATGATATTGCCAATATGGGATTTGCACAGGCAGTCAAAGCCCCTGTTTTTTTAATTGGTGATATTGATAGGGGAGGTGTTATTGCTAGTCTTATTGGAACACATGCTGTTTTATCATCAGAAGATTTGGGATTAGTTAAAGGCTTTATCGTTAATAAAATGCGTGGAGATCCCTCTTTATTTACCGATGTTATGCACTGGATCAGTCAAAAAACACAATGGCAGAATATGGGGTTGTTGCCGTATTTTCCTGGGTTAAGTCAATTACCTGCCGAAGATGCTGCTGATTTAAAATCAGTTTATCATCAGCCACAGGGTAAGCTTGTGATTTCTGTTTTACTTTTACCGACCATTTCTAATTTTGATGATTTTGATCCTTTGAAATATGAAGAAAATGTTCAGTTGAATTTTGTTAAAATAGGCGATTCTATTCCCAATAACTCAAACGTTATTATTATTCCAGGCTCTAAAACAACGATTGCTGACCTACAAGCTATATATGAAACTGGATGGGATATTGATATCAAAGCACACGTGAGACAGGGGGGGTTTGTGATGGGAATTTGTGGAGGGTATCAAATGCTTGGTTCCCAAATTAGTGATCCACATCATATCGAAGGCGATATTTCCCATATTAATGGATTAAATTTGGTTAATATCTCTACCCAATTAGAGCATTCTAAAACATTACAAAAAGTCACAGGTAGGCTTTTTATAGAAGATATAGAATGTTCTGGTTATGAAATGCACTTGGGGGTAACACAATATCATGGTGAGTATGAGCCTTTTGCAATACTGAACGATAAACAAGCTGATGGAATTATAGCCAATAACCGTCAGGTCTTAGGGACTTATTTGCATGGTGTTTTTCAACATGATTTAACGCGCCAAGCTTTATTAAGTTATTTTGGGATAAAAGCAAACAATGTTAACTTTTTGTCTCAAGTTGAAAACAATTTAGATAAATGGGCAAACCATATAGAGCAGCATTTAGATGTGCTTGATTTATTAAATTATATTTAAATGACTTTTTTGAATGAGTTAAAAAAACCTCCCTAATAGGGAGGTAAGATTAAGTAGTTAATATAAAGAGATTAAGTTAAAAGACATAGTCGGTTATCTCAAGGTAGGTTTAAACTATTTCATAATATAAATAAAATAGCTTTGATTGTTTATATAGTCTTATTTTAGCTAGTTTAGCAATATATTTTTATAATAAAAAAATTATAAAAGTTAATTCTATAAAAAAAACTATCGATCAATAGTTAAATTAATTATTAATTATTAATTATTATCTTATAATAACAATTGATTTTATCAAATAATACTACTTTTAAGTTAATATAGTTTGTAAACTACTTGTAATTTATTCAATTAATATATGTAAAAAATATAAATAATATCTAGATTTAAAATGAAATATTATAAATATTGATTATTATTTAAATTTCTTTAAAATCAACGTGATGATTATTAAAAAAGTTAAAGATTTATTATAAGTAAATGAGAATGTATCTAAAGCGTTTTGAATATCCATTTGATTTAGCTTGCTTTTCCCTGTGCCTATCCAAGGGGAGTCAATCACATAATTTTGATATTGTCGTGGCCCTGCAAGTAAGATGGATAGACGGGTTGCCATTGCAGCTTCGGGCCATCCTGCATTAGGAGAGTTATGTTTTTTTGCCTCTTTAGCTACAAATTTTAAATCAGAGAATGGCTTTTTGCTGGTCGTTAAAATAATGAGTAAGGCCGATAACCGAGCCGCAGGATAATTGACATAATCATCTGATTTAGCAGCAGCAAAACCAAAAAATTTATATTTTTTTGTTTTGTGTCCGATCATACTGTCGGCGGTATTAATCGCTTTATAGGTGATAATACCTGGCAAACCACCGATACATCCCCAAAATACTGGCGCTATAACCCCATCAGAGAAATTTTCGGCAAGGCTTTCAATCGCTGCTCTGGCGATACCCGATGAATCGAGTTGATCTGTTTTTCGACCAACAATTTGACTAACTGCATAACGTGCGTTTTTTATGTCACCTAAGGTTAATGCTTTTTCTACTTCGTGAACATGTTCATATAAAGAGCGTTTTGCTATAAAAATACTGGCTATGACTCCAGATAAAAAATAAGCAATTGGTTTTGGTAAAAATTTAAAAAGTATTCTTTGAAGAAAAATACCTACTAAGCAAGGAATAGCAATTGTTAAGCTTAAGGCTACAAATCCATTTTGCTTTTGTTGTTGTGCGGGATCGTTCGTGTGGTTAAGTTTTTTATCCAAATAATCAATAAGCTTACCAATCCAGATAATAGGATGAGGTATTTTATTATAAATATATTTTGGTTCGCCCCATAACGCATCAATTATTGCTGCGATCAGGATCATTTGTAAATGACACAACAGAAAATGTTGTATAAGGTGAGAAAAGAATTTTTTCATTTAATATTCGTATAAGCCATTATTGGGTTAATAAAGTATGGTGTAAAACAAGATGCTTCATGGTGGTCAATTACAACAGGCCAAATCACAATTCCCTCATGTTTTACAGAACTGGATTGATTTATCAACTGGAATTAATCCTTATGCTTATCCTTTTTCTCGGATTTCAATCAAGTATGCAGCGCAACTTCCCAGTATAAATGATGAATGGCGTCTAAGAGAACTGGCAGCACTCAGATATGGGGTTAAAGAGGTTAACTTGATTGCAGCAGCCCCTGGAACGCAAATTTTAATTTCGTTATTGCCTTATATTTTTGAGGCTAAACAAGTTTGTATATTATGCCCAACTTATATGGAACATATCAATAGTTGGCAGCAGGCATGTATTCTTGTTCATCAAGTTCATTCTCTTGAAGAGTTTATGGGGTTTGCCAATCAAGATCATACGATAGGCATTATTTGTAATCCTAATAATCCAGATGGGAGATTACTAAATATCAAGCAGATGCAAGAGATCATCTCGGGTTGGGATTGTTTTGACAATCATATCATTGTTGATGAAGCGTTTATGGATTTCGAAGAGCAGAGTATTGCGGCATTGTTACCGCATCCTGCATTGACGATTTTACGTTCTTTTGGCAAAACATATGGATTGGCTGGGGTGCGTTTAGGGTTTTTGTTATCGGACACAAGAATCATAGAAAAAGTGAAGGCAATGCTAGGGCCTTGGTCTCTAAGTGGACAGGCTTTGCAAATCGGTTTACAAGCTCTTCAGGATCAAGAATGGTTGCTACAAGCCAAAAATCAGTTGGCCAAGCAAGTGCAGCAACTTGATAAACTATTTATAAATAATAATTGTAAGATAGTTGGTGGAACGCATTTATTTCGCCTAGTCGAAATGAAGGACGCACGCATATTTTGGAAGCATCTAGCTAACCACGGAATTTGGGTGCGTCGTTTTGATTATAATCTTCAATGGTTACGTTTTGGTCTGTCCCAAGAACAAGATTGGAGCAAAATACAAAACGTAATAAAAGATTATTTTGGAGGTTGCTGATCTTTATCATAAAGTTGCTTTACATCGCGGCTAAGTGCTGTTCGACTATTGGGGTTAGTATAGAGCATATGCCCACCTTTATAAAGTTTTAAGGTTATGCGGTCTTGCTTTATATGGGTTTGATTGATAATCCACTGTGAAGCAGAAAAAGGGCAAACTAAATCATAATATCCATGTGCAATAAAAACATGCATAGACGGGTTTAAAGCCAACAATTTACGCAATACTGGCAAACCTCTAACAATTGAAAAACCCTGATCTGTATAGTTCCATTGCTCATTTAATGACATATTTAACAAGTTATAGGTTAAAGGTGTATTAAATCCCAGATCTTGTGCAGCGTAAGTTGCAAACATACTCCCATAGACTTTTCCGAAACCAGATAAAACTGGTTCAGGACTGTCTTCGTTATTGGTGCCATCAGGGTAAGGATCTTGGATCGTTAGCGTATAGTCGTATAAGCTGTGCAATTTTCCATCACGACTGCGAATATCGTGTGCAGAAGGATCTAATATGCCTTTATGTTGTGTGATAATTTCTACTGGAAGACCTGTTTTTTGGCTCAGTTCTTGGTAAAAAGCGGGTTGTTCAGTTGTGGGGACAGAATTTATCATTTTTTGTAGATATTGTCCCATGGCATATTGATAAGCTTCCTTAATTTTTTCATCAGAGAGTTGATGTGTTTTTTCAAGATGACTGGCAATATAAGAGGGTAAGATAAAGGCATTCGCCATAGGGTTATCTGATTGATCAAGTAAACTCAGTTCAATCGCAGGGGAGATCATAATAATACCCCTGACAAAGATATTTTGATTTTTAAGTAAATCATCTGCCACAAGGATTGATCTTAATCCGCCATAACTTTCCCCAACTAACCAAATAGCAGGATCTTTGCGTTGAGATTTGGATAAATAAAGTTGAATGGCTTTAGCAAAGGTTTTGGCGTCTTGTTTTGAAGTGTAAAATTCTTTCGAAGCTTTTTCAGGGGCGGCTGAAAGACTATATCCTGTATCAACGGCATCAATAAAAACCATATCGGTAAAAAGAAGCCAGCTATCAGGGTTACTTTCGCGAGTAGCATGCGCACCATCTGTTAGGTCACTTTTAGGAAAATTAATAACTTCAGGCCCCGCAATGCCCAAGTTTAAATAAGAGCTAGCAGCTCCTGGACCTCCATTAAAGAAAAATGAAATAGGGCGGTTCTTACTTTTTGATTGATCTGCAATATAAGCTACATAAAATATTTTGGCATTAATTTCACCTTTGTCGTTACGAATCAATAAAGTGCCAGCTTGTGCAACATAAGGAATATTTTGATGGGGCAGGGTTAATTGATGTTGTGTAACTTTATCCTGTGGTAACAAGGAAAAGCGCTTTTGAATAAAGTCGGTATCGGTATTGTCGATTCCTGTGTCCTTTTTAGAGGATTTATTTATAGGGTTATCAGCCCAAGCAAGATTATTCATTGTGCATAAAAAAAACGACGAAGTAAAAATCAAAGAAAAAATAAAGTATTTATAGTTCATTTTTTGCAAATTCAATTCTCAGTAAAAGATAAAAATATATTTAGTATAATATCAATGAGTAAAAGAATAGTTTTAATGTAAAAGTGATTTTATATTCAAGAATTCAAGTTGATAAATAAGATTTAAATTGAATTGTGAGAAAAAATTGCTTTTGAAAATTTGTTACAAGAATGCCTTATTATCGCCTAATTTATAGCCTTTCCTATGCTCAACGAAACTCAAGAACAAGGTAATTCAATTATGAGTAAAATGTATAAAGTTGCATTAACTGCTGGTCTATTTGGTGCTTTTATTGCTGTTGGTGCAGCCTCTCAGGCAAATGCACAATCACCCCTACAAGACCTACAACAAAGAGAAGATAACCTTCACAACAAAATCACTGAACATAACCAAAATGTTCAAAATCGTATCCAACAACAACAAGATCAAGTTGATCGTTATAAAAATCTAGGTAAAGATCAAAGAGAACGGTTAGAACAGCAAAAACAAGATTTTAAAAATAACCTTGCAGATCAGAAGAAACAAAGAGAAGAACAACTGGATCGTTATAAACACCCTCTAAAAGATCAAAAAAAGCAGTTTGAAGATAAAAAAGAACAGTTTAAAAAAGATATGGATGCAAGAAGAGATCAATCTTTGCAAAGACAAAAAGAACAACGCAAACAGTGGAAAGATTTAAAAAACAACACAAAACGCGATGCACGTGACTTAACGCATCCTTTTAATCGTTAATCAGATATTAAATATCAGTTTTGAAGGGAGTGTTATAGACACTCCCTTTTATGTTTATAGCAAGAAGTATAATATATCGTTTAGTTATTGGCTTTTTCAGGGATGCTGTCATAGTTAATTCATAATCTTAAATTATGTTGATTTTCTACAGAGTATTTATTGCTATTTAATTCTATTTTTATATAAAAGGTGATTGTTTATGAAATCTATATCAAAGCGTGTGATGTTATTAGCTAGTGTATTTAGTGCTGTTATGGCTGTTGGAACAGTTTCTCAAGTACAAGCACAAACAACTGCTGATTCTGCTACAACTCAAAATCAAGCGTTACAATTATCAACAGAACAACAACAAGCGTTAACAGTTGCTCAAGGAAAAGCTAAAGCTGAGATGGATCGTTTTAATAAAATGACTCCTGAAGAGCAAAAAGCTTATATGGAAAACGCTCAAAAGCAAGCTGATGCACAGTTTGATCGTATGTCCAAAAATTTAAATCCAGAACAAAAGAAAGCTTTAGAGGCAGCAAGAGTTAAAGCTAAGGCTGAAATGGAACGTTTTAATAAAATGACTCCTGAGCAGAAAAAAAACTATATGGAAAACGCTCAAAAGCAACTGGGTAATCAAATGAAGAATTTGACACCAGAACAACAAAAGCAAATCGAACAAATGCAAAAGAATATTAATAAATAAATATTGCTTCTTGTTTATATAAAAAGCCATCTATAATTTTTTATAGATGGCTTTTTTATTAAAGTTTTTAAGTAAATACCTTATTATTTCTATAAAAATAAAGCTTTACAACTATTTACTTGCTTCTTTTTCTAGAAGAGCTAGGAGCGCCACTTCTTGATGGTAGAGATGAAGCAGATCTTTTTTTACCAGAACGTTCTCCTTCTGATCTTACTCTTGGACCTCTCTCACTTCTTTCACTATCAGAAGTTCTGCGACCTTCACCGCTACGACCGTTTCCATCGCTGCCTTCTCTTCTGCGACCTTCACCGCCGCGACCGCTTCCACCGCCGCCCTCTCTTCTGCGACCTTCACCGCCGCGACCGCTTCCACCGCCACCTTCTCTTCTACGATCGCCACCGCCGCGACCTTTATAACCGCCTTCTCTTCTGCCCTCAGAAGGAGCTGCTGGCGTAGATGGAAAGATCTTAGTTTCATCATCTCTAATTCTAGAAATAGATTTATTAAAATCATCAACTTTATCAGCTGCAATTTCGAATTTTGTGCTTTGATCAGAAATACGAATAGAACCAATATCTTTTTTCTGGATATTTGCAATTTTGCAAAGCACTGGGATCAACCATTTTGGGTCTGCATTATCATTGCGTCCAACAGGCATCTCATACCAACTACCAGAATCAAAAGAGTGAGCACTAGATGAACGTTCACCTCTCTCACGTCCACGATCACGTCCCTTAGAACCATCTCTATCGAAACCAGATGAACGTTTGTTATCTAGATTAATAGGGGTAATTTCTTCTGGGTTAGGGATCGTAGAGCGATACAAAGAAATAGCAGCATTTGCTAAATCAGTGGCCGAGAATTGAGCGGTAAGTTGATCAATTAAGATTTGGTCTTCGCTCAAAATTTCTTTACTGCTCAATAAAGAAGGATGGTTTAAGAGGCGCTCATTATCTTTTTCGCGAATAGATGGAATACTAGGAGGAAGTTCCCAAGAAGCTGCTACTTTGGCTTTGCGTAATAAATGTTCTGCACGGCTACGTTGACTGCTTGGAACAATTAATGCACAAACCCCTTTACGTCCAGCACGTCCTGTACGACCAGAACGATGCAGTAAAGTTGCATGATTCGTAGGTAGGCTTGCATGAATAACAAGATCCAACATCGGAAGATCCAAACCACGTGCAGCAACGTCGGTTGCAACGCAAACACGGACTTGACCTGTACGCAGACTTTTGATGGCTTGTGTACGTTCTTCTTGCCCCAAGTCCCCTGATAAAGCAGCACAGGAGAATCCTCGTTCAATCAACGCAGATTGCATATGACGAACAAGCTCACGTGTCGCACAGAATACCATTGCTGTTGGACTATCAATATAACGCAATAAATTGACAACAGCATTATCAACTTCTTTGGGGTGAGTTACGACAGCACGATACTCAATATCTACGTGTTGTGTATTGGAAACAGTGTTGATACGTAAAGCATTATTTTGATAGCGTCTTGCTAAAGATTCGATTTCTTTATCAATAGTTGCTGAGAAAAGCAATGTTCTACGATCTTCTGGACAAGCAGAAAGAAGGTCTTCTAATTCATCACGAAAGCCAAGATCTAGCATTTCATCAGCTTCATCCAAGATGATCACTTTTAAATCAGAGAGGTCTAAATGTCTTCTGCGCACATGGTCACACAATCTGCCTGGGGTTCCAACGACGATATGTGCACCATTATCGAGTGTTTGTGCTTCTTTGCGAACATTCATCCCACCAATACAGGTGATAATTCTAGCTTTTGTATCTGCAAATAACCAACATAACTCCTGATGAACTTGTAAAGCCAATTCACGTGTAGGGGCAATAATCAATGCTTGGGGTTTGTTTGCGCTTTGGAATGTATTTTTATTTTCTAAAAGGGTTGGCGCCATGGCGATACCATAGGCAACTGTCTTTCCTGATCCTGTTTGCGCTGAAACGAGTAAATCTTGATGAGGATTTTCATTTTCTAAAACTGCTTCTTGAACAGGGGTAAGTGATGCATACCCTTTGCGTTCCAAAGCTTGTGCAAGGGAAGGATTGATTTTCGTGAACGGCATATATAGGTCCGATAAAGTTTATTGATGTTAGTAATTAAGATAAAGAAAAGGTGGGGATGGAATCTGACCTACTGTGTAAAGTAATAAGAGCAAGATTGTTGTGCGAAATTATTCAAACGCTGCCACAATGCAGATAAGGAAATCAGATACATTTAAACCTAGATAATAGAGACAAAAAAGGCATTTTGTCTTAATGATTACATTATGAAACATCACTAAGATGTGTTCATCATTATTAATATATAAGTATTAATATATATTCAATTTAAAAAACGTCAAGGAGTATGAAAAAATGAAACGTTCCGAAATTAATAGAGCTATCAAAGAAATGCAGCAAATGATTGACAAGGTTGGATTCTCTTTACCGCCATTTTGTTCTTTTACTCCAACGGAATGGCAGAAAAAAAATAACGAATATGATGAAATTCGCGATAATTTGCTGGGTTGGGACGTAACAGATTATGGAAGAGGTGAATTTGAAAAGGTTGGATTTTCATTAATTACACTGCGCAATGGCAATTTAAAAAATAAAAAATATACAAAAACATATGCTGAAAAGCTCCTTTATATCAAAGATAGCCAATATGCCCCGATGCATTTTCATTGGAACAAAATGGAGGATATTATCAATCGTGGTGGTGGAAATGTTCTTATCCGAGTCTATAACTCAACCAAAGAAGGGGATTTGGATAAAATAAATCCTGTAAAAACGCATTGCGATGGACGAGAGCTTTTGGTTGAAGCGGGAACCCAAATTAAATTAACTCCAGGGGAGAGTATTACCGTTTACCCCTATATGTATCATGATTTTGAAGTCGAAGCAGGGACGGGAGGAGTTTTATTAGGAGAAGTTTCTATGTGTAATGATGATGAGCATGATAATCGCTTTTATGAAAAGATGGGACGTTTTCCTGAAATAGAAGAAGATGAAGCACCTTATCGCTTGTTATGCACAGAGTATCCCAGGGCATAGGGTAATCCTTTAATAGATTGGTAAATTATACATTTAGAACCGGCAATTATAATTCATTAAGCTTGATCCCAAATGATTATTATAACGGCATCAAATGTATTTATTATACTATTTATTGTGTTGTAATTATTACAATCTTATTCATTATTTGATTAAGTAATAAAATGAAATTGCAATACTGATCTCTATATGTAGAAATATTTTTATTTATATATAGGGTTGTGGATATGATCTTTATTGCTGTCATTATTATTGTTGGTTTGTTAACTATTCCTCTTGCTAAGAAAAAATCTGCCAAAAAAGGCGAAGAATTCAACGTGAAACTTCACCTTTTGAAACTTTCAGGATTAATCATTGGGGTAGTTGTAGCAAGTGTCGTTTATGAATCTTATTTTAAAAAGCCTCAACAATCCCCATCACCTAAAATTTTTCATCTCCCCTCTAATGTTCAGAATAATTTAAACTAAGATTATTTAAAGGGTAAGTTTCATTAAGTGTGAACATTGAAACTTATCTTTTTGGTTATTTTGAGATATTCACTAACAAAGACAATTAATTTTTTTCTTATTATGTCGTATGGATTAGTAAATTTTAATAATTACTGAATATTATTAATCAATTTAATATAAGAATATAGTGTAGTTTACTGGCAATTTAATTGTTCTTTATATAATCCTCATCGTTCCACCGTAAAATAGATGAGGGGCCACAAAATATATCTTTCATGCCATTATGTATGGATTTCATAACACCTATGCTTGTACACACATAATTAATTTGTATTGAGGCTTTTGGCTCTTTAAGGAAAATATCAAAAGTTAATGTTGGTTGTGTTATCAACCTATTATTTTGAACAATACAATTTTCTTCGCTACATGCTGCCGGTGGAGTTGACGCATTATAAGCGTAATTAATGACATCCATTACATTATCATGATCAATATCTGCATCTATCTTACCATCTAGCATTATTTTATCAGGGTTTGCTTTTTTCAAAGCGGCGGCATCTATTAAAATTGTAGTATCTTTAGAGTCTGCAAAAGCAAAAGGAATATAAGAGAAAAATATAAGTAATGAAATTATAGCCTTCATTATTATCCTTTTTTTACCCAAACTGAAAGCCAGCAATAGGTTTATTAATAATTCTGTCTTTCAATATACAAATACCTTGATCTTTCCCTGCGGCACCAGCAACAACCATTAATGGGAGTAAATGCTCTTCACGAGGATGATTAGAACGTGCACCTGGGGCTTGTAACCAGTTGGTTAGGCCTTGATTACGTTGTGAAATATCTGGATTGGTAACGGTATCAGTTAACCAATCGTGAAATTGATCTGCATAAGCAGTCTCTTTGCCCGAAAATAAATAGGGAAGGTTATGATAGCTCATTCCACTGCCAATAATAAGAATATTTTCATTGCGTAAAGGAGATAAGATATCTCCCATTTTCATGTGAGTTTGCGGATCCAGTGAATGATGCAAAGAGACTTGCACAATTGGGATATTAGCGTCGGGGAAGATGACTTTTAAAGGAATAAACACCCCATGATCCCAACCACGTTCATACTCTAATTCGGCTTGTATATGCTGACTTTGAAATAATTGCTGGATTTTTTCTGCCAGCTGTGGATTGCCAGAGGCAGGATAAGTCAACTCATAAGTATGAGGCGGAAAATCATAATAATCATAAAATAAAGAAGGTTTATCGGCAGCATGGATCTTAATTGGCATATTTTCCCAATGTCCAGAAATGATAACGATACTGTCTGGGGTTTGTGGTAAACTATACGGAATCTTATTTAAGAAATTCCCCATATTCGTCCAAACATTATGCGGATCATCCATAAAGAAACAAGGCCCTCCACCATGAGGGATATAAAAGATTGGTTGGCGTTTCATGTGGCTTTTCTTCTTGCAAGAATTGAGACTATTGCTTTAAACGAATTTTCATTACTATAATATTGATTACCTATATATTGAAAATGGCTATCTTTTGTTGGCCACGCCATTATTTTTACATCTACTACTTCAAAATTAATTTTTGAGAAAATAGAAGTGTCATATTCTTTTTTTGTTGCAGCAAATGTTTTCTGTTCATTATAATTTGAAGAAAAAATATTGCGATTTGCCAAGTGAATATATTCAACAGAAGGTGTGCAAATATCAGGGGATGTAATTATATCTTCTATTTTTTTTCTATATTGATCCCATTTTTCTTCTGAGTTTGTTCCTTTATCGGTATACTTTTCAACTTCTTCACCATCAGATCCTAAAAACCAACCTACAATAACTTTAGGGGCAAAGTCTTTAATAATGTTTTTATCTTCTTGTGTTAATTCTAAAAAATTACATTTATGAATTTTTGCTTGTTCTTTTATAAGTTTTGCCGCTTCATTAATTAAAAAGTCATTGTTATCAAGCGATAATACTTGGTGTTTTTTTAATAATTGATAAGTGCCTTGTCCTGAGCCACAACCCAACTCAAGAATATTACCATTTGGAGTAAAATTGGTAAGCCATTGATATACCATTTTTTTACGGAATATTTCACTTTCTTCCATCCATGTATTACAATATTGTTCTTTGTTCAGAAGCTGATCCATTTTTACTTTCCCACTTTAATAAGGTATATCGTTGCTTGATTGTATCCTTACTTCCTCGCCACCACACTATAAATCGGATCTTTCCAAACGGTTTGATCCTCAGGCGGATGAACCTCACCTTGGTCGAAATCTGTAAATCCTGCACGGGTTAACAGCACTTTGACCAACCCTTGACGATCGGCATTATCTAAAGCCTGCCACAAAGCGGTGGCACGTAGAGGTAAAAATCGTGAGGTAAAGGATACAATAATCCGTCCACCTGGTTTTAATATCCGCAAACACTCGTCTAATGTTTCCGATGGCTTACGCAAATATTCAAAAACACAACATAGACAAATATAATCAACGCTACTATCTTTAAGAGAAAACTCTGTTTTCTCGTTAATATCTTGCGTAATTTTTCGTGTGAGTGCAGTATTTTCCTTTAATGCCTGTGGATTTAAATCAATGCCAATGAAATTTTGACAAGATAGGTCACTGGGCATATGACTATTTGCACCACACATCAGGTCAAGAATAGTATCGCTTTCTTGTATCAGAGTGTGATATAAGGCTTCAATTGCTTTATAACCACCTTGATCAAGCATAGGAGGAACAGAGTGAGTGGTATAATATTGAAGGTCACTTTCGTTACTTGCGATGTCGAAAGATCGGGGATGAAAGTCTTTTAAGTGGTTCATGATGTAAAAAGTTAGCGCTTTTTATGATTTGTTGGTAAATTAAATTTAAAGTTTATAACTGTATTTAGAAGAATAATGAACATTCCTTTTTATAAAATGCATGGTATTGGCAATGATTTTGTCATTATCGATAATTCTGTCAATAGTATTGAACTCAGCGAACGTCGCATTAAAACATTATGTGATCGCCGTTATGGCATTGGTTGTGATCAGTTAATTGTTCTTTCTCAACCCAAAGACAGCAATGCCGATATTTATGTTCGCTTTTTTAATGAAGGTGGAGATGAGGCTGGCGCATGTGGTAATGGTTCACGTTGTGTGGCGGCTTGGTTGCATCATAAATATCAAAGTAAAAAATTTATTATGCAAACAAATGCAGGTCTTTTACCAGCAGAGGTCATTGACAGCCATACAATGCGAGTAAACATGGGACAGCCAAAAACAAAATGGCAAGAAATCCCTTTATCTCGTGATGTCGATACACTTAACCTGCCTTTGGCGGGTGAACCAGCAGCTGTCTCTATGGGTAATCCTCATGCAACTTTTTTTGTTGAAGATTTATCAACGGTTGATCCCGTATTTTCTGGTAAAATGTTAGAAAAAGACCCTTTATTCTCTGAAGGTGCGAATATTGGTTTTGTGCAAATGTTGGATCGTCAAAGTATGCGCGTTCGTGTTTGGGAGCGTGGAGCTGGCTTAACTTTAGCCTGTGGTTCAGGGGCGTGTGCTTCTGTGGTGAATGCGGTGCGTCGTGGTTTGGCAGATCGTTATTGCGAAGTTAAAATGGATGGTGGCAACCTGATCATTGAATGGGATGAAGAAACCAACAATGTATTGATGACAGGTGCTGTGCATTTTTCTTTTTCAGGTCAATTTAGTCTGGAAAATTATCCTTTATGAGCAAGGATACGTCACAAAAACCTCAGATTCTGACATTTGGTTGCAGACTTAATCGCTACGAGAGCGAAGTTATGGGTCAATATGCTGATGGTTTGGGGGATGTTGTTGTTGTTAATACATGTGCGGTGACTGCGGAAGCTGAACGTCAAGCTCGCCAAGCCATTCGTCGTTTGAATCGTAAAGACGATCAAAAACGCATTGTGGTTACAGGATGTGCCGCACAATTAAATCCTGAAAAATGGTCTTCATTACCTGGTGTGGTTCAGGTTTTGGGGAATGAAGATAAGTTACAAGCAGAAAACTGGACGAATGAAGCGATTGCTTCTGGAAACCAAGTTTCAGATATTATGTCTGTAAAAAAAACGGCCGCACAAGTTGTCACCGAATTTACAGGGCGTACCAGAGCTTTTGTTCAGGTACAACAAGGGTGTGATCATCGTTGTACTTTTTGTGTGATTCCTTTTGGTCGAGGTCCTTCTCGTTCTGTAACGATTGAAGGCGTGATTAATCAAGCCAGAACATTGGTCGAACAAGACTATAAAGAAGTTGTGTTAACAGGGGTTGATATTGCTTCTTGGGGGTCTGATTTTGAAGGCGATTTGGCTCTGGGGGATCTATGTAAAGCAGTTTTAAAGGCTGTGCCAGATCTGGAACGGTTACGTTTATCTTCGATTGATCCAATTGGATTTGATAATACGTTGTGGGAACTTTTAAAAACAGAGCCAAGACTGATGCCGCATTTGCATCTGTCTGTTCAAGCAGGTTCTGATATGATTTTAAAGCGGATGAAGCGTCGTCATTTGACTGAAGATGTTGATCAATTAGTGCAACGACTACGTTCTATTCGTTCAGATATAGGGTTAAGTGTTGATATTATTGCAGGCTTTCCAACCGAAGATGATACTTATTTTCAAGAAACTTATGAGTTTTTAAAACAACAGGCTTTCCCTTATTTACATGTATTTCCTTATAGCGAACGCAAAGGAACTCCAGCAGCACAAATGCCAGCAGTATCTGTAGCAGTGCGTAAAGAACGTGCTGCAAAATTAAGGGAATTGGGTCAAGAATCTGCCCGTCTTTTTCATGAGTCTCTTATCGGGAAAGATGTTAATATATTGATGGAAACACCTGATCGAGGGCACTCGGAACAATTTGCTTTTGCTGTATTACAAGGTGAGGCGGCAAAGCCTGGTGAAATGATTTGTGCTCGAGTAGTTTCGGGTAACGTTGATGGTATAATAGTGGAAAGAATATAATGGCTCTGGGTTTTTTCTCTCGTTTAAAAGAAGGTTTATCTCGTTCAACTCAAAAGCTGGGAACGAACTTAACTTCCGTATTTACCAAGCGTCGCCTTGATGAAGAATCTTTAGAGCAACTTGAAGAGATCTTGATTGCTGCGGATTTTGGTCCAGAAGTTGCCGAAAATGTAATTGAAACATTTCGCAAAACTCGTTTTGGTACAGAAGTAAGCGAAAAAGAAATTAAAGACGCGTTGGCCAAGGAAATTGCCAAAGTTCTTAGCCCTGTAACGGTTCCATTTAAACCGAATCTAGAGTTAAAACCACATGTGGTCTTGATGGTTGGGGTCAATGGAACAGGAAAAACAACGACTATTGGTAAAATGGCGCGTTTTTATGGCGATCAAGGATTAAAAACCATGATGGTGGCAGGGGATACGTTCCGTGCTGCAGCGGTAGAGCAACTGCAAATCTGGGGGGATCGTGTAGGAGCACCTGTGATTTCTGGGAAACCAGGCGCAGATGCTGCGGGTCTTGCTTTTGAAGCATTAAAACGTGCTAAGAATGAAGGTGCAGATTTGCTTTTTGTGGATACTGCGGGGCGATTACATAATAAATCAGCATTGATGGAAGAGCTTGCTAAAATTATTCGTGTGATGAAAAAATTCGATGAAACTGCACCCCATTCTGTATTGTTGGTTTTGGATGCCACAACAGGGCAAAATGCCATTGAACAAGTCCGTATTTTCAAAGAAATGGTTAGTGTTTCAGGTCTTGTTATTACGAAATTAGATGGTACTGCTCGCGGTGGTATCGTGATTGCTTTGGCCCAGCAATTTCAATTGCCAATCCACGCTGTAGGTGTTGGTGAAAAAGCGGAAGATTTACGTGATTTTTCTGCAGAAGAGTTTGCAGCAGGGCTGGTTGGCGATACAGATGTCGAGGTTCTAACGACAGAAGTTATTGAAGAAAAAGAGGGATAATTTTTCTTGATATAACTGTTTTACTTAAATTTTGATATTGCAAATTATATTATAAAGCCGACAATATTATTTGTCGGCTTTTTATTAAAATACAGTTCAATATAATTTAAAAATCATTAAGTTAGCAAATCACCTTCATCTGATGATTCTTCGATCTCATCTGTTAGCATTGCATCATTGACGATTCCAGACTGTTCTCGGATACGTTTTTCGATACTTTGTGCCATTTCTGGATTGTCACGAAGGAATTGTTTGACGTTCTCTCGTCCTTGACCAATACGTTGTCCATCACAAGAGAACCATGACCCAGCTTTTTCAACGATTCCTGCTTTGACGCCAAGATCAATAAGCTCACCCGTTTTACTGATTCCTTCACCATACATAATATCGAATTCGACTTGACGGAAGGGAGGTGCCATTTTGTTTTTAACGACTTTAACACGGGTTTGGTTACCAGAGATTTCTTCTTTATCTTTGACCTGACCAATACGACGAATATCCATACGCACAGACGCATAAAATTTAAGCGCATTTCCCCCTGTTGTGGTTTCAGGAGATCCAAACATTACCCCGATTTTTTGGCGAATCTGATTTAAGAAAACAAGGCAAGTATTTGAACGAGATACAGATCCTGTCAGCTTTCTAAGCGCTTGACTCATTAAACGAGCATGTAGGCCAACATGGCTATCACCCATTTCGCCTTCTAACTCTGCACGAGGAACCAAAGCCGCAACACTATCAACGACTAAGACATCAATAGCACCAGAGCGCACTAATGTATCAACAATTTCCAAAGCTTGTTCACCTGCATCAGGTTGCGAGATTAATAAATTATCAATATCGACCCCTAACTTACGAGCATACACAGGATCCAAAGCGTGTTCAGCATCAATAAATGCACATGTTCCGCCCAATTTTTGGGCTTCTGCAATAATGTGAAGTGCCATGGTTGTTTTACCAGAGCTTTCTGGACCATAAATTTCTACAACGCGTCCTCTGGGAACACCGCCAATTCCTAAACCGATATCCAGTCCAATTGATCCTGTAGAAATAACATCGACTTGAATAGATGGTTTTTCGCCCATTTTCATAATGGAGCCTTTACCAAAAGCGCGTTCTATTTGTGCTAATGCACCATCTAAGGCTTTATTTTTGTCCATTTATTTTCAGTTCTCTTTTGCTATAAAACTTAATGATATTGTTCAGTATTAGCCTATCATATAATCATAAAAAATGTCATTTTCAATTTATCGAAAATGACATTGAAATATATTATAAATTTTAAATTTTTTATCGACTGCTAAGTGCTAGGCCTGTGCCCTGAGGATCGGTATAAGCACGACATTTATTTGTGTTACCAGGTAAACCATCCTGACAATAAACAGCGTTTACGCGTCCCTGGGGTGTATTTGGGTGTGCAATAGCAGAGTTTTCTTTGTTTTCACCTGCATTGAGTAAGCTGTTTAGACTTTCTGCACCAGCAGCAGCTGCGTCATTTTGCCCAGATGCACTGATTGCAGCGAGGAAACGGTTTTTATAAGTGGTAATTGCAGCGGTCAATAAAGGTTGTGGTGCTGCATTCGGAGATGCGGCCATGACAATACCAGTTGTTCCAGCTACTCGTCCTGTTCCAAATAAATTATTCATGGTTAACGCACAAGATACAGCTTCACCGTTTCTGTCAACAACGGTATAAGATGTCGATGCTGGTAAAGAAGACAAAGTGCCGTTACCAGCTTGGCCATTATTTAATAAGGATTGAGCTTTTTCTTCTTGCGCCAAGATACTTTGCTTATCATAAGCAGCAGGATTGCTTGCGCGCCACGCAGCAACAGTTCCTTGAGACGTGGTTAAACTATTGCTTTGTGTTTTCCAAGCCATTCCCATGCCTAAACCACCATCTGCTGGTGGGGAAACAAGGTAAAGCGTTTCTTTGTTAGGAAGAGAGATAGACAAAGCTGGAGCTTCAACAGGTAAAGCATTTCTAAAGTCTGCTCCACTTAATCCACCACCTGCGGCTTGTGCGCCAAGCGTATAACTATGGGCCAAAGAACCAATATATAAATCTGAAATACCAGCAGTAGTAAGACGATCATAAATAATTTTAAGGCGAGGTTGATACAGCATGTCGCCCGCTTGTAAGGTCGCACCATCTCTGCGAGTGAATAGTTTTTGCATTGCAGGATCTTGGAATAAAGGTCCTTGAACGGCAGCTAGGTCACTGGCAAATATATCTGAAACAGTCACACCATTTCCAGCAAGGTTACTGGTGACTTGTAAAATATCGTTAATATCCGCTTTACCATTACTGGCTTGAAGCAAATATAATCCCCGTGCCATCATCGGGATAGCAGCGGGGCGACCAGCGGTTCCTTTGATATTTCCTGGTTGAGGTAGAAAAAGAAACGATTGAGCAGGTTGTCCAGGGCGATAGGCGACGCATGCACCACCCCCACCCAAAGAGGCACGAGAAGGTAAAGTTACCGTTAAAGCAAACCCAAGGGCAGTTGCTGCATCAGCTGCATTTCCCCCTCTGATTAAAATATCACGAGCAACCATTGCGGCCTGAGGTTCATCGGCGGCGATGCTGCCTACATACCCTGTCACTCGATCCTGCATTTCTTTGCTATTTAGTGCTTTATGTCCAGTGCTGCCACCACCGCAGGCAGTAACAGACAACGTAATTGCAGAGCTGAGGGCTAGGGTTCCAGCTTTTTTAAGCCAGTCATTTTTGATATTAAAGCAATGAAGAGGCTGTTTTAAAAAAGTGCAGCTCTTTAAGAAATAATGACGCTTAGACACGCGGTTGCTCTCCGATGAATAACCAAATAAAAACAAGGTTTTCGCTTTACTGTTTTCAGTAACGACAATACCAACTTTATTAATAAGAAATTTTTTATAACATAACAATGACAATCCTGTATAATGTTATATAACTTTAAATAAATTTACTTTTTCATCTCAGGAGATTTTTAATGATTCAGTCGCCTTTAAAGCGCTATTTTCATTTGCCATTATCAGTTAGTTTATTAGCTGGTGCAGTTGGTATGCCACTATCAGGCTTTGCACAAACCACAAATCATTTTAGCTCAGAACAACGCAAAGAAATTGTTGAAGTTGTTCGTGATGCAATGAAAAAAGATCCTTCGATCCTTGAGGATGCTGTAATTGCTGCACAAAAAGAAAGAACTAAACAAAAAGTAGAATCTGCTACTAAGACACTAGCAGACAAGAAAAATATATTGAATAATGTTTTACCAACCGATGGCTTTATTGGTAATCCAAATGCAAAAAATACAATTGTAGAATTTTTTGATCCTCGTTGTGGTTATTGTAAAAAAGTTTTGCCAGAATTGCTCCAATTAGTCAAAGAAGATAAAAACGTCAGGATTATTTTCAAAGTTGTTCCTATCCTTGGAGAAAATAGCGTTTTAGAATCCAAAGCAATTGCTGCTGCGGCTCGCCAAAATGGTTATGTTGTTATGATGAAAGCCATTATGGATTCTAAGGAAGAAATGACAGAAGACAGTATTAAAGAGCTTGCAAAACAACAAAAATTAGATGGAGATCGCTTAATTCAAGATATGAAAGCAGCCTCTATTACTCAAGCACTAGAAGATAATATTAAACTATTTCGTGATTTAGGAATTGATGGTACACCAGCATTGATTATTAATGGTTCAAAGATCATCCCTGGTGCAGTCAGCTATGAAACGTTGAAACAATTTATGCAGGATAAATAGATTTCATTCGTTTGTAACAAACCTAAGAAATATCTATAAAAAAAGCGATCATAATTTTTGTATGATCGCTTTTTTGATTTTTATAGTAGAGCTTTTAAAGCTGTCACCATCTCGTCCATCATTTCATTGGTATGAAATGGATTGGGAGTTAGCCGTAATCTTTCTGCTCCTTTGGGAACGGTTGGATAATTAATTGGGGTCGCATATAAAAAATATTCTTCTAATAGGCGGCGACTAACTTCTTTACAACGTTCTGCACCTTCAATCATAACAGGCACGATATGGCTTTCGGTTTTTAAAAAAGGAATATCTGCATCTTTAAGCTTGTTTTGAAAAGTATGAACGCGTTCAAAGAGTTTTTCCCGACGCCAATTTTGTTGGCGCACTAAACGAATACTGGCTAATGCAGGGGCAATGATTGATGGAGGGAGGGAAGTGGTAAAAATAAAACCAGAAGCTGCCAATCTTAAATACTCAATAATTTCCTTCTTGGCTGTCACGTATCCACCATGAACACCAAACCCTTTGGCCAAGGTGCCTTCGATAATATCAACTTGATCTGCCACATTGTCTCGTTCAGATACCCCACCACCTTGAGCACCATATAATCCCACAGCATGGACCTCATCAAGATAGGTTAAAGCATTATATTTACGTGCCAGCGCACAAATCGCACCAATATCAGCGATATCGCCGTCCATTGAATAAACGCTTTCAAAAGCAATTAATTTGGGTGCTGATGCTGGAGCTGCCGCCAGTTTTTCCTCTAGATCTTGTAAGTCATTATGTTTAAAAATAACACAATCAGAACCCTTGGCTCCTTTAATTCCGGCAATCATAGAGGCGTGGTTTTGTTGATCTGAAAAAGTAATCCACCCTCCAGACATACTGGTCAGGATTGTTTGTAAACTGGCTTGATTGGAAACATAGCCTGATACAAATAACAATCCTGCTTCTTTACCATGTAAATCAGCCAGCTCAGCCTCAAGAGCCACATGTAAAGGGTGTGTTCCTGCGATATTACGTGTTCCACCAGCCCCAGCGCCATATTCCTGCACAGCAGTAATCGCAGCATTCATGACCTCTGGATCAACACCCATTCCAAGATAATCATTTGAAGACCAGACTATAACGGGTTTATCTTGTTGTGGTAAGTTTCCTTTATCATAAACAGGATAATGTGCAGATCGCCTGCTTAGCGAAGTAAATCTGCGATAACGACCCTGTTGTTCGATTTCTTGTAATGCGGTTTGACAATATGCGTAAAAAGGATGCACAGGCATCGCATGCTCTGTCACTGGAACTTACTCCTAAAATATAATAAAGATATTTTTCTTAAGTGCATAACTTTATAAGTCTCTCTATTACTTTTAAAATAGTATTTTATTGTATATTGACTTGAACCACGTTCTTTTGCACGGAACCATCAGCTTTTGCCGTCATATGAATCTGTTGTGGTTTAGCCCCAGCTTTGACAATGGCCTGAGCAACATCTTGAGCATTTTGTTGAATGGTTTTTTGCATTTGCTCTTGTTGTGCATCAGGGGTCTGAGAAATCGGGGTTAGGATGGTTACAATAAACATCGCATCTGATTTTCTTTGTAATGCGTCTTTGACCAAGCCTGTTAACGGTTTGCCCCACTGTTCTGCAGGTGTCCCTTGAACAATTTCAATTGGCGGAGCCGGTGGAGGAGGTGCAGGAGGCGCAGGGGGAACATAAGGAATAGGTTTACGCCCAGCACTGGGGTTAAAGGTTCTTTGATCAATAAGTTGGCAACCGCCAAGTATTAAAAGGCAGCTGGTGCCCATAATGATTTGAGAATATTTGGTCATATTTTATACTATTTACAAACGATCTGTATTGATAGAGTTCATTTTAAAAAGAGTAGCTTAGTTAAGTAATGCACTTAGAGTTTTGCTTTTATCATATTCAAAAGAACATTGTCTGCAAAATAAGTATGAAATTGGAAATAAATTCAGAATAACAGGGTAAATTACACACAGATTTACCATCATAAGAAATTATAAAATTTAATACAATCTTATATTTGTAAAAAAAACGTGTAAATATAGTGATGCTTTATAATTTTCGATTTTAATCAAAAAAATATTGACACGTCTAAGATAAAGTTTTCACACTAAATTATATTAAGAAAATCAAAAATTTTTTAAATGATATGAATATGTATTTTTTCTATTAAAAGTCATTAAAAAACTGTGACGGATTTTTAAAATTTGAGTATGATGGTGAAGGCTTAGCAGACTTATGGAACATGGCGTTAGTTCCGAGTAATTAATATATATTAGGAGATTTTATTATCATGGCTATTAAAGTTGCAATTAACGGTTTCGGTCGTATCGGTCGTTTAGTATTACGCAGTATTATTGAAAAAGGTCGTACAGACGTAGAAGTTGTATTAATCAACGATCTTGGTAGTGCAGAAGCAAATGCACATTTATTAAAATATGATACCGTTCATGGTCGTCTTCCTGCAGATATTACGGTCGAAAATAATACCATGACCATTAAGCATGCAGGTAAAACTTTTGGTCCAATTAAAATTACCGCTGAAAGAGATCCAAGCAAATTACCGCTTCAAGGTGTTGATGTTGCTATGGAATGTACAGGTTTGTTTACAAGCAAAGCTGCTGCGGGTGAACTTTTAAAAGCTGGTGCTCGTAAAGTATTAATTTCTGCTCCTGGTAAAGAAGTTGATGCAACCGTTGTTTACGGTGTGAACCAACAAGTTATCACAGGTGACATGACTGTCATTTCTAACGCATCTTGTACTACAAACTGTCTTGCACCTATTGCAAAAGTACTCGTGGAAACCGTTGGTATTGAATTCGGTAGCATGATTACCATTCACTCTTATACAGGTGACCAACGTACAGTCGATACATTGCACAAAGATTTACATCGTGCACGTGCTGCTGCTCAAAATATTATTCCAACAACAACTGGTGCAGCAAAAGCGGTGGCTCTTGTTATTCCTTCATTAAAAGGAAAACTAGACGGTATTGCCATTCGTGTGCCAACACCTAATGTTTCTTATGTTGCACTTGAATTCGTTCCAAGCAAAATTCCAGGTTCAATCGAAGAACTAAATGCATATTTCAAAAAAGCAGCTGAAGGCGAATTAAAAGGTATTCTGGCTTATAATGACGAACCATTGGTCAGCTCTGATTTCAACCACACATTTGTATCTTCTACATTTGATGCAACTCAAACAGGGTTTATCGAAGGTGGTAAAATGATCCGCGTTGCTGGTTGGTATGATAATGAATGGGGTTTCTCTACTCGTATGTCTGATACAGCAGTATTGTTAGGAAGCAAATAATCATGGTTGATCAAAAAGCGTTTAAAACGCTTGATGATCTTGTTGATTGTAAAGGTAAAAAAGTCTTATTGCGTGGGGATTTAAACGTTCCCACTCATGATGGCAAAATATCCGATACCACAAGATTAGAGCGTTTAGCACCTACTATCCAAGAACTTGTGAAAAAAGGTGCTAAGGTTATTATATGCAGCCATTTTGCTCGTCCAAAAGGCAAAGTGGTTCCAGAAATGTCTTTACGTCCAGTGGGCGAGGCATTGGCTTCTATTTTAAAGTTGCCAGTTGCTTTTGCAGATAACTGTGTTGGTCCAGATGCTCAAAAAGCTGTGGATGCAATGAAAGACGGAGATGTTCTTTTACTTGAAAATACTCGTTTCCATGCGGGTGAGGAAAAGAACGATCCTACATTATCTCAGGACTTGGCTGCATTGGCTGATGTTTATGTTGATGACGCATTTTCTGCGGCTCATCGTGCACATGCATCGACAGAAGGGGTAACACGTTATCTTCCTTCTTTTGCTGGTCGCTTGATGGAAACAGAACTAAATGCGCTTAGCCGTGCATTGGAAAATCCAAAACGTCCAGTCGGTGCGATTGTGGGTGGTTCAAAGATTTCGACGAAACTTGACCTTTTATCCAATATGATCAGCAAAGTTGACGTATTGGTAATTGGTGGGGCAATGGCGAATACATTCCTTGCTGCCCAAGGCGTTAAGGTTGGTAAGTCATTACAAGAAGCAGAAATGCATGATACAGCCCGTGACATAATGAAAAATGCACAAGCTAAAGGTTGTAAAATCCTGCTTCCTGTAGATGTTGTTGTCGCTGGTGAATTAAAAAATGACCCAGTAACGAAAATTGTTGACGTGAATGCGGTCCCTGATGATCAAATGATTTTGGACGTTGGTCCTAAAACCGTTGAATTGTTGAACAAAGCGCTGACTGAACTGAAAACTTTGGTTTGGAATGGGCCTTTGGGTGCGTTTGAATTTACACCGTTTGATAAAGCAACCAATGCTGTGGCTCAAGAAGCTGCAAAATTAACCAAAGCTGGCAAGCTGGAAAGTGTTGCTGGTGGTGGGGACACGGTTTCTGCATTGAAACATGCAGGCGTTATCCATGACATTTCTTATGTTTCCACCGCTGGTGGGGCATTCCTTGAATGGTTAGAGGGCAAAGCCCTTCCTGGTATTGTCGCTTTGACAACATTAGCACGAGAAAGCTTTCCTTTATAGGATATAAAAAAAGGGCTGAGTTTTCAGCCCTTTTTTATTGTTATTTTAATTTATCCATTAATAATAAAAAATCTTTTTCATTTAATCGAGGAAATAAGGGCTTTTTATATTCTTTTATTGTTGTTTGAATAAAAGTAATTTCTGAATCTTGCCCCATATATATTGACTTTTCGATAATTATATTATCTAGAAAAAATTGTAAACCCTGATCATTTGTTAAAAAAATGAATTGACTTTCATTGAAGCCTGGCATGCTTCTAAGTATGTTAAAATAATGAATAATTGATAGATCGCTTATAACATTATAGGCATTTTCTTTTTTGATATCTTTTGTGGGTTTTATCAGCTTTCTACATTCTGAACTACCTGCGATAATGGCTAAACAAGCAATAACAATATAATGATTTTTTGGTATTTTTAGTTTTTGAGCTGTTTCTATTATTTTATCGCACTGTGGTAATATTTGTTCATTTTTTACGTCTGAGAATATAATAGAATTTACGTTTTCTAAAAAATTAGCAAATAAATTAAATTCTGAATGTATAGGAGCTTGATCACTTTCTTTTTTTAAACCAGATATGGCACTTAGTAGTGGCGTTTCATCTACTTTAGCTTTTTTAAAAAAGCTCTTAAGGATTAAAATTTCTTGTTTGCTTGTTTCCTCAAACTCTTGAGTTGTTTGTTGCCGTTTATGATGACCTTCTATTGCGGAGAGCATGCAGCTAAAGGTATTGTTGCTTTCATCTAGTGTTTGTAGCTTATCTATCAATTTTAAGGAGTTATCATTTAAGGACTCTTTATTTTTTTGAAATTTTTCTATATCAATAATTATATTTCTATCAAGTAGATATATGTTCATTATGCTTGTTCCTATAATTGAATTAAAAACCCATCGGTTACGTTTTTTTGATCCTTTGATTTTGATCAATTTATAATAATGCTTTTGTTAATGTTATTATAAATTTTGAATTTTTCAACATTATTTCACATACGAACTATATTGACAATATATTGTCATACTGTTAATTTGTTGTCATTATGACAATGCAAATCATATCTCAACAAAATAAAATAATTATCGGGCTTTTCAGAGCCTATCATGATATCAGCTTGATCGGCGACCAGTTGGCATCAGAGCATGGGTTGACGACATCAAAATGGAAAGTTTTGGGGGCGATTCGGTTAGAAAATACGGCATTAACAGTGCCACATATTGCGCGGCTGATGGGGTTAACGCGTCAGGCGGTGCAACGAACCATTGATGAGTTGTTGAAACTTGAATATATCCAACAGCTTCATAACCCTGCTCATAAAAAATCATCGCTGTTTCAATTGACTGAGATTGGTGAAAAGGCCTTTGATGCCATTAATAAAGAATGGGAAAAAATGGCAGTGAGTATTTTTAAAAATCTTAACAAGCAGGATATTGATATTACTGTAAAGAGCTTAACGGATATCATTGCCACAATTGAAAATATGAAATGACAAAAAAGCAAGTCCTGTCCCTTATCCATCGTATTACTGGGGTCATGGCCTTAGTGATTTTATTAATCTTTTGGCTTTCAACTGTTACGTCAGAATTAATAGGGAACATTGATTATATCAAAAGCGTAAAATTTTTAATTCCTTATGGTTTTTTCATTCTTATACCTGCATTAGTCGCAACAGGAGGAACAGGGTTTAATATTGCAGGAAAAATAAATAATAAGACTGCTTCTAATAAGAAAAAGCGCATGTCGTTAATTGCATTAAATGGTCTTTGTATCTTAATTCCCTGTGCTTTATATTTGCGTTATCTTGCTGTTCATGAACAGTTTAATTCCATATTTTTAATTGTACAAATGATTGAGCTCATTGCTGGTGGGGTGAATATTGTGATGTTGATACTCAACGTAAAGGCAGGAATAATTTTAACAAAAAATAAACCTATAAAAAAATCTTAATAATAAATCCATCACACTCTAAAGATTATTTTTAATAATAATATATTTTATTCTTAACATATAAAGATATTTTGTTATCATAAAATTAAGTTTTGAGTAATTTTAGTAAAGATAACGAGGTGAAAGTGATGGAAATTGAGCTGGTTCAGTTGGAATGTAAAGATGGTGATCTGGAATATAATTTAAATAAAGTTCGTCGTGCAATTAAGAATAGTTCAGATGCAACGGATATTATGGTGTTTCCAGAAACTTATTTAAGCGGCTTTCCTACGCAAGAAAATCTTAATATGGTTTCTCAAAGTTTGGATGGTTCCGGCATCCAGCAATTAAAATCCCTTTCCAAAGAAAAAAACATTGCTATTACCGTTGGTATGGCAGAGGCACATGAAGGTAAATTCTATAATACCACCGTGTTCATTACACCAGAAGACGGATTGTTGGCTTATTATCGTAAGACGCATTTATGGCTTACTGATCATGGTATATTTGATGCTGGGGATCGATATAGCTGTATTGAATGGCAAGGGGTTAAAATCGGTTTTCTGATTTGCTTTGATATTGAATATCCTGAATCTGCACGTGCTTTGGGTGAGTTAGGAACCGAGTTATTGATTGTTACCAATGGGAATATGGACCCTTATGGATTAACGCACAGAACTGCGATTATGGCCAGAGCACAAGAAAATCATATGTTTGCGGTGATGACTAATCGTGTTGGATTGGGAAATGATGGTTTGGTTTTTCATGGGGGCAGCTGTGTGGTGAATCCAATGGGACAGTTGTTATGTGAGGCGGGTCGTGAAGAATGTAGTATAAGAATGAACATAGACCCCAAACAAATGACTCAATTTCTAACTGAATTTAATTATTTAAAAGAACGTAGAATGAAGATAACGGGTCAGAAAATACAACATCATACCAAGCATTCAGATTGGATTATTTCTTAATAAATTCTTAGTTTTTTAATTATATATATTTATAGGGAATAAACCTATGCCTCATTTAACACGAACTCTTTCATTAGCAGCAGTGGTTTTATTCGGTGTTGCTTATATGGCCCCCATTATTGTTCTGGGAACGTTTGGGGAGTTGGCTAAAGAGACAAGGGGCAATGTCCCGATGGCTTATTTGGCTGCTGCTGTGGCAATGTTTTTTACTGCGTTAAGTTACAGCCATATGGCGAAAGCTTATCCAGTAGCAGGCTCTGCATATACTTATGTGCGTCGATCTATCAGTAATAAACTGGGATTTCTTGCAGGTTGGGTTATTTTATTAGATTATTTCTTTATACCGATGGTGATATGGTTGATCGGAGCATCCTTTTTACATGATGCGTTTCCGAGCGTTTCTTTGAGTCTTTGGTTAATTGCTTTTATTGTTGTGACAACGGTGATTAATGTGATTGGTTTGGAATTTGCGAAAAGTGTGAATAGCCTTTTAATGATTATTCAAATATTAATTATTGCGGCGTTTGTTACTTTGAGCATTCACTATGTAACTACGGATGGCACGACCCCTTTATTTTCGTTAAAACCTTTTTGGAATGAATATGCGCATTTATCCTATATCTTGGCAGGTGGAGCGGTTGCTTGTTACTCATTTCTTGGGTTTGATGCGGTAACAACGCTTGCCGATGAAACAAAAGATCCACAAAAAACAATCCCAAGAGCAATTATTTTGGTGACTTTGGCGGGAAGTGTTCTTTTTATTGTTACCTCTTATTTTGTGCAATTGGCGCATCCTTCATTTATTTTTCAACATATTGATTCCGCAGCTATAGAAATTGCAAAAAAAATTGGTGGGGATGTGTTTGTTTCATTCTTTCTGATTGGTTTAGTGGTTGGGCAATTTGCTTCTGGTGTTTCTGCACAAACCAGTGCGTCACGGTTACTATATGCGATGGGGAAAGATAATGTCATTTCAAAGAATTTTTTTGGGAAATTAAATAATCGTTTTTCAACACCTACCAATAATATTCTTCTATGTGGAGTGATTGCGTTGATCGGCACTCAAATAGATGTGTTAACCGCCGCGTCTTTTATTAATTTTGGGGCATTCTTGGCGTTTATGTTTGTCAATTTATCGGTTATTAACCATTTTTGGGTCAGGGAAAAGCAACGTTCTGGTTGGCAAATTCTTTCTTATCTTATATTTCCAGTAATAGGCTTAGGAACGACTTTTTGGCTGTTTATTAGTTTAGATAAACTAGCATTTACACTGGGTATAATCTGGTTATGTCTTGGCATTATCTATTTAGCCTTTTTAACAAATATGTTTAAAAAAGATCCACCAGAAATGCAATTTGATTGATGTGACTATTATTAATAAAAAAAGCCCCTTACCATGATGATAAAAGGGCTTTTTTAAAATATCAAAATAGCTTTATTAAACTATTTTAATTCAAACCATGCTTCGACTTCAACGCATGCATTCATAGGTAAACATGCAACTCCAAAAGCAGAGCGTGCATGTCGTCCAGCATCGCCCAGGATTTCTACAGCAAGGTCAGAGGCGCCATTCATAACAACGGCTTGTTGAGTAAAATCTGGGGTGCTGGCAACAAAGCCACCAAGGCGAACCAATCTTTTAATTTTTTCTAAATCAACTAAAGCAGCTTGAGCTTGTGCAAGGATATTGATCATACAAAAATGGGCTGCTTTGGCACCGGCTGCGACATCAACGTCTTTGCCTAATAATCCTGTTGCAAATAATTTGCCATCGACCAAAGGGAGCTGACCAGAGATAATCAAATTATTTCCGGTTTGCACGGTTGGTACGTAATTTGCTACGGGAGCAGCAGGGGTTGGCAGAATAATTTTTAATGCTTTCAAGCGTTCTTGTATGGTTGGCATACTGCTTTCCTTTAACTAACCAATTTAAATTTACGATTACGAGGATGGGGTGAAGAAGGAGGGGTTTCATCATCCTCTGGTAGTTCCAAAGGTAACATAGGAACCATATCCTCACCAACATGTAAATTATTGGGTGCATCAGCGAGGGATTCATTTAAATAAACATCTGAAAGCACTCTGAAACTATAATCTAAGAATGATGTTGCATATAGAGCATTGGGATCACCCTCTACCGTGCCAGCAATTCCAAATCGACTATAGGCAAAGTGAGATACATAATCTTGTAAGGGGGCACCATATTGCAACCCAATACTGACGGCCTGACTTAAACTGTCGAGCAGACCTTTGACCATAGCACTTTCTTTGGTTGGGGTAATGGAAATTTCCCCAAGTGTTCCGTCTTCATATTCCCCAGTACGCAGAAATAATCCACGTCCTGCAATACTTGCTTTCTGGGTAATACCCTTGCGACGAGGTGGTAAAGGCCTTTTGGTTCCACGTGTCAGCATTGCTTTTTGAGATAAAGGATAAGTAATTTGATTTGGCCGTGCAGGCATATGGGTTACAAATCCAGCCAAAGCTTGATGCATAGCATAATGAGCTTGCTGTGATGGTGGCGTCAAGAGTTGCTCGCCTGCTAAAGAGGCTGCTAGAGCCGATTCTAATGTTAACCCCTTATGAGCTAATCTTGCCAGCGTGCTGAAATTTAATAAGCCATCTTCTCTTAAAGGCGAGAAAATAGGAGCAAGGCCGCATGCTTCTGACCCTAATAATAAATCAGTAGGATTGCCAGGCAAGGAAAAGCTGGTATCAATTCGCTCAAGGCGAGATGCTGGTTCTTCAGAAGCCAACGCCCATATATCTTTTGCTGTTGAAGTCAACTCTGGTAAAGCGTTCCAATCAGGAGATAAAGGAAGGAAATCAGCACCACATCCTGCGTTTGCTAATAATGTTGCAAAGCAAGCCAAGCAACACGCAATATCCCTACCGTCATGACTGTCATAATCAAAACCCAGTTGAGCCAAGCATGCATCTAGGTTAGACAAGTAAATAATGCCAGCACTTGGTTGAGGCGTTAAGTCAAATTGTTTATTTTGGCTTTGTTTATCAATCGATTCTGTAAGCTCTGTAAAAGGCAACTCGCCATTCATAAAGTTGGCTTGCTGTCTATATAAGATACGCAATGTGTGCCCAGCAATCTCTAATACATGGCGATAAGCACGGGCATCAAATCCTGCCTCAGCAGAAGCAAATGCGGCCAAATTAATGGTAATGCCCAGTTTTTGGCTGGTATCATTTTTCCAAATACTGGCATTTGGACAGGCTTGCCTA
The DNA here is from genome assembly GCF_000527695.1 of Commensalibacter papalotli (ex Servin-Garciduenas et al. 2014). Taxonomy (GTDB): domain Bacteria; phylum Pseudomonadota; class Alphaproteobacteria; order Acetobacterales; family Acetobacteraceae; genus Commensalibacter; species Commensalibacter papalotli. The sequence continues at coordinate 47,713 of NZ_ATSX01000003.1, read as the reverse complement.
TGTAATAGGATATGCTCCCAATCTTCCACTGTAAATTGATCTGTCTGTTCGCATAACGGGAACACCCAATTGGCAATTAAGATATCGGCCTTAATCGGGGATACATCCAACTGATGCTCGGGGCACAGTTCTAGTATCGCGGTTGCTGCGTTGTTTTCCCAATCTTCGGGAATGGTTACAGAGTATAAGGGGGCATCGGGATCAATCGCAGTTTGCAGATTGCGCATCCTGACGCTATTCCAGAAATGTTGTGCTTTCATAATAGATAAAGTGTAAGTGCTTTTTCATCATAATATAAGAGCTATATTGGCTTAAAAATTTATACAGCCCTATGGATATAGTGGATATTGTGGATAAAATTATCGATCGGTAAAAATATGCTTTTAAAGGGGCAAAATTACTTATTTACAAAGTTAGTATTATGCAGTTTAAAGAAAGGGCTGAAAAATTAATTGAAAAGAATTTTTGCTCTTTTTTAACGAAAAGGGTATATTTTTGTTTAAGAGAATTCTATACAAGAATTCAAAGTAACCGTTATTAATAGATTGAATATATTGAACTAAGATCATGACAACATTTGGAACACGCCTTCATACGATGTTTAAAGGACGTTTGGTCGGCAAAGATGCTGATGGACGCTCTTATTACGAATCTCGTAAGTTAACCCGCCTTGGCGGTGGTGAGCACCGTCATGAGCGTTGGGTTATTTATAAAAAAAATGAGGATCCTTCAGCGGTTCCTCCTGAATGGTGGGTATGGTTGCATCACGGTGCTGATGTTGCGGTCCCTGCCTCTAAACGCCATCCATGGCAAGCCCCTTATCATTCAAATTCAACAGGTAGTGCAAACGCATATCATCCACAAGGCAGCGATTATGCTGGTGGAAAACGTGCCAAAGCAACTGGGGATTATGAAAGCTGGTCCCCTGGGGAATAAGGAATAGAGTTTATCCATATGTTTGTTACGTCCTCAAAAAAAACACAGCAGATTATAGAGCTTATTACAGGATTAATTGTTATTGTTGTGTTTATCACAGCAGTTACTTTTGCAATTATTGGACATGGGCAACGCAATGATGGTGGATATTCATTAAAAGCTTCTTTTGAGCACATTGATGGGCTGGATGTTGGCTCTGATGTTAAATTAGCGGGGGTTACCGTTGGTCAAGTTACTGGTCAAAAGGTTAATCCAAAAGATTACAAAGCCACGGTTGTTTTTACTGTACGCCCCGATGTCAGTTTACCCACCGATACAGCTGCTGTGATTACGAGTGACAGTTTGTTGGGGGGGAAATACATTGATCTTTCCCCTGGCGGTGATGAAAAAGTTTTAAAACCCAATCAATTTTTAACCCATACGCAGGGTTCAATTAGTTTACAAGAATTACTTAGTAAATTTATTTTTTCTGTTACAGACAACATGTCAAAAACAGATAATAAAACAACAGGTGATAAACCTTCTGATAAATTACAATAAAGAGCAAAGCTGATGATAGAATACCCTGTATGGTTGCAATCAGATCAACAGCCTGTTCTTTGTAAAGAAAAAATTAAAATCCTGAATGAGAACTATGTCGAGTTAATACAAGTGATGCAAGATTCATTTGAAGATGCTTTGATCATGGGGGTTAATGAACAAGGTATGAGGGATTTATTAAAACAAATTGTGGATCAGTTACGGAGTCCTGTAGTGTGAAAAAGTTTTTGCTTGCTTTATCGATGTGTTCGTTTTTTTTGGTAGAGATGAATGCGTATGCAGATCCACCAGCGGCGAATACATCAGATCTGAATAAACAACCAGTAACACATGTAGATAATACTTGGTACAGTCAGCCTAAAGCAGAAATTCGTATTTTAAATAAACTAGAATCTAGCGTTACAAACTTAACTATTCCTGTTGGTGGATCTGCGCAATATAAAACGCTAACTGTTGCTGTTAAAAAATGTATTGTGCGTCCAATAACTGCTTCTCCAGACAGTGCAGCTTTTGTAACGGTAACCGACAGTCAATTGCCAACCAATCCTTTTGCAGCTTGGATCTTTGTAGCAGAGCCAGGGGCTTCAGTATTTGAACATCCTCTTTATAATGTGAGTATTGTTGGATGCACAGGTGAGGTTGATAAAAATCCTATAGTAACGAAACCTTCTTCTACTCCTGCTACAGAGCAAAAAGGACAAAGTTCTCCTAATGATTTAGAACAATCTTTGGAACGCTCTATTCAATCTCAACACTAGAATTTATAAAAATAGATAACTTAAAAAGCCTTGAGTAGAAATACTCAAGGCTTTTTTCTATAAAACAAATTGAATATTTCATTTAATACGTGTTTGATTTATTATTTTATAGTAAAATACAAGACTTATATTTTTTATAGTTTTGAAGGCTTCTCATCGTGTCTTATCAACAGCGACAATATATCAAAAATCTTACGGGAATCTTTATCGTTCTGGCTGGAATATTCGCATTAGGATTTGCTTGGGTTGCCGAAAATATGTGGAATATGGCACCTTGTGGTTTATGTTTATTAGAGCGTTGGCCGTATCGAATTTTAATCGCTGCAGGTGTTTGTTTATTGCTTGTAAGAGGAAGTTTTGTTGCTTGGGTCAAGGCAATTATTGTATTGACTTTATTGGTTTCTCTTGGGCTTTCTTTTGTACATATTGGTGTAGAAGAGGGGTGGTGGTCCAGTCCGTTACCTGAATGTTATGCTGTGGCCAGTCATGCTCAAGATTTAGCAACACGTTTTATGGATATGCCTGATCGTCCTCATAAACCTTGCGATTTACCTTCTTATTTATTTTCGTGGTTACCTATTTCTTTGACTATGATGAATGGTTTTTATTCTCTGGTATTATTATTTTGGATTGTAATAAGCAGTGAGATAGAAAAGAAACATTCTGGTAAATTTCGCTAATTTTAATATTGTTGTTGTATTTTTTGGCCTTTTAAATTATTTGCTGGAGCGTTTCTTTTGAAAAATTTCTATTCTATTTATGAACATAATTTATTAAGAGGAGCGACTTGTAACTTTACTGTTAAATTGGCTGATCCTTTTGCCAATAGCCAACAAATTATCCAACTTGCTAACACTGTAGATAAGCAAGGGGGAGGTTTATGTGTGTTTCCAGAATTATGCCTAACAGGATACTCTATTGAGGATTTAAGATTACAACAAATTTTGTTAGAAACAACCATCAAAACTCTCGGTAAGATTTGCCAGGATACGAAAGAACTATCCCCAGTTTTAGTGTTGGGCGCACCATTGGTTTTTAAAGGTGCATTATATAATTGTGGTATTGTCATGCATAAAGGAAAGATTTTAGGTATTGTGCCAAAATCTTTTTTACCAAATTATCGTGAATTTTATGAGGCTCGTCAATTCATTAGTGGTCAATATATTCGTCAAGAAGAAATGAATCTGTTGGGGCAAACAGTCCCTTTTGGTATAGATTTACTTTTTACTGCCAAAGACTATCCAGACTTTGTTCTGGGAGTAGAAATTTGCGAAGATTTATGGGTGCCAGTTCCTCCAAGCAGTCATGCTTGCATGGCTGGGGCGACTGTCATTGCTAATTTATCAGCTAGTAATATTACGATTGGTAAGGCGGATAAACGAACTTTGTTGTGCCAAGCGCAATCAGCCCGAGGGATTTGTGCATATTTATATGCCGCAGCTGGACAAGGAGAGTCCTCAACGGATGTTGCGTGGGATGGGCAGTTATCTATTATAGAAAATGGTCAAGTGCTAGCACAAAGTGAACGTTTTCCCGAAGGGCAGCTTTGTTTAGTTGCTGATATAGATCTGGATATTTTACGACAAGAACGTTTACAAATGGGCAGTTTTCATCAAAATGAATCTGCGCGCTATCAATATCGCACTGTAGAGTTTACGCTCAATCCCTCATTGGAAGATATAGGATTAAAAAGACCGTTAGAGCGGTTTCCTTTTGTGCCTTCTGATGCCCACCGTTTGGAACAAGATTGCTATGAAGCATATATGATTCAAGTATCTGCGCTAAAACAGCGGATTCAAACTATTGGCGCCAAAAGGTTAGTGATTGGTATTTCTGGAGGGCTTGATTCGACTCAAGCGTTATTGGTTGCTGTGCAAGTGGTTGATGAGCTGAAGATGGGAAGAGATTCCATCCTAGGTTATACAATGCCAGGGTTTGGAACGAGCTCAGAGACAAAAAATAATGCTGAGGCCTTGATGGAAGCTTTGGGTATTCAGTGGCAATGTTTGGATATTCGCCCCGCAGCCGAACAAATGCTAAAAGATATGGACCATCCATATGCAAAAGGACAAGCAGTCTATGATATAACTTTTGAAAATGTACAAGCGGGGCTTAGAACGGATTATTTGTTCAGGCTGGCTAATCATCATAATGGTATTGTTATTGGAACAGGTGATTTATCTGAACTCGCACTTGGATGGTGTACGTATGGAGTTGGCGATCAAATGTCACATTATAATGTGAATGGGGGGCTTCCCAAAACGCTTATTCAACATCTTATTCGCTGGGTTATTCAATCAGAGCGTTTTTGTGATCAAGCAGGTGGAATTTTACAACGGATTATAGATACCGAGATTTCACCAGAGCTTATCCCTTCTCAGGATAATAAAACATTGCAAAGCACCGAGGAAAAAATTGGTCCATATGCGCTGCAAGATTTCAATTTATATTATATTTTACGATATGGGTTAAAGCCGTCCAAAGTTGCGTTTCTATCTTACTCTATTTGGTCAGATATTCAAAAAGGCACTTGGTTAGATGGTTTTCCAGAAGAGAAAAAGAAAGCCTATGCACTTGCTGAAATACGTCATTGGTTAGAAGTCTTTGTGAACCGCTTTTTTGCTTTTAGCCAATTTAAACGCTCTGCTATGCCTAATTCTCCTAAAGTCTCGGCAGGCGGAGGGTTATCCCCTCGGGGAGATTGGCGCGCGCCATCTGATGGAAATGCAACGATTTGGGTGAATGAATTGCTGGAAAATGTGCCAGAGAAGTAAGGAACTGCTTGATATCTTGTAAAGTGTGTATGCTTTACAAGATATCAATATAATTTTTAATTTAATTATTTTTTATCGTGTAATCTTTTATAGTTTATACAGCCTTGCTTGCTGTTATTTTCACAAGCTTTTTGATAATTTTCTTCTGCAGCTTTTTTGCTTGAAGAAACATTTATACCATGCTCATAGATTGCACCAGTATTATTGTAAGCATCACCATAGCCTTGAGCAGCAGATTTGTTGTACCATTCGAGAGCTTTTTTACCATCTTTTTTAACACCTCTGCCATCTTGATACATGACACCAAGGTTATATTGGGCAACGGCATCCCCTTTAGCAGCAGCTTGTTCAAAGAGTTCTTTGGCTTTACTATAGCTTTTAGGAACGCCTAATCCTTTTTGATACATATCGCCTAGATTAATCATAGAAGCAACATTACCTTGAGCAGCAGCTTTTTCATACCAATCTCTGGCGGTAAAGTAATTCTTTTTTACACCATATTTTCCGTTTTGATAGACTTGCCCCAATAAGCTTTGGGCTACTACATCCCCTTGAGCAGCTCTTTGTTTCATTGTTTCAAGAAGTTGCGGCGTCATATTCGGCTGATTTACAAGATCCTTACTTGCAATTGCTTTTTCTTTTGCAACTTCAAGTTGTTGAGGCGTAAGGGGTTGTGTTTGAGGCACAGGTGTTTGTGCGAAAGCACCACTGGTAAAAAAGCTTAAACCAACTGCAGCAAGTAAAGTATATTTTAGTTTCATTGAAAATCTCCTTAATATATTATTTTTATTATATATTTTTATTATCTTATCGTCTTGATAGCTTTATTGCAATATTTAGTTACTTTTATTTTACATCTTTAAATAAGGCAATTTTAAGGAGAAACTTGGATTTTATTATATTCTGTTCTTTTATCAGTGTGTATTTGATTCACAACTTTGTTTTTATGTTGGGTTATCGTATAGGTTGTTTTACCTGTGCTGAATTGTAAAATACTAATTTTTAAGCTGTGTTTAGATAACCATTCATAGTTAATACTCAGTCCATCGCCATCATTTTTTAAAGCATATCCTTTTTGTTTACCAATCTTTGGTAAAGGATAGTGAAGAAGGTGTGAAGCATATGAGTTATTCAGGAGTTTGTCCTGCATAGTTCACCTTTTGATTTTCTAAAGCTTTTTGACGTTCAGGAAAAAAATCACCGAAACGGCCCTCATCAATTGCGGGATGATTTGCCCCTTGATAAATTTCTGGCACTAGATAATCAGAAAATTGTGGTGCATCAGCAAAGGCGGATAAAGGAATAAATAATACGAAAGCCGACAAAGATGTAATTTTGAATATGGGTTTTGTCTTGTAAAATAAAAGATCAATACGAAAGAGTATTGACCTTTTAAGAAGTGCTATTTGTTTTTATTAACCCAAGGAGACTCTTCTGGAAGAACAAGTTTAACCCAAGGATGCCGCTCGGCAAGATATGACGTTACTTTGGGTTTATGATAAGTTTGCTCAGTTACTGTGTTTGTCATAGAAGCAACATGTGCCCTATATTCAGCAATTGCATCTTTGACTTGTGTGCCTTGAATACCTAATTCTGCTAGGCGACACCAAATGTCATAATCTTCCCAGCCCATAGCATCGCGTTGGACATAGTAACCTCCAGCTGCCGCCCAAGCCCATTTAGCCAACATCACCATAGCATCAATATAATTGCCTACAGTTAAACGTAGTGGATGGTATGGTACGTGCCCACCGATGGCTTCGCCTGCACCAAAATGACGCAAGTGAGGATATGCATAACCAATAGCAGTCCCTTGAATCTTGGCTAAAAGTTTTTCACAACTATCAGGCAGTAACCGATTGTCAGCATCTAGCTGCATAGAATATAAAGTCTCACTGGCAGCAATACCGATATTACGAGCACCACCTAATCCAACATTTTTTAAAGAACGATGTAGTTGTAAGCGATTAAATCGGTTTTTATGTTCTTTGGCCCAAGTAATAATGAGTTCTACAGAATCGTCAGATGAGCCATCATCTACAACAATCAGATCTATATATTTTAATGTTTGTGCTCTAACTGATTCCATAGCCTCAATAATATAGTTACTATAATTATAAGAGGTAATTACAACCGTTACTTCGGATTCTTGCAAAGCGTCATGCTCAAAAAGAATTTCGCTTTCTGGAACAATTGGCATACCAAGGTTTTTATAGTCTTTGCGTGCAATGATAGTCTCCATTGCTTGTGCAGCACCTTTTTCTCCAGTCAAGCTTAACATCATTGTATCGCACAGATGAGACTGACGTTGTATACCAAAATTCCATAAAACATCATGATATGCATTTTGTGCCACTTGGCGACGCAGTGACGGATCATCAATTAACGTAAGTAAATATGTTTCCCATTCTTCAGTATTTTTAGCTAAAAAACCAGTAATACCATGTTGAATACAACGCGTTAAAGGCCCTGTAGGAGATACAACTGAGCAGACATTTGCCAAGGCTGCTTCAAAGAATTTAAGCTCACTTTTGGCATTGCAAAAAACATTTTCTGCTTCCAAAGGCGCAATTGAAATATCAAAGCGTGCTAGTTCTTGAGGAAGTTGTTTCAAAGGAACTGTATCTCGCCACTCAATGCGATCTTGGAAATCATTAAGTTCAGGAAACTCATTCATATGCAGAATGGGGCGATGATTTTCAGGCTCTCTGAATAAAACTAAACGAACATCTGGACGTTTTCTAAAAATTGTTAATAGCGCAGGTATGACTAAAGCAAAGTCGCGTTGGTGGGTGCGTGTTCCAGAAGCATAGCCAATTCTGATATAATTATCATTTTTATTGGCTATTTTGATACGGCTAAAAAAGCGAGAAATACGCACGCAATCATCATCAAAGATATTAGGTAAAATAAAAACTAAAGGCCCTGCATGCTTTGGCATAAGCTCTTGAGCCATATGTTCGCGCATTTCTTGGGTAGTTGCAGTGGCAAAGTCTGTACGTATCAAGGTTTGCTTCATATTGCCAAAGGTACGGGATGTTTCGGCTTCTGTCGTGCCAATTGTACGAATACCATCAATGATTTCAATATAAGCAAAATGAGGTTTGAAAACGATATCGTCAGCGTCGAAAGCTGTTAGAGTCCCATATTCTTTTGCAAGCTCTACGATACCAAGGATATGACCACTAAATTCAACACGCCATAAAATCAATATATCTGCCCATTGAATATCATCAGGAGAAACATCTGCAGCATTAATTACTTTTGCTTCATGCCCAGCTATAGTACATGCTTCGGCATTGCGATAGCATCGATAAATAACGCCAGGAGTATTGGGTTCACCTGCAATAAAAATAATATGACGAGGATGCTTTATGAGAATATTTTTTTCATGATCCTGTTGTGAAATAGAAAGTTGATGATAGGTGTTAGTATAAATTTCTAATTGTTGGGACAGACTATGGTTTTGCTGCGTCAGGTTATGATTTTGTTGGGACAGACTGTGGTTTTGCTGCGTTAGGTTATGATTTTGTGCACGCAAAGTTTCTATTTTTGTAGAAGTTGTTGTCTGAACATGTTCTAAAGAACTTTTATAAGCTTTTTCTCGATAATAAATATCTTGTTGCAATAAATATGTTTCTGTTTTTGCTTTTAGAATTTGTTCTTTATTATTTATTTCTTGGGCATTGTTTGTTTGTGTTTTTAACTGCCAATAATCATCCAATAAAGCACAGTGTGTTTTAAATACTTGTTCTAGTTTTGGTGTATTTTTTAAAGAGAAAAGCTCATTAAGAGCGCTGTTTTTCGGAATACCTGTATATAAAGTAAGGAGACCATCTTGGTGTGACAACTCAAAATGAGGATAAGAATCTTTCCACTGATTAATTAGCTTGCGATTTTCTTTGGCAATTGAATTTTGGCTATACAGATTATTGAAAATAAATATTGTATCTGTAGGTACATTTGTTTGGATTATCGATAAGTGGGGATTACTTTTGATCGTTTGATTACTAATATCTATGTAGATCAAAGAGAAAGAAGAAAGCGGTATTTCTGAGGTCAGAGGAATTAGTATTTCGGATGGTAAGGAACTTTTAGGATTTGCAGAAATTCCATAACATTGACTAGAAATGCCCAAATTATATATTAATGTGCAAAGATTACCTTGAGTGTTGCGATCTGTAGTATCAAAAATTGCTATTTTTTTAGGTGTTGTATTTTTAGTTAACCATGCCAAAAAAGCTTGGTGTGGGAGTGGGTTTTGTTGGAAAATAGGCAAAGTAAACCAATCATCATAGTAGCTCAGTATGTCTTGCAATGAAATAATGCTTGAAGATGAAGGTTTGTAAGTCATGGTTAGGATCATTCCTGTTCAGTTATATTATAATTTGAGTGATACAGTTTATTTCTTGAAAAGCAAGAAGGGTAGTGAATTTAATATATAAATTTACATTTACATATATAAAAAACTATTTATGTTGTTTATTTACTATTTATAAGCTTTTGAATGTGGCTGATTTTAATAAGAGGTAGAAACAAAAGAATCTATACTAGTATAGTTTATTTAATTTAGATATCTTCAAAAGACGACAAAAAACGAATTTAAACTAAATTTAATGTGGTTTCTAAATAAATTAAGTCTATTTCATTTGCTGTTATGTACAATTTCGATATAATACGTTTCTGCTTAGCTAAAAAGTATTGTTGTAAATATTTTACATTTTATGGGCCAAAGTATTTCAATAGAATATTTTCGCCGCATTTTTTGTAATGTATTTATGAGTAATATTTGGAAACATTTAAATAATAAAAAAAATACTATGAGGTACAAATAAATGGCGATTACGATTACAGGTGCTAATGGAGAAGTTTATACTTTGGCTGCTGCAACAGGTCGAGGAAGAGCACCAGCATTACAGCTTCAATCAAAAATTAATACAGCTGTTGCACAAAACCCAGATTCTGTTGGGTTTTATTCAGAAGCAGGTGTATATCAAGCTTCAAGTGCATATGAATATTTAGTTGTGGCAGATGACACAGACACTTCAACTGGCGGCATTACATTAAATAATGCTGGTTTTTCAGCAAATCTTATCAATATCTTAGCTGGAAGAAAATCAGGAACAACTTATAATGCAAATAATGAATCAGGACAAATTGTAAATACTGCTGGTAGCTTGGATTTTAATGGTGCTGGAAAAACAGGTGCTTGGACCTTATTTACAGGTGATGGTAATTCTACAATCAAATCTACGGATGGTAATAATAGAATCAATACAGGGACTGGTAAAAATACAATTACGCTAGGGTTCGGGAATAACTCTGTTTATTCTGAAGGCCAAGATACGATTACCGGTGGTGGTACAGGATATCAATCTGTTACGTTGGTAGGTTCAAACTCTCAAGTGTCGATTGATGGTACTGCGTTAGTTGCTGATGCAAGCACAGGTGAAAAAAATACTATATCAGTTGGTAAAAATAGTACGGTTACTGGCGGTTCATCTACTACTGTTACTTATACCGATGGTGACAAAAATGAATTCTTAGCAGGTAATCAAAACACAGTGAGTGCATCAGCAAATGTGAATTCACTAAAGGTAATTCATGGTGGTGATAATACATTTAATGTTAATAACAAACTAGGTTTGTTTAACGCTAATGGAAATACTAATGTTACTGTGAACGGACAGTTTGTAGGTTTTGGTGCATCAGATTCTAATTATACAGTAAATGCAGGCGGCAGTGACTCTGGTTTGTTTGTTGCGAATATTGGTAATGAAACATTAAATGCATCAGGTTCGACAGCAGCAATTCAAATCTATGCGAATACAGTGTCTGGAGCACAAAGTAATTTTGTTGCATCAGGTGGCTCTGCTAATGATACTTTAGTTGCAGGAACTGGTAACTCAACATTTAGTGGTGGTGCTGGTGATAATTTATTCTTGTTCACTAAAGAAACTGGTCAAGGCGGAAATACAGTAATTACCGATTTTGCTAATAGTAGCCAAAATAAAATTGGTTTGCTTAACTTTGGTCTAGATGATAACAGCCTTGCACAGCTATTGAAAAATTCTCAAAATGACACAAGTGGTAATGCGGTTCTAAATATTGAAGGACGTAATATTACTGTTGAAAATGTAGCTGTATCTGATTTAAATGCAGATCGATTCGTGCTTATTAATACACCAACACATACTGCATAATTTTTTTTGCATGGTTGTTGTATAATAACTTAGTATTTTTAAAATACTAAGTTATTATAATATAAATGTTAATAATTATAGGTAAAGTCATTGATTTTTATATAAAGTTATTATATTTATATATTGCGCACATACTTGCAGTATTGTGCGTAATTAAGGATATCTAGTTTTAATAATTAAAAATAAAGATTAAGAGTGAAGTAGAATGGGTGAAAGAATAACGGTTGTCGGGGGTACCGATAGTACTATCGCTGTAACATTAGATGGTACTCAAGCTTTGAAATTAGCGAAGCAGTTTAGTCAAGAGTTGCAAAATTACTACTCTGTTGACCAGTTGAATTTTCTTGATGTAACAGCTGACGGAGCCGCTCCAGTTGAGCATAAAATTGGGTATGGTGTGATTACTCAAGGTGGCGCCGCTTATAGTGCTGGTAATGGTTACGATTATATCGTAGTTGGTGGAAAAAACGCTCAATCACCAAAAATGGGTATGACAGCTACAGAAATTAATAATTTAAGTCTGTTGAATGGTCCTGTTACTATTAATTCAGTAATGAATTCCAGTCAGTTTGTTCGTGTTCTATCAGGTAATATTCAAAGTTTTACCTATAATGCAGGGCAAGAAAGTGGTCAGCTTGCAGCAGGAGCTGAAAACAGTAATGTTGTTTTCAATGGTAACACTGTTAATGGTGGTAATTGGGATATAGCGGTTGGTACTGGTAATAATACAATTGTTGCTGGTAGCGGTAATAATAATATTTCAATTGGTAATCAAGCATTGACTGGCCAAGGGCAGAGTTCTATTGATCTTACTGCTGGTAAGATTAATAATGTAACTTCTTATGGCCAAGACACTATTACAGCTTCCAATGATAGTACTGCTCAAAATCGTGTCAGCTTGTTTGGTGGTCTTTCAGAAGATATTCATTCAACAGTTAATCTTAACGAAGGTGCTGCAGTTAACGACTTTAGTTTCTATAACGTTGTAACTGTTGGTGGTGGTAGCACAATCCAAGGTGGTACTTATGGTAACTACACCTTTAACGGTTCAAATGACTCTAACGCAGGTCAGTTGAATGGTGGTCAATCTAGTAGTATTACAGCAACTGGTGACTTACAAGTTGTTCAAGGTGACTCTAATACAATTAATGCAAGCCGATCTTTGTCATTCTTTAATGGTGTTGGTAACACAGAAGCCACTGCTCAAGGTCAATTTGTTGGCTTTGGTGCTGGTGGATTGAATTATACATTGAATGCATCTGGTAATGATAGCGGTTTATTTGTTGCCGATGTCGGAAATGAAACATTAAATGCATCAGGATCTACCTCAGCATTACAAATTTATGCAAATACTGTTGTTGGCGGTAGCTCTGATTTTGTTGCTTCTGGTGGTTCTGGTAATGATACCTTGGTTGCAGGAACTGGTAACGCTACCTTTAGTGGTGGTGCTGGTGATAACTTGTTCATGTTTAACAAAGCTATTACTGATAATGGTAATACAGTTATTACCGACTTCTCTAAAAATGGTAACGGCGATAAAATTGGCTTGTATAACTATGGTCTAGACAATGATAGTATTGCAAACTTGTTGAAAACCTCTGAAAATGATGCAAAGGGTAATGCAGTTCTTAAACTTGATGGACATACAATTACCATTGAAGGTCTTTCTGTAAGTGATCTTACTGTTAATCAGTTTGACGTTGCAAATCCTAATGGTGTAGTTAAGTCTTAGTAAAAAACTTCTACTAATTTAAAAGCCAGTTACAATAGTAACTGGCTTTTTTTATTTATATATAAATTTATTGAATATATTTTGAATAAGAAATATAAATAAATAAATAAAATTTAAAAATAAGATATATATTAGAACAAAATGACTAAGAAAATAAAAAAAAATCTATCAGAAAGCTATAGCAATAGTTTGAAGCTATCAAGCTTAAAAATTTCAAATTTACAGAGTGAAATTTCAAATTTAAAAGGTGAGGTTTCAAATCTACAAAGTAAGATTTCAAATATACAAAGTGAGATTAAAGAAAAAGAGACTTTAATTCAAAGAATTAAAACCCCTCTTTATTGTAAAGTAACATTACTTAATGGCATGGTAAGTTATTTTGTTAAAGGACAATTTTTTAAAGAATATCCTATAAAAATAGTTAAAAAGCGTCTTTTTGAGGTTTATAAAGAAGAAGGCTATAGAGGTATTTATCGTAAATTAATACTTCGTTTTCCAAAATTACGTGCTATTTTTCAAAAGTTTGAATCGACGAAAAAGCAGTCAGAACATTCGCAACATAATGTTGTACCTGCGCAAAACACCTTTATTGATAATATAGATTTAATCTATAATTATCAATTTCCTAATAATAAATCTAATTCACAATACCCATTAATTTTAATTATAGCAGAAGTTACGCTTCCGCAATGTTATAAATACCGTGTGCAACAAAAAGTTGAACATTTAGAGCGTTTAGGGTGGATTGTGAAAGTCAGTGATTGGCGCACGCAAAAACAAGTAATGTCACTATTACAAATATCTCAAGAAGTTATCTTTTATCGCGTGCCTGCATTTCCAAATGTTTTAGAGCAGCTTCAAGAGGCAAAACGGTTGGGGTTAAAACCATGGTGGGAAGTTGATGATTTAATCATTAATCAAGAACGCTATGCGGAATGTGGTTTTATGCAATATTTATCAACTGAAGAAAAAAATCTTTTGTTTTTTGGTACTGGTTTATACCGTAAAACAATGTTTTCTTGTGAGCACGCAATTGCTTCGACACAAGCTTTGGCCAAAGTAATGCAACAAGAAGGTGTGCCTGAAGTTTATGTTATTGAGAATGCACTTGATCAAAATACTTTAAATATTGCGGAAAGATTAAACAGATCTAAAGTTAACAAAACGATAAAAGAAAAGAATTCTGATGAGGTAACTATTGTATACGGCTCAGGCTCGAATACGCATAACGCTGATTTCCTTGCTGCATCAATGGGTATATTATCTGCTTTGAAAAATGAGAAAAGACTTCGTTTATCGATCGTTGGAGAGCTGGATTTACCTATTGAGTTTCAAGATGTTATCAATCAAATAACTTATACGCCACCTCAATCATATGAACGATATTTAGAATTATTAGCCCAAGGAGATATTGCTATTGCTCCATTAGAGCCAATTCTTTTTAATGATGCTAAAAGTAATATTAAATATTTAGAGGCTTCAATTTTAGGGGTGCCATCAGTTTGTTCACCACGGCAAGCTTTCAGTGACGTTATTACGGATTCTGAGAACGGATTTTTGGCAAATACTTCAGATGAATGGAAAGAAAAATTATTATTATTGGCCAGGGATAAAGAGTTAAGGTGCTCTATGGCCCAGCAAGCCTATCAATCTGTGATATCTCGTTATTCACCAAAGGTTATTACTGATCAGCAGGTCCAACCTGTTTTTGGCTTGCCTGCAAAACAAGTTGTAAAAAAGAATAGCTTAAAAATATTAGTAGTTAATGTTTATTATGATCCGTATTCTTTTGGTGGGGCTACATTTGTTGCCGAGGAAATGGCAAGAAGAATTCATCAACATGAAGATGTAGAGGTGACTATTTTCACTTCTAGACCAGTTAAAGGTCAAGAGCGTGGATTATGTAAATATAAAAATCATGGATCAATAGTTTATTCTGTCGACATTCCTTCTGCAATACATGCTTCGCAACAATTCGATAATGTAGAGATAATAGAACCTTTCGAAATGGTTTTAGATGCTGTAAAACCTGATATTGTGCATTTCCATTCAATTCAAAATATGGGATTACAGATGTTGTTTTCTTGTCAAAGCAAACAAATCCCTTATGTAATTACCTTACATGATTCATGGTGGCTATGTAATCGTCAATTTATGACCAGATCAAATGGAAATTATTGTTTTCAAACGAAAATTGATTTAAGAGTATGTCAAACCTGCGAAGCACATGCAGATTATATACCTTTAAGGTCAATGATGATGAAACAAGGATTACAAGCAGCTTCTTTGTTGTTAAGTCCAAGTGAAACGCACCGACAATTATATATTGCCAATGATATTGATGAAGCTTCCATTAAAGTAAATCGTAATGGGATTGTAAGACCCAAAAAGAAACGACCATCTCGTCCAACAAATACGCCTTTACGCTTTGGTTTCGTTGCTGGAGATGAAGCGATTAAAGGTGCCCAAGTTATTCAAAAGGCATTTAAATCATTACGTCGTTCTGACTGGGAATTAAAAATTATTGACAGTAAGATCAATATGGGATTTGCGCCAATTGATGTCAGTAATTGGGGAGTTGAGGGTAAAGTTGTTACTATTCCTCCTTACGATGTTCAAGGTAAAGATGATTTCTTTTATGGAATTGATGTTCTACTTTTCCCTTCACAATGGAAAGAAAGTTACGGCATGACCGTCAGAGAGGCATTATTACGTGATGTTTGGGTAATTTGTAGTAATCCAGGAGGTCAATCTGAAGATGTTGTGGATGGTGTGAATGGCACTTATGTTTCTTTGACAGGAGATTCTGAAGAACTCAAACGAGTTATAGAAGATTTACTCGATAAAGCATCTATGTTTGATAATTATGTAAACACTCATAAAGATCATATTGCGACTATGGAAGAACAAACAGAAGAGTTGCTCGGATATTATTATCAGATTAAAGAGGAAACTCAGCAGTTAAGCCTGACCTGATTGAATAATTAAAAATTAGTCTATTAGCTTTCCTGTTTATGATGAAAAAATATTGAGGAATGTAATAAGATGAAACAGCTTTATTTAGGTTTCTTTATGAGCTGTTTATATTTCATTCATATGACACATAATGGTTTTGGAGTAGCAGAGGTTTATTCCAAAACCAGAAAATCCTGTGTTCAATTTTTTGATTTGTGGAGGCATGCTGAAACAGGAAACCCTTCACCTGAATATAAATATCAATGTGCCATAAGATTAAGTATTACTTTGCATAATGTGGGGGTTGATATGAAGTCTTTTTCACAAAAAGCAGTTAAACCAGCTTCGGGTCGTCAAACTTTGGGACGTACTATAATTGACGGCTTGCCTGTTGCAACCCGTGCTGACGAAATGGCTGTTTGGTTAAAGCAGAATCCGTTTTGTGGATTGGGGCAGGCTGAAGATATTACAGGTCAAAACTGGAAAGATAAAGTTTACGGCAGGACTGGGATTATTGCTTTTTCTAGTTATTGGGGGAAAAATCAAGATGGAGGTCATATTGATATTTGGAATAAATCGCGCTTTCCTTATCCAACACCTAGTTTTAGTATTGATGGAACGTTTGGAATTTTAGCTAACTTTTCTCGTTTTGCTTTTGGTGGATGGGGAATATATAATGGTGGTTACTATTATGGTGTCGGAATTATGCCAAACCTTGCCGATTCAAAGAAAATTATATTTTTTGAAGTAAAGTAGTTTTTCATTTAGGATAAATTATAGGGCAAGAAATTCCTTGCTTAAGGAAATATTGCCAGGCAATTTTCGTGTCATAAGTGCTGGCCAAATATAAAAAACGCTTCCATTTAGGTACAACAGGTAAAGGCCTATTGGGGTATTGTTTTAAATACTCATCTATATATTCTAGTGGAAAATAATGATTATTTTTTAATAATTTACGGTAATAATTTAGCCAAAAAAGTCCATAATAATTATCTCTTATAACTTCTTTTTTAATAAAAGGAACTTGACCAGAGGTGATTACACTAACCCAATCCAAATGCATAGGATTTGTTTGTTTTGGGTCTCTAAGCGGATATTTTTTTAATTTTGACCATTGCCCAGCATAACGAAATTCTGGAATTTCTTGTATGATTTGTCCCAAGCCAAGTTCACCTTTTTGAATTATTTCTGGTTTTGACATTTGGTGAAAAGGTAAATTTAATAATGTTTGAATCTTTGGATGGTGAAAAGCGTGATTGGTAAAACATAAAAACCAGGATTGAAGGTGCCAGTTAATTTCCAAGGTTTCAACCATACCCCAAATATCAATGTTTGGTGTTAACATCTTATCAAAGATTGCATTCATTGAATATAGAGGGCCAAAAATACTATCATTCGTCAGTAAAATATAATCAGCATTTTTGGCAACTCCCTTGTGCATCAAATGTTGCCATGCACCGAAATCTAAGCCTGTATTAGAACGTAGGTGAGGGGTAATATGATGTTTTTTACAAAAATCATCTGTATCAGATGATAAAATTTGCTGTCCAGATAAAGCCAGATGCGTTTCCCACCCACAATGATATAATGCTTTTAAATAATGTTTGACGTCAAAAGGTAACTTATTCGATTGCGTATAATGTGCGAAAAGGCATATTTTTTTAGGCATGGTGAATAGGTTCCATTGGAGGTTGGGATAAACTGGATATTTCAGCTAGAGCAATTTCAACAGATTGATAAATTTTTTTACCTGCTATTTTATCCATTATATCACTTTTTTGTACAATATTTCGGAAGTCGTAATGTCCATTAGCGATAATAAGATTGATATTTTTTGTCTGAAGTAAAATGTAAAGTTGATTAAGAGCATAAAGGGTGCTGGCATCTCCTCTGGTCATCACAGATGCATCTAAAATAAACCATTTAATCGATTGGTCTTCATGTTGTTCAAGAACGGTTGCACAACGGCTAGAGAAATAACCTTCATTAAAAAAAATAATAGAAGCCTCGAATAAATAGATAATACAATGAGGAACAGGGACAGCTGTGGGCTCTAAATTAAGATTTACGAGCTCTTTGGTATTTGGGAACATTCCTAACAAAGAATCTCTGGGTCTGGCAGATAGTGCGAGGCCATGTAAAAGTGTAATAAAAACAGCCAAGATAATCCCTTGTAAAATTCCTACCCATAAAACACCTAGAATAGTGATAATTACAAAAATAGCTTCTTGCCTACTGACCTTTAAAAGAAACCGAAAAGTTTTAAAGTCAATCAGATTAATTGCGGTTGAAATTAAAATTACGCTAAGAATTGCAGAAGGTAAAAAGCTGAGTGGTTGGGAAAGAAAGGTAATGATCAAAGCAATAGTTATAGCAGAGCTAATACCTACAAGTGCGGTTTTTCCTCCAGAGTTTATAGCAACGGCAGTTCTGGAATCAGCACCTGTTACGGTAAAACTTTGGAATAATCCTGAAATTATATTAGCAATACCAAAACTGACTAATTCTTTATTGCCATCAACTTGCTTGCCTATGGTGGCTGCAAAACTGCGTGCAGTAATAATTCCACTCGAAAAGCTGATTAGGGTTACTGCAACAACGGTTTCTATGAATTCTGTAAGAGGATAATTAAAAGAGGGAATTTCAAAGCTGGGAAGTCCAGATGGCAATTTCCCCAAAGTCATAATTCCATATTGATTTAGGCTAAATCCCCAAGAAAGCAAAATAGAAACGATTACGGTAATAACAGGTGCAGGAATAGAGGGTTTGTAGAAAATACAAGCTCTTATAAAAATAAAAAAAAACAGAGCCATTCCAAAGGTCATCCAGTGAATAGAAGATAAGTGGTGGATAAAAAAAAGGGCTCGTTCAAAGAAATTTCCTGTAGGAGCATAAATCTTAGTGATAATAGAAAGTTGCGATAGGATTAGTTGAATACCTATTCCTGCTAAATAGCCTGTTAAAATTGGTCGAGACAAAAAATTCGCAATAAAACCTAGGCGCAATTTTCCGGCAAAAATACTCACTATACCAACGCCAATCGCGATGGCTGCTGCGCCTTGTATTCTAGCATCAGGGGTTGTTAATGCAAAAGCGGTCAAGCTGACACCAACGATATTACTGACAGCGGTATCGGGTCCTATAATTAAAAAGGGAGAAGAGCCAAAAATTGCATAAGCTAGAACAGGAATAATACAAGCATATAAACCAATAATCGCAGGAACACCCATTAAATTGGCATAGGCCAATCCAACTGGAATAGCGACACTAGAAACTAAAATGCCTGCTAATATATCATTTAGAGCGATGGGAACAGTAAGTCTTTTTAAAGAACGTGCTCCAGCAGGTAACTGGAATATTGCTTTAAAAAAGCTTTGTGCTTTAGCTTGCATTTACAGACCATGTAATCAAGAGTTGAAATATGTTTTAATTTTGTTCTTTTGGAATAGTATTGTAAAGCAATAAAGCACTTTTTTGTTGAAGTTGTGATTGCCATATTTTCCAATCTGGCATGATTTGCGAGACAAGAGAATAGAATTTCTTGCTGTGATTGGGTTGAACTTCATGGCACAACTCATGAATAATGACATAGTCAATACAGTTAAGTGGAGCTTTGATTAAATGTTGATTAAGGGTAATCACTCTTGGCGTATGATGAATATAGCTGCCCCATCGACTTGTCATTTTCTTGATACGCAATAAAGGGGGGTGTTTTTCCCAGTTAATCCATGAAATAGAGGGTTTTATGAGTAAAAGTCGTTTAGAAAATAGATCAATGGCTTGAAAACGATACCAACTATTTAATAAATAAGCGATTTTTTGCGGTGTGTTTTGGCGAATAGTAATTTTAAGCGATTGATCAACAACTTGGATGTTAGGTTTTAGAGCACTATTTTCTATAATATCCAAAGCATAATATTGTCCTAAAAAAAGATGCTTTTCTGATTGTATAAATTGAAGATGATGTGATTGCTCTTGTTTTGCATGTTGTTTATTGATTTGCTGAAGAATCCAATCGCCGTGTTTTTCTAAAATAGCTATAATTTGTTGATGTGTCGTTCTTTTTGGTGCTTTGATTTTAAGGACAAGTTCAGGGGTTAATGATAAAGAAATTTTGGGTTTTTTGGTTAACGGGTGCGGTGGGTATAACTCGCACATAACTTGATGTTGATGATATGTAAATTGGAATCTTTTTAAAGGGGATTTCACAATGAAGATTTTAATAAAAGTTTTTTACTAAAGATTAGATTATAAGAAGTTATATCTTTGTGGAAAAAAAGACTAATCTATACTGAATAATATTATTTATAATTTTAAGGGAATTTAAAGTATGTTTAATGGCTGGGGAGGGAGGGATCGAACCTCCGAATGGCGGAATCAAAATCCGCTGCCTTACCGCTTGGCTACACCCCAACGTTGTTTATGAAACATCTTTTAGACAACTTCTTGGATTACGTAAAGAGAAAAATTAAAAAAAATAGATTTTTTTACGTTTCACTATTGGAACAATAAGATTCGTCTTTGTTTTCGGCCTCTTTTTTTGAAGCTGAATCGTTCTTGTGAACTACAAAATAGGATGCAAATTTGCCAGCTTTTTTAATGGTTTGATCCAAAGAAGCCATGGTTTGAGAGATATCTTGGGTATCATCTTTAATCCATACGCGCATATTAAGTGCCCATATTGCGGTTAAGCCTTTAACGCATGCGATTCCTCTGATGCCATAGGTGTTAATTTGTGCAGATTCGGCAATCCAACGCATGCTATTCTTCGTTGCGATAGCCATCATAAGAGCCAAAGGTGGATTAAAAGGCAGGGCATGTAATGCTGAAATAACGCCTTCTCTGTATTCTTGTAGAACATCAAAGCGGCTCATAAACAAATCAAATAAATAGTCAGCTACTGGTTGATTTTGATATTTTTGGGTTAATGCAGATTCGTCAGCCAAACGATTAAGATAAACTAGCAGAGATGCTTTGCATGGGAAAATTTGGCGCGCTGTTGGCACTGGAACATCTGCTTGTTGTGCAGCTTCGACAAGTGTCATTTTGTGCCACCCTTGTTCAGCGGCAAGCTTCATGGCGGTATTAAAAAGTTTTAAATTAATTTCTTCGTTGTTCATTATACATACCTGAAAAAAGGAAAAGGCTTAGTTTTAAAAATAAGCCTTTTTTCATTACTTAGGAAGACATTTCTTTAGATCTATCAGCTGCGGCTTGAATTGCTTTGGATAAAGATTCTGGCCAGGCCTTGGATTCAATTAAAATATTTATTGCTTGTTCGGTAATGCCTCCAGGGGTTGCTACTGCTTTGCGTAAATCTTCTGATTCTTTATCAGATTTTCCAAGTAAAGCAGCAGATCCAACAACGGTTTGCCTAGCCAGTAAGCGGGCCAGATCTTTGGAAAGGCCTTTTTCTTCACCGACTTTTTGTAATAATTCAGCGAGCAAGAAAATATATGCAGGACCTGAGCCTGCAATAGCGGTGGCAACGTCCATATCTTTTTCAGTTGGTAACCAGGCAACCTGACCAATAGCATGCAACAGGGCATCGGTTAGTTGTTTTTGCTCTTTGGTAACCGTAGAACCAGCAACGACTGAAGTCATTCCTAATCCAAGTTCAGAAGGCGTGTTAGGCATAACGCGGATTACTGCTTGAGTATCTCCGAACTGAGATTTTAACCAATTTAGATTACGTCCACCCAATACAGACAGGATAACAGCATCTTTTGTCCAAGGAGATAAAGAAGGAATGATTTCTGTAGCTTGATCGGGTTTCATGGCCAAAATGATGGCTTTTGGGTGGAAATCTTTGGAGATTTCATCAATAGATCGCACATGTTGATGAGGAGAAGGTAAATCTAGATCATGACGATGGACAATCACTGAGGGATCCAGTCCTTTTTTTAGCCATCCATGCAGCATTGCATGGCCCATATGCCCACATCCAACCAGTAAAATAGGAGGTAAGTTCGCCATTATAATTTCCTTAGGTCTAAATAAAATATTTGGAATACTATAATTATCTTAACGTGAAACAGAGATGGCGTTAAGAGATTTTTGTCCCATTAGGCACGGGGCGTTCAATGGTAGAAATCACAATTCCTTGATCTGTTTGAAATCCTGTTAATAAAAATTGAGACCGAAATGGGCCAATTTGTTTTTCTGGGAAATTAATCACTCCGATGATTTGTTTGCCTATAAGTTCTTCTTTACTATAGAGCCTGACGATCTGAGCACTCGTTTTGCGTTCACCATAAGCCCCGAAATCTACCCATACTTTATAGGCAGGTTTTCGAGCTTCTGGGAATGTTTCGACTTTCATAATCGTGCCAGCAACCATGATAATTTTTTCAAAATCCTTCCATTCAATGAAATTCATGAAATAGAATCCTTTCAAAATTGGAATAGTGCGACTGGCATTAAAAGGGTTTCAAACGACAGAGATCAGTCGTTATTTTGTTTGCTTTCCAGTCGTGCAATGCGTTTTTCTAGATTTTCAACTTGCTCTTCTAGTTTTTCTTGAGCAGAGCGAGTGCGACTGGCGATTTCGGTGACAATGTCAAACTCTTCACGACGGACAAGATGTAAACTTGATAAAACCTCATCAACACGTCCTTTGACAATGCCAGAGATTTCTTCTTTGATTCCACCTAAAACAGAAAAAGCACTGCCAGTAGCTTTAGAGGCATCACCAAATATTTTTTTAGGATCAGGCATGATTTTTACTCCTAGTTAAAAAAGCGAATATAGAGACTAGTATAATTGATTATAGCTAGGTATCATGATTTTTGTAAATTTGTCTTTGGTTTTTCACTTAATAAATCTCTGAATTTGAAAAAAATATGATTATTATTACAGGCGCGACTGGTTTTATTGGTTCTTGCTTACAAGCAAAATTGTGGGCGTTAAAAGAAGATACAGTTATTGTGGATTGGTTGGGTGATCAAGGCAAGTGGCGTAATATTGCTAAACATGCCCCTGATTATGTAATTGCACCAGAATATTTAGATGAATTCTTGGAAACAGCACAAAATGTTACTGCAGTGGTTCATCTAGGAGCAATCAGCGAAACGACAGCCAAGGATGGTGATTTAGTATGGCAAACCAATGTCGATTTATCGATGAAATTATGGCAATGGTGTGCTGAACGTGAGGTTAGATTTATTTACGCATCTTCTGCTGCGACATATGGTGGCGCTAATAAGGTTTCTGAGTTTAGAGATGATCATAATTTTGTTTATCAGTTAAAACCTTTAAATTTATACGGATGGTCTAAGCAAGTGTTTGACACACAAGTGTTGAAAATGATTAGAACCAATCAACCTTGTCCTCCGCAATGGGTAGGACTTAAGTTTTTTAATGTTTACGGCCCGAATGAATATCATAAAGGGAAAATGATTTCTGTTGTCAAAGTCAAATTTGACGATATTCAAAATGGCAAAGCTCCAAAACTCTTTAAATCTGATCAACCCCATTTAGCTGACGGAGGTCAGGCGCGTGACTTTATTTGGGTTGGGGATGTGGTTGATATGATTTTATGGTTCCTTGAGAATCCAAAGACTATTAGTGGTATTTATAATTGTGGAACGGGTCAGGCCAGAACGTATTTAGATCTTGCTTATGCGGTTTGTGATGCGATGAATGTCAGTAAAAAAGTTGATTTTGTTGAAATGCCAGATGCATTAAAAGGGCAATATCAATATTTTACTCAAGCCCATATGGAAAAAATTAGAAAAGCAGGCTATACCAAGCCTTTCACCTCGCTTGAGGATGGAATAGGACAATATATCCAAGACTACTTGCTTAAATCAGATTCTTACCTTTAAAGTGCTGGTTTTTTAATCATTTCGATGAAAGATAATTAATTTCATGTTTGGCCCTTTGTATTATCCCCATTTTGATCCTGTGATGTTACAAATTGGGCCGTTTGGCATTCGTTGGTATGCAATGGCCTACATTACAGCCTTAATTCTGGGCTGGGTTTTGGTACGTGGTTTAGTGCGCAAAGATCCAATTGTTGCTACCAAAGTGCAAGTGGACGACTTTCTTACTTGGGCAACGCTTGGGGTTATATTTGGTGGCAGGCTTGGATATTGCTTGTTTTATCAACCAGGATATTATTTGCCACACCCTATAGAGATTTTGAAAGTTTGGCATGGCGGCATGTCGTTTCACGGTGGGGCGTTAGGTGTTATTATTGCTCTCATTTTATTCACCCGCAAATACCAGTTGAGCTTCCTTGGATTTTCAGACCGCGTGACAACGGTTGTGCCTTTGGGTCTTGGGTTAGGGCGATTGGCTAATTTTATCAATGGCGAGTTGATTGGCCGTCCAGCACCGGATTGGTTACCATGGCGCATGATATATCCAAACGTTGTTAGTGCCAGACATCCTTCAGAACTGTATGAAGCATTATTAGAAGGGTTTATTTTATTTACGATTATGATGATTTTGGTGCATCGCCGTTATATTCGTGAACATGCTGGATTTCTTTCTGGCATATTTTTGCTTGGTTATGGAATTGCACGTATTATATGTGAAATGTTCCGTGAACCCGATGATTTCCTAGGATTTATTTTTAGTGGGATTACCATGGGGCAAATTTTGAGTATTCCAATGTTGATCGCTGGGGCATATTTTATTTGGCAATCATATCGCTTGCCTAAACTCAAGGGATTAGTGGTTCAGAATGACTAAGGGTCAACCCGTTAGACTGGATCACTTTATGGCAGCTGCTAACGCTGCCTATTATGGACGAAAAAATCCTTTTGACGATTTTATTACTGCTCCTGAAATTTCTCAGATGTTCGGAGAGTTAATAGCTGCCTGGGAGATCGCGGTTATTCGTTCTATGCCAGCCTATGAACAGATCGCGTTAGTAGAGTTAGGTCCAGGTCGTGGCACGTTAATGGCGGATATGCTGCGCGTTATCCGTCGGGTGGCTCCTGATATTTATCAAAAATGCCATGTTATTTTTGTGGAAACGTCTCAACGGTTACGTCAAATCCAAAAAGAGGCGATTGCCGATCATACAGAGCTGTCGGTTAGTTGGTATAATACGATTGACGAAACACCTAACCAACCGATGATCATAGTAGCAAATGAGTTTTTAGACGCCTTACCCATTCGTCAATTTGTTAAAATAGGTAGTGATCAATGGGTGGAACGTTATGTTGATCAAGAACAGATCATCCAAATTCCAATAGAAACCTTACCAGAAGCACCCATATTCCAACGTCCTGTTCAAAATGGGGATGTTGTAGAAGTTTGTGAAGTCGGGCAGGATATTGTTAAAAATCTTGCCAAAAGATTGTGCCATGACGGTGGGGCTGCTTTGTTTATTGATTATGGTTATGCCAGTTCAGTTTGGGGAGATACAATGCAAGCCATTGCAAATGGAGAGAAAACGTCCCCATTTGTTCATCCAGGTGAGGCAGACCTTACCGCTCATATAGATTTTTTGGCATTAAAAGAAATCGTGATATCAACAGATGCGCAGGCTTTTGGTATTCAGACCCAAGGTGAATTTTTAAAACAACTTGGATTAATTATCAGAGCAAAAATGTTGGCGGCACATGCCAGTATGGAACAGCAACAGCAACTTTCTGAAGCTGTTTATCGTTTAAGTGACCCTAGTGAAATGGGGGATCTCTTTAAAGTGTTAGCGATTGCGCATCCTGATATACCTCCCCCTCCAGCGTTTGAATTAAAAAAGGAAGAACAATAAATGAGTGCTGAACTTTTGGTTATTCGCCATTCTTTGCTTAAAGACAAAGTTCGGCATGGTTTTTTTACACGATTGGGAGGCGTTTCCCAAGGGGGCTATGCGTCTTTAAATTGTGGGATTAAAACCGAGGATAATTCAGAATATATTACTGAAAACAGACATCGTGTTGCTCAGGATATGGGGGTTAAGGATCATTATTTGTGGGGTGGCATGCAGGTGCATAGCACCAAAGTTATTCATGTTACCAAAGATAATTGTGAACGTTGTGAAGTGGATGGTGGGGTTACTGACGATCCTGATGTTGCGGTCAGTGTCTTAACCGCCGATTGTGGGCCGGTTTTATTTAGTACGTTTGATGGTCGTATTGTTGGTGCTGCTCATGCAGGATGGCGGGGTGCTTCTGGTGGTATTTTAGAAGAGACCGTTACGCAAATGGAGGCTCTGGGTGCGAAAACAAATGAAATAATAGCGGTTATTGGTCCTTGTATTGACGGATCACGTTATGAAGTCAAAGAGGATATGAAGCATCAAGTATTAGAGCAAGATCCTCATGGAGGGGTTTTTTTCAAACAGTTAACAGATGATCAGTACCTTTTTGATTTGGGACATTATTGTGTTGATCGCTTAAGAAGACGGCGCGTGGCAATTGCAGCTTTGCTTGGTAGGGACACGCTGGGGGATGAAACACATTTTTTTAGTCATCGTCGTCGGACTTTGGCGGGTGGTGGTCCTTTGGGGCATCAAATCTCAGCAATTGCTTGTAGTAAAAGGTAAGAATAAATATGCATATTCAAAGAACATCGCTTTTCAAAGTGGGATTAAGTTTGCTGGTATTAATTCCTTTGATTGGATGTGTCCAGGTTCCTCATCCTTTTGAAAAACAATCAGGGGTTGGTGGGAAATTAACGGCACCTCCACCGACAAGGCTGATTGTGCCAGTGCCTACAGAAGCTTTATTAACCGATAAAGATTCTGCAATTTTGGCACAAGATTTGGTCAAAGTGATGACAGATCAGACATTACCGCCAGTTGTTGGTCCTGCTCAAAAAGGGGAATGGCTGTTATTGATGAAAGCAAATTCTAAAGATGGTATGGTAACGCCACAATTTAGTATTATTGCTCCAGATGGTAAGGTTGCTGCAACGCGTCAGATGATGCCAGTATCGGCTCAGGATTGGTCTAGTGGGAATGAGGCTATTCTCGCTCAAGTTGCTGAGCAAACAGCTCCTATGGTTACAGACGTACTAAAAGGATTAGAGGCTCGCGTGATGGCAGCAGATCCTCATAGTTTAAAAAATCGTCCAGCACAGGTTTACTTTGAAGGTGTAACGGGAGCACCTGGTGATGGGAATAAAACCATTTCCAGACAGTTCGTGGCTTCTTTTGTGGATAAATCAAATGCTATTCAATTAAAAAAAGAAAAAGCAGATTATATTGTCAATTGCATTGTTAAATTGACCTCTGGAGCAGCTGGAACACGTGGAAATCCAGTTCAGCATGTTGAAATTGTATGGCGTATTGTTGATGCCAAGGGAAAAGAAGCAGGGAAAGCTTTTCAAATAAATGATGTTCCTGCACATAGTTTGGATGTATATTGGGGCGATGTTGGTGCAGCTGTTGGACAAGAAGCAGCAGGAGCCGTTCAACGTATTATTAACAATCATTCTGAACGAAATGTAAAACCGTTGCCTACAAATGGTGAAAAGACACAGGGTCCTTTATTGGCTCCACCAGATTTACAAAAAACAATGTAAAATGATAACTAGATTTAAAAATAAAGACCTTATGGATATTGGAGTTGCGTGAATGAAAATTATTTCTGGGAATAGTAATCGCCCACTAGCAGAAGCTGTGGCTGCTGAGTTAAAAATGCCGTTGTGTGATGCATCTGTTCAGCGTTTTGCAGATAAAGAGGTGTTTGTAGAGATTTACGAGAATGTACGTGGTGAAGATATGTTTGCCGTACAAAGCACCAGCTATCCAACAAATGATAATTTAATGGAATTACTCATTATGCTGGATGCACTGCGACGCGGGTCAGCACGACGTATTACAGCGGTAATGCCTTATTTTGGTTACGCTCGGCAAGATCGCAAATCAGGTCCCAGAACGCCAATTAGTGCAAAATTAGTGGCTAATTTACTAGTTGAAGCAGGCGCTGGACGCATTTTAACGTTGGACTTACACGCTGGGCAAATCCAAGGGTTCTTCGATATTCCTGTTGATAATCTTTATGCAGCTCCTTTGTTTACTCAAGATATAAAGAAAAAATATGCAGGGAAAAGCAATTTGTTGGTTGTATCCCCTGATGTAGGTGGAGTGGTCAGAGCCCGTCAATTGGCAAAGCGTCTAGATGTTGATTTGGCAATTATTGATAAACGTCGTGAGCGTGCTGGTGTATCCGAAGTGATGAATGTGATTGGTAATGTTGAGGGACGTCATTGTATTTTAGTTGATGATATAATTGACAGTGGTGGGTCTCTTTGTAATGCTGCTCAAGCATTGATTAATTCAGGTGCCGAGGCAACGGATGCATATGTTACCCACGGTGTTCTCTCTGGAAGTGCATCTGAGAAAGTCCAAAATTCTGTTTTGGGTGAATTGGTTATTACGGACAGTATTATCAAAACAGATGCTGTTCGTAGAGCGACAAAAATTCGCCAAATTCCACTTAATAATTTATTGGGCAAAGCCATTCGTGCAGTTGCGGATGAAAGCTCTGTTTCTTCTTTGTTTGATTAATTCATTTAAATAGATAAAGGTATTTTGTAATGACAGCTTTACTTACTCGTCCCTATTGGTATTTACGCCATGGCCAAACAGATTGGAATGCGCGCAATTTATCCCAAGGTCGCACCGATATTCCGTTGAATACGGTTGGCTTATCTCAAGCGGTGGCTGCCGGCAGTGCGATTGCTAATCATTGGGATCATTTAGAGTTGCCAATTACTCAGATTGTAAGCTCTCCTTTGGGGCGTGCGCGTAAAACGGCTGAAATGACAGCGGATATTATTCATAAAAAAACAGGCATCAAGTTGCCGATTGAATTGGATGATGGTTTAAAAGAAGTGTGCTTTGGGGTTGAAGAGGCACAACCTATGGGGCCATGGTATGATGATTGGATTGCTGGGACGTTTACCCCTGAAAATGGAGAACCATTTGCGGTTTTAAGTAATCGTGTTGCTGAGGCGGTTAATCGTTCGATGTGCAAAGCACAAAATGGCACTGTTTTAATTGTTGCTCATGGGGGTATTTTTCGTGCATTGCGCCACTTAATGGGCTTAAAAGCCAATGTTCGATTAGCCAATGCCCAACCCATGTGTGCCCGCCCTCCTGAAAATGGAGGAAAGGCTTGGGAGTTACATGCGTTGCCTTTAGGGTAAAATTTTAGAGTAAGCTGCTTATAGAAATATAAGCAGCTTTTTTATAAGTTGTAGTTATTCTGTTGATTATATTTGTTGTATTATAAGAGGTAAGATTTTTAGATGGATGAAAAATATCACAAGATATATTAGACGGAATGTCTCTTATAATAAATACAATACACGAGTATAAAAAACGTTATGATGAACATTATGAATGTTCCAATCCACTTAGTCAGGATTTGCGATAGCCCCAAAAAGGTCATTTTAGATTAAAGATTGTTAAAGCAAGGAATGGGTGTTTTTAGTCTATGTGCACAGCTAGAAATACACTCAAAGGATATGAAGTCATTCTCTGGGTAAAAAAAACTTGGATTCAAAGGAAAATGGATGATCAAAGACTAAATTAACTTCATTTAAAAGCTCTTTGAATTAAATAATCCGCCTCCTCACTAATTCATCAATTCTATACCAAAATACAATCCGGTCTCAAAATTGCGACAAGACCAAAAATCAAACTACTTGTATAATTTTTGATTGTTAGTAACAAATAAATTGAAGTTTCTTTTTTTATCCATAGCTCTGCATAAATATTTTTATTGGTCTTTTATTTTAGTATAAATTTAGTAAATTCCAACCATTCAAGGTAATATAACCAACACGAACATCTTGTTCTAGAATAATCATATTAGAATATTAAATTTGCAACGATCCCTCTAAAAGCATCTTTTCTATTTCTATTCCCATACGTATAAGATCAGCAAACGATTTAACTTGCATTTTTTGCATAATATTAGCACGACGTACTTTAACCGTTATTTCACTGACATTGAGTTCTGCTGCTATTTGTTTATTCAGATGCCCTTTGATTAAGAATGAAACTACTGCCTTTTCACCAGCATTGAGTGAATTATATATTTTCTCAACATGGTTGCGTTCTTCGTGTTGTTTTATTTTTTCACGGCTGACTTCGAAACCGCGATAGATAGCTTCAAGTATATCTTGTTCGCGAAAGGGTTTACTCAAAAAATCTATTGCACCACGTTTAATTGCCGTGACCGACATTGGAATATCACCATGACCACTAATAAATATAACGGGTATGTCTAAACCATTTTTTTGCATTTTATGTTGGAAATCCATACCGCTTTGTCCTGGCATACGCACATCCAGTATAAGACAGGATAAAATAGGATTTTTTTCAGATTGTAAGAAACTTTCAATGCTGTCAAAACTGCGTGTCTCAATATCGACAGAAGCTAGTAAGTCATCAAGAGCGTCACGCACGGACATATCATCATCGATTATATAAACCAGTTTAGGCTCCACTATTGTTACTTTCTTTGTTTATTTTACACGGTAATATGATCTCAAATATAGCACCACCATGGGAATTTTGTCTTGCGGAAATAATCCCTTTATGTGCTTCAACTATAGCCCTGCATAACGTCAATCCAAGTCCAGTACCTCCATCACGTTTAGTCCAAAATGCATCAAAAATATGTTTTATATCCTCTTCACTTAGTCCAACACCTGTATCAGTCATCCTGAAACAAGCTTGAGCATTCATAGTAAAAGTTTTTACTGTTATAAAACGTTCTGTAACAAGGCGTGGTTGCAATGCCTCAATAGCATTAAGAAATAGGTTTCCTATAACTTGCATCATTTGTACTTTATCTACGTGAACTATAAGGGGAGCATCATATCGGTTCCAAGTTAACTCAATATCGTGATGTTCAATAAGTGCGTTTGAAAGCGCTAGCGTATCAGATACAATATCGTTTAGATCACATATTTCTTTTTGCGTTATCTCATTTTTTGAAAGACGACGAATTCTTTCAACGACTTCAGAAGCCCTGCGCGTTTCGCGCCTAATTCGTTCCAATGCCTGAATAGCGCGGTTAATATCTGGTTTATCACGCATTAACCAATTTCGACAGGCATCTGCACTAGCAGTTGTTGCTGCTAGTGGTTGATTAATTTCATGAGCAATTGATGCAGTTAGTTCTCCTAGACTCTGAATACGCGCTATGCGCGTCATTTGATATGTTGCATTAATTGCATTGTTTTCTGCCACTTGTGTACGTAAAATAATGTAGGTCGTCAAATATAATGCTGACAGAGCGATAATACAATTAATCAGTCCAGTCTCAAACAGTCCTTTTGTCGTTAAAAAGAACGAAACAACCGTTAGTAAAGTACAGATAGAGCATAAAACTATAACGCCTTTTGCCGAAATAAAACGTGCCCCGACCAGTATCACAGCAATATAGAATACTGCAGCTGCTATTTCCAATCTCGATAATGTATCAAAAATGAAAATAGTCGTTAAAATTAAAATAAGTATAACACTCTTTATTATGATGTGTAACTTCAGTTGAATATTCCTTAACTTAGTGTGGATTACGTTTGATTTATTACCAATATTTTTTTTCGATTATAAACATAAAACAGCACCCACGCATTCGTATTATGAGCATGGATATTATAAAATAAAAGAGAATATCAGCATAAATAAGATTGTTTTTATTCAGAATTTTTTCAATTGCCAATGAATGGCAACTGTATGTTGCATAGGAAAATATATACCAAAGTATATATTTTATATCAAAATAGATAATTGTTTTTATATCTCCCTAGTGCGAAATAAGCAGTGTCTTGTAGACATAATTTTAAGAGTTTCATTTTGAACAAGGGGGGCAATATGGACGATCCTTACAGTACGAAGGCTGATACCACGTATTTGTGTTGTCAGCCGTTGAAAACAGATAACATGATAATGAATTTAGTCGAAATAAACAGCACAAACATAACGATCATAGTATAAATATTGATCGTCGTTCTTGTTGCTGTTTATGCAACAGGAAAGAATATTGCCATGAGCGATATCAATGATAATAAACAAATAACGCCCCCGAAAAAGAACTCCCTTTCCATGCGTGTTGTTCGTGAGGCACAAAACCAATTAGAAACAAGTTTATTAAACGTCAATGCGAGTTTGGACGGATTAACAACCTTGGAAGCTGCGTCAAGATTAACCAATGATGGTGCAAACGAAGTCGCTCATGATCGACCACCCCATGCTATAATACAGCTTATATTGGCTTTCAAAAACCCTTTTATAGGCGTTTTGATGATGCTTGCAGCGATACAGTTTTACACTGACTTTTGGCTGCCATTTCGTGCAGGTGAGGAAACTGACCTGACGGGTGTTATCATCGTTGTCACGATGGTATTGATTAGTGGTATTTTACGTTTCTGGCAAGAATATCGCTCTAACAAAGCGGCCGAAACGTTAAAAGCGATGGTGCGCACAACTGCTACAGTGTTGCGTCGTGATAATAATAGTTCCGAATCTGTAATGCATGAAATTCCAATGCGTGAGCTCGTTGCAGGTGACATTGTACATTTATCTGCTGGTGATATGATTCCTGCTGATATCAGGTTGATTGATTCACGTGACCTTTTTGTCTCTCAAGCTGTATTAACTGGTGAATCTTTGCCTGTTGAAAAATATGATACTTTGGGCGCCGTGGCTGAAAAAAATGCAGGAAAAGTCGTAAAAGATCAAATGGACCTGCTAGATTTGCCGAATATCTGTTTAATGGGAACAAATGTAGTAAGCGGTACAGCGCGCGCATTAGTTGTCTCTACTGGACCTAGGACATATTTTGGATCACTGGCTAAGTCTATAGTTGGTTCACGTGCACAAACTGCTTTTGACCGAGGTGTTAATTCCGTCAGTTGGCTGCTTATTCGTTTTATGCTGGTAATGGTTCCGATTGTTTTCTTTATCAACGGATTGACAAAAGGCGACTGGCTTGAAGCGTTTTTGTTTGCTGTAGCTGTGGCAGTCGGTTTGACACCAGAAATGTTGCCTTTAATTGTATCCTCTAATCTTGCAAAAGGTGCAGTTTCCATGGCACGACGCAAGGTAGTGGTCAAAAGGCTGAACTCCATTCAAAATCTTGGTGCTATGGATATTCTTTGTACCGATAAAACGGGAACATTGACGCAGGATAAAATTATTCTTGAACATCACCTCGACTTTGAAGGTAAAACAAATAATCGTGTGTTTGAGCTTGCATGGTTGAACTCTGTCCATCAGAGCGGTATGCGTAACCTTATGGATCAGGCTGTTGTATATTTTGGTAAAAAATTCAACCACAACACTGTAATTCGTGCCTATCGTAAGATTGATGAGGTTCCTTTTGATTTCCAACGTCGCCGCCTTTCTATTATATTAGAAGATACCGATAATCAGCATCTTCTTGTATGTAAGGGTGCTGTTGAAGAGATGCTCGCTGTATCCGTAAGCGTAAGAGAAGGCGATCGGTTACAACAACTTGACGAGGCAACAAAAGCGAAACTTCTGTCGCTCTCTCAGAGCTATAACGAAGACGGTTTTCGCGTTCTGATTGTTGCATCAAGAATTTTTGCGGAAAATGAGAAAGCGGAACTTTATAGTGCTGCTTTTGAAAAAGACCTTATTATTGAAGGATTTCTTACTTTTCTTGATCCACCAAAAGAAACTGCCCGACCAGCAATTGCCGCTCTGCGTGCAAACGGTGTTGGTGTAAAAGTATTGACTGGTGATAACGCTATTGTAACCGCAAAAGTATGTCGTGAAGTTGGTCTAGAGCCCGGAGAAGTGCTTTTGGGGCGTGATGTAGAGACAATGACTGAACAGCAATTACAGCAAGAAGTCGAACAACGTACGGTCTTTGCAAAACTATCACCTTTGCAAAAATCAAAAGTTCTTAAGGCATTGCAAGCTAATGGGCATACGGTTGGGTTTCTTGGGGATGGTATAAATGATGCACCTGCACTACGAGATGCGGACGTGGGTATATCAGTGGATAGCGGTACCGATATTGCAAAAGAATCTGCCGATATTATTTTATTGGAAAAAAGTCTTATGGTGTTGGAAGAAGGCGTTATTAAGGGGCGTGAAACTTTTGGTAACATCATGAAATATCTTAATATGACGGCAAGCTCAAATTTTGGCAATGTGTTCTCCGTTTTGGTTGCAAGTGCCTTTATCCCATTCCTACCTATGTTATCTATTCATCTGCTTTTGCAAAATTTACTTTATGATATTTCGCAATTATCTCTTCCTTGGGATAGAATGGATAAAGAGTTTTTAGCAAAACCACGAAAATGGAGTGCACGAAATATTGGTCGGTTTATGTTGTTCATCGGGCCAACATCCTCAATCTTTGATATTACCACCTTTGCATTGATGTGGTTTGTTTTTGGTGCCAATACGTCTGCAATGCAATCATTATTTCAATCTGGATGGTTTATCGAAGGGCTTTTGTCACAAACACTTGTTGTTCATATGTTACGGACGCAAAAGATCCCCTTCTTTCAAAGCACAGCGGCTTTACCAGTGCTATTAATGACGGGATCAGTGATGATACTTGGCATTTATATTCCGTTTTCACCACTTGGTCATTTCATAGGCTTACAACCACTTCCTTGGTCTTATTTCCCTTGGCTTGTTGCTACATTATTTGCCTATTGCTGTGTTGCACAGGGTATGAAAACATTATATATCCGTAAATTTGGTCAATGGTTCTAATAAACAAAATTATAATTCTTGCAAGAGAGGGTATGATGTTAAAGCGATCATACTCTCGCTTTGAACCATTTAGATATTTTACAGTTTTCTTTCTTGTACATAAGTTTATAAAAACTTAATAATTTGATAGTATCTATTGATTTGATAAAACTGTAAAATTATCTTCTTGCGGTTTTATCTTTTGTCGTTTCATTGAAAAAATAAAAATTTAGTCATTAAAGTTTATAGAAAAGGCAATGTCACAATGCAATTCATACAAAATTTTTCCTTTGTAGCTTTTTATGATACGACGTTGTCGCTGCTGATTGCTTTTGTCCTAGGAACTTTAATAGGCGCTGAACGTCAATATCGTCAAAGAACTGCGGGATTACGTACAAATGTGCTGGTTGCAATTGGTGCAGCTACTTTTGTTGATCTTGGTCAGCGTATGGGGGGAAATGTTGAGGCGGTTCGTGTTATAGCTTATGTCGTTTCTGGGATAGGTTTTCTTGGTGCTGGTGTCATCATGAAAGAGGGCATGAATGTACGTGGTTTAAATACTGCCGCGACATTATGGTGTTCTGCTGCTGTCGGTTGCTGCGCAGGTGGGAATATGATAACTGAAGCAGTAACACTCACTTTTTTTGTTATTTTTGGGAATACATTTTTACGCCGCTTAGCAAATGCCATCAATCGTATCCCTCTTAACGAGGAAACGGGTGAATCAACATTTGAAATACGCTTAAGTGTTGATCGGAAGGCAGCTCCAATATTGCGTGAATTGGTGGTGGATCTATTGGAAAAAGCACAATATCCTGTAAGTGATGTCGAATTTTTTGATCTTTCTGACGATTGTGTGGAACTTGTGGCTACTTTAATTAGTACAGCAATTGATAAAGAAGAAATTGAGGAAGTCGTAAAAGCATTGAGCAAACGAAAAGATGTATATCATGCCAATTGGGAAAGTAGTACTAAAGAATAAATGTCTTGTCTCAAATTTAGAGTGTAGTGCATTATCTGCTATAAGTATGAATGTAGTGTTGATATTTAAGAACGGACGATGCTTATTAAATTACGAAAGAAATTTATTTTAAGATCCAAAGATGATTTTAAAGATCGTCACTTTAATGGATTGATGATTACTCAAGCGATCAATTGGAATTTGCGCTATTCCTTAAGCTATGGAGATATTGTAGAACTCTCCTTAGAACGGGGGTGTAAGTGTTGATTATAGCACGTTAAATCGTTTGCTCTTTACAGTTATTATGCTCTCCTATTAGAAAAACGCTTGAGAGGTTTTAGAAAGCAGTATTGTGGTGCGATCAGAGTGGATAAACCTATAGCAAAGTCAAAGGTAATTGGAAATATCTATATAGAGCTATAGATAAGGATGGCACTTTGATTGATTTCTAGCTTACAGCAAGGCGTAATATACAGGCAGCTCAACGCTTCTTTGGAAAAGCATTCAAAGAAGGTACGCTTTTTGCACCAACCCATGTAGGCACTGATGCTTTTCCTTTTCCAAAAATCATACAGACCATGAAGAAAGAGGCTATACTCCCTAATCATTGTCTTCATGAGACAAAGAAGTCCTTACAACAGCGCATAGAAAAAGATCATTTCAGATTAAAGAAGGTTATACCAAGGAATTGTGATTGCGTCTTTTTTACACAGCTAAAAAACACTCAAAGGATATGAAGCCATTCTCTGAATGAAAAAGGAATTGGATTCAAAGGAAAATGGATGATCAAAGACTAAATTAATTTCATTCAAATTCTCTTCGGATTAAATAATCCGCTTCTTTGTTAATTCGCCAATTCTGTACCAAAAAATAACCCAGTCTCAAATCCGCGACAAGACCTCATAAACTCCTTCCTCCACCGAATGAAAACGAAGAAGACGATAAAAAAGAAATCTTATATAAAGATATTTGCTTTTTCTTTATTTTTTCGTTAAAGGATAATTTGCACGAACACCCCTGGAGGTTGGTGCTTATTGTTTTGCCTTTTATATTCAAGGAGCTTTTTAAAGTGGCAGCGAAAAAATTTGTAGAGTTAAATGTTGAAATGCGTGCGAAGGCTGGTAAGGGGGCAGCGCGCGCAACACGTCGTGAAGGTCTTGTCCCTGGCGTGGTTTATGGTGGTAAATCTGAACCTGTAATGATTGCAATCGACCCACGCTTAATTATGCGTGAATTACACGGTTCTTGGCGTTCTCAATTGTACCAAATCCTTGTTGATGGTAAAAAAACATCAGTTGCATTAATGCGCTCTGTGCAAATGCATCCAGTAACAGACCGCCCATTACACGTTGATTTCCAACGTATGGTTGCTGGTCAACATATCCGCGTTGAAATTCCTGTTCACTTTATTGGTGAAGATGAATGCCCAGGTTTCAAACGTGATGGCGTTTT
This sequence comes from Commensalibacter papalotli (ex Servin-Garciduenas et al. 2014), assembly GCF_000527695.1. Lineage (GTDB taxonomy): Bacteria > Pseudomonadota > Alphaproteobacteria > Acetobacterales > Acetobacteraceae > Commensalibacter > Commensalibacter papalotli. The sequence continues at coordinate 10,750 of NZ_ATSX01000003.1, read as the reverse complement.
AAATACTGTATATCACTCTGTTGAAATTAACTGTGACGTTGATCATATTCCAGAAGCATTTGTTGCTGATCTTACTGGTTTAGATATTCATGATACCATCAGTTGGTCACAATTAAAGGGAACAGAAAATGTTACCCATACCAATCAAAATGAAGAAGATTTCGTGATTGCTAGCATTTCTGCTCCAACAATTGCTGTTGAAGTTGAAGATGAAGCAGCTGAAGGTGCAGAAGGCGAAACAGCTGAAGCAGCAACAGAAGCAGCAGCTTCTGAAGAGTAATCTTCTTTTAATTAATGAAAGAATAGATCATGTTACTGTTGACTGGGCTTGGTAATCCCGAGTCTGGAATGCAGGCAAATCGCCATAATATTGGTTTTATGGCGATCGATCGAATTGCGCAACGCCATGGTTTTTCCCCATGGCGTAAGCGTTTTCGTGGGGAAATTGCCGAAGGCACCATAGAAGGTGAAAAAATCCTTTTGTTAAAACCAATGACTTATATGAATCTTTCGGGGGAAAGTGTTCAACCAGCAATTGCTTTTTATAAAATCCCGTTGGATAATTTAATTGTTTTTCATGATGAACTTGATCTTCAACCTGGGCGTATACGCATTAAAAAAGGTGGGGGGGCTGCTGGTCATAATGGCTTGCGTTCTATTGATAAAATGATGGGTAATCAAGATTATTGGCGTGTTCGTTTGGGTATAGGTCACCCTGGGGACAAAGCGCGAGTAGCTGGTTATGTATTAAGTAATTTTTCCAAACAAGATCAGGAATGGCTTGAGCCATTCATTGATGCCGCCGCACAAGCATCTCCATTACTGGTTGCTAAAAACTGGGATGCTTATATGTCTAAAATTGCGTTGTTAACCAAGGAGTAAAACAACATGGGGTTTAATTGTGGTATTGTTGGATTGCCAAATGTTGGAAAATCCACTCTTTTTAATGCGTTAACCGCAACTGCTGCAGCACAATCAGCAAATTATCCATTTTGCACAATTGAGCCTAATGTTGGTCGTGTGGCGGTGCCAGATACACGGTTGAATATTTTGTCACAAATTACGAATTCTAAACAAATTATTCCAACCAGTTTAGAATTTGTAGATATCGCTGGATTGGTTAAAGGGGCTTCCAAAGGGGAAGGTCTTGGTAATCAGTTTCTAGCGAATATTCGTGAAGTCGATGCAATTATTCATGTATTACGTTGCTTTGATAATGATGATATTACCCATGTAGAGGGCTCTGTTGATCCTATTCGGGATGCAGAAATCATTGAAACCGAATTGATGATTGCGGATTTAGAAAGCCTTGAGAAACGCATGATTGCGTTGCAAAAAAGAGCCCGTGGAAATGATAAAGAAGCTCAAGCAACTTTGGTTTTGGTAGAACCTTTAATCAAAGCTTTGCAAGATGGCACACCCGTGCGTGATGTCATTCCAGCAGGTGAAGAAACAGCTATTTCGCGTTTACAGCTTTTAACCAGCAAGCCAGTTTTATATGTATGTAATGTTGAGGAAGAATCCGCAGCAACTGGTAATGCATATTCAGCCAAGGTGCTGGAAATGGCCAAAGCACAAGGTGCCGAGGCTGTGATTGTTTCTGCTGATATTGAAGCCGAAGTAAGCCAGTTGGGTAAAGAAGATCAAATGGAATTCCTTTCTGGATTAGGATTGGAAAATAGCGGTCTGGATCGTGTGATCGCAGCGGGCTACCATTTATTAAATCTAATTACCTATTTTACTTGTGGTCCCAAAGAAACCAGAGCTTGGACGATTTCTAAGGGCACCAAAGCACCACAAGCTGCGGCTGTGATTCATAATGACTTTGAACGTGGCTTTATTGCTTGTGAAACGATTGCTTATGATGATTTCGTTCAGTATAAAGGTGAAACTGGTGCAAAAGAAGCTGGTAAAGCACGTATCGAAGGTAAAGAATACATTGTCAAAGACGGTGACGTTTTACTCTTCCGTTTCAATGTATAATTTGCTTTACTAATAAAATAATCGATTTTAGATGTATGGCTTGCCAAGGAAAGATATAACGATGGTCTCTGTCAGTTCAAATTCGGTGCAAACAATTACAGAGCTTGCACAAAAAGTCAGAGATGCTGCTTATCAATTGGCGCGTACCGATATTCAGCAGCGTAACCAAGCGTTACGCTGTGCAGCCAAAGCATTACGTGCTGCTGAAACAGAGATTTTGATGGTGAATGCTAACGAGGTCGCAAAAGCTGATGTGTCAGCGGCATTCAAAGATCGTATGACTTTAACTCATGAACGTTTAGAAGCGATGGCTAAGGGGTTAGAGAACATCGCCGAGCTACCAGACCCTTTAGGTAAAGAATTGGCCAGTTGGGATAGGCCGAACGGGTTGCATTTTAAACGCGTTTCTGTGCCTTTAGGTGTCGTTGGGATGATTTACGAAAGTCGTCCAAATGTCGGTGCCGATGCTGTTGGCATTTGTATTAAATCAGGCAATGGGATTGTTCTGCGTGGTGGGTCAGAAACGCATTTAACCTCTATGGCGATTCACAAAGCAATGCAACAAGGATTGATTGATACGGGGTTAAATCCTGATTCCGTTGCGATGCCTCCTGACAGTAACCGTCAACATGTTATGGATATGTTGCATGCGGTTGGTGTTATTGATGTGATTATTCCCAGAGGGGGATACTCGCTGATTAAATTTGTCCAACAAGAAGCAAGAGTTCCTGTGTTGGCACATGCTGCGGGTTTATGCCACACGTATATCCATGAAAAAGCTGATTTTGACAAAGCACGTAGCGTGTTAGTAAATGCCAAAATGCGTCGCACTGGGATTTGTGGCGCAACAGAAACGCTTTTGATTGATCAAGCAATAGCAGGGGAATTATTGCCGATCCTAGTATCTGATTTGCAAAAACTTGGCTGTCGTTTTGTAGGTAATCAAGCTGCATGTAAGATATCTCAAAAAATCGAACGTGCTTCTGATGAGGATTTTGCTACGGAATGGTTGGATGCCGTACTATCCGTTGCTGTTGTCAAAGATATTGATGAAGCCATCCACCATATCGTGAAGTATGGCAGTGGTCATACCGAAGCAATCCTGTCCGAAGACGATAAATCAGTTCGATATTTTATGGATTCTGTCCCCAGTGCTGTGGTCATGCGCAATACGTCGACGCAGTTTTGTGATGGTGGAGAGTTCGGGTTTGGGGCAGAAATTGGGATTGCAACAGGCAGACTTCATGCCAGAGGCCCTGTTGGAATCGAACAATTAACCAGCTATCGTTATGAAGTGTATGGTGATGGTCAGGTGCGCGCCTAGATGATATCAATACCGACTTGGGGGGATCGCAGGAATATACGCGTTGGGTTGTTTGGTGGATCGTTTAATCCAATCCATGAAGGACATTTACAGCTTGCTAATCGTGCATTAAAATTTCTTCAACTTGACCAAGTGTGGTTAATGGTATCGCCTGGGAACCCTTTGAAAGTCGGAAAAGAGATGGCACCATTTAAAGAACGCTTTCAAATGGCTAAAGAACGCGTAACAGGTAGAAAAATCATTCCCACCGATATCGAATGCAGATTACATACGCGGTATAGCTGTGATACGATTCGTTTATTAAAACAACGTTTCCCTTGCTGCAACTTTGTATGGTTGATGGGCGCAGATGGTTTGGCCCAAATGGCTTTATGGTCGCATTGGAAAGAAATATTAAAGATTGTGCCTATGGCAGTTTTCCCAAGACCATCTTATATATATAGTGCATTAAATGGACAGGCAGCACAATGGGCTCGAAGAGCTAGGTTGCCGTCTCGTTGTGCGACAATGTTGGCTGATTTGCAATCACCAGCATGGGTTTTTGTTCCAGCACCAGAGAACAGTATTTCAGCAACCGCGTTAAGACAACAACGCCAACAATGATTAAAACGCCTAAGTTAAGTAAGATTAAAAAGGAATAAACTTATATGAATGAACAGATTTCACGTAAAGAAGTCGTGCAAACAGGTCCAGAGCAAGCTGTTAAAAGAGTGTCTGTTTTAGATGAAGCCAAATTAAATCAAGTCGTTGCATTGATGGTAGAGTCTTTGGAAGATGACAAAGCCGAGAACGTCATTGTTATTGATTTGGTTGGCAAGGCTTCTTTTGCAGATCGTATGATTATCGCAACAGGTCAAGTAGACCGTCAAATCCTTGCAATGGCAACCCATTTGGATAAATTATTATTTGAAAATGGTATTAAAAAAGTAACGATGGAGAAAAGTGCGGATTGGGTTTTATTGGATGCCGGCGATATTATTGTCCATTTATTCCGTGGAGAAGCACGTGAATATTATAATATTGAGAAAATCTGGAATGTAGAAATTACAGATGCACCACAATCTGCGGAAAAATTAAGCGAAGAACCTCAAGAATAATGTTTTCGATTATTGCCGTAGGTAAAATGCGGCAGAAAGCTGAACTTGAACTTGTGGATCGTTATGCTAAACGGATTCGCCCTAAACTTTCGATTATAGAAGTTGGTGAAGCAAAAGGCGGTCCAGAAGAAACCAAATATAAAGAAACACAAGCCTTGTTAAGTGCTGTGCCTAATCGTTCGGTTGTCATCAGCCTTGATGAGGGTGGGAAAAATTACAGTAGTCTTGTTTTTGCGAATATCATGCAAAAATGGATTGATGAATCCAGACCTATTTCTTTTTTAATCGGAGGGGCTGAAGGGTTGCATCATGCTGCCATTCAACGTTCTGATTTGGTTTTATCCTTGGGAAGCTTAACTTGGCCCCATATGCTTGTTCGTATTTTACTTGCTGAACAAATTTATAGGGCACAAAGCATTTTACAAGGGCATCCTTATCATCGACAAGGACGTCCTTAAATGTATGGATATTATTTGATTGAACGATCTGGTGCGTCAGCAAAGAAATCATCAGATACATTTGGGTTTAAAGCCACTTGGGTTTGAACTTTAGAGTATCCTTTGGTTGTTGCTGCATCAGCTGACCATGTTTTGATATTTTTGTTTGGCGCTTTACGTTTAGCAGTAACATTTTGTACACGACCACTATTTGGATAAATAAATCCATGTGTTGGATAGATACTTCCAAAATTACTTTTATCGCCATTCGTAGCAACACGAACTGCAGTCCAGTCATTGTTAGGAGATACGTCAATTACAGGAGTATCTCGGCTTATACCTCTTTGTGCCCAATGTGATTGATCGATAATGACTGTTCTAGAATCAATTACTTTTGTAACAACAGCAACATGTCCATAAGGCATCTTGCGTGTTGAGCGGAAACTTAGAACGCTGTTTGGTTCTGGAGCATTTCCACGATCGTAGACGCCTGCTGCATTAGACCACCAATTTCCTGCATTACCAGATAATTGCACATCAGAGGCAGAGCGTGCAAACGCTACACATTGGATAACATTACCACCATGTCTGCCACTTCTATGTCTATAGCTTACTTTACGGGTTTTAAAATGGCTTTTTTTTGCGCTGTGGCTACTTTTACTTTTTAAAGAAACTTTTTGTGCATGAGCGCTTTTGCTTGCATGATGAGAAGTTTTTTTAGTTATATGATGTGTAGTTTTAGCTTGTGCATAAGAGGTTGAAACAACCATACATGAGAACATTAAAAGAAATGAGGAAAATTTCGTTTTAGTATTACGATGCACATAGACGTTTTTCATTCGGCAACCCTATAAAGTCTTAAATCTTAATTGTTGTGGAAATGTATATCCTTCATACGGACAGGGTTTGTTTAGGTCAAGATAAAATGTAGATAATTCTATTTTTTTTAGATTTTTGAAGGTGTTGTGTCGTTTTTTGATGTAACACTGCAACAAAATAAACATAAGAAAATAGACTAAATAAACCTAAAAATTCATTATTATTGGATAGATAAGGGAAATACTTTATTCTTTTTATGAAGATTACAGTATTGTTTATGCTAAAAGTAAAATTATAATTTTTTAAAATAATATGGAGCGTTTTTTGTTTCTTTCAATTGCATCTTTAAGAATAGAGATTATGCCTGTAACAATGTTACGTCAAAATTGTATGTTGATATGGGATCAAGGTCTGAAAAAAGGTATTGTCAGCGATCCTGGTGGGGATTTGCCTTTGATTATTCAGGCTATTGAAGCGGATGATATAGAGATACAAGCAATTTTATTAACACATGGTCATTTTGATCATGTCGGCGTTACCACAGCCTTACAACATTATTTACAAGATAAATACCAAAAAGAAATCCCTATCTTAGGTCCTTCTCAAGAAGACCAGTTTTTACTTGATAAAGTTCAGCAAGATGTTCTTAATTTTGGTACTAAGATAGATAATGCTCAAAATGTAAAACCTACACGTTTTTTAAATGATAAAGAAAAACTTTCTTTTGATGGCATTAATTTGGAAGTTTTGCACGTTCCTGGTCATACACCTGGTCACATAGTTTTTTATGAGCCTAAGGCGCGTTTTATGATCACAGGGGATGTATTATTTAAAGGAACAATCGGCCGAGCTGATTTTGCTTATGGTAACGAAGGGTTACTTATAAAAACAATCAAAGAAAAATTACTTCCCCTAGGTGATGATATATATGTATTACCAGGGCATGGGATTGGTAGTACTATTGGTTTTGAAAGATTAAATAACCCGTTTTTAATTTAAAGGAATATATTTAAAGTGAAAAAGCATTTTATTCATTTAGCGCTAGCGTCAGTATTAATGGTAGGTTTTGGATATGGCTCACTGGCTATAGCTGAAAATATCGAGCATGATATTATGAAAGCTCAACCTGAGTTAGCAAAGCAACCTTTGACGATTATAACTAAAGATGCTCAAAAGCACGAATTTTCGGTTGAAATTGCAAAAACCCCTCAAGAGCAGGAAGTTGGCGAAATGTTTAGAACCAATATTCCTGATAATGGCGGAATGTTGTTTATTTGGCCAGCCCCGCAAGGTAGTAGCATGTGGATGAAAAATACGGTAGTACCTCTAGATATGGTATTTATTGATGCAAATCATCGTATTCAAGCTATTGCTGAAAATACGATTCCATATAGCTTGGCGCCGATTAGTAGTCATGGTGCAGTGATCGCAACTTTAGAGCTTAAAGGTGGGATAACTGAAAAGTTAGGTATTAAGGTAGGAGATACGATTGAAAGTCCTGCACTTGAGGCTGACAAGGCAGAATTAATGAATAAACATGTTGTTAAGCAAGAAACTAAAAAGAAATAAGCTCTAAAACAAAAAAAGAATCTTTATAGATACTATAAAGATTCTTTTGATATCAAGTGAAATAAACTTGTTATATTATACAGGTTTATGAGCTTCTAAAAACCATAATTGTTTATCTAGTGCTCTAGAAATCCCTGTAAATAAATCAGCTGTATTGGCATCACCTGCTTCATCAGATTCATCAATCGCTTTACGAACAGCATTAGCAAATACACCATAACGTTCGATAAGTGCATGAATGTGATCTTCTACTTTATAGATATCAGTAGGATAGGGATTAATTTTTGATGTTTTGGTAATATTTTGTGATGTACCATAAGCTGTTCCGCCAAGGGCTGTGATACGTTCAGCCATTTCATCATTAAAAGTATCTAATTCACCACGGAATCCATCAACCATTTCATGAACGCCGATGAATTGAGGCCCTTTCATATTCCAGTGTGCTTGCTTAGTCAAAAGTGCCAAGTCCAAACCATCAGCCAAGCGTTCATTTAATAATTGAACAATAACTGTTTTGGTATTAGAGGGTAAATTATTTAAAGTAGGGTGTAATTTATTTTTAGGCATAATAAGAACTCCTTATAAAAAATTATATTAAAGTATAAGTGTAACTTAGCTACTTTGACAATAAACTATTCAAGATATTTGTATATTAATTAATATTCATAACGCTAATCGATAATATTAATTGATTGAATATTTTGAATGTTACGCTTTAAAAAATTAGAGATAAAAACCTAATAATTAATATTTTAGTTTTCTATTAAAAGTTTATAGTTTTTAATTAAGATATTATTTGTGTAGATACCATTTTAAAAATAGAAAAGCGAAGGTAAGATTTGTATTTAAAATAAGATGCTTTTCCTAATATTTTAAGTGATTTAATTTAAACTTTATATATTAGATAATTTACAAATCGAAATATAATAACTATATGTACGATTTTTTAAGTATGGATAATAATAATCTTGCTATTAAATAATTTTACAGTGACAATTAATTATATTTTGTTAAAACAAGATAACCTCATATAAGGGCATATATTTATATTCGTTTATTATTATACTAGGATGTTAATGTGGTTTTTTTAATAACAGGGGCCAGTGGTTTTATAGGTTTTCATCTTGCAAAAGCATTACTGGCACGTGGAAATACCGTGATTGGTATAGATAATCTTAATGATTACTATTCACCTTTATTAAAACAAGCCCGTTGTGATCAATTAAAACAATTTCAAAATTTTTATTTCTATCAAATGGATATAGCTGATCAACCCGCAATGGAGAGTATCCTCAAACAACATCATGATATTAAGATTATCTTTAACCTCGCGGCTCAAGCTGGAGTGAGATATTCTCTAGAAAATCCGTTTGCTTATATTCAAACAAATATCACAGGCCATTTAACTATTCTGGAATTGGCACGTCACTTGCCCAAATTGCAGAGAATTTTTTATGCATCATCGTCATCTGTGTATGGATTAAATAAACACCTTCCTTTCAGTGAGCAAGATCGTGTCGATCGTCCAAGCTCTGTGTATGCGGCATCAAAACAATCTGCCGAGCTTTTATCTTTTACGTATCATCATTTATACGGACTAAAACAAACAGGTTTGCGTTTTTTTACGGTTTATGGCCCATGGGGTAGACCTGATATGGCATATTATCTTTTTGCCAAAGCTATTGCTGAAAATAAACCGATTACTCTATATGAAGGTGAGAATCTGTCACGCGACTTTACCTATATAAGTGATGTTATTGATGGGTTAATCAGTTTGCTGGAATGTCCTGATTTAGATGGGTATGAAATTTATAATATTGGAAATAGTCGTCAAGAACAGGTAGAAAATCTCATTACTTGCCTTGAGAAGAGTATGCAAAAAAAAGCAAAGATAAACCGTATTACTCGTCCAAATACAGATATAGAAGCTACCTTATCTGATATTACGGCGATTTATAAAAAAACTGGTTGGTCACCAAAAACTAGATTAGACGAAGGCATTCAATATTTCACTGATTGGTTTCAAAATTTTAATAATTAAAAATAATTACAAATCTGTAATAATAAATAATTAACTGGTTAAATTTATAAAAGGGAAATAATTTAGTCATTTCCCTTTTATCACTATAAGTCTATATAAAATATATTTTTAAGATTGTGAGATTGTATCTCTGCGTGTTCTTGTGCCCCATAATCCAAATAATGCACTTACAATAGCACCAATTACAAGATTAATAAAGCCCCATAAAGCCATACTAGACATTACTTTTGCAGCTTGATCTGCTTTCTCTTTGGCTTCTTTTTTAAAGGTAATATAGCTTTGCTTAGCATGCTGCAAATTGTCTTCTAGGTTATTAATTCTTTGTTGAACTTCGTCCATCGTATTATTGTATAAATTAATGTAATTATCGACGGCTTTATGCACTTCTTTATTGTTTAATTCAGAATTACTAGCAATAGTTTGTTCAATTTGCTCACGATTAATTGGTTGTGCGATGGCTTGACCCCGTTTTTTTAATTTCTCTACTAGTTGAGAAATTAAAGTATCGGCTTGATTTGGATTCATTCCAATATCTTTGATGGTTTGTGTTAGATCATTTTTAGTATCATTAAGTTGTTTCTTAAGATAATTAGGTTGTAATGTTGGAATATTAGTTTTTTCTAAAACATCTCTGACATTTTGATCCACATTATTGGTATTAATATTAGTGTTAATATTCATTTCACCAAAAATCTTTTTTCCAATATCAGCAGTTTTATCAATCCCACCTCCTGTTGCAGACGCAAGACCACCAATTACATTTCCTGTTGTAGAAACAGTTGATCCAACAACTGATCCAACAGTTTGAATAACTCCACCAATAATAACAGAGCTTAAAATTGCACTGATAACAAAAGAAGTGGCCCAGACTAAAAAGCCATGAATAACACCATCACTTCCTGCTAAACGTCCTGCAATAAAGGCACCTAAGCCAAGGCTGACTAATGTAATAATAATCGTCCAGACAAGAAAACTAGTGCCAATGTGACTAGCCGTATCTGAAGTGCGAGGGGAAATGACAGCGGCCCCCAGCATCATTAATGCTAGATAAACAGCAATAACAGCAAACACGCCAGCAATGATGCTGCCCCATGAAATACGTTTTTGCAAAGTTGTAATATTATGATCGTTCATAGTGATTCCTAAAATAGAGCTGAAGATAAATATTCTTGAAATAATATTAATTGAAAATATATGTTTAAAACAAATAAAATACTATATTTATAACTATTAATTAATAAATGTGATTTTTAATCAACAATTTTGTTAATATAATTTTATATTTGTTAATTATTTATTAATAATATTAATATTTTATTAATGTTTCTTTTAAAATGGCGTTGAGGTATGGATTCCTTAATAGGGCCAAGAATGGGATGTAATTCATAACTTATTGATAATTATTAGTTTTACAGAAAGTTTAAGAAACTTTAATAAAATATTAAGAATCTTATTGACGTTGCTGGTGAGTTTATGTAGA
>NZ_ATSX01000002.1 GCF_000527695.1 Commensalibacter papalotli (ex Servin-Garciduenas et al. 2014) | reverse complement strand
TTTCATACTCTCGCCATTCGCTAAGCGACTTTGCGCCCAACGGACATTGTTATCATTGCCCCAGTCATAGCCTAATATACGATTAACATTATCATGAATAATATTAAATGCCTCATCGCTATACGCTATTCTAGTTCGTTCATTTTGTATTGCATTATTACGAGTAACATTATCCCATTCAATCCTATAACCAGCAACATTTTGAATTTCATCATGGCTAGGATCACGACCTAAAATATCTTGATAACTAGGTTTTATCCCATATTCCGCGCTGATATACATTTGCTTTCGCTTGTTATATATTTTAATATCAGCACTTGCACCATGATCGCTAGTATCACCAGGACTATAGTGACTAATACTACCCGCATAATTTATATCAGCAATCCGAGCTGTTGGTGTTAACGCTGTTGAATTCAACTCTTTCTGCATCAAATTTGTTGTCATATGAGACAAATCTTTTTGATACCAATCATTGCCAGCAGTGAGGTTGCTTATTTCTTTTGGAACTTTAACATCCTCAGAGGTTGCTATATACTGATGTTCTTGTGAAGTTTTATTATCTACAAAAAAAATAGAACCGTTCATTTGGTCTGGTGTATTTTGAGCCGTTGGAAATAATTGAGAATTGGGCATATATTAACTCTTTCATAATACAAAAACTATTGAAAAAATTATCATAATTATATAGAAACAATAAATAAGTTAATTTATTAAAGAAATTTTAGTTATCTTATGTGTTGAAAAAGCAATAAATAAAACTCCCATTTTGTAATATATTAATATAGTTCTTACAAAAGTACAAGCCCCTTATTTATAAATCTTTCATAGCTTCTTCGAGCAAAATGAACGTAGAAAGCACCTGACCCATTGTATAATTCAGGTTCAGGTGCAGTCTTTGTGATATTTGTTTGCTGCCCATATTTCCCAGCACGATCATATTTAATAAATCACGATGGTATTTCCCCATCGCACCCCAGACTTTAAAGAGCTTATCATAAGCCTCGCTCTGTTTTAAGGTAGGGCCATCATAATGACCATGAATACCATCACTAAAAAATTTACTATTGAATACAAATCTCCGCTGCCTCCAAAAGACTTCTCGCAAATTATCGCATAGCATTCAGCAAAATCACGTTGCTCTTGATTAATAGATCCACGAGCCAGCATTTCGTCATATACACATTTACGGCGCAGACGTTTAACTTGTTGGTTGGGATTATCTGGATCAACACCAATCTCTACTACGAATTCTTCTCTACGATATTGCTGAAATAAAGAAGGCTTTTTTACCGTTCCAGATCCAACAACACTTATTTTCGTTTTACGTCTATTTGCCATTTCTCAGACCCTTTCAATTTGAGTGGGACCATGCCAGCCATGTTCAAAGACAAACCATGCATAGACTTGAGTGCCTGAAAATTTCTTTTTTCCTTGGTAATCCCCGCTATACATCGTGACGCGATCTTTCATCACCCATATTCTGGCCAAAGGAGATTTCTTGAAGAACGCTGTGCGTTTTTCTGATTCTAAAAAAGCCAACCGTAATAAAGCACAAACTTTATAATTTGTGACTTTCAATGCTTCTTCGATAATAGGAACAGCATCTTTAAACGGTGGGTTTGTAACAATCGTATCCCATTTTTTATCTTTTGAGCTTTTTAAAAAATCTTGCTGTTTAAAACGTTTCTGTAAACTAATACGTTCAATATTACGGTCAACCAAATCATGACATTCAACATTTAAATACCCCTCGTCCAAGAAAACTGCGGGTATTGTTCCCTTGCCACAACATGGATCAAGAATAGAGTAGCCAAAGAACTTTTCAACTTCAATCAGCTTTTCTACACATTCTGGGGGCTCGACATACCAATCATGCTCGTGACGTTGTTGGCTCATTTTTGACCACCCAATAATGTTAATGCACCTGTAAAGGGTGGGATAATAACCTCCGTAATATAACAAGTTTTACCGTCTTTATCTTGATAGCTTCTGTTCTGTAATTGCCCATGCAGCCCTATCAAGCTACCTTTACGTACATAAGATTTAACCAATTTGATCAATCCAGAATTTAACACAACAACCCTGTGCCAGTCTGTTCGTTCTTGATCTTTCCATTTCTGTTTAGTTGCCAAGGAAAAACTGGCTGTTTCTTTGCCTGATTGAGTTGTTTTAATCTCTGGATCATTGCCTAGATAACCAGCCAGAGTCACCATGTTTATACTGCTTATCATCACGCACCAACCCTCTGAGGAATCAAACCTTTGGCAATCAAGTATTTAAATACTGAAGGTTGATAATTCTCGGTATGTTTGATTAGCCATTTTGGAATATTTTGTTGTTTTTCCAAAATTAATAACGCAAGTTGTTCATCCCTTGAAAGCATTCGAAAAGCAGGATCATCATCATGTTTTCCACCATCAATCACCTACCGTTCTGACGTTACTAACCTATGTGAAACGTTGGAAATCACTTTGGAAATATACCCAATGGGATATTCCTTACCCCATCCTGTTTCAATGGCTTTTAACATTGCCTCACCATCGTGAGCTGCCTCCTCAAACCAAATCGAGATTTGATCTAAGGCTTTGATCGTATCAATTTTGGCCACTTCTTGTAATCGCTTGCATGCCGTTTTCATAAAAGTTGAAAAGGTTCGATTCACTTCCCCTGTTAATTGTTCCTTTTTTCTTTTTTCTTTTTTCTTTTTTAAATTCTATTTCTTTACTCTTTATAGAGGAAATCGCTGCAAACGTTGATTCTCCAAACTCATTATTTAAAAAAATAACAACTATAAAAAATAGTATTTTAAATAAAACACTTTAAATTTTGATAAAATTACTATATCCTATATACCTTGAACTATATTTTCTTCTTTTATCATTAGAATGTCCATATAATGAAACCGTACCAACCAAAAATTTGGAAAATTTTAGCTGCTATTTTACTGATCACTCCTCTATATCTCCAAACCAGCATTGCTAAAACGGTGACATTATTAAATGTATCGTATGATCCAACACGGGCATTTTATCACGCCTATAATCAAGCCTTTGCACAATATTGGAAAGAAAAAACAGGGGATCATGTAGTTGTTTATGAATCTCATGGTCCATCTGGGAAACAAGCACGATCCGTCATCGATGGTATGCAAGGGGACGTCGTTACCCTTGCTTTATCGGGCGACATAGACGCACTCAATAAATATAAACAGCTTATTGATCCTAAATGGCAAAGCAAATTGCCTTATCATAGTAGCCCCTATTACTCGACTATTGTATTCTTGGTACGCAAAGGAAACCCAAAAAATATTCATGATTGGGGCGATTTAATTAAACCTGGGGTGCAAATACTGACCCCCAATCCCAAAACATCTGGTGTTGCACGTTGGAATTTCTTGGCTGCTTGGGCATATGCTTTGGAAAAATATGGTTCTGAAGCAAAAGCATATGATTTTGTCAAACAACTTTATCAACATGCCCCTATTTTAGATACAGGCGCTCGATCATCCAGCCTCAGCTTTATTCAAAGAGGATTAGGTGATGTTTTAATTTCTTGGGAAAACGAAGCTTATATGGCTTTGAACGAATCAAAACCTGGAGAGTTTGAGCTTATTACTCCTTCTGTTTCTATTCTAGCAGAACCACCAGTAGCCGTCGTAGATTCTGTTGTTGATAGAAAAGGCACGCGTGTTGTAGCAGAAGGGTATTTAAATTACCTCTATAGTGACGTGGGACAAACTCTGGCGGCACAATATTATTATCGTCCCAGTAACCCAAAAATAGCAGAAGAATACAAAGATAAATTTCACACCTTAAAATTAATACCTATTGACAAAGTATTTAAAGGATGGAAAGAAATAAATAACAAATTTTTTAAGGATAATAAAATATTTGACAGAATTATGAGTGAAATTAATCGCTAATTTTTTTAATTAAGGAAGTTTAATGTTTTCTTCTAAATATTCAGTCATTCCAGGATTCTGGCTAAGTTTAGGATATACGTTATCTTGGCTTTCCTTAATTGTTTTACTCCCTTTGGCTGCACTCTTTTTATATGCCAGTCATATTCACTTTGACCAGCTTATGACTATTCTCGGCAATAAACAATTACAAAGTGCTTTAAAATTATCTTTATATACCTCTTTTTATGCCTCTTTATTGGCTTCAATTCTTGGTGTATTTTTAGCATGGATGTTGACACGTTATTCTTTTACAGGAAAAAAAATCATTGATTCAATGGTTGATCTTCCCTTGGCTTTACCCACAGCGATTGCAGGTATTGCTTTGACAACTTTATATGCACCCAATGGATTACTTGGCTCTCTTTTACCTTTTAAAGTTGCCTACACCCCCCTTGGCATTATAATTGCAATGGTATTTGTCACTATTCCTTTTACTATCAGAACGCTTGAACCGATTATCAAGGATATTCCTTATTCTGTCGAAGAAGCTGCAAAGACATTAGGGGCAACACCCTTACAAAGCTTTTTATATATTATTTTTCCAATGTTATTCCCTGCATGGTTAACGGGGTTTTCCTTGGCAATGGCACGTAGTTTAGGCGAGTATGGATCTGTTGTTTTTATTGCAGCAAATATCCCTTATAAAACCGAAATTTTACCCATTTTAATTGTCTCTAAGCTTGATCAATTTGATTATACAGGCGCTACGGTTATCAGTTTGTTGATGTTGCTGATTTCTTTTGCTTTATTATTTGCCATCAATATCATTCAACGTTGGATTAAACCACATCGCTTGATTTGGTTCATTACGCATTTATCTATCCCCCGTTTTTCTAAAAAGAAATCATCATGACGCCAGTAATCTATAAACAAAGTAACCTCAAAAGATCAGTACTTTTAATGATGACATGGATTGTATTTGGTGTTATTTTCCTGGCACCTTTATCCGTTATTTTGATTGAGGGGCTTTCAAAAGGGCTTGGGTTTTTTTGGCATACTTTTGCCAACCCAGTTGCGTTATCAGCATTAAAATTAACATTATTTGCCACGCTACTTTCTGTCATTTTAAATGTTATTTTCGGGGTAATGGCTGCATGGTGTATCACAAAATATGATTTTGTTGGCAAGAACTTACTGACGACTTTAATCGACCTGCCATTTTCCATATCCCCCATTATTGTCGGATTAATTTATACCCTACTTTATGGTTCACAAAGCATTTTATACCCTTTTTTAATGGAGTATAATTTACAAGTGATCTATGCTGTTCCAGGCATTGTGCTTGCTACTATTTTTGTAACGTTTCCTTTTGTTGCTCGTTCATTAATTTCTTTGATGCAAGAACAAGGCAATACCGAAGAAGAAGCTGCTCGGTTATTAGGAGCGAATGGATGGCAGATTTTCTGGCATGTCACGTTTCCAAATATCCGTTGGGCTCTATTACATGGCGTGGTGATGTGTACTGCCAGAGCCATGGGAGAATTCGGAGCGGTATCCATTATCTCTGGTCATATTGAAGGGCTAACCAACACCCTGCCTTTACAAATAGAAATTTTATATAACGAATATAATGCAACTGCTGCCTTCAGTATCTCTATTATATTGTTAATAATGGCCATGATTATCTTGTTTATAAGACAATGGTGTGAACGCAGAATTACGAATGCTCATTCAGAGGCAGGACAATAAAATGAATATCCGTATTAAAGAATTAAATAAATATTTTAATCAATTTCATGTCTTACAAAATATCAATCTAGATATTCGTAAAGGTGAATTAATCGCCCTTCTTGGCCCTTCAGGCTGTGGAAAAACAAGCCTCTTACGTATTATCGCAGGATTGGAACAACCAAGCTCTGGTCAAATCTTTTTTAACGACCAAGATATTTCAAAAAAAGATATTCGTGAACGTCGCATTGGGTATATGTTTCAACATTTTGCTCTGTTTCAGCATATGACTGTTTTAGAAAATATTTCGTTTGGATTACGTGTAAAACCAAAAAAAGAAAGGCCTTCTGCATCCAATATTTTAGCAAAAGCTGAACATCTATTAGAAATGGTGCAACTAGGTAATTTAGCCAATCGATATCCAGAGGAATTATCAGGCGGTCAAAAACAACGTGTTGCATTGGCACGTGCCTTGGCGATTGATCCCAGCGTATTACTGTTGGACGAACCTTTCTCGGCTTTAGATACTAAAGTCCGAAGAGAGCTAAGACAATGGTTATCGAATTTACACCATGAAATACAACTGACCAGCGTTTTCGTTACCCATGACCAAGAAGAAGCAATGGAAATTGCGGATCGCGTTGTGATTATGAACAAAGGGGTTATTGAGCAAATTGGATCACCCAAAGAGATATTAGACACACCCAAAAATGATTTCGTTTATCATTTCCTTGGGGAAACAAATCACTTTTCAGTTGGTGAACAAAATTTCACGTTCAGACCTCATGAAATTATCCTCAGCATTCATACCGAAAAAATAGGATATTTTGAGGCTGAAGCAATCGATATTCGCCCTCTTGGTGCAGTAACAAAAATCGTTTTAAAACCCAAAGACAGTGATTATCCTATTGAAGCCCAAGTTCCTAATACTACCCGTGATTTAAATAACTTAAACAAAGGAGATAAAGTTTATTTCAGGCCAATTATGGACTTTGAAATTTAAAATTCTTGATAATAATCTCATATAAAATAAATCACTATTATATTAAGTTATATATATTAAAATCCTATAAAAAATGATATTTTTGTTGATTTATTTTAGAAAAACAATTAAATACATATAAATAAAGTATAATAAATTAACATTTATTCACTACCTACCCTTTTTATAATTTTTTTGTTAAAAGATAGGTTCTAATTATACAAAAGGATTTTTTGTTTTACACCGCTTCGTATTTTCTTTTTTCAGCAAAGCTCACACATAATGACTCCGATAGAACTATACTCTAAAAAACCCAGTGAATTTTATGAACGTAAACTGCTTGAAACTCAAGAAATCCTTAAAAACGCGGTGGCTGAGTATGGCCAAATCGTTCAAGCCACCAGCCTTGGGGTCGAAGATATGGTCATTACGGACTTTATTCACCGTTTAGGCCTACCTATTTCTATTGCAATGTTGGATACGAAAAAATTACATCAGCAAACCTTGGATCTTAAAGATCAAGCAGAAACTCATTATAATCTGGAAATAAAAACTTATTATCCTGATGAAGATCAAGTTGCTGAATATGTCAAAAAAAATGGCGAAAATGGGATTTTCGAATCAGTTGAGCTGCGCAAAGAATGTTGCCATATTCGTAAGCTAGTCCCTTTAAAAGTAATGCTTAAGGGACATGAAGCTTGGATTACAGGCCTACGTAGAGAACAATCTAACTTTAGAGCCAACTTACAAATAATTGAACAAGAAAATCCAAGCGATGCAACACAACCAAAGGTAAAAATTAATCCTTTATTAGATTGGACGATTGGGGATATCTGGCATTATGTCAAAGAAAATAACGTACCTTATAATCCCTTGCATGACCAATTTTATGTTAGCATTGGATGTCAACCTTGCACCCGTGCGATTGCTTTAGGTGAAGATTTCCGTGCTGGACGTTGGTGGTGGGAACAAGATGGCGCAAAAGAATGTGGATTACATGTTCATGAGGCATCTTCTCTATCAAACAGACCTTCAAAATAATAACGATTTGATTTAAGACTTAAGGGAAATTTTATGACTTCTCATTCACCCAATTTATATACTCCTCTTTCTGATTTAGAAGAAGAATCTATCTTTATCATGAGAGAAGTGGCTGGCTCTTTTGAACGCCCTGCACTTCTTTTTTCTGGGGGAAAAGATTCTTGCGTCATGTTACGTTTGGCAGAAAAAGCGTTTGGGCAAGGACAATTCCCCTTCCCTTTATTGATGATTGATACTGGACACAATTTCCCTGAAGTTGTTGAATTTCGTGATCGCAGAGCCAAAGAGCTTAATGCAAAATTAATCGTTCGTAATGTTGAAGATTCCATGAAACGTGGCACTGTTCGATTAAGTCACCCTTTGGAAAGTCGTAATCCACACCAATCTGTGACACTACTAGAAGCAATTGAAGAATTTCGTTTTGATGCCTTATTAGGTGGCGCAAGACGCGATGAAGAAAAGGCCCGTGCCAAAGAACGCATTTTCTCTCATCGTGATTCTTTTGGTCAATGGCAACCCAAAGCACAACGCCCAGAATTATGGAATATATTTAATACCCGCATTTTACCTGACGAAAATTTCCGTGTCTTCCCAATCTCTAATTGGACAGAATTTGATGTGTGGAAATATATTGAACAAGAAAAAATCCCGCTTCCTAACCTATATTACGCTCATCAGCGCCAAGTGATCCCCCGTAAAGGATTATTAGTGCCAGTAACCGATGTTACCCCTGTGCAAGAAGGGGAAACCATTGAAACCAAAACTGTGCGTTTCCGCACTGTTGGGGATATGACTTGTACTTGCCCTATTGAAAGTGATGCTGCCAATGCCAGTGACATTGTCAAGGAAACGGCTGCTGTAACTATCAGTGAGCGAGGAGCCACCCGTATGGATGATCAAACCTCTGAAGCATCTATGGAGAAACGTAAACTTGAAGGTTATTTCTAAGTTTACGCTGTCATCATTTTAACTCTTGAGGAAACGATTTTATGTCATCTTTACAAAACAAACATACGCTTAAATTCTTAACCGCTGGCAGCGTCGATGATGGGAAAAGCACCTTAATTGGGCGTTTATTGCTGGACAGTAAAGCCATTCTTGCGGATCAGCTTTCTGGCATTCAACATAAACTTGCTGATGATGAATCTTATGATCTAGCCAAATTAACCGATGGATTACAGGCTGAACGTGAACAAGGTATTACCATTGATGTTGCCTATCGTTATTTCACCACGCCAGAACGTAAATTTATTATTGCCGATGCGCCTGGCCATGAGCAATATACGCGCAACATGATTACCGCCGCCAGCAGCAGCGATGCTGCGGTGATCTTGGTTGATGTAACCAAAATCAATTGGGAAGACAAAGTGGTTGAGTTATTACCTCAAACACGTCGTCATACCTTATTGGCTAACTTATTAAAAGTGCCTTCTATTTTGTTTGCCATTAATAAATTAGACGCGATCAAGGACCCTGATACAGCATTTATTAATGTCAAACGTGCTTTGGAAAAATTCACCCAACAAGCCAATGTAACCATTACGGATATTATTCCTATTTCTGCATTAAAAGGGTTAAATATTACCACTCGTAATGCCGATAAACATGGCAATATTTTATGTGAAAAAGTCTATCAAGGACCTAGCCTATTAGAAGCCTTAACAGCACTCCCTTCTCACGTTGCGTATAACACACAAGCATTTCATTTCCCTGTTCAGTTCGTGCAAAAATTACAAGAAGCTCATGATGGTTCATCAACCCAACATGGTCGTCGTATTTTCTGGGGTAGAGTTGCTGCGGGCACTGTCACGGTTGGAGATCATTTGACCGTTCAGCCTTCTGGTGCAAAAGCCAAAATCAGCAAGATCTTTGCCAACGCACTACAAGAAGAACTTCATGAAGCTGCTACAGGTCAATCTGTCGGTTTAATCTTAGATCAAGAGATTGATGTTTCCCGTGGGGATTGGTTAATTGCAGCTGAATCATCAACTTCACAAAAAGAAGCCAAAGCAACCTTGGCATGGTTAGATGATGAGCCTTTGGTTGTAGGGCGTGCCTATTGGTTAAAGCACGGACACCGTTGGATTAAAACAAAAGTATCAGCAATTGAACATCATTTAAATATTCATACTTTGGAAACTGAACCTGCCGAAAATCTGGATAAAAACAGCATTGGAGAAGTTTCTTTGGTATTACAACAACCCATTCCTATTTTACCATATAATGAAGCCAAAGACGTTGGGGCTGCTATCCTTGTGGATACAGCAACCAATCGTACAGCGGGGGCTGTTTTATTTAAATAGTTCTTTAAAATTATAGAGGGATCAATGATCAGAGAATTTCAAAGTAATGATTTAGATCAAGTGATGGCTATTTGGCTCAATCAAAATCTATTCGCTCACCCTTTTATTGATCCATCTTTTTTTAAAAACAATACTGACTTAGTCAGAATGATCCTTCCATCATCAGAAGTCTATGTACAAGATATTCACGGAATAAAGGGATTTATTGGATTAACAGATAATTATATTTCTGGTCTTTTTATCAAAACAGAATATCAACGCAAAGGATTAGGCTCTAGCCTCATTGAAAGAGCCAGACAGGTTCGCTCTGAATTATTTTTAAATGTTTATACCGAGAATAAGGCTGCTGTTAAATTTTATCAAAAACACGGATTTGTTCAACTGGAAAACAGAATAAACGAAGAAACGTATCAACCTGAATATTTCATGGGATGTAAAGTCGATCACACGATTAAAATCGGTAAATGTGCATTATAAAAAACTTTACACTTTGTAAGCAAAATATACTAACGTACCAAGTTGATGTTTATATCTGATATATCAATTTAACAATGAAAGCTGATATTTTATGCTTAATAAACAGCCAACATTAAAAGATGTTGCTGCATTGGCTGGGGTGTCTTATCAAACAGTTTCGCGTGTGATCAACGGCTCTGTTTGCGTTTCTATAAAAACAAAAGAAGCAGTTTTCACTGCGATGAAATCATTGAATTATACGCCTAATCGTGTAGCCCAACAATTGGCTGGCAAGAAAAGCAGTACGATTGGTTTAGCAACCACAGATATTTCATTGCACGCGCCTTCTCAAATTGCAGCTTCTGTTAAGGTGCATGCGGAAGAATTAAAATATAGTGTTGTTATTGCAATGGCCAAAAATCAATCTTTGAATATAATAGACCATGTTATCAACGAATTATTAGAACAACGCGTCGATGGGATTATTGTCAACATCCCCAGCAATTCGCAACAAATTATTCAAATTCAGCATTTATGTCGAAATATTCCTGTTTTATTTATGGATGTAGACCCCAAAGAATCCTGCCTTTCTGTAATGACAGATTCAAGAGAGGGAGGACAACAAGGCATTACACATCTGATTGAGTTCGGACATACGTCAATTGCATTAATTACAGGGCCTCAAAGTTCTGTATCTGCTCGGTTACGTTTTGATGGGTGGATTAAAGCCTTACAAAAGCATCGTATATCCCCAATAAGTATTCAAGAAGGCGATTGGAGCTCTGCTTCGGGATATGCCTTGACAAAAGCATTATGCTATTCTCATCAACACCCAACAGCGATTTGTTTTGCTAATGATCAAATGGCATTGGGGGGATTACGTGCCTTACATGAGCTGAGAATTCAAATCCCAGAACAAATATCAGTGATTGGATATGATGATACAGAGGATAGCGCATTTTTTTATCCTCCTTTAACGACTATTGCTCAAGATTTTAAGGAGTTGGGTAAACAAGCTGTCGAGAAATTAGTACATAAAATGAACGCTCCCGAGAGTAATATTTCGTCTCTTGTGTTACCAACAAGTTTAGTTAAAAGAGAGACAAGCACTTCTGCCAATTCATTAAATTCAACAAATGATAAAGAGTTTGCTAAGCAATTATATGTGATTGCAAATTATTTATCAGCAAGATCTTAGGTAAAATAAGAAAATATCCACACCTCACTTTTATATGATTTTACAAGTGGTGGTGTTTATTACTCTACTTATAAATGTGAACGAATAACATTTATATTTAGGAGTTATGAGTGATGCCTCAATCAGATTCTTTTAAAGCGTTAACTTTATCACAAATCCTAGCAAGAAGAGATTGGGAAAGCCCTTCAATAATAGAGTTTAAAAGGCTGCCATCGCATGCTCCTTTGTATCAATGGTCAAATAAACAAGATGCGTGCCAAGATATAAAACCACAATCTATTCAATGTTTAAATGGATCATGGAATTTTAATTATTTTACTGCTCCCGAAGAGGTGCCAGAACAATGGGTGCAGGAGGACCTTGAAGATCACAAAACAATTCCTGTGCCATCAAATTGGCAAATATATGGTTATGATGCGCCTATCTATACGAATGTAACATATCCTATTCTTGTGAATCCTCCTTTTGTACCAAGACATAACCCCACAGGTTGTTACTCGCTCACATTTAATGTAGATGAAGAAAAACTAACTGACAAAAATTGCCACATTATATTTGACGGTGTTAATTCCGCTTTTTATTTGTGGTGTAATGGACAATGGGTTGGATATTCTCAGGATAGTCGCTTACCCGCAGAATTTAATTTAACTAATTATTTACATGCTGGGGTTAACCGAATAGCGGTTATGGTTTTACGCTGGTCTGATGGCACGTATCTAGAAGACCAAGATATGTGGCGTATGAGCGGTATTTTCCGTGATGTTAATTTACACTATAAGCCAAAAGATTATATCTCTGACTTCGCGGTAACGCCTTCTTTGCAGGATCATTACGATTATGGAAAACTTTCCATAGAAGTTACTGTTCATAGCGATCAAGCTCGCTATGAACACTTAAAAATTCAAGCTGAATTATGGTATGGTAAAGACCATATTTGTTCTGAAGTAAAAAGAATTGGCACTGATATTATTGATGAACGTGGTAACTATCATGATAAGGTTGACTTAGAGTTATCTGTAAATACTCCATTTCTATGGAGTGCAGAAGAACCACATTTATATCGTTTAGTGCTAAGTTTACTTGATACTCAAGATAATCTAATAGAATGTGAGGCTTGTAACGTTGGTTTTAGGGAAATAACTATAGAGAATGGCTTATTAAAATTAAATGGCCAACCCTTATTAATCCGTGGCACTAATCGCCATGAACACCATCCCGAACATGGTCAAGTCATGGATAAAGCAACGATGCTGCAAGATATTCTTTTAATGAAACAGCATAATTTTAATGCAGTACGATGCTCTCATTATCCAAACAATTTATTATGGTATAAATTATGTGATCAATATGGATTATATGTTGTTGATGAAGCCAATATAGAAACACACGGGATGACCCCGATGAACAGGTTAAGTAATGATCCTGTTTGGCTAAATGCCATGATGGCAAGAATTACACGTTTAGTCCCTCATCATCGTAATCACCCATCTATTATCATTTGGTCGCTGGGCAATGAATCTGGTTATGGGCATAACCATGATGCGATGTATCAATGGGTAAAGAAAACAGATCCATCAAGACCTGTTCAATATGAAGGGGGTGGGGCTAATAGTCCTGCCACTGATATTGTATGTCCAATGTATGCTCGGGTTGATCAAGATCAAAACTTTCCAGCGGTGCCTAAATTTGCTATTAAAAATTGGATCAGCATGCCTGATGAAAATAGACCATTAATTTTATGTGAGTATGCGCATGCAATGGGAAATAGCCTTGGAAGCTTCGATGAGTATTGGCAAGCGTTTCATCAATATCCCAGACTGCAAGGTGGATTTATATGGGATTGGGTTGATCAAGGTATTACGAAAGAAGAAAATGGCGTTACTTTCTATGCTTATGGTGGAGATTTTGGAGATAAACCCAATGATCGTCAATTCTGTTTGGATGGATTAGTCTTTCCAGATCGCACCCCTCATCCGACCCTATATGAAGCCCAACATGCACAACAATTTTTCAAATTTGAACTCGTAAGTAAAAATCCATTAACATTAAAAATTACCAGTGATTACTTATTTAGACATACAGATAATGAGTTATTAAAATGGTCTTTTGAATGGAATGGAAGAAAAGTTGCTCAAGGCCAATGTCTATTAAATATTACAGCCCAAAAAGACCAACTTATCGAAATTACTGAAATTCCAGAATATATAGGTGTTGGAGAGTTATGGTTTAACGTTGAAATCGTGCAACCTCAACCTACTATTTGGTCTGATGCAAATCACAAAACAGCATGGGATCAATGGTTAATTGCACAAACATTAGACTATCAATCTTTTGATAAAACAAGTTGTCTAGCTGCAATTACTGAGAAAGAAAACCTGCTTTCTATAAAAATTGATCAGTCTGTATGGCAATTTGACACTCAAACAGGACTACTGGTTCAGTGGAATAAAAATAATGCCCCAGCACTCCTTTCTCCTTTACAAGACAACTTTACCAGAGCACCGATAGATAATGATATTGGGGTAAGTGAAGTTGATCGTATTGATCCTAATGCTTGGATAGAGCGATGGAGCCATAGCGGATATTATCATTTAGAATCAACTTTAATTGATTATAAAATTGATGTTTTGAATGATGGCGTTTTCGTAAGAACAAAACATTATTATCAAGGAAATGGCCAGTGTTTGTTTATTAGTGAAAAAGAGTTTTTGCTTAGTCATGATAATCAAATGAAAGTGCAAGTGCATGTTGAAATTGCCAAAGGTCATCCTCAACCTGCTCGTATAGGATTAACGTGCTGTTTGAATGCAGATCCTAAAAATGTGACTTGGTTTGGTAAGGGCCCTTTTGAAAATTACCCTGATAGAAAAACGGCTGCTCAAGTAAGCCTATGGCAAGCTTGTATCGAAGAATTATATACTCCTTATATTTTCCCATCTGAAAACGGATTGCGTTGTGATACGCGAACTCTGGAAATTGAAGATCATCGATTATCTGGATTATTCCATTTTAGTATCAGTCAATATAGTCAAAAACAATTGATGGATACGTCACATCGTCACTTGTTGAAAAAAGAAAAGGGAATATGGCTGATCCTAGATGCACAACATATGGGCGTTGGTGGTGATGATTCATGGAGCCCAAGTGTACACTCTGAATATTTACTTTCAGATAATCATTACCATTATCAAATCTGCTGGTCTCGCTCATAAAAGGCAAAGGGGAAATCCATCATGTATTATCTTAAAAATCAAAATTTTTGGATTTTTGGATCTTTCTTTTTTCTATATTTCTTTATTATAGGTGCATATTTCCCTTTTTTCCCAATTTGGCTTGGTGAAATTCATCATGTCTCCAAATCTAATATGGGAATTATGTTTGCCAGCATTTCTTTTTTTGCATTGGTTTTCCAACCAATTTTTGGACTGTTATCAGATAAATTTGGAACAAAAAAGCATCTCTTATGGGTTATTGTTGGGATGTTGGTTTTGTTTGGCCCATTTTTTATATTCGTTCTTGGACCTTTGCTAAAAGTCAATATTTATATTGCTTCTGTGGTTGGTGGGTTTTACTTGGGCTTTATTTATAATGGTGGTGCACCTACGATTGAAGCATATATAGAAAAAGTC
Source organism: Commensalibacter papalotli (ex Servin-Garciduenas et al. 2014) (assembly GCF_000527695.1). Classification (GTDB taxonomy): domain Bacteria; phylum Pseudomonadota; class Alphaproteobacteria; order Acetobacterales; family Acetobacteraceae; genus Commensalibacter; species Commensalibacter papalotli. Next base: position 400,230 of record NZ_ATSX01000002.1, on the reverse strand, counting down.
AGTCGTCATAATCATTTTGAATTTGGCAGAGCCAGAATGTTTGGATGTGTTGGTTGGGCAATATGCGCCTCTGTTGTTGGTTATATGATGACCATTAATAATGAGTTTGTTTTTTGGATGGGATCTGTTTTTGCAATCTGCTTAGCAATCTTGTTATATTTGTCCAACCCAGAAAATAAAAATACTCAAGAGGAGAAAATTACACCTGAAGTTCAAGAAAAACCTTTTGATATTGGTTTGGTATTACAATTATTTAAAAATCCTAGACTTTGGTTCCTAAGTTTATTTGTTATCGGTGTTTCTTGTACCTATGATGTCTTTGATCAACAATTCGCCAATTTTTTTGTATCCTTTTTTACATCAGAAGCTCAGGGAACAAGAGCTTTTGGATATGTTACCACGCTAGGAGAATTATTAAATGCGCTAGTGATGTTTTTTACTCCTTTAATTATTAATCGTATCGGGCCTAAAAATGGACTATTAATTGCGGGTTTCATTATGTCTATGCGGATTTTAGGATCAGCTTTTGCTACTTCTGTTATTGAAGTTATTATTTTGAAAACACTCCATATGTTTGAAGTTCCATTTTTAATTGTCGGGTGTTTTAAATATATTACTACTGTTTTTGAAATTAGATTATCAGCAACTATTTATCTTGTATGCTTTTGTTTTTTTAAACAAATTGCAATTATGTTAATGTCATATTTAACTGGAAACCTATATGAAACAATAGGATTTCAAGATACCTATATTATTTTGGGTATTATCGCCTTTAGTTTTTCAGTTATCTCTATTTTCACCTTAACAGGTGGTGATGTTGATGTGAACAAGGTTATTAATAAACAAGCTCCTACCATAGAGCCCACTTCATAAAAACCAATTTATATCTACATAAATTCAAATTATTTAAATGATAAAGTGACCGCTGATTATGATAATAAAAAGTTACTATGTAAACTCAACAACTCTATAGAAGAAATGGTGTTGTATTATATTTTAAAGTAACTTTTTGTCTCATTTTGCAACGATATTATCATGTGCAATTTCTGACTATAATAGATTAATTTCATTGTAATTTAAAGCAATATATTTAAAAAAAACCTTAAATATTGTTTGTAATATACAGTTAATTTAAGCAATATAGATCCTAGTCAAGTACATCATTTATCTTGACATAGTGAGACTGTAATTTTTCTGTCTTCATCAAAATTTATAGGCCCGCTGTTTCTAGATTATTAATATTCAGCACATCCAAATAAAATCTAATTTTTATGGATACTGAGAGGCTAATATAAATAAAAAAATTCAAACTTAATGAATTAATAAATAATCATTTGTGTGATGAGGTATCACCTTGCCACAAATCTGGAGTTCAAAGAAATATGAATAAAAACCAACATGATATGAGTGGGGTTGTGGATTTAATGCGTCCACAAACAACAGGTTCTGAACGTAAAAGCCATCCCATTTATGTAGATTTACTGCCACCTTGTAATGAAGCGTGTCCAGCAGGTGAAAATATTCAATCCTGGTTAGCACATGCACAAGCTGGAGATTATTACGAGGCATGGCTTGAGTTAACAAAAAACAACCCTTTCCCAGCTATTCATGGACGCGTTTGTTATCATCCTTGTGAAACGGCTTGTAACAGAGTAGAGCTGAACAGTTCAGTCAGTATCCATGCTGTTGAGCGCTTTTTAGGGGACAAAGCCCTAGAGGAAAATTGGCAATTCCAAAAAAATATACCAAATTCAGGAAAGCGCGTTATGGTTATTGGTGCTGGACCAAGTGGCCTTTCCGCTGCGTACCACCTTGCAATGCTTGGACATACTGTCGAGATTTTTGAAGCTGGCCCTGTATCTGGAGGAATGCTTCATTTTGGTATTCCTGCGTATCGTCTGCCACGTGATATCCTACAAAAAGAAGTTGATCGGTTGATTACTCTTGGTATCAAAATTAATCTTAATCATAAAATAACTGATGTATTAAATGATCAAAAAGCTGGAAATTTTGATGCGGTTTATTTAGCAATCGGTGCTCAAGCAGGCAGTAATATTAATATTCCCGCTCGTGATTCAGCAAAAATACTAGATGCTGTTGATGTATTAAAAAAAGCTGGTGTCGGTGAGAAGCCATTATTAGGACGTAAAGTAGTCATCTATGGTGGTGGTAATACGGCAATGGATTCTGCAAGAACAGCAAAAAGGCTGGGTGCTGATGACGCCATCATCGTTTATCGTCGTGATCAAAACCACATGCCGGCACACCAATTCGAAGTTGAAGAAGCATTAGAAGAGGGTGTGAAAATTAAATGGTTATCTACCATTAAAAACATGGATGGTACCAATATTACCATTGAAAAAGTAGTGTTAAATGATGAAGGCAAACCTGTGCCAACAGGCGAATTTGAAACTTTATCTGCTGATTCTTTAATACTTGCTGTTGGGCAAACGACAGAGACTGATTTTTTACGCAGTGTAGACGGCGTTGAGTTTAAAAAAGATGGTACGGTAATTGTAGATACACATATGCAAACAGGACATGCGGGTATTTTCGCAGGTGGTGATATGGTGCCAGCCGACAGAACGGTTACCACCGCAGTCGGACACGGTAAAAAAGCAGCACACTATGTTAATGCGTGGTTAAGAGATACATTGTACCAGCCTGCTGCCAAGCATAGAGTTATTCACTATCAAGGAATGAATCTGCCAATTTATTCAGACGCAACCAAATCAGAACAAGAAGAACTGTCTTTATCTAATCGAGATAATTTTAATGAGGTTATTGAAGGATTAACCGAACGACAAGCTCAATATGAAGCAAAACGATGTCTCTCCTGTGGGAATTGTTACGAATGTGACAATTGCTATGCTGCTTGTCCTGAAGGCGCCATTAAGAAATTAGGGGTAGGTCTTGGGTATAGTGTTGATTTAGACAAATGTACGGGTTGTGCTGCTTGTTATGAGCAATGTCCATGTCATGCCATTGATATGCAAAGTGAGATTTAGTGATGAGTAAAAGAATTATAATCGATGGTAATACAGCCGCCGCGGACGTTGCCTATCGCCTAAACGAAGTCTGTGCGATTTTCCCTATTACCCCCTCCTCTACAATGGCAGAACTTGCTGATGAATGGGCAGCACAGGCTAAAAAGAATATTTGGGGTAACATTCCTCATATTCAAGAAATGCAAAGTGAGGGTGGTGCTGCTGGAGCTGTGCATGGTGCTCTTCAGTCTGGTTCATTAACAACAACATTTACCGCCTCTCAAGGGTTAATGTTAATGCTACCTAATATGTATAAAATTGCAGGTGAGCTTACATCAACGGTTTTTCATGTCGCTGCTCGTGCGTTAGCTACTTCTGCTTTATCTATATTTGGTGATCACTCTGACGTCATGGCTGCCAGAACAACAGGATTTGCCTTGTTTAGTTCTGGAAATGTTCAAGAAGCCCATGACGCCGCATTACTTTCACAAGTAGCGACATTAAAATCACGCGTGCCTTTCTTACATTTCTTTGATGGTTTCAGAACCTCTCATGAATTAAATACACTCGAAATCTTAGACGATTCAGTGCTTAGAACGATGATCGATGATGAATTAGTTTATGCGCATCGTGCACGCGCTTTAAACCCAGAAAATCCATTCATTCGTGGTACTGCCCATAACCCAGATACTTTTTTTCAAGCACGTGAAGCTGTTAACCCTTATTATGAGAAAGTGCCTGATATTTTACGAGATGCAATGAATGAATTCGCAAGATTAACAGGGCGTCAGTATAAACTGTTTGATTATTATGGTGCAGAAGATCCTGAAAAAATCTTAATTTTAATGGGTGCTGGTGCGAAAACAGCTGTTCAAGCTGCTAAATTATTAGCTGCAAAAGGTGAAAAAGTTGGCGTTATCCAAGTTCGTCTTTTCCGTCCTTTTTCTATTCAATATTTGCTGGACGTTCTACCTAAAACAGTCAAAAAAATTGCAGTTTTAGAGCAACATAAAGAAGTTGGTTCCATTGGCGAGCCTTTATATCAAGATATTATTGTGGCAATGGCTCAAGCAATTGCAAGTAAAAAAATATCTGAAATGCCTCTTATCATTGGGGGGCGTTATGGTTTGTCTAACAAAGACTTTACTCCCGCAATGGCAATAGCTGTCTATGCAGAGCTAGATAAAGAACATCCTCGTAACAGCTTTACGATAGGCATTAATGATGATGTCAGCCATACCAGTTTAACTTTTGATAAAACATTAAATCCAGAATCAGATAAAGTCACCAGAGCCGTATTCTTTGGTTTAGGTGCTGATGGAACCGTGGGGGCTAATAAAAATAGTGTAAAAATTATTGGTGATGATGCTGGCCTTTATGCTCAAGGCTTCTTTGTTTATGACTCTCATAAATCAGGTGCGCAAACAATATCTCATTTACGTTTTGGGCCAGAACCTATTGATGCGCCTTATTTAATTGAGCATGCCAATTTTGTAGCATGTCATAAATTTGAATTTTTAGAGCGACAAGATATTTTAAAACTGGCTTCTCATAATTCTGTTTTTTTATTGAATGCACCTTATGATGCCAGTGAAATATGGGATAAATTATCCAAAGACGTTCAAGAACAGATTATCGAAAAAGACATCCAATTCTATGTCATTAATGCTAGTTCGGTAGCCAAAGAACTAGGCCTTGGCTTTAGGGTAAATACAATTTTACAAACTTGTTTCTTTTCTATTTCTGGCGTTTTAGATAAAGACCAAGCCATTAAAAGCATCAAAGCACATATTCAAAAAAGTTATGGCCGTAAAGGTGAACATGTTGTTCAACAAAACTATGCTGCTGTTGATGGTGCTTTAAAATATTTACAACAAGTTGATGTACCTAAAACAGTAACCAGCAAGCTTGAAAAAATAGCACTCGTTCCTGCAAATTCTTCAGACTTTATTAAACAAGTCACAGCAAAAATGTTTGCTGCTGAAGGGGATTCTATTCCAGTAAGTGCAGTTCCGGCAGATGGTACTTTTCCAAGTGGCACTTGTGCCCTAGAAAAACGTAATGTATCGGATATCATTCCTGAATGGCGTTCTGATCTTTGTATTCAATGTGGCCAATGCAGCTTTGTCTGTCCTCACTCAGTCATTCGCTCTCGTTACTATAACGAAAAAGAAGCCGCTAATGCTCCTGAAGGGTTTCAATCTGTTCCTGTAAATGCCAGAGGGTATCCTGAAAGCAGATTTACTTTACAGGTTTATATTGAAGATTGCACAGGCTGTGGGCTTTGTGTTGAGGCTTGTCCTGCATATAGTCTTATTGAGTCTGAAACAAAAGCGCTTAATATGATTGATAAAGCAGATATTTTTAAGCAAGAAAAAGCGAATATTGATTTTTTTGAGAAACTCCCTGTAAATAACAGAGCAGATGTCGATTTTTCCAATGTTCGTGGCGTGCAATTTCTACAACCACTCTTTGAGTTCCCAGGTGCCTGTGCTGGATGTGGCGAAACACCTTATTTAAAATTATTAAGTCAATTATTTGGCGACCGCATGCAAGTTGCGAATGCTACGGGTTGTTCCTCAATTTATGGCGGTAATTTACCTGTAACACCGTGGGCAAAAAATCATGAAGGGCGTGGACCTGCTTGGTCTAACTCATTATTTGAAGATAATGCTGAATTTGGATTAGGGTATCGTCTAGCTGCAAATAACCAATTAGAGCTTGCTGTTAAACAATTAAATGAACTGGCAGATATAGTAGATACTTCTTTAATTGATGACATTATTCACGCACCTCAGGATCAAGAATCTGAAATTCGTAGACAAAGAGAAAGAATTGCCGAGCTGAAAGTAAAACTATTACCCTTAAAAGATAAGGATGCACGTGTACAAAACATGTTGTCTTTGGTAGATCATCTTGTACGTCGCAGCATCTGGATTGTTGGTGGTGATGGTTGGGCTTATGACATTGGTTATGGTGGTTTAGATCATGTATTAGCCAGTGGTAAGAATGTAAATATACTCGTGTTAGATACCGAAGTTTATTCTAATACTGGAGGGCAAGCTTCTAAGGCAACACCAATGGCAGCTATTGCTAAATTTGCTACTGGAGGCAAACACACGCCTCGTAAAGATTTAGCACTACAAGCGATTGCTTATGGTAATGTGTATGTGGCCCAAGTCGCCATGGGTGCAAATCCACAGCAAACCTTGCAAGCCTTTAGAGAAGCAGAAACTTATGATGGTCCTTCTATTATCTTAGCATATAGCCATTGTATTGCTCATGGTATTGATATGACAAAAGGAATGAACCAACAACATCTAGCAACTGAAACGGGATATTGGCCTCTCTTTAGATTTGACCCAAGAATGAGAACTTATGGGCAAAATCCTTTCCGTTTAGATTCTAATAAACCCAATTTACCCTTATCAACCTACGCATATAATGAAATCCGATATAAAGCATTGTTAAAAAGCAATCCTAAAGAAGCAGAGTATCTAATGAAAATGGCGCAGAACTGGGTAAACGAACGCTACAGAACTTATGAAGATTTGGCTGCAAGAGATGGTAGTCGCTTTCAGCCGGATCCGTTTGAATCAGGTATAGCAGCAAGAGAAAGTGTGGGAGTATAAAAATGAACCAAAAAATAGACTTAACCAGTCAATATTTGGGTTTAACCTTAAAAACTCCTATCATCGCTTCTGCTTCACCTATGCATACAGATATGGAGTATTTAAAAACGCTTGAAAAAGCAGGAATAGCAGCAATTGTATTGCCCTCTCTTTTTCAAGAACAAATCGATTATGCCTTTGAAGAGCTTGATACACTTCATCATTATCATTCTGCTGAAGCCAGCAGCTATTTACCCATAGATAATATTGCCTCAGGCCCTTATGGAGTAGGCCCCGAAGCATATCTTAAACTTGTAGAAACAGCTAAGAAAACAGTTTCTGTGCCTGTTATTGCCAGTTTAAATGGATATACAAATAGTGCTTGGGTAGAATATGCAAAACTTATCCAAGAAGCTGGTGCAGATGCTTTAGAGCTAAATATTTTCTCTGTTCCTACAAATATTAATATCTCAAGCCAACAAATCGAGGATGGTTATATTAGTATTATCGCGAATATTCGTAAGCATGTCGATATTCCTTTGGCAGTAAAATTATCTCCTTATTTTACCTCAATGGGGAATCTTGCTCAGCGTATGATTGATGCAGGCGCAAATGGATTGGTTTTATTCAATAGAATAATGTCTCCCGATATAGATATACAAAATTTGGATATAACATCTCGTTATAGCCTCAGTAACATGAGTGAAGGGTTAATTGCTCTGCAATGGATAGGATTATTAGCACGACGGGTTAATGCATCTCTTGCAGCTTCAACTGGCGTTGATGACTATCAACAAGTTGTCAAATATTTATTGGCAGGAGCTGATACAGTAATGACAACCAGTGCGCTATTACGACATGGTCCAAACTATGTTGAAGCTTTACTTGATGGTCTTTGCATGTGGCTTAAAGCTCGTCAACAAACAGATCTTAAGTTAATGCGTGGTCAAATGAGCTGGCAGAAATTAAAAAACAATCAAGCCTATGAACGTAGCCATTATATTAAATTAGTTGGTTCCTTTCATCCTAAATAATTTACATCAATGAATAACGATTTTTCATAAAATAAAATTATAATATTTCAACATAAGGTGCTTTTATTAAGCATCTTATGTTTTTATAAATATTCATTTTTGCACTAGTTATATTTCTTGTTCGATATTTTAAAATCTCTTCGCTTTTTCTAAGCATGATGTTGTATAGTTCAACTGATCAACTCCCCCATAGAAATCTTCTATTAATCTGTCCAGTCATTATATGTTGGATATATATTTATAATTTTTCGTTATTAGCTAAATAATAAATCTGGATAAAGTTCTCAGAGATAGCTCTTTTAATTAAATACTTATTATTGAACTCTGATTGATCGAATGTTTAGTTTATATTTAGTGACAACTGACGCGCATAATCCTGTTTCGCTACCCTATATCATTGTATAATGTTTAATGATAACTTTAAGATGCAATGGTTAAAATATTCTAATTATTGTCCTTCTAGCAGTAACGCTCACATTTTGGCTATCAACCAATGAGCGAAACAATAAGAATGTATATTTTTTATCTAATACTTACCAATTATTATCGGTAAGCTTTAAATAAACCATTAAGTTACTAATGAAGCGACTATAACCTCTGAACTATCAATAAATATATTTATAATTATAGAAAATTTGATATCGAAACTTAACAAAAGCAGGTTAAGTTTAAACTAAGAAATATATAGATAGAATCTTTGTATTAAATTCGTAATTTTTCTGCTTACAAGGCAATCAATATGTCAAACACAGTAGTCTCCTCAGGTGAAATTGTTTCTAATATATCCATTTCCTATGGAGAACAGCTTATAATTTCTACATTTGGAAGTGCTTATAATACATCCATCTATTCTGGAGGACAGTTAACGGTTTCTACATTTGGAAACGCTTCCAATACATCCATCTATTCTGGAGGACAATTAACAGTATCGTCGTTAGGAGGAGTTTCTGACACATCCATTTATGCTGGCGGAAAATTAACAGTTGTTTCAAACGGGAATGCTTCTAATACCAGTATTTTATCTGATGGACAATTAACGGTATCTTCATATGGAAGAGTTTCTGATACATCCATTTATGCTGGCGGAAAATTAACAGTTGTTTCAAACGGGAATGCTTCTAATACCAATATTTTATCTGGTGGGAATTTAATAGTTACTTCTTATGGAAGTGTTTCTGATACATCTATTTATTCTGGTGGAAATTTAACAGTTTCTTCAAATGGCAGCGTTACTCGTACAATCATTCTCTCTGGTGCAGAGTTTGTCGCAGCCTCCGGAACAACTGTTACTGGTACAATGATTTCCGATGGAGGTCTATTTTCAATTATCTCTGGAGCAAATATTTCTCGTACAATGGTTTCTTCTGGAGGAGTATTTATAGTTTCTGCATTAGGGAGTGTTTCTGATACATCTATTTATTCTGGAGGTCTATTTTCTGTTATCTCTGGAGCAAGTGTTTCTCGTACAATTATTCTCTCTGGAGCAGAGTTTACCGCTTCCTCTGGAGCAAGTATTACTGATATAACGATTTCTGATGGAGGACTATTTACAGCTTCCCCAGGAGCAAATGTTAAGTATGTATCAATTTTATCTGGAGCACAACTTACAGTAGCTTCAGGAGCAAATGTCGCGAATATATCTATTTTATCTGGCGTACAATATGCGGTCTCTTCAGGGATAAATATTTCTGGTATATATGTTTCTTCTGGAGGGCAATTAACAGTTGCTTCAGGAGCAATTACATCTAGTGTATCTGTTTCTTCTGGAGGGCAGATCTCAGTTACTTCAGGAGCAAGTATTATTGATACAACTATTAACTCTGGAGGACAGTTAACAGTTGCCTCAGGGGCAATTACGTCGCGTGTAACAATTTTTTCTGGAGGGCAAATCTCAGTTGCTTCAGGAGCAAGTATTATTGATACAACTATTAACTCTGGAGGGCAGTTAACAGTTGCTTTAGGGGTGAATGTTTCTGGTATATTTATTTACTCTGGTGGACAACTAACTGTTTCCTCTGGGGTCACTATTTCTAATGCATATATTAACTCTGCCGATCTTATAGGCCCCTCAGGGGTGACGTTTTATAACGCAAGTATCGGAGGGGAGTTTACAATCCCTTCTAATATGAATTTTATTCATACGAGTGTTTATACTAGCGCTAAAATTATAGTTGCTTCGGGAGCAACTATGTCTGATACGCAGGTTTTTGCTCAAGGGACGCTTATAGTTGCCTCAGGAGCCATTATTTCTAATACAAGTGTTGGATCGCTTATTGTTTCTTCTGGCGGAAGTGCCATTAATACATATGTTTATGCTAATGGAGATGTAACAGTTTCCTCAGGTGGCTCTATTACTAGTGTAGATCTCGGAGGGTTACTGACGGTTTCTTCTGGTGGCAAAATAAATGGTGAAATAACTCTTCATGGGGGTTATGCCACAATTTATCCAGATGCTGGTGGAACAATCAATTTTCCCGGAAATGGTAATCATGGCTTAACTATTTCCGGTCTTGAAAATGGTGGTATCGTAACAACCTTAATCAACAATTTTGATGGTGCAAGCACGAGTTGGTCAGATCAAATTAAATTAGCAGGCATTCAAACCTCTAATGTTACTAACGTAGCCTTTGAAGATGTTAATGGAAATATCAATGGTGATTTTGTAACCTTAATTCTTAATAATGGTAATAAAATTTCCTTAAATATTCCTGGCGCCAAAAATGAAGGATATCATCTTGCATCTGATTCAACTGGTAATTTAATTTATGAGGTTTGTTTTCTTGCGGGTTCTATGATTAAAACGCTTGAAGGAGAAATCGCGGTAGAGGATATTCGTATTGGTGATAAAATCCTTAGTTTTAACTGGCAACAAAATAAAGAAGATGTTCAATCTGTTCGTTGGGTCGGAAATAAAACCGTAAAAGTTAATCCAACATTACATGATGATGAAGCAGGGTATCCTGTACGCATTTTAAAAGATGCTATTGCTGAAGGTATTCCTTGCAAAGATCTATTAATTACCCCTGAGCATTGTTTGTTTTTTAATGGAAAATTCACCCCTGCTCGTATGTTTGTGAATGGGTATAGTATTTTTTATGATTATTCGATTACAAACTACACTTATTATCATTTTGAAACAGAGGAGCATTCAGTTATTTGGGCAAATGGAGTGTTAACAGAGAGTTATCTGGATACAGGAAATCAAACCCAATTTAATCAACATGGTGATTGTGCTATTTTAATACGCCCAAAAAAAACCAAAACTTGGGGGAAAGATGCTGGTGCCCCCTTAATGGTTGATCGCAGTTATGTTGAACCTCTTTATCATACGTTATTGCAACGTGCTATAAAGATGGATTTACCAATGATGCAAGATAAGAAACAACTTACCCATGATCCTGATTTTCATTTGATTACACAAGATGGTTTAACTATTGAACCTATATCACATTTTCAAGGTCGATATATATTCCCTTTACCTGATGAAAATATTAAAAGCGTTTATCTTGTATCCAGAACAAGCCGCTTAAATGATATTGATGGACCTTTTGAAGATAACCGTCATGAGTTAGGTATCTCAGTTGGAAGTATCCAAATCGTAAGTGCAGCCTATAATATACAAGTAATTAATATGACCAATCATCTAACGCAAGATGATTTACCAGGATGGCATACTTTGGAACAACAACCTTGTCGTTGGACAAAAGGAAAAGCATTATTGAATCTGCCTGACAATAATCATAAAGAACGAAAATTAATTATTCAAGTTTGTTCTGATAGAGCATATCCTCTTAAACAAAAACAAATTCAGTCTATTGCTGTTTAAAATAAATATTGCTTACTTGTAAAAGATTGAACTAAACTTACAAGTAAGCAATTAAAGATCATATTTTTCTTTACTAGCTGTTGCATCTTCGGTTCTATAAAAATCATGGTTAGAATTCTTGTTTCAAACTTTAAATTGTTTATCCTGACCATTTTAGGATAGTATCAAAATAATTTATATTATTGATCCATAAATATATTATGAATCAGAAGAATCTAAGACCTCATTTATTAACATGAACTGAGGTCTATAAAAAATCACCGTTAGTATAATTTAATCGAACTATATCTATTTTGAAATATAGCTCTATTTCCTTCAGTGATGATTATAAATCATAAAAAAAATTCATAAATTCTTAAAACCTTAATAAAAAAAATCGAATTAAAAACTATAGCTGTTGCATACATACAAAAAGTCATCAAAAATCGTTTTGAAATATATTGTGATCAAAATCATACAAATAGTAGTTTGATTTATATTTAAATACTATATATAGTTTAATTTTAAGAATCATTCTTAAATTACATCTTGATTCTTTAAACATTACGTTTTCAAGGTATGTTATGACACACATTATCAAAAGAGACGGGTCTCTAGCACCTTTCGACCAAGTTAAAATTCTGAATGCAATCATCAAAGCCAATAATGCAACACTTGATGAAAACATGACACCTACAGATCATTTATTTTTAACTGAGAAAGTTTGCCAAAACATCAACCAAGATCATGTTAATCATGTTGAAGAAATCCAAGATATAGTTGAACGAACTTTAATCCATTACGATTATGCTGATACGGCTAAATCATATATTTTATATCGTGCCGAGCATACTAAAATCCGTAATAGTGAAACCTATTTGATGGATATATATAAAAAACTAACCTATAGCTCTGCCAAAGATGCTGATATTAAAAGAGAAAATGCCAATATAGATGGCGATACAGCAATGGGAACGATGTTAAAATATGGTTCAGAAGGATCAAAATTTTTTATAGATAATTATATTCTGCCACCTAATATTTCTAAAGCTCACCAAAATGGTGATATTCATATTCATGACAAAGATTTCTATATGTTGACGGCTACTTGCTGTCAAATTGATCTTATTACCCTTTTTGAAAATGGTTTTTCAACAGGGCATGGATATTTAAGAGAGCCAAATTCTATAGAAAGCTACTCAGCGCTTGCATGTATTGCTATACAAGCCAATCAAAACGAAATGCATGGGGGGCAAAGTGTTCCTAATTTTGATTATGCAATGGCATTAGGGGTAAAAAAAACCTTTAAACAAGAATATTGGAAAATACTCGCCATGTATCTTCAAATTAAAACCGATATGACTGAGCAGGATATTAATCTTTTACTAGAGACCCTGAAATCTCATTTTCAAGAAGATATTCATATTAATTTAATTTCTAAATTTGAAGCAAAACTAAAACAAGTTAACAACCTTTCCGTTTCAACAGAAGCACTTATTTCAGCACATCATTATGCCTGTAAAAAAGCCCTAGCCAATACTGACCGTCGTACATATCAAGCAATGGAAGCTTTTATTCATAACTTGAATACTATGAATTCCAGAGCAGGTGCCCAAGTCCCTTTCAGTTCTATCAATTATGGAACTGATATTTCTGAAGAGGGGCGCATGGCAATTCATAACCTTCTTAAAGCAACAGAGGCAGGATTAGGAAATGGGGAGACCCCTATTTTCCCTGTACAAATTTTCAAAGTAAAATCTGGCGTTAATTTTGAAAAAATTGATCCAAATTACGATTTATTCAAACAAGCTATGGCAACTTCTGCTAAACGACTTTTCCCAAATTTCAGCTTTATAGATGCCCCTTTTAATTATCAATATTACCAACCTAACTCTTATCAATCAGAAGTCGCATATATGGGATGTCGTACTCGCGTGCTGGGTAATGCACATGATGAAAATCGAACTGAAATATGTGGGCGTGGTAATTTAAGTTTTACCTCCATTAATCTTCCACGATTAGGGTTAGACGCTGATCACAATATTAATCTGTTTTTTACACTTTTAGATGAAAAAATCGATCTGGTTATCGAACAATTATTACATCGGTTAAAAATTCAAAGTCAAAAAAAAGTTAAAAATTATCCCTTTTTGATGGGTCAAGGAATTTGGATTGATTCCCATTTGCTTAATTCGGAAGATACAGTTGAAGAAGTATTAAAACACGGAACTTTAACCGCAGGTTTTATTGGACTTGCAGAAACACTAAAAGCCCTTATCGGGGTTCATCATGGAGAGAGTAAAGAAGCACAAGAACTTGGGCTGAAAATTATTTCTCATATGAGAGGACGTATGGATGAACAAGCCAAAAAGACAAAGCTTAATTTTTCCCTGATCGCAACCCCAGCTGAGGGATTAAGTGGACGCTTTGTTATGATGGATCGTGAAAAATACGGAAGTATACTAGGAATTACAGATAGAGAATATTACACAAACTCATTCCATGTTCCCGTTTACTTTCCAATAAAAACACATAAGAAAATTGATATAGAAGCACCTTATCATGCCTTAACAAATGGTGGTCATATTACTTATATTGAACTTGATGGTGACGTTTGTAAAAATCTTGATGCTTTTGAAACGATCATACGTCATATGCAATCCAAAGGCATTGGTTATGGTGCCATTAATCATCCCTTAGACAGAGACCCTGTTTGTGGATATGTCGGTGTTATTGATAATGTCTGCCCCCGATGCGGACGTAAAGAAGGTGAAGCTATAAGCGTCGAAAAGCTTAGTCTTTTGCGCCAGCAATACCCAAATGTTCCAACCTATCACCATAAATGAGAAAATTATGACGATTAAACTTGAAAATCAAACGAATACATCCGCAAATCCCCCTCATCAAACAATGGTTGGTGAAAATATCGGTTTTGCAAGAACACGCCGTATTACTGGATACCTCGTGGGAACCGTAGATCGTTTTAATAATGCTAAACAAGCAGAAGAAAAAGACCGTGTTAAACATGACTGCTCATCAACTACGCCTTAGTGGTGTTGTCGAGGAATCAATCGTTGATGGGCCAGGTTTGCGTTTTGTCATCTTTACACAAGGCTGTCCCCATCAATGTCCAGGGTGCCACAACCCCAAAACACACCCTTTCACAGGTGGATTTTGTATGGATATTGAAACCATTTTTGAACAATTTCAGGAAAATCCATTATTAGATGGCATTACATTTTCTGGTGGCGAGCCTTTCATGCAGGCTGCCCCTTTGGTGCAATTAGCTAAAAAAATTCATTCGATAAAAAAACATATTACTATCTATACAGGTTATGTTTTTGAAAATTTATTAAAAATGAGCAAACAGAACCGTGCAATTATAGATTTGCTAACCATAACAGATCTCCTAATTGATGGCCCTTTTTTATTATCTCAAAAAAATTTAGAACTGTCTTTTCGAGGCAGCGCTAATCAAAGGTTACTGGATCAACAAGAGATGCAAAAATTAATACAGCAATGTTAGTGAACAATATTATCCACTTGACTGGGCATAAAAAAAGGAACTTTTCCTTTACCTTTAACAGACATCCATGCAGATGAAGCAGCATCACCACCAGAAGGTAACCATTGGTCTGGATCATTAATCCAAGTAATAATGTCTTTGGCTACTATTTTACGGTTTTTATCTCTTAATAATAAATGATAGCCTCCAGGCACATAGTCTTTTCTTACCCATTTAGGGAATTTTTCCCACACGGTATACATAGAACCCATAGGCACAAGCTGATCATTATCGCCATATAAAACCAAAGTATGATATCGAATATAAGGGGCTGCTTTAATAGCATCATCCATTAATTTTACCAATCCATAAATGGCCTTTATCCTGCTGTCATGTAAAGATAATGGATCAAAATATAATCTTATTAATGACTCCTCATTATCACTGGCAACTATACGTTTAATCGGGGCTTTGCGTGCACTAAGATGCCAATTAGGAGCAACAGCATTTAAAAAGCGTAAAGAAAGATCCCCAACCATACCAATTTGCTTTGAACCCCAAACCGCGGGAGCCAATAAAATATATCCATCGACCTGAGGTGCATCAGAACGCGCAGCAAGGCACATTAAAACTGCACCACCCATACTTTCACCCATTAAATAAATCGGGGTATTCGGAAAACGCTGCTTGATAATTTTAACGACATCAATAACGTCCTGCACCATACGATCGGTGCTGGACCATTTACCTCGTAAACGAGCTTGACCAAAACCTCGTTGATCAGGCGAATAAATGCTAATTCCTTTATCCACAAAATATTGTGCAGAATCCTCCCATGCATCTCGGCTATCATTAAACCCATGTAAAGCAATAATAATTACTCGTTGAGAAGGAGCTTGCCATATACGTAATGGAATTAACGCATTATCAGAAGCCATTATCCAATCATCAGCAGGAATTAGTTTTTTATATTTAGCATAAGGGTCCTGAGCACTTGCTTGCTGAGCTTGATCAACATCTTGCTGGTTATTTTTAGTTTGTGCCTTTAGACTATTTCCATTTAAAAATGCCCATCCCATCATAAAAATGCAGCATATAAAACAGAAATATGTTAAAAAGGTTCGATTTAAAATTCTCATCGGATACTCAATACTTAATACCAATATATTGTTTCTAGTATTGACGTTTCTTTTGATAATAAACAAGGATATTTTAATGAAAACCGAACAATCTTCTACTCCAACCACCCAGCGTGGACATTTCGAAACCGTTTATACCAACACAAAAACGGTCTCTTGTGAGGGTAACAATCCTGCTTTGGGTCATCCTCGTGTCTTTTTGAAATTAAAAGAAGGCAAAGTCGTGTGCCCTTATTGTTCTAAAACGTTTATTTTCCAAGAACAATCTGACAATCATTAAACAGAACTGATCTTAAACTCATGTCATCTTCTTCTGCTTCAAAACATCTGATCCTGGTTGATGGATCTGGCTTTATCTTTCGCGCTTTTCACGGCATCCCATTAATGTTAGACCCCTCTGGAACCCCTGTGAATGCGGTTTATGGGTTTACCAATATGATGATGAAGATTATTCGTGAACGAACAGCCAGCCATATGGCAGTCATTTTTGATGCAGGCAGAAAAACTTTCCGTAACGATATCTATCCTGCTTATAAAGCCCAAAGACCCCCTCCACCAGAAGAGCTTATTCCCCAATTTGCATTGGTCAAAGAGGCATCACGCTTACTTGGCTTACCAACAATTGAAATGGCTGGATGGGAAGCTGACGATCTAATCGCCAGTTATGCCAAAGCAATGGTCAAAGCTGGAGGGGAATGTACAATTATTTCCTCTGACAAAGATCTGATGCAGCTTATTAATGATCATGTTTGTATGCAAGATCCAATCAAAGAGAAACTCATTCGTGAGCCAGAAGTTATGGCCAAATTTGGCGTTGATCCTTCAAAGATGATTGCTTTGCAGGCTTTAATGGGGGATTCTGTCGATAATGTGCCTGGCGTTCCTGGCATAGGTCCTAAAACAGCAGCGGCTTTGATTAATGAATATGGTGGTTTAGAAGAAATACTGGCCGCCATTCCCACCATGAAAGCTTCTAAGCGTCGTGACAATTTAGAAGAACATCAAGAAAACGCTCGTATATCTTATCAATTAGTACAATTAAAAGATGATTTAGATCTTCCTGTGCCTATTGAGAATCTAGGATGCTGTAATGCTGAAGAAGAGCGTCTGATTACATGGCTGCAAGAACGAGGATTTCGCTCTATTCTAGCTCGGTATTCTAAAGGTCATGTATCTTCTCATTCAGCTGCCGGGAATTCTGTTCAAGCATCACAAAAAGAAGAAGAGAAAGATCATTCCTATATTCTCTCTCCAGCTTACGAGAATTATGAAACCATTACCTCTCTTGAACAGCTCAAAATTTGGATAAAGCTGGCTCAAGAAACTCACTATTGTGCACTTGATACCGAAACAGACAGTTTAAATGCATTACAAGCCAATATTGTGGGAATTTCTATGGCTGTTGCTCCAGGAAAAGCCTGTTATATTCCCATCGCACACCAACAAGAAAGTTTGTTTGAAGAACAAAGCGCTAACCAACTTGCAGTAGGCGATTTAATCAAAGCGTTTAGCGCTCTTTTTACCGATCCAGCAGTATTGAAAATCTTTCATAATGCCAAATATGATTTTCTGGTTTTTCATCATAATGGTTTTCCAATCCCCACCCCTTATGATGATACCATGATGATTTCTTATGTCCAAGCTGCTGGCAAACATCGTCATAATATGGATGAGCTGGCACAGCTTCATCTAAACCATCAGAATATCTCTTACGATGAAATAACAGGTACAGGACGTAAACGCATTACTTTTGCACAAGTTCCCATCGATAAAGCAACAAATTATGCAGCAGAAGATGCAGACGTTACATTACGTTTATGGTTATTACTTCGTCCCAATATGCGTGCGTTAAACGTATTAAGCCTGTATGAAGAAATGGAACGTCCATTAATCAATGTTTTGACGCAAATGGAGCAAGATGGAATTTTAATTGATCCAAACTTACTGCGTTCTTTATCCCAAGAGTTCAGCCAAAAGATGGATATTCAAGAAAAAGAAATCCATAAAATGGCAGGGAAAGAGTTTAACGTTGCTTCTCCTAAGCAACTTGGTGAAATTTTGTTTGATGATATGGATTTCTCTGGTGGCAAAAGAATGAAAACTGGGGCTTGGGGAACTGATTCCAAAGTTTTGCAAGAACTCAGCGATAAAGGCCATACTATTGCCGATCAAATCTTGGGCTGGCGACAATTGGCCAAGCTTAAATCTACTTATACAGATGCATTAATTGAAGATATTAATCCCCAAACAGGACGGGTTCATACCAGTTTTAATATGGTTGGCACAGTTACAGGCCGCTTGTCATCAACAGATCCAAACTTACAAAATATTCCTATTCGCAGTGAAGAGGGTGGGAAAATCAGGGCTGCGTTTATTTCTGCCCCTGATCATGTGTTAGTTTCTGCTGATTACTCTCAAATTGAACTGCGTTTATTGGCACATGTCGCCAATATTCCACAGCTTAAAGAATCCTTTATTAATAACGAAGATATTCACGCCAGAACCGCTTCTGAAGTATTTAACACCCCGATTAAAGGCATGGATCCTTTGGTTCGTCGTCAGGCAAAAGCCATTAATTTTGGTATTATTTATGGCATCAGTGCCTTTGGCCTAGGAAAACAATTAGGGGTTTCAGCAGGGATTGCAAAACAATATATTGATACATATTTTGCGCGCTATCCAGAAATCAAAGCCTACATGCAAACAACTCAAGAAGAAGCAAAAGAAAATGGGTATGTTTTAACACCGTTTGGTCGCAAATGTTGGATTGCAGGCATTCAAACTGCCAAAGGACCTCAACGTGCTTATGCTGAACGCCAAGCCATTAATGCTCCATTACAAGGAGGGGCTGCTGATATTATTAAAAGTGCCATGTTAGATATGGATAAAGCTATCAAAGAGCATCAATTACAGGCAAAAATGCTATTACAAGTTCATGATGAGCTGTTATTTGAAGTCAAAGAAGAAGATGCTGAAAAATTTGTTAATTTAACCAAAGAAATCATGCAAAAAACCGTAAAAATTTCTATTCCTTTGGTGGTTGAGGCTGGTATTGGTAAAAACTGGTCAGAGGCCCATTAAAATTATTCTTCATAATAAAAACACTCTTTTAAAATAGTAATTTGTGAATATATTCTAGTTTAACTTTATAAAACTTAGTACATAAAAGGTTCAAAGCAATGAAGATTCGTAAACTAAACACTGTTGCTTTCATAGGAGCAATCTTAGCACTCACCTCCTGCGCTGAAACACCAATGGGACCACAAGTTCAAATAACACCCCCTCCAGGTAAAACATTTGAACAATTTCTAGCAGAAAAACAAGATTGTCAAAAATATGCTGCAAATGATGTACATGGGCAAGCATCACACCAGAATAAACGCGCAATTATTGGAGGTGTCTTGGCAACAGCTGCTGGTGCGGGGCTGGGAGGTGCGCTGGGGGGTGCTTCTGGTGCAGGTATTGGTGCAGCAGGCGGTGCACTGGGTGGTGGCCTAGGGGCAACCAGTTATTCGCAAGGTAAACAAGTGGGTATCCAAACTCAATATGATCAAACCTATACGGCTTGCATGGTTGCTCGTGGGAATAAAATGACACCTAATGCAGTTGTCGTTCAACCAAATGGTGATAATTCAGTTTACGCACAATAAAACACCACCGTGTAAGTGTACAGCAATAATTTATAAGAGGGAATTATCCCTCTTATTCATAGGTGAAATATTATTCAAGCAAGTGAATTATACTTAAAAATTGAAACATTGTGCAAATCAACTTTACATTTTGAACGACTTGAGAGTTACAAAAGACAATCACTTATATAAATTGTGTAAGGACAATGAATTTTCGGACTTTACAGAAAATTTAAAATATTAATTACTATATTTAAGAAATAAACTAGACCTAGAACCTTTACAAAAAAGTAATTATTTTTTTGCTAATAGGAACTGAAATCGATCCTTATCATTCCTTTACAAAAAACAACAGATAAAGCACTATTAATTCCTTAACAAAGTCCTATTGTAAAAAATAAGCAAATCAAATGACACAAAATAAGAAAACACCTATTTTAATTATACTCATTACTGGAGTTATAATTGCCCTAGGAGCTGGTGCTGTTGGTATCTTTTATACAAAACAAGCGATCCAAACCGCCCCTCAGCAAACAGACATAATTGGTGGCGGCTTTCAATTGCTGAGCCCTTCTGGAAATGTTGTCAGTACAGGCAGTTTTAGAGGAAGATGGATGTTAATGTATTTTGGTGCTTCACGTTGCCTCAATGACCAATGCAGCCAAAACCTTAATAAAATGGGCAAAATCATGGAACTGTTGGGGAAAAAATCCACCAAAGTCATTCCTATCTTTATCTCTTTTGACAGTCAGTATGACACTCCTGATCGATTAATGTTATATATGAAGCATTTTAACAATAAAATTATTGCTTTAACTGGCGGCGATTTGGCTATTCGAGATATTTCTATTTTATATCATGTACCTCTTAAAACAGTTCAAGCTACCGAAAAAACCAAACTTATTGAACCTTTTCAACAGTTTATCCTAATGGATCCAACTGGAAAATATAATCAATCAATTAATACCGACGAAACAGCAGAACAAATTGCTGACGCTTTAAGTTCATTAATTCAATAAATCAAAGACAATTATTTCAATTTGTTTAAAGAGAAATGAACTGGCATTGTTGTTTTAATTACAGGCTGCCCTGGTGCAGCCTGACATCTCATAGCTTGCACTGCTTGTATCGCAGCCTGATCTAAATCTGAGAAACCGCTACTTTCTAAAACACCAACTTGTTTTACCTGTCCATCAGCAAGTAATTGATAGCTTACTTGGACGGTTCCTTGCTCGTGACGCCTGCGTGCGGCCATAGGGTAATCTTTAGTCAAGACACTACATCTTTGTGAAGGTGACAAAATCTGACTTGCTGATTGCACAGACGGTGCTACAGAATGTTGAGTTGGGGTTAGTTGCTGATTTGCAGAAGCTGAATGAGTAGCAGGGCTTTTATGTGTTTCATTTTGTGTCGGTTGTGTATCTGCCTGCCTCTTCTCTGATACTATTTTCTGAGACCTAGGAATTGAAATCGGAGCAATCGCATCTATCTGAGGTAAAGTTTCTGAGGCCTCAACAATTGGTTCTGTGACAGATGTTTGTAAATCACTCTGATCTATATTTGGCGCATCATCAGGAATGGGTAATGCAACAGGTGCTTCAAATGCAACCTGTATTGAAGAATACAAAGGATTATCTCGTTTAGGGATTTCCATACACCAAAATGCAATTAATACACACAAGCCATGCAATACAAGGGCAACGAAGCTCTCTCCAATCATATAGTCAAATGAGCCAATTTTTTCCAAAGAAGGCACCATGCGTTTTGACGGGGCCTTCATGGCAGAAATATGTATTGAAGGTGAAATTGGATCCTGCTTCATTAGATCATTCTATAACCATATGCATTAACTTTGCCTTTATCCTTACTTTGTTGATATACCTGCCACACCAAGAAAGCAATTCTCTATTCCTAGAAAAACATATTTGACAATCTTATGCTTTTCATCAACAAAAGAATCATCTTACAAAGAGACAAGAACGTCAATGCAGCCTCTTAATTTACACATTAATAGGATACAAAACAGAAATAAAAGCCACTCTACTTGGTTTTTATATGCCATTTATCTTGTTTTGACTCTTTTTATTACACAATTACTGATCGCACCGTTGACTTTCAGCAATTGGTGGCATTGCCCCATGATGAGCAATGCACAGACTTCTGCACCGATGGATATGGAAGATTGCATGCATATGCAACATACACCCATTTCCAAAGAGACCAAACAAGATCACCATAAAAAATCTCAGCATGGCATGGTTTTATGCCCCCTATGCACCAGCTTTGCTTTACCCACGCCACTTTTATTAAATGGGCCAGAGCTTCCAGCAATCAGTGTGATCATTATTGCCCATCAGATCAAAGCCTATTTCTCACATGCACCACCCACAAAGTTTGTGCGAGAAAACCCCGCTAGAGCCCCTCCATCTTTCAGATTCTGATCTTTCTTATCTATTATAGATAAGGAAACGCTGCATATTCATTTTTATCTATTTTATATCAGAGTCGAATTATGTTCTCTTTTCCACGCACGAGCTATAAATTCTCGCTTATGCTTTCGGTTTTTTTTATTCAATCATCTGTATCAGTATGGGCTGCGGAAACGTCTTCCTCTGCAAAAACTCAAACTTTACCTGCTATTAACATTAATGCTGATGATATAGCCGATGAACCATCCGAAATTACTCCAGGCAGTACAACGTTAAAAGCAGACCAACTGAAAAGCGTTGTAAATAATAGCCCTGATACAGGTGCGTTACTTGAGCATCAAATGGGAATCAGCCTTTATAAATCAGGACGTATTGCATCCTTGCCTGTGTTAAACGGCATGGCGGATGATCGTGTTGCCACCGTAATTGATGGAATGCGCATTACAGGGGACTGCCCCAATCATATGAATCCTGCACTATCTTACCTAAATCCCCATGATGTTTCCGTTATCAATATTATGGCTGGCATCGCACCTGTAAGCCTTGGTGGAGACAGCACAGCAGGCACCATTAATATTGAACGAAAATCCCCTGTTTTTGCCAAGAAGAAAAATAAAATTATTTCTACAGGTCAAGTCTCAGGGTTCTTCCATAGTAATGGTAAAGGGCTTGGGGCTTCTGGAGATGTTACCGTTGCCAATGATCACGTTAGTATTCGTTATAATGGGGGATGGTCGC
The DNA here is from genome assembly GCF_000527695.1 of Commensalibacter papalotli (ex Servin-Garciduenas et al. 2014). Classification (GTDB taxonomy): domain Bacteria; phylum Pseudomonadota; class Alphaproteobacteria; order Acetobacterales; family Acetobacteraceae; genus Commensalibacter; species Commensalibacter papalotli. The sequence goes on along the minus strand of NZ_ATSX01000002.1, from coordinate 377,353 downwards.
AATCCAGAAATTACCATGCAGGCGCTGGCGGTGGTAAGGTCAAATCTACACAATATAAGATGTTTAATCATGATGTAACCTTGGCTTATAAAAAGGATAATCATTTACTCTCTCTTAATATTGGACAAACAGATACCCCTTATGAAGGCTTTCCAAATGCCTATATGGACATGACAAAAAATCAATCTGTTTTTATCAATGGAAAGTATAAAGGCGATTTTGATTGGGGAACTTTAGAAGCCAGAGGATATTGGCAACGCGTCACGCATGCTATGAATATGTTGGGTGACAAAGGCGGGCATTCCCCAACCACAGGCATGCCTATGAATAATATCGGACGTTTAGCGGGATATGATATTAAAGGTACCATTTACCTTAATAATAAAAATACTTTACGAGTTGGTAACGAATTCGCCTATTATACGCTTAATGATTGGTGGCCTGCCCTGCAAGGCAGCATGATGATGGGTCCGAATACTTACCATAATATTAATCGTGGGCATCGTAATCGCTTGGGTACCTATGCAGAGCTTGAAACCCAATGGGATCATGATATTATCACCTTGCTCGGTGTCAGAAATGATGTGGTTATGATGAATACTGGGCAAGTTTCAGGTTATAAGGGTCTTGCTGGTATGAATGCCACCGAAGTTGCTGCAATGGACCGTTTTAACAGTGCCAACCGTGGTAAAACCGATGTTAATTTTGATGTTACCGCCCTTTTGCGTTGGAAAGCAGATCCCAACTTTACTTGGGAAACAGGCTATGCCAGAAAAACGCGTTCTCCTAATTTATATGAACGTTATTCATGGGGGACTACTCCAATGGCTATGCGCATGGTCGGATGGTTTGGAGATGGTAATGCCTATCGCGGGGATATTAATCTAAAACCAGAAATTGCCAATACCATCAGTACCAGCTTTAATTTTCATGATACCAAACAAGAAGTCTGGGAATTAAAGATACAACCCTATTATACTTATATTCATCATTATATTAATGTGAACTATCTAGGCAGCGCCTCTGGACGTGCTGGCACGACTATTTCAAATCTGCAATTTGCCAATCATAATGCCCAGCTTTATGGTGTAAACTCTGCAGGTTCGTATAATGTATGGAACAGCAAAAAATTCGGTAAAGGCGTTTTACAAAGTAATTTAAACTGGGTCAGAGGCACTGATCTAACCAATCATACCAACCTCTATCATATGATGCCTGTCAACGGAACACTCAGCCTTAATCAATATATTGGGAATTGGAGTGGTCGTATCGAAGGGGAATTTGTAAATGCCAAAGGTTTAACTGATCCTTTACGACGTGAGCCAAAAACTCCTGGTTATATATTACTTAATATGGGCGCAAGCTATACTTGGAATATGTTCCGACTGGATGGGAGCATTGAAAATGTCATGAATAAAAAATATTACTTGCCTATGGGTGGCTTATCCATTGGCGACCTTATCGCAGATAACAGGGTCAGAGCTTTACCAGGAATTGGACGTTCATTTAATGTGGCTTTAACTGCCAGCTTTTAAGGATCTTTGCTGCAATTGATAAAGTGTCTTTTGCAGCACTTCCTCAAAAGGTTCTTCCTCTACCTTTATTTCAATAAAAGGTTCATTTGGTTGAAGTGGCTCAAGCGTTTCTATCTGGCTTGATAGCAAACTGGCTGGCATAAAATGCCCTTTTCTTTTCAACAACCGTTTTAATAAGATATCCTCGGGCACATGAATATATATAAAATAAAAAGGGTTTTGGATATTTTTTCTTAAAATATCACGATATCTTTTTTTTAATGCAGAACAAGTAAGAATGCCTGACCCATGATGGTTTTGTTCACTTTTTACCAACCAATCATGGCATTTTTCTAGCCATGGAATACGGTCTTCATCTGTTAAAGGAACACCACGAGACATTTTTTCAATATTATGCTCGGAATGCAAATCATCTCCTTCTTGAAAAGGCCAACTTAATTTTTCCCGTAACCCTTTGGCAAGCTTACTTTTTCCACAGCCTGAAACCCCCATCACTACAAGTAAACATGGTTTTATCGTAGATATATCAACTATAGGATCAGGCATTTTACACTCCTACTACTTTAAATGATGTAATCCATCATTACCAGCAATTAACACTTCATTCGTGCAATGAATAAATAATCCATTTTCCATCACACCGACAATTTGATTAATTTCATTTTCCAACTTGACAGGGTCTGTAATTAATCCAAAATTGCAATCCAATATCATATTTGACCCATCCGTTAAGAAAAATTCTTTACTGTCTTTTTTCAAACGAATATCAATATTAGCACCAATTTTTTCCAGATGTTTGGCCGTAGCCTCCCATCCAAAAGGGGTAACTTCTACAGGAACAGGTGTATGATCACCAAGTTGATCAACCATCTTACGCTCATCTACTACTACAACGAATTTTTTAGCAGCATACCGAACAATTTTTTCTCTGAGTAATGCTCCACCCAGCCCTTTGATTAAATTATAACCTTGACGGGTAACTTCATCTGCACCATCAATATCAAGATCAAGTTCGGGGCATTTACCTAAAGTTGTTAACTCAATCCCAAATGATTCCGCAAGATGGGCTGTATCGACTGATGTCGGAACCCCAATAAATCGCAGCCCCTCTTCTTGCCAACGTCTCCCCAAGGCTCTTACAACACAAGCCGCAGTGCTGCCACTTCCTAAACCAACCCTCATTCCAGGAGTGACCAAAGAAGCCCCAAGGTCACCGACTTTTTGTTTATAAAGCTCTATTTGGCTTGTATCTGTGCTCATTTTCTATTCCCTTTATGCCATAAAGCGTATTCTTTATTACCCAATATAGAGTAATAAAGAAATTATCTTTATAACTTACTCTCCACCTGCTGCACGATCAAGAATCCAATGTAATTCTCCCTCGGTTGTGATCGCAGCAGAAGGATAAGGTTTATTCTCGTCACGAACTTCACGAATAATTTGGGTTTTACTATCTCCACTAACCACAAACATCACGAAACGACTGGAAGCAATCGCAGGATAAGTTAAAGTCAACCTTTGATGTGGTGCGTCAGAAGGTTGGCTCCAAGACACCCATTTTTCTTGTTCTTGTAAAACAGGGGTGCCAGGAAATAACGAAGCTGTATGACCATCTGCCCCAAGACCTAACAATACGATATCAAATAAAGGTTTTCCCTTTTGTAACGTTTCAAAACCATAGATTTCTTGTAATTCTGCTTGATAAATCTCAGCAGCTTTTACTGGATCTTCCAAAACTGGCATAGGATGCACATTGCGAAATGGAATATCAATATGCTTTAACAAAGCCTCTTTAACCATATGAAAGTTGCTGTCTGCATCTGTATGGGGAACCATTCTTTCATCTCCGAAAAACAAATGAATTTTATGCCATGGCATCCGGTCTGCATATTCAGAGCTACCTAATAACTCATATAATCTTTTAGGCGTAGAACCACCTGATAATGCAATACATAAGGGCCCATCTTGTTTTTCTTCGGCATGATGTAAAATAGAACTGGCCAAGTAATCAGCTTGAGCCGTTGCATCGGATAAAACAAGCACATATCCTGTCTGCGCAGTATGACCCTTTTCCCCTGTATTTTCTATTTTATCATTCATAACCAGTCCTTTTTAAATATTTTTACGATTAAATAAACTTTATCATAGCGAGATCTAACACGATATTCTATAGAATAAAGACGCCTTAGGCTCTGGGAAGAATAAAATTCTCTACCGCATAAGCCCAGCCATTGTCTTCATTACTTTTCGTTTGAAAATGTGCATGACGATAAACACGTTCGCTGGATTGCCCCATAGCAATTGCTAAACCTGCGATCTCTAACATAGGAATGTCATTATCCATATCTCCGATACAAGCAATTTCCGAAATATCAATTCCATATTGTTTGCCTAACTCAATCGCAGCAAATCCTTTGTTTGCTTTGGGATGGGTAATATCTAAATAATGGTCCGATGAGCGCAATGCTTTGACCGTGTCAGGATATTTTTGATTAATTTGATCAGCCAATTTGTCTAATAACGCTGTATTACTTGAAACACCCTCAATTTTAACAATACGATTTTTATATTGGCTAATATGATCAATAATTTCAGGATCACCACCAACAACAGCCTTTTCATGAGAAATAAAGGGATCATTCCTATCAAAAACAACCCAATCAAATCCCCCAAAAATCCATGCTTTAACATCATTTTTTTGTAATAACTCACAGACCTCATCAGCATCCTGGGTCTTCATAGCCATACTAGAGGCAACAGATCCATCATTCCCAATAATTTCGCCACCATTTAACGCAGCAAAAGGGGTTACAATATTCAAATCCTTAAAAAACATTTGAATCCCTTGAGGCGGCCTGCTACTGACCAAACATAAATGAATGCCTGCTTCTTTTAATTTTTGAACTGCTGTCAGTGCTTCTGGTGTTATTCTTTTATCATCCGTTATTAGCGTTCCATCAATATCTGAAACAAGTAATTTAATTTTATTAGACGGTTTTTTATCAATTCTATGATTATCTAAATTACCCAACATACTCTCCTTGTAACAATATTTAATAGATCACTATTAAGCATATCAATAAATTATATGCTCAATCTTTTAGTAACAAAAAACAACATAAATATAATTGTAAGTAAAATTAACTCCATCCCATATTAACAATAGTTTCCAAAAGAGCATCATTTACATGCATCATAACTCGGAAAGGCACATCTATGAGCTCCAAAGAATCACAATTACCAACTATATCTTTTAAAGGGACATTATGATTTGTTTGAATTATATTCTCAGAATCAATAGTGAGAGCCTCCCAATTTCTAATGTAATTTTTGGGATAATAAGAGTTGTCAGGATGAAAAGAAAGAATATATCCCTTACTTGTCAATAAACACATCTTGGTTTTTTGCCCGTTTTGTATAACAAAACATAAATCATCATTAATTTTATCTGTAAAAACAAACTTTCCACCATGAGGATACGCTAAGAATTTACCATTTTCTTGTATACAAGATAAATAACGTGGTAGATTTCCATCTCTGTTAATCTTTGCAATGTTATTAAACCCAACAATTGCTGATTTATCACCATTTCCATGCCAAACAGACGGCTTTGTACCGTAATGATGGTTTTTTAATATCATCCCGTCGTAAGAAAAGTCATCAACAGAATAATTAAAGGCAGAAAATAGCTCATCATAATAATCTAATTTAATATTCACATCTTGATTTTCGTAAGCAAAATACTGCATAAGTTCCTGGTCATCTAATCTACCTGTTTTCTGAGATGCCTCATAACAAAAATTAATCATTTTACGAAGGCTACCAACATATCCCATATAAACACCACTATTTAGATATTTATTCGGAGTATCTGTTTTTTGCTTAAAAAATTCTAGAATATCATTTCTATCTACTGTACCAATTACACCAGATATTTTTACAGGAGGCCAAAAATTTTTATCAACATTAAACATCATATCGCATTCATATGACAAAAATTTATTTAAAATTACACTATAGTGATCATTAATATTTACATCATAACCATCTGTAAACAGAACAATTGAATCTTCATGCAGATAATCATTGTTTAAAAAAGCTTGTGTTATAGCAATTTTTTGACAAACTCCAACCTTACCTCTCTGATAATTCCCTGATATATTTATAAACTGAAAACCGTTATCAATTGATTGCTGTTTTAAAATATTTAAATTTGCTCCGAATGGGGCTGCAATTGTTAAATGATATATAATCATCTCTTTAATTTCTTTCTGCTATTTTATCTGCCTAAACTATCTTATATCAATATCCTCAAAACCAAAATATATTAATAAACACATAAACGCTCTCAATATCTATAGATATGAGAGCGCTAAAATTTAATAAAAAAGTTAACGTGTTTTAAGTCCAAAAACAACGGGATTGGCTTCGCTACCTTCAATAGCTGCAAGCGCTTCATATTGTTTGTATTTACGTAATACAGCTTGTTGCGCCATATCCATTATTTCCTCTGCCTCGTTTGGACGTACTCGTGCCAAGTTACGATAACGAATTTCATTTCCAGCATATTGTTTTAATGGAATAGAAGGTTTCGGAGAATCAAGTTGGAATGGATTTTTACCAATTTTACGCATCATTGGATCAAATCTAAACAAAGGCCAATATCCAGAATCTGTAGCCAACCCTTGTTGCACCAACCCTTGACGCATATCCAATCCTTGACCAATACAATGGCTGTACGCAACAATCAACGATGGACCATCATATGCCTCTGCTTGACGGAATACATCTAATGTGTGCTGAGGGCTTGCACCCATTGCAACTTGGGCTACATAGACATTATCATAAGTCATTGCCATCAGAGCCAAGTCTTTACGAACAGTTTCTTTACCCGCAGATGCAAATTTAGCGACTGAACCAAATGGAGAAGCCTTTGAAGCTTGTCCTCCAGTATTGGAATACATTTCTGTATCCATCACCAAGATATTTACATTCTGACCAGAGGCAAGCACATGATCTAAACCGCCATACCCAATATCATAAGCCCAACCATCACCACCAACAATCCAAATACTACGGCGGATAAAATGATCGGCTAATGTCAATAAGCGTTTAGCATTTTTATCATTAATCTGAGCTAATCTTGTTTTCAACTCTCCTACACGTAAACGTTGTGCTCTGATTTCTGATTCATGAACTTGATTAGATGTAAGAATAGCATTAACCAACTCTTCTCCCACAACATCTTTTATTTTCAATAATAAATTGGAAGCAACCTCCAATTGCTTATCCGCAGCTACCCTAAAGCCTAATCCAAATTCAGCATTATCTTCATAAAGTGAATTAGACCAAGCTGGTCCTTTTCCTTCTTTATTCATCGCCCACGGAGTGACAGGCATGTTTCCACCATAAATAGAAGAACACCCTGTTGCATTTGCGACTTGTAAACGATCACCAAATAATTGAGTTAATACTTTTAAATAAGGAGTTTCACCACATCCTGCACAAGCACCAGAGAACTCAAATAACGGTTCAAGGAACTGCACACCACGAACGTTAGAGAAATTAATCTTGCTGCGATCATTCACTGGAAGGGTATTAAAGAAATTTAAATTACGCTTTTCACGATCTAACAAAGTTTCTTTTGCTGTCATATTAATCGCACGAACATCAGGTTCTGTTGGGCTACTTGCTGGACAAACACTGACACATAAAGTACAGCCTGTGCAATCCTCTACATAAAACTGCAACGTAAAGTTTGTATTTGGATATCCACGTGCATTTACAGGAGCTGTTTTAAAATCCTCTGGTGCATTTTCTAATTCTTTTTTATCGTAAGTTTTTGCACGGATCACACTATGAGGGCAAACATATCCACATTGACCACATTGAATACACAAATCTTCACGCCATTCAGGGACAAAGTCAGAAATATTGCGTTTTTCATATGCCGCAGTTCCAGAAGGAAATGTTCCATCAGCTGGTAAAAGACTGACTGGCAAACTTTCACCACGACCAGAGAACATGGGTACAATCACATCATGGATAAATTTAGGGGCATTCGCTGGAACTGGATTTTCTTGCGCTAAGTTACTGGATGCATATTCTGGGACCTTGACCTCAAATAAATGATCGCAAGCTGCATCAACAGCCTTATAGTTCTTTTGAACCACTGCATCACCTTTGGCAGAATAGGTTTTATGAATTGATTTTTTAATATAATCAATCGCTTCATCACGAGGCAGCACACCAGAAATCGCGAAGAAACAGGTTTGCAGGATCGTATTTGTCCGCATCCCAAGACCAACTTCTTGAGCAACTTTAGAAGCATCCACAACAAAGAATTTTAATTTTTTCTCAATAATACGCTGTTGTGTTAAGCGTGGTAAATGTTGCCAGACTTCCTCTGCACTATAATGAGAATTCAATAAAAATGTGCCATTGTCCGCAGCATTTTCCAAAATATCTTGACGATATAAGAAATGAAATTGATGACACCCTACAAAATCAGCCTGCTGTACCAAATACGCTGCTTTGATTGGTTCATGACCAAAACGTAAATGAGAAACTGTTTGCGCTCCTGCTTTACGAGAATCATAAACAAAATACCCTTGGGCATATTGTCCTACATCTTCAGAAATAATTTTAACACTATTCTTATTCGCACCAACAGTCCCGTCTGAGCCTAGTCCAAAGAACATTGCACGTTTTGTATCTGATTTCTCAATATTAAATGCAGGATCATAATCCAAACTTGTAAAAGTTAAATCATCTTTAATACCAACGGTGAAACCATGACGCGGTTTTTCGACTTTTAATTCATCGTAAACTGCTTTAACCATCGCTGGGGTGAAATCTTTAGATGACAATCCATAACGTCCACCTATAATTAATGGTAAATGTTCACGATTTCCTCTGGCAACTGCTTCTGCCAAGGTCGCAATCATATCAAGATATAAAGGTTCACCAATTGCACCAGATTCTTTGGTACGATCCATTACAGCAATACGTTTTACAGTCTTTGGTAAAGCTGCCAATACTTGCTGTGCAGGAAATGGACGGTATAAGCGAATTTTTAAAATACCAACAGATTCTCCATTTTCACGTAACTTTGCAACAGTTTGCTCAGCTGTTTCCGCAGCCGAGCCCATCAATACAACAACATATTCAGCATTTGGATCGCCGATATATTCAACCAAATCATAATGACGACCCGTTAATTTTTTAAAACGTGCCATATATTCTTCTACAATTTCAGCCGTTTTATTATAATAAGGATTAACGGCTTCACGTGCTTGGAAGAATGTATCTGGATTATGTGCTGTTCCACGAATAAAAGGGTTCTCAGGGCTTAGCGCGCGTTCGCGGTGGGCTGCAACCAAATCATCATCAATCATTTTCTCGATGATGTCATCAGAAATCATATCGAGTGTATTGAGCTCATGCGAAGTTCTGAAACCATCAAAGAAATGAATAAACGGAACACGCGCTTTTAATGTTGCTGCATGAACAATTAACGATAAATCATGTGCTTCTTGAACAGAATCAGAACAAAGCAACGCAAAACCAGTCATTCTTGCAGCCATCACATCGGAATGGTCACCAAAAATCGACAAAGCAGAAGTCGCAATAGAACGTGCTGCAACATGGAAAACGGTTGATGTTAATTCACCTGCAATTTTATACATATTTGGCAACATCAATAACAGCCCTTGAGACGCTGTAAATGTTGTTGTCAATGCACCGGATTGTAAAGCTCCGTGAACTGCCCCTGCAGCACCGCCTTCACTTTGCATTTGTTGAACGAATGGGATATTTCCCCAAATATTTTTTTTGCCTTTTGCAGCCCAATCATCAATATCCTCTGCCATCGGGGACGAAGGGGTAATTGGGAAAATTGCACAAACTTCATTAACACGATAGGCAATATGCGCAACCGCTGTATTCGCATCCATAATTGTCTTAGACATTTATATATTATCCCTTACCTTATACCCGTTGTTCTGTAACCATATCGATTGCTTGACATGGGCATGTTTCAAAACAAGCAGAACACCCTGTGCAACGATCCATATTGACTTCATACCCATTTCCTGGGCCTAATTTTGTTAATGCTTGCTCTGGACATGCTGCCAAGCAATTGTCACACTCATAACAATTCCCACAAGACAAGCATCGTTGTGCTTCATACACGGCTTCATTTTCTGAAAAGCCGATTAACGTTTCTTTGAAACCAATCCGTTCATCAACAGGCAATTCTTTTTGAATGATTTGTGGTGTTTCTGCTAACAAAGGCAAGTGTAAATCTTTATAGTATGAAATTGGATTTTTCGATGGAATTTGATAGGCGTTCGCACTTAACCAACCATTTATAAATCTAGCCGCCTTTTTCCCTAATCCTACCGCAGTGGTTACACTGCGTGGCCCACGAATGGCATCACCACCAGCAAAAATACCCTCGGCACCCGTCATCATATCTTTACCAACCACAATCGTTCCATCTGGATTTAATTCGATTCCAGAGACCTTACTAAGAAAGCTACTTTCTGGTCTTTGTCCTAATGCCATAATCACAGTATCCATTGGCATGTCTTCGAATTCTTCTGTCGGTTCTGGGCGACCTGTATCACCAACAACCATTTTTCTCAAGACAACTTTATCTTTTTCAATGGACGCAATGGTACTCATACATTTAAATTGAGTTCCCTCGGCATCCGCATCAACGATTTCAAAATCATGTGCTTCCATATGAGGGCGATCCCAAAAGAAAATGATTTTAACAGTCTTGGCACCCATACGAAAAGCTGAACGTGCAGCATCCATAGCGGTGTTGCCTGCCCCATACACCAAAACATTTGCACCAACTTTAGGTTGGTTTCCTGCGCTGACATCATGTAAAAATTCAGCTGCTGATAATACATGGGCCCCTTCTTGCGTCGGAATATCAATCAAAGAAGGCTTGCCCGCACCAATTCCAAGGAATACTGCGTCAAAATTCCCCCCTTTCTTTTCTTGCTCTAAATCTTTGACACGATGATTACATACAATCTTTACGCCCATCTCGACAATACGATCTATATCTTGCTTTAAAATATCACGAGGTAAACGATAAGCTGGAATGCCGTATTGCATCATTCCACCAGGAATTGAAAACGCTTCTCTGATTTCAACTTCATGCCCCATACGACGCAAATGATAAGCTGCAGATAAACCACCCGGCCCCGCACCGATAATCAAGATTTTTTTGCTATTTTGATTGTCTGCAACGGGGACTTTCCAACCGCTAGCATTCGCCATATCACCCAAAAATCGCTCAACAGCATGAATAGTAATAGAACCATCCAAATCACCACGATTACATGAATCTTCACAGGGATGGTAACAAGCACGTCCATGCACTGCTGGCATTGGGTTATTCATCAGAATATGTTCCCAAGCAGCTTGGAATTTGCCCGCTTGCGCTAATGAAAGCCATCCTTGAATATCCTCACCAGCTGGACAAGCATGGTTACAGGGAGGTAAATGATGATTATATACAGGGACTACTGTTCGAATTGGCCCTGCAAAGTCCTTTTTCTCCATATTGATACGGGGACTCATATCATGTTGTTTGATTGTCATACCATGACCTCCATCTATGAACAGACACTACTCATGTCTATTCATTATTTTGTTTCTTGAATGATAAAATTATTAATTTTTTTTATTACGATATTTATAAAATACCGAGTGAGAAGTATAATTATGTTTTATACTTAAACTAAGAAAATATGATTATTGGTTCATAAATTCTTCACCTTTTAATCCTTAATTATAACCGTGTAATGACTGTTTAAACGTTATTCTATATTAGAATATCGCAGAGAATGTATAACAAATTGTTTACTTTGCTTAAAAAAAATTTAGAAAACATCCAAAAATTATTAAATTATATTTTTATAAGCTCAAAAGAAATAAATGGCATAAAAAAAAGCTTTAACCTTTACGATTAAAGCTTTTATTGCAGAAATACTTACAAAAATTTTATTTTTTTTCTACGTGTCCGCCAAAGCCAAAACGCATTGCTGATAACATTTTTTCAGCATATGTGTTTCCTGAACGTGAACGGAAACGAGTAAATAACGCAGCTGTAATAACTGGCGCAGGAACAGCTTCTTCGATTGCAGCTTCAATCGTCCAACGACCTTCACCTGTGTCAGCAACGTCCCCTTGGAATTTAGAAAGGTCACCATCAACAGCCAATGCATCAGCACAAAGATCCAATAACCATGAAGGAATTACACTACCGCGACGCCATACTTCAGCGATATCAGCCATATTTAAATCAAAACGTTGTTCTTCTGGTAAACGATCAGACCCTTTCATACGCATAATGTCAAACCCTTCTGCATAGGCTTGCATCATTCCGTATTCAATACCATTATGAACCATTTTCACAAAGTGACCAGAACCTGCTGGACCGCAATGTAGATATCCTTTTTCCGCACGTGGGTTTAAATTTGAACCACGGTTTTTTGTACGAGGAATATCCCCAATCCCAGGTGCCAAAGATTCAAGAATAGGGTCAATATGATCTACAGCTTCTTGATTTCCACCATACATCATACAATAACCACGTTCTAGACCCCAAACCCCACCAGAGGTTCCAACATCAACATAGTGAATACCTTTTGCATGTAAGATCTTCGCACGACGAACATCATCTTTGTAACATGTGTTACCACCATCAATAACGATATCGCCTTTGCTAAGCATATTACCAAGCGTTTCAATGGCTTTTTCAGTAACATCACCAGATGGTAACATCACCCAAATCACTTTAGGAGAAGGAAGTGCTGCAACCAATGCTTCTAAATCATCTACAACAGCGCTTTTAGGTGCTTCAGCATGAATTTTATCACTGACTGCACGAGTACGGTTTAATAAAACAACTTCATGACCATGACGAGCCAAACGAACAGCCATATTGCCACCCATTCTGCCCAAACCATACATACCTAATTTCATAATAATTTTCCTTTAAATTAACATCATAAAATGAAGGTGCCTTGAAGATTAATCCCACAAGACACTTTCTGTTTTAAACTACAAAGCGCTTAAAATAGTCTTGCTCAAAGTTTCCAAGCCCGCTTTCATATCCCCTTTGACATGAATACGGATCACTCTTCTATCACGTTCTGACAAAACATCAAAATCACCACGAGCTTGTGCCTCTTTTACAATTCCAAATGTATATTTTTCTGCTGGAACTGGCAAATCTTTGACATCATCAACAGTGATTTGCAAGAATACACCTGTTTTTGGCCCACCTTTATAGGCTTGGCCTGTAGAGTGTAAGAAACGAGGACCAAATTCCGCAGCTGTTGCAACTTTTTTCTTGTCACGAATAGCCAAACGAATTTTTTGAATCCAATCACGCGTTGCAAGATCACGTTCGATATAAGCCAATACACCAACATAATCCCCAGTTTGAACCTGAGAAAATAATGTTTTTAAAGCATCTGTCAAAGAAGAAGCATTTTGTAATTTTTCAACTTCAACTTTACCTGCATATACTTCAAAATTACCATCACGAACCACAGGGGTAATATCTGGTAACTTACCATGCTCATTATAAGCTGTGGTAATTTTTTTGGTTTCGATTTTACTTGCTTCAACATCAGGTTGATCAAATGGATCAATTCTAATAAAGGAACCAGCGACTGCCGTTGCGAATTCGGTTTGATAGAAAACTTGTGCAATTTGGTTCTTATCTTGTAAATTCAAGGTAACCACTGGATGACCAGCTGCTTTTAAAGCTTCTAATGCTTTATCTTGAGCTGCATCAACATTACCATTTAAACGCAAATACACAAACAAACGATCATTACCATAATGATCTGGGGTTGTCAGAGTTTCCTCATCAATTGGAACAATACCCTTACCAATCTTACCTGTTGATTCAGCAAGCAACTGTTCCAACCAAGCACCCAAAGAGTTAATGGCAGGAGAAGCAATAATGGTAAATTTATCTCTTTTGAATTGTGCAACCGCTGTTCCCCAGATAGCGCCCAACTGGAGACCAAGATTTTGAGTCAAAGAAGTTTCTGCGGCACATGCTTTTTGCATTTTATGAGCAGATTGTAACAAAGCCCTTAGTGGTAGTCCAGCTGCTGCTGCGGGGATAATACCAAAATTAGATAAGACAGAATAACGTCCACCAATATCTTTTTTACCGTAAAAGATTTTCCAAAAACCGTCTTGTTTAGCAACATCTTCCATATGAGAACCAGGATCAGTTACAGTCACAAAATGGCTTCCGACCTTATCACCAACAACTTTTTTAGCTTCATTATAGAAATAAGCTTTTAAAATGTTTGGCTCTAATGTTCCACCAGATTTAGAAGAAACAATGAATAACGTTTTCCCTAGATCTACTTTTTGTTGAAAGGTAAAAACTTGTTGTGGGTCTGTACTATCCAACACATGCAGAGTTGGGAAACCTGTTTGATGACCAAATACTTCACCTAAAACTTCTGGCCCAAGACTAGACCCTCCCATTCCAAGCAATAAAACATCCGTAAAACCTCTGGCTTTAACTTCGTTTTGAAAAGCCTCAAGGGTTGCAAGGTCACCAACTTGTTCATCAACAATATCTAACCACCCAAGCCATTTACTTTCATCTTTTCCTGTCCACACAGAAGCATCACGCGCCCAGATTTTTTTGACTTTACCCTCTTTATCCCAAGCGTTTAGGCCTTCTTGCACGGCTTTTTGATGATCTGCTGGTAATGCAGATTGCATTTGAATTAATTGTTCGTCCTGCATTAAATTATTTCCCACTTTGTAAAGTTTCTAGTTTTTCTTTAACAGAACCCAACAGTTGATCAAATGCAGTTGCAAATTGAGCAACACCATCAGCTAACAATTTATCTGTTACACCTGCTAAATTTAAATTTAAACGTTGAGCTTCTGATAATATTTTTTTAGCTCCCTCAACATCCTTATCTAGTGTTTGAGAAGCCGTTCCATGATCGCGAAAAGCATCCATTGTTGCAGGAGGAATTGTATTCACGGTATCTTGACCAATCAACTCATCAACATAGATTGTGTCAGGGAAAGATTTATCTTTACATCCAGTACTTGCCCACAATAAACGTTGTGGTTTAGCACCAGCAGCAGCAAGCTTTTTCCAACGATCTGTTTTTAAAACTTCAAGATAATGTTGATAAGCCATTTTCGCATTCGCAAGGGCGACTTTACCACGAACAGCTTTTAATGCTGCACTATCTTTGTCACCAGCAGCAACACGGGTATCGATTTCTTTATCAATTGCTGTATCAATACGACTTACAAAGAATGAGGCAACACTGGAAATATGACCAATATGATGACCTTTGGCTAGATGTTTTTCTAAACCAGCAATATAGGCTTCTAAAACATTTTTATAAGCATCCAAAGAGAACAACAAAGTGACATTAACGTTAATGCCTTCAGAAATTGCTGTTTCAATCGCAGGAATACAGGGTGCTGTTGCTGGAATTTTAATCATCAGATTTTTTTCAGCAACTTGTTTCCATAAACGACGTGCTTCTTCGATTGTCTTTTGACCATCCATCGCAATATAAGGAGACACTTCCAGGCTTACATATCCATCAACGCCTTTGGTTTTTTCCCACACAGGAAACATTACTTTACATGTATTGCGGATATCTTCAATCGCGGCTGTTTCATATAATGTTGGAACATCAGTCAAGCCAGATGCAATTAATTCTTTGAATTGTGGATCATATTCTGTTCCATGACCCATTGCTTTTTCAAAAATTGCTGGGTTAGAAGTAACCCCTTTAAGGTTATCTTCATCAACCAATTTTTTAAGACTGCCATTCGCAGTAAAAGAACGTTGAATAAAATCTAACCACGGAGATTGTCCATATTTTTCAAGTTGAACAAGAGGATTTTCAGCCATTTGAATTTTTTCCTTTTAAAGTTAACTTATAAAACAAATTATGTACTAATTATGTCATATTACAAATATTAAAGCCCTCTTTCTAGCTATTGTAAAGAGGGCTCTTTTCATCTAATCCACTATTTTTTAAGCTGCTCTCTAGCAACTTTAAGAACATTTTCTACTGTAAAACCGAAATGTTCGCGTAATTTATCATAAGGTGCAGAAGCCCCAAAACTGCGCATTGCAATGATGGCTCCAGTTGGACCTGCATAACGGTCCCAACCAATTGGAGATCCCTGTTCGATCGCAACACGACCCGTGATATGTGGAGGTAATACTTCGTCACGATAAGATTGTGGTTGCTCTTCAAAGATTTCCCATGAAGGCATAGAAACAACACGAGCTTTTTGACCTTCTTTAATCAATACCTCATATGCTTCCATCGCCAGCCCAACTTCACTGCCAGATGCAATCAAGATCACTTCAGGCAACTCACCACAACAAGCAACAACATAACCCCCTTTGTGTAACCCTGCAGCAGAGGCGTATTTAGAACGATCAATAGTGGGTAAATTTTGACGGCTTAATGCCAAAACAACAGGATGAGCATGATTATAATCTTGTCCCATTGCCAGTTTCCATGCTTCTACAACTTCATTTGCATCCGCTGGTCGAATTGTACGAATCCCTGGAGTTGCACGGAAATGTGCTAATTGTTCAATAGGTTGATGGGTCGGACCATCTTCGCCAACACCAATACTATCATGTGTAAATACATAAACAATCGGCAAGCCCATAATAGAAGCCAAGCGAACTGGGTTTTTCATATAATCAGAGAAAATAAAGAATCCAGCAGCGTAAGTTCTAAGACCACTTAATGCGATACCATTGGCGATTGCACCCATTGCGTGTTCACGAACACCGTAATGAATATTACGACCACAAAAAGTGCCATTACCTTCTGGATAATCAGGGCTTTGGAATACACCTGCGTCAGCAAATTCTAACCAGCTTTTATTTGAAGGTGCAAGGTCAGCAGACCCACCAACCATCCAAGGAATGTTTTTAGCAATTGCGTTCAATACTTTTCCAGAACTTGCACGAGAAGCAACCCCTTTTGGATCAGCCTCAAAAACTGGAATATCTTTGTCCCACCCTTTTGGTAAACGATGATGAATAATATCTTCAATTTCTTGAGCAAGTTCTGGATGCTTTGTTTTATATTCAGCAAATAATGCATTCCATTTTTGGCTTGCTTCCGCACCACGTTTACCAATGCCAGCAGCAAAATGTTCTTTGACGCCATCTGCAACATAGAATGTTTTATCTTCAGGCATACCATATACTTTTTTAGTTGCCTTAACTTCATCTGGTCCAAGAGGTTCACCATGAACACCATGTGTACCAGCTTTGTTAGGAGAACCATACCCAATGATACTATCTAAGATAACCAAACTTGGTGCATCAGATGCTTGACGTGCTTCATGTAATTTTGCTTGGAAGTCTGCAATGTTATTGGCATCTTTCACTTCATGAATATGCCAACCTTGGGCTTTGAAGCGTTTTGCAACATCGTCTGTAAAGGCAATGTTAATATTACCTTCAATAGAAATGCGGTTACGGTCGTAAACCCAAACCAAATTTCCAAGTTTTAAATGACCAGCAACAGAAGCAGCTTCATAAGAAATTCCTTCCATTAAATCACCATCACCACAGAAGGTATAGATGTGATAATCAAACAAAGGAAAACCTTGTTGATTATATCTTGAGGCCAACCATTTTTGTGCAATGGCCATCCCTACAGAAGTTGCCAACCCTTGTCCCAAAGGTCCTGTGGTTGTTTCAACACCAGCTGTATGACGATATTCTGGATGACCAGGAGTTTTTGAATTAAACTGTCTAAACTGTTCTAAATCTTGTAGAGTCAATGCTGGCTTTTGCTCAACTTTACCATCATGGGTAACATTGTGAATTCCAGCTAAATGAATCATTGAATATAATAATGCAGAAGCGTGACCACCAGAAAGCACAAAACGATCGCGTGCTGGCCATAATGGGTTTGCTGGATCATAATTTAACACGTTATTCCACAGCGCATATGCAGCTGGTGCCAAACCCATTGGTGTTCCAGGATGCCCAGAATTGGCAGCCTGTACTTGGTCAATCGCTAAACCACGAATTGTATTAATACAAAGTTCATCAATATTCATTCAAATCTCTCCTAAATAAAGTCTTTTACCCTAATCAATCATAGAGCAATTAATACATGATCTTAATACGCATTTAAAAAAAGAAAACCAAAATTCTTTACTAAATTAGATTATCATCTCTTTATATCACAAAAAGTTGGGAGTTAAAAAAAACAAAATGACCATTTAAAAACAATAGAGACCATTATTTTTTTGGTAAAAAAAAACACTATACGCCCAAATAAAAAGGATTATTAATTTTAGATCAAAGCGTTAAAAACTTATAATTACTGTATCAATATAATAAACAATCTTTAACACTTAAGAATTAAACTCGTCCACAATCCATATTCATAGCGATAATAATTTAAAAAAATCACCAATAGTAGAGAAGAAGAAAAATGATATAAAACGCAATAATAATACCCAAATAACAAAAAGCATCCATGGACTCTTGGTAATCGACCTTACAATCTCTTTGCAAGCACATCTCTAGTGTAAGTATCAAGGCTAGTATAATTGCCCCTATCATAACCGAAGGGGCACCAAAAAACATCCCCACTAAAGGAACAGGAATATTGCAAGTAAAAAGACCAATGGCAAAATAAAAAAATATCAACAGAGAAAATTCCAACACTTTTATTGGATTATCTGTCTTGTTTCAGCACTAATAATTTTAGGAATTGATTTTGCTTGTTATCATAACGACGCTTATTACTTAACCCATAAAACCGAAATTCAACGGGACAAACTTGAACAAGAATTAAAAACAAAAAAAATCAAGGATTAACTTTTCTTTTCAAACTATCTCGATAAAATAAAAAAAATATTCTTTTATTTATAAAACGAGGGGATAACCATGACCTCCAATTCAGATAAGCCTGCGTCATCTCAAAAACCAACTTTTACCCCAGAGCAAATTGAAGCACTCTATTTTGATACAGCACGTCAAGGAGAAATAGAACTTCTGACAGAGTTTATCAGAGCAGGTATGGATATAAACCACCAAAATCATGAAGGACACACAGCCCTTATATTGGCAAGTTATCATAATCATACACAAGCCGTACAATTATTACTCGATCATGGTGCAGATCCCAATATACTCGACAATAAAGGCGCCACCGCTTTGACGGGCGTTGCGTTTAAAGGCTATATCCCGATTGCCGAGCTTTTGATCAAAGCTGGAGCAGACGTTAACGCTGAAAACAACCTTAAACGTACAGCATTAATGTTCGCCATTCTGTTTGGGCGCAAAGATATGATTAAACTTTTATTACAATCAGGCGCTAATCCTCATCACGAGGATGGTGAAGGAACGACCCCTATCAAACTTGCCGAGAGCCAAGGCGATATCGAACTAATTCAATTATTAAAACAACAGAACTAGCTTTATTTAAAAATTACTAATCTAGGAAACTAAAATGACTAATCCTTATTGGAGCCCTTTTGTTAATGATATTGTTCCTTATACCCCAGGGGAACAACCCAAAGTAACAAACCTAATTAAATTAAACACGAATGAAAACGCCTATGGTGTGTCTCCAAAAGTATTAAACGTCTTAAAAGAAGCCCTTACCGATCATCTAAAGCTGTATCCAGACCCAACCTCGAATCAACTTTGCTCAGAACTAGCCAAATTACATAATGTAGACACAGATTATATTTTTGCAGGAAACGGTTCAGATGAAGTTCTAGGCTTTGCTTTTTTTGCTCTATTAAAGCACGATAAGCCCATTTTATTTCCTGATATTACCTATAGCTTTTATCCTGTTTACTGTAATTTATTTAACATTGCTTTTAATACAATTCCACTAACAGAAGATTTTGAAATTAATTTACAAGATTATGCCGATAAAGATTGCGCTGGTATTGTCATAACCAATCCTAATGCCCCTACTGGTGTTTTATTAAACCCTCAATTAATTCAAGAATATTTAAGGAAACACCGTAATCAAGTCGTCATTGTGGATGAAGCATATATAGATTTTGGCGGGGAATCCGTGGTCTCTTTAGTAAAGCAATTTCCTAATTTATTAGTCATCAGAACTTTTTCCAAGTTTTATGCCTTGGCTGGTTTAAGGGTTGGATACGCTGTTGGTAATCCAGATTTAATTGAGGGTATCAGACGCATTAAAGACAGCTTTAACTCTTATCCATTAGATCGTTTGGCACAAACCGCCGCAACAGAGGCTGTCAAAGACATTGAATGGTCTGTTCATAATGCCCAACGTATAATTGCCAATAGAAGTCATCTGATACAATCACTTAGAAAGATTGGGTTTAAAATACTAGAATCACAAGCTAACTTTATTTTTACATCTCATCCTAATATTTCAGGAGCTACTCTTGCATCACGACTTAGAGAAAAAAATATTTTGGTGCGGCATTTTAATACACCTCGGATTAAGAATTGGCTGCGTATTACCGTTGGAACCGAAGAAGAATGCAAACAATTAGTTCATGAAATTCAATATATTTGTAATCTTGATATTTAATATAAAATTGATAAATAATTAAACCCTATATCTGCAGATTCTAACGTTAAATAATGTACTTTAATGTTGGAATCTGACACGCCAACTCAAGTTGATCTTTATCAAAATTCTACAAAATTTAATAGTCATTTTAATTTACTCTAAGCATATACAATATTCACATTTATCTTTTAAAAAATATGCTTAAACGTACCCAAGCAGCACCTTCAAAAATTGAACAAGATAAAAATATCACATCATTAATATAATGTTATTAACTGGTCTAATATATAAATTGACAAAACTTAACGTCATTAATTATTGTTAATGATTATTAATTTCATTTACATATAAGATCAACGCTGATGCTCAACACGTTAAATCATTTCTTATACACACGTTCTATATATAGTAAGAGATTACTTTTCTTGTCTATTTATACCACGTTAAGCCTTTCGCTTTTCGGTCAACAAGCAGATGCGGCTCGTTCCTCACCCTTGCTTGATCAAAATGCTGCCCCTTCATCAAATTCAAGCAGTGGCGACCCGACAAAAAAAACGCCTCCCCCAGCAAAAGTGTTAGACCAAGATACGGGCCAACATCCTGAAAATGACGATATGTTACTTAAAAGCATGTGGGGTGTTCGACCTTGGTTAGCCCAATACGGTATTACCTTTACTGCGGTTGATGTTAATGAAGTTTGGGGGAACCCATATGGTGGTATCAAACAGGGTGCTGCTTATGAGGGTATGACGACATTGACCCTCAACTGGGATCCAGAAAAAGTGCTTGGTTTTAAACATGGGCTTTTTAATATCAGCACTATGCAAATCAGAGGACGTTCATTTACAGGAGAAAATATAGCCAACTTCAACCCTATCAGTGGTACTGAAGCGGATCGTTCTACTCGGTTATGGGAACTCTGGTATCAGCAAGGATTTTGGGATGATAAATTTACCGTTAGAATTGGTAAACTTGCCCTTGACCAAGAATTTAATATCAGTGATTATGCCGCTCTTTTTATGAACTCCTCTTTTGGATGGTCAATGGTCAGCTCCCTTGATACTTATAGTGGTGGTGTTGCGTATCCTTTAGCTGCTCCAGGTATTCGTTTTGCTTTTCAACCCAATGAAAACTGGACTAATTTATTCGCTATTACCAACGATAATCCAAATGATGTTTCTTTTTGTAACCCTTCTGGTCCTTTTACTTGTGATCCACAGTCAAAACATCTTTCTGGTACCCGTTTCAATTTTACGACAGGGGTTTTCATTATTAATGAACTGCAATACCATTTGAACCCAGCACCAGCGGATGAAAAAGATGATAGTAAATCTTATGGCTACCCTGGAACTTATAAATTAGGCGCTTATTTTGATAGTGCTGGCTTTCCTGATCAAAGATATAATGCACAAAGATTATTATTAGCCGCATCAGATACAGATCAGACAAAATATATGCATAATAACAGCTGGTCTGTTTACGGAATCGCAGATCAAATGATTTGGCGTAACCATGATAAAAAACACTCTATAGGTTTGTTTGGGCGTATTCAAACCTCACCAGGAGATCGAAGCCCAGTTAACCTTGGTGGTGACGGAGGTATTGTTTATAAAGGTATTTTTGGCAGAGAAGACGATTCTCTTGGTTTAGGGTGGGGATTTGGTCGAATGAGTGACCGTGCAAGACAATATGACAGAGATTATCGCCGTTTAAATGACCCAACCTGGCGCATACGAAAAACTGAGCATCACATAGAGCTTGCTTGGCAAATCCAAGCAACTCCTTGGTGGGAAATAAAACCTGACTTTCAATATATTTTCAACCCTGGTGGAGGTTTAAATCTAGAGGAAGGATCATATAAACGTATCCAAAATGAAGCCGTTTTCGGATTAAGATCAACGATTAATTTTTAAACAAAATCTTCTATGTTTTTTCAGAAGAAGAATTTTTTATATATAAAAAATTACTTTATTTTAATAGACTACACCATCAGTAATTTTTTTTGTTTGTAAGAAATACAAAATTTCATAAAAAACCGTGCTTTTCAGTAAAAGAGCACGGTTTTCAACTTATAAATTAATATTTAACCTAAAAATTAATTCATCTTTGATTCAAGGCTGTCAGCTAACTGAGTAACCAATAAACAACATGAAGCTGCACCAGCATCTAGCACGCCTTTAGAGCGCTCACCTAAACGGCTAGCACGACCAATCTTAGCAACAAGATCCTTAGTTGAATCACGACCTTTGGCGGCGGCATTTTTCATAATAGTTAATGCTTCTTTAAAGCTTTTACCATCTTTGACAGCTTGTTCAAAACTTTCAACGGCAGGAAAAAGTGTATCAACCAAACATTTATCACCTTTTTGAGCTGGGCTGATATCTTGTAACTCACTTATTCCATTAGCCAACATAGCTTGAACATCTTCTTTGGTTAGCTCAGTTTTACCTTGAATGCTATCTGACCAACCCGTAAAGATACAGCCATATAAAGGCCCCATAGAACCGCCAATTCCTTCCATTAAGGAATCACTTAGTTCTGCCAAAGCTTCAGATAATGTTAATTCTTTGCCATCAATACGTTTCTTACAAATATTGAATCCTTTAGCCATATTAATTCCATGATCTCCGTCCCCAATAGCACCATCGATCTCACTTAAGTAATCACGATTACTAACAATTACATTGATCAAATCATCAACAATATCAACACCATTTTTAATAACAACAACTTCAGACATTTTATTAACCTTGAACCATACCAAGAGAATGAACAGGAGCATCAACAAGTTTCTTCAACTCGTCATCTAGTTTCATCATAGAAAGCGTAACACCCATCATTTCAAGGGAGGTGAAATAATTTCCAACATAACTACGATGAACTTTTACGCCTTTTTCTTTTAAAATACGATCAACTTCAGCATAATAAATATAAAGTTCCATTGTAGGGGTCGCACCCAAACCAGAAACTAATACAACAACTTCAGAACCTGCTTCAAAGATTCCTTCTTTTAAAATTGGCTCTAACATTGTATGAGCCATTTCTTTGGCAGGTTGTAAAGGAACAACGTTAATCCCTGGTTCACCATGATGTCCAATACCAACTTCCATCATACCATTATCAATATTGAAGTTTGGATGACCCACAGCAGGAATAATACAAGAACTTAAACCAACACCAATGGAACGGCAATTATCAATAGCTTTTTGTGCAGCAGCAATAACACCATCAAGATCATATCCAGCCGCAGCAGCCGCACCACCAACTTTCCACATTAGGATTTCGCCAGCAACACCACGACGTTTTTCCCTTTCTGTAATTGGAGCAGAAGCAACATCATCATTTGCAACAACAGTCTTAACCGTAATACCAGCAGCAGCAGCTTTCTTAACTGCCATTTTAACATTCATATTATCGCCAGCATAGTTCCCATAAAGACATGCAACACCAGCACCACCATCAGATGCTTTCATTGCATCAAGGAACGCTCCTGCTGTTGGTGAAGAAAAGATTTCACCAATAGCCACAGCATCAACCATATTTTTACCAACATAGCCCAAGAATGCAGGTTCATGACCTGAACCACCACCAGTTACAATCCCGACTTTTCCCTTTTGAGGAATAGCAGGGTATTTCAATACTCTTTCGTGATCTGTTTTTGCGAAAAGCTCTGGATGAGCAGCAACATAACCTTCAATTGCATCTTCGACTACAAGATCAGGATCGTTAATAATTCTATTTAATTTCATAATTCATTCACTTTAATTAGAGAAATACCACTGTGATATTACTGGACTGTAAAACCACCATCGATAACTAAATTAGCGCCATTAATAATGGATGCTTCACTACTCGCCAAGTAAACAGCTGCTGCTGCAATTTGTTCAGGTTCAGCAAAACGACGTGATGGAATTTTTGCCTTAAATTCTTCACCAATTTTACCTGCCCATGCTTTTTTACCGAGTTCAGTTAAAACAACCGTAGGGGAAATAGAGTTTACATTAATATTGGATGGCCCCCATTCCAATGATAATACTTGAGTAAGACCAATCACACCAGCCTTACTTGCACAATAAGCGACATGATTAGGCAAAGCAACCACACCAGCTTGAGAGGCAAGGTTAATAATAGAACCATGCCCTTGTTTTAACATCACATTACCCACTGCTTGGCAAACAAGAAATGTGCCTGTTAAATTAATATTAATCGTTGCATTCCACATATCTTCGCTAATATTTTCAGCAGCATCTAATAACGCAACACCAGCACAATTTACCAAAATATCAATACAGCCATAATGATCGACAACAGCTTTTACTGCTTTCGTAATTTGATCTTTACTGGTGACATCAAGCTGAATACCAATCGCTTTATCTGCGCCTAAGTTTTTGGCGATATCTGCAATGTTATCTGCACGATCTAATAGAGCAACTTTTACACCTTTAGCAAGATAAGCATGAGCAATCTCATTCCCAATTCCTGCACCACCACCTGTAATAACAGCAACTTTACCAGCTAAATCAAACATTTCTTTCTTAGACATCAACGATACTCCTTAAATAATCAACTATAAAATAAACTATAATGCTTCTTTAACAGCAACAGCAACTTCGTGCTCAACACTATCAGTTTTAGGTTGACCAACATTTACGAAAACCATTAAGCATGCTGCAACTAAATACAAAACTGTATAGATATAAATAACGCCTGCATTACCAACAGAAGCAATAAATAGTGTTACGATAAAATATCCAAAGAAATAACTCATCCCAGCACCAAAGTTTAGGATAGACATTGCTGCACCTTTATCTTTAGGCGCCAACATTGGCATAATCGCAGACAATGGAACAAATGCAGCAAGGAAACAACCATATACACTGGCAATTAATGTAATTGTTAACACTGAAGCATGAGCCTCGATTGCATAGTAGAATAGGAAAGTTGTAATCGCACAGCCTACACAACCAAACCACATCACAACGTTACGCCATCCTAATTTATCGCCAATAATACCCCATAATAAATTAAAGATAACATTTACCATCCAAAGCCAAGTTACCACTGATAACCACACATCTTTATCATAATGTTCGGCAATCAATAATGCAGGAATAAATACTGGAAAACCATAGGCTGCACTCGTATTAATCATACGAACAATACCACCCATAGCGACTTTTGGTTTTTTGGTTAAAATTGTTAATCCATTTAACAAATAAGAAAAAGAAGCTTTTTCTGTTTTCTTGTTTTCACTATTTTTATCTCCACCACTTAATGCCAAAGCAACAACAGCACCAATGGTAACAAAAATCAATGCTGTCCATAGAACATGCAAATGTGAAATATGGTAATAGTTTAACATAACGTTAGAGTATCCAGTACCAATGACTGCAACCCCTCCAGAATACATAAACCAGAAAATACCTACTGCTGATCCTAATTTTTCAGCAGGTGCTTCATAAGCAACCCAAACCAAGAAACCATAAGCAAATAATGGATAAGCCAATCCTCTGATCGCATAAGTAGGAATAATCCAATATAAATTATGCGTAGGCATTCCAAAAGTTAAAAAGAAGAATGAACCAACATAAAACAAAATCAGTCCAATAAACATTACGCGTCTAACGCCATAGATCTCAGCTAAAACACCAGAAAACCATGATGAAATGGCAACCATCAATCCATAAATCGTATAAATTAAACCTGTTTGAGCCTGAGTCATATGACCAGATTGCTGCAAATATTCTGGCAACCAGTTTAGCTCTAAACCTTCACCAGCCATAAAAATCATCACCCCGAAATAGCCAAGCATTAATTTAGGAGAGACAAAAATTTTGTTAATTAAATTGGACATACATTCTTCCTTAATCTTGATAAAAGCCTAGTGTAAACACCAAGCTTTTAATCAAAAAAATGCTATTTCATGTTTGGATCTAAAACGACTTTCAAAGAGCCAACACCCTTTTTCATGATGTCAAAGGCTTCCTGATATTTTTCCAATGGAAAAACATGCGTAACCACACCCTCGGTTGGGAAATCACCATTTTGAATGCCTTTGATCGTCATTGGATAACAATAAGGTCCAAGATGAGATCCTAATACATCCAATTCTTTACGATCACTAATGATGCTCCAATCCACAGCCACTGGATCTTTGAACACAGAGAATTCAACAAAACGACCCAATTTACGGATCATTGCCAATCCTTGCTCCACAGATTTACCGGCACCTGTTGCTTCAATATAAATGTCACAACCATAACCTTCGGTCATATCTTTAATTTTTTGAACAACATCTTCTTTAGCTGGGTTCATTACAATATCAGCACCAAACTGTTTTGCAATTGCAAGACGTTCTTCGCTAAGATCAAGAACAACCAGTTTATCTGGGCCAGACTTTTTAATCGCACCAATCATTCCGAGACCAAGGGTTCCCGCCCCTGAAAGAACAACAAAATCACCTAGTTTAACACTAGCACGTTGAACAGCATGTAAAGAACAAGCATAAGGTTCAATCAAAATAGCTTTGTTCATTGGAAGATCATCTGGAACATGGTGGTTAATTCCCTCTTTAGGAATTTTAATATATTCAGCCATTCCACCATTTACATTATATTGGAAACCGTACAAATCGTGTTTTTCACACATCCAATATTCACCACGATTACAAAAACGGCAATCCCAGCAAGGAACAATTTGCTCAGATGTAATACGATCATTTAACTTAAAATCTTTGACCCCTTCACCATAAGCAACCACATGTCCAATAAATTCATGGCCAGGAATCATCGGAGCCTTAATATATGCAGGTTGTTTATCATCCCCCCAAAAACTTGGAGCCCCTTCGAAAGATTTCACATCGCCTGCGCAGATGCCACACGCTTCGATTTTGACTAAAATTTCATTTGGACCAATTTCAGGAACAGGCACTTCTTCAAAACGATAATCATGAGGGGCATAAGCAACAATTGCACGCATTGTTTTAGGGATGTTGTCCAATTTAGCTACTGGGCCAATTTTACTTTCTGTCATCGCTATTACTCTTTCTTGAACGATTTTAACTTTAATTCCAACTTTGCATCATTGAGTAATTTAGTTTTTAATACAAATAAAATACATGTGATTTGACTTTTAAGACTATTGGAACAACAAGGGTAAATAGGAGATGTTTTCATTGACTTAAGATATTGATTACGTAAAATTCCTATATTTTCTATGTGTTATATTTAAATTCTTCGTGATAATTTTTGAAAACGCGTTTAAACATTTTAACTTGTTAAAACTTTTAACCTAAGGAAAAAAAATAATGTTACCTATTGCAATTGGTTGTGATGACGCTGCAGTTAGTTTAAAAAATACTTTGGTAGAATGGTTAGAATCTATCGGTATAAAAGTTGTAGATTACAGCACTGATGCAAGTCGTGAATCTAATTTATATCCTGATATTGCATGGTCTGTTGGACAAGCTATCAAAGAGGGCAAACATGAACGTGGAATTTTAGTCTGTGGAACAGGCATTGGCATGGCAATTACAGCGAATAAAATTCCTGGCATTCGTGCGGCACAATGCCATGATACATTTTCCGCCGAACGAGCAAGAAAAAGCAATAATGCACAAATTATTACATTAGGGGAAAGAGTTGTAGGTCCTGAATTAGCAAAAATGGTAGTTAAAGCATGGTTGGATTCTGAATTCTCTGGTGGTAGCTCTGCACCAAAAGTAGACCGTATTAATTATTACGAAAAAAAAGCAATATCTTCATAATTTAATTTTCTTCATAGTCAATCCTTAGCCATTCTTATTTAAGTTTAAGAATGGCTAAGATATTTTCATTATCAAGAATCTTCTTTTGCATAAAAAGAAAGCTGGCATCGTATATTATTACTATATGCCGCAATACGATGATATTGCTTTGGCTTGATCAAAGGGGGCTGTTGTAGAGTAGAGTATTTAATACGATTCGTAACTGTTCCATCCCCTAACATAAATTCCATTGTTAAATCGCCTGACAAGATCTGTAACTTAGCCCACGTTCCAGATTTAGTATTATGTCGATTTTTGAAGGCTTCTGGTAAGGTATCTGCTGTCCAAACAGAAAGCATTTTATAACATATTAAATTTTCATCTTGATTACTCATCATTAGCCCCTATTAAAAATGAATATCACGTCATTTTGACCACTATTTTCAAAAGAATAATTGTTCCTCTTTCTGAAAATGTTATAGTAAACTTAACAGATCTATACGATATATAAATCCGTTATTGTTCTTTTTAAAGAATATATAAATATCAAGACTATCCAGAAAGATTGTTGAACACGAAATAAACTATATACACATAGAGCTATGTTGAAAAATTAAATATAGTCAATTTGTTAGGGTAATAACCTAATAATTATCATAGGAGGCGGGAATGCATATTCTCAAACTTAAAAACTGGTTAAAAGTTTGTGCGATTAGTGCAGTAATGATTTTAATAAAACCAATGCTGGACGACCCCGAATTCTTGATTAATTTGTTTATGACTTGGGAATAATTAAAGTTAATTTACAAACATAGGCAAAACATAATGTATTACATAGTTTTAAAAGTTAAAATAAATTATGAAATAATTTGTGCATATATGTTTTGAAAGCAAGAATTATTTTACCATACATAACCACTATGAAAAATCTCTTAAATTTATTGAATATAAATAACTGATAAAAATAATTTTAAATATCGATTATCTTTTTGCTTGGAAATAATCACTTTTTTGTGATTGTTCAATAAATATAGATGGTGCTATCGCTAGAACATAGATATTTTTCTCTTCTTTTAGGAGGTTTTTATGGCAAAAGCTCTTGTTTTAGAAAGCAAAGGCAACCTAAGTATTCGTGACATTGATTTGCCCGGCCACGTTGGGCCTAATGATGTTAAAATCAAAATTAATACTGTTGGTGTATGTGGCAGTGATGTTCATTATTATACACATGGTAAAATTGGGCCTTTTGTTGTTAATGAACCTATGATACTTGGTCATGAAGCTTCGGGAACAATTATTGAGATTGGTAAAAATGTTACCACTCTTAAAATTGGCGACCGTGTATGTATGGAACCTGGTATTCCCAATCCTTTGTCAAAAGCTGCAAAATTAGGCATATATAATGTTGATCCAGATGTATCTTTTTGGGCGACCCCTCCTATTCATGGATGTTTAACAGAAACTGTTGTTCATCCAGCCGCATTTACTTTTAAACTACCAGACAATGTTTCTTTTGAAGAAGGTGCTTTTGTAGAACCTTTTGCAATTGGTGTTCATGCTTGTGTTAAGGCTAAAATTAAACCTGGTGACATTTGTTTAGTTGTTGGGTGTGGACCTATTGGAATTTTAACCGCAATAGGCGCGCTTGCTTCTGGTGCTAGCAAAGTATTTATTTCAGACGTTGCAGCGCCTAAACTTGAAATTGCTGGACAGTATGAGGGAATTATCCCTGTTAATATTACTAAAGAATCTTTGGAAGATAAAATCACTGCTGAATGTGGTAAAGGTTGGGGTGTTGATGTGACTTTTGAAGCATCAGGCCACCCATCAGCATACGATACCGTTCTTGCTTGCACCAGACCTGGCGGAACCATTGTATTTGTTGGTATGCCTGTAGATAAAGTTCCTTTTGATTTCGTTACTGCACAAAGTAAAGAAATTCATATGGAAACAATATTCCGTTATGCACATGTTTATGATCGTGCAGTCAATTTGATTGCATCTGGAAAAGTAAACTTAAAACCACTTATGTCTGGTATTTACCCATTATCAAAAGCAATTGAAGCCTTTGAACGTGCAGCATCTGCACAACCAACTGATGTCAAGTTGATGATCAAAGTTGCTGAATAAGTAACTTTCTCTTTTGCTTCGATAAACAGCCCGTTATAATTTTATTATACGGGCTTTTTCCTCCCTTTTTACCCAATATTTTTTGTGGACATCACAAATGAGCAATTCCCAAGCAAAATCCCGTATGGTCATCGGCATGCCTGTTTCCCTTTTTTGGGGATATATTGCCGTTGCCCTATTTATGGCTGGAGATGGCTTTGAACAAAGTTTCTTGGCCCATTATATTCATCATGACTTAGGTGTGGCTGAAGATAAGGGCAGCTTAATCTTTTCTATTTATGGATTAACAGCAGCTATTTCCAGTTGGTTATCAGGGGTTTTTGCAGAAACCTTTGGTGCTAAAAGAATCATGGTTATCGGCGTGATCATGTGGATTGTTCTGCATGCTGCCTTTATGCAGTTTGGTATTGTTCCTCAAAACTATTATGCTATTTTTATTTTTTATGGACTTAGAGGATTTGCTTATCCTTTATTCTTTTATGGTTTCTTTTATTGGGTAGTCAAAGAAACACCTGATAATCAACTTGCATCTGCCGTAGGTTGGATTTGGTCAATGTTTACAATTGGCTATGGAATTATAGGATATGGTATTCCTTATTTCTTTGTTGAAAAGATGGGAGCTGAGTTTACTCTTTGGCAAGCATTAATTTGGGCTTCTGCTGGTGCTGCAATTACAATTTTCTTTTTAAAAACGCCACCAGAAAATAAAACTGAGGTTCAACACACAGTAAAGCCATCTCTTGGCGAACGAATGAGTGATATTGTCAGTGATTTAACACTTGTTTTCCGCAGTAGAGATCTGGCTATTGCATTAGTAATCAGAGCCATCTGTAACTTCTCTTTATTTGGTGTCTTAACAGTAGTATTACCAAACTTTATGACCGCAAATGATGGTGGACAATTTACCTTACATCAATGGCAATTAATCAGTATTTTCATTTATCCTTTGCAACCTTTTAGTAACGTTTTATGGGGCATTATCGGGGATCGTATTGGTTGGTTAAAGCAAATGCGCTGGGCGGGTTTTGTTGGATGTGGAACCGCGACAATTCTACTATACTATATCCCCACATTATTCCCAGGTAATATTTATGCCAGTATTGCCGCAATGCTTTTCTTTGCACTTACTATTACCTCCTTTGTTCCTATGGGAGCCATTTTTCCAATGTTAGCCCCTGAAAGAAAAGGCGCTGCTGTTTCTATTCAAAATCTTGGAGGAGGGCTTAGCCAATTCCTGGGTAATGCGTTGGTATCTGTCATTTACTTTATTGGTTTTGGTAATTATGGTGTTTTCATTATCTATGGGCTTTTATATTATTTTGCCGCCATATTGACCTATTTCATCCGTTTGAAACAACCGGGTATTGATTACAAAATGACTTAAAACTTAAAAGGTTATTTATAGAAATATAAATAACCTTTTTTAATGATAAATTTGGATATGATTAATTAAAAATCACACTTGAGTAATTTTACGATACAGATGATGATTATATTTGATTCTTTTTTGCTTTATAGGTAACAATAGCACCAATAATAAAGGGGTAGGAATATCTTTATGGAAAACACTAAAATCGTTGCTTGTATTGATCAATCTACCTATTCTGCCTATGTTACAGATTATGCAGCTTGGATTGCTAATTCAATAAAGCAACCCTTGGAATTGCTGCATATTGGCGATTGCCCTGTACCGTCAAGTCAGATTGATGTTAATAAAAAAACACCTCGTAGAGTGCTTTTAAACACTTATTATGAACGTGCTTTGGCAACAGGAATAGACCCTTCCCTTGTCGAGATTCACGAGGAATATGGATATTTTAAAGATAAAATTATTGAGTATGAAGCCAATATAGAATTACTAATTCTGGGTCGCCGTGGAGAAGACACGCAAAAACATCAAGAGATTATTGGAAATAGTTTAACACAAATTATCCGCACACTTCACAAGCCCATTTTGACAATTGCTGAAGAATTTAAAGCACCACAAAATAGCATGTTGGCTTTTAGTGGCAGTAATATTTCTAAACGTTTGGTTCAATATTTAGCAGAAAAAAAACTGTTTTCATCTATTCCGTTGTATTTGGTTATGTCAGGAAAGCAAACTGAAGGACGCCAAGAAGAGCTCAACTGGGCACATAAAACCTTAGAACAAGCTGGATATAAAGTGATTTCCTCTTTTATCTTAGGAGGGGGAAATATTGAAGATACTGTTATTCGTACCGTACAAGAACAATGTATTGATATTTTATTTATGGGTGCATTTGAAAATCACTCTTTATATAATATGATTTTTGGCAGTAAAACAGTTGATTTACTAAAATATTTAAATATTCCTATCCTTCATATGCATTAAAGCTATATTTATCATGTTGCGTATTACTTAATAAGCAAACCACTTCTATAGTAATTCGCAACATGTTTAATAAAATCTTCCATATCTTTATTCTCTTGAACCAAACGATTAATAGAACGCCAGTCTGGTTTTTCTTTAAAATGAGCAGGAATTAAAATACTGCTTTCTGACGGATTTTCTGTAATTAAATTAATCACACCAATCCCATGCAAAGAACATAACATCCGTAATTCTTCCTCTGTATCTTTCCCCTCAATAGCAGCACAAACTAAATATCCATAATTTGCCCAACTAGAGTTACTAACACTTTGAAAAAAATCCGCTCTGATTGTTGACATTGTAATTGTCTTTTTTACTTCAAACGCCCAAAGATGCAGCATATCCCCACCCCCTGCTTGCACACAGCTTTGAACAAAATAATCCCATTGATCAGGGATAGGTTGCATTGCCACAATATCAGGATGTAACCATTTATTCGCATGCTTTCCTTTACTATTCTTAGATCTTTTTTCATCTAAACGTTTGGTAATTAATCCCATTTGCTCCAAATATTGACACAACAAAGAGTACATTTCTTTTTCAGATAATATTACCGTTTTTGATTGTAACTCCTCCTCTTGTTCTTCAACATCTTGTTCAGGAAGAGTAAATTCAACATCCGTTAAACCAAAAGAAAACCAATACTTCCTTGGTCTTGGCTGATTTTGGATTTCTATTACTGGATATTTCGACAGCATTGTTGTTGCACGAGATCCAATTTCAGCAACAATTTGATTTACGAAAGCCGCATCTGTCACAAATTTTTGGCGGCTATTTTGACGTTTCAACGTATAAAATTCAGGATATTGTGCAATTAATGCTTCGGCGATTTCTCTGGCCGTAAAACGTTGATTAGGATGTGATTTTAAGAAAGTAACAATTTTTCTAACCTGAGAAGAATTTTCCATATCTAAATCTCACCTAATTATTTACAGCTATATTTGTTGAACCATACTCATTTTATTATCTTCAAGACAAGTAATAAAATTACTTATTTTACCAATCAAAGCTACCGTAAAAAAGAACAACAGCACCAATTTTTTATATCAAATATCAGAATACTTTTTTTGTTAAACCACCATCAATTACTAAATTCGACCCTGTAATAAATTCAGCTTGTTGGCTGGCCAAGAATAAAACACTGGACGCAACGCTTTCTGCTGTAACCATTTTACCCATAGGATTTTTCTTAAGGCATTCTTGGAAGAAATCTGGATTTTCTGTTTCAATTTTATTCCAAATTCCTCCTTTAAAATAAACATTTCCAGGGGAAACCATATTCACACGCACATTGTCATTTGCTAATCTCAACGCCAGAGATTTTCCGTAATGATTTAATGCCGCTTTTAATGAACCATAAGGTTCAGAGAACCCATCTATTTCAACCGCAGAAACCGTAGAAATAATAATAATATTTCCACTTTTCTGTTTAGTTAGATAAGGAACGGTCGCATTCATCAAAGCAATATTACCAAACAAATCAATATCAGCAGCTTTTTTCCAAGTTTCCAAGTCAGAACCAGAGGCAAGAGCGCTGACATTAGAAACAACAATATCAATACCGCCCATTTCTTTATGCGCTTGATCAATCCAAGTTTTGATTTGCTTAGGGTCAGATATATCAACGACTGCTCCACGTGCTTTGTTACCCAAAGCCGCAACCGCTTCATCAATTCCTTTTTGTTGGCGTGCGCAAATATAAACTTCGGCACCCTCAGCAATAAATTGTTGTGCAATCGCAAACCCAATGCCTTTGGATCCACCGCTAATAACTATTTTTTTATTTTTTAAACCTAGATCCACAATAAATATCCTTACTTATTTATTTAAACACACAAAATAAAATATTTTCATTAAATACACTTTAAAAACAAAGCGTTTTTCTTTACAAATAATATAACTCAAGAAAAATAACTTTTCTATTTGTCATTTAAAGCTTTTATCAATGTTCACACCCATTCATGTTGCACAAACTTTACTGAAAATCCGTCAAAACAACCCTTTGATTCATAATATTACCAATATGGTTGTTATGCAGTTCACCGCGAATATATTACTATCGCTGGGGGCTTCTCCTGCAATGATTAATGCCAAGGAAGAAGTGCAAGAGTTTGTGCAGAAGGCCAAAGCATTGGTTATCAATCTTGGAACCATATCGGCTCCACAAGCCCAAGCCATATTACTTGCAGTTAAAACAGCATCTGAACATCAGATTCCATGGGTCATGGACCCTGTTGGTGTTGGGGCTTGTACATATCGTTCACAAATAGCTGTCGAACTCCTAAACTACCACCCTACGACTATTCGTGGCAATGCTTCAGAAATTATTGCTTTGTATCATTATTATACAAAACAAGTAACACATCATACTGGACATGGAGTGGATAGTAAAGACCAGCCTGAGCACGCTTTAGATGCCGCTAAAAAACTAGCATTATCCTGTCAAACCATAGTATCCATCAGTGGACAAACAGATTATATCACCAACGGTCATCAAACGATTCAAGTTAAAAATGGTCACGTCATGATGACCAAAGTCACTGGTGTTGGATGTAGTGCTTCGGCCATTACCGCTGCCTGTTTGGCAATAGAGCCTGATGCGCTGGCGGCCTCTGCACATGCCATGGTTTTAATTGGCACAGCAGGGGATATCGCCATGAAACAAGCCAAAGGACCAGGAAGTTTGCAAATCGCTTTACTTGATACGCTTTATCTTTTAAATGAAGAGCAACTGCTACATTATGCAAAAATTCAACTCGCAAAAGAAGGCTAATCTTCTTTACATTCACAAAGCGGTCAAATGTTATTTAGCACCCAAGCATTTTTAATCTTATTTTTACCATTGGTTTTGATTGCTTTTTATAATTGTGTAAAAATCAAAATTTTAAGGCAGTTGGTGTTAATTTCAGCTTCATTACTCTTTTATGGAATATGGAACTGGCATTTTGTACCTTTTCTAGTTTTGCTTACTTTTGTCAACTGGATTATTGCCTGTCAATATGGCAAGAATATACAAAAAGGCTGGCTAACGGGTGGGGTAATTTTAAACCTTGCGATGTTGGGATTCTTTAAATACGCCAATTTCTTTGCTGAAAATATCGATGATCTCTTTGGTATTCACCATACCACTTGGAATATCATCATGCCTTTAGGGATTTCCTTTTTTGTTTTTCAAAAAATTTCCTATTTAGTCGACCTTAGGCGTGGCAATAAGCATATTTATAATCTTATTGATTTTTTTGAATTTGTTACTTTCTTTCCTCAACTGATTTCTGGTCCTATCGTTCGTCATAACGAAATTATTCCTCAGTTTGAAAAGAATCCTATTAATCCTCAACTGTGGGAAAATATCAGTAAAGGTCTTTGCTTAATCCTGATTGGTTTGGTCAAAAAAGCAGGAATTGCCGAGAGTATTGCCATGACCTGCAATCCTTTATTTGATCAGGCAGCTTCGGGGCAAATCTTGAACATGACCGAAGGGTGGGTTGCAGCGATCGCTTATAGTTTACAAATCTTTTTTGATTTTTCAGGCTATTCCGATATGGCAATTGGCACCGCATTATTATTCGGATTGCAACTTCCTTATAATTTCAATGCCCCCTATCAATCACATAATTTACAAGAATTCTGGCGGCGTTGGCATATGACTTTATCACGTTTCCTAAGAGATTATCTTTATATTCCATTAGGGGGAAACCGATGTGGTCCTATTCGACAAAGTGCTAATCTTATTACCACGATGTTACTTGCTGGATTATGGCATGGTGCTGGGTGGAGTTTTGTCGCATGGGGAGGTATGCACGGCATTGGATTAACTATCAACCATGCATGGAAAAAAGTAGTACCTTTCAGTTTCCCTCGACACATTTCATGGATTATTACACTATTATTCTTATCATTTAGTTGGGTGCTCTTTCGTGCAGAAAATTTTTCAACAGCGTCCCATATCTGGCAATCTATGATTGGTATGAATGGATTTGGTACCTATAATATCCGTCATAATATCGTCTTTTATCTTGCTATCCTACTCGTATTATTTTGTCCCTCTAGTCAGAATTTAATCAATAATTACTTACGCCCTTCTAAATGGATTGCCATTATCGGAGGTATTGCTTCGGCTTATTTTATTCTTTTGATTGGGGGACGCATTCCTGATGCCTTCATCTACTTCCGTTTTTAATTCTTGGCGAAAATTTGCTTTGTTTTTCTTAGGTTTTACAATAGGGCCTATCTTTTTAATCTGGTTATTTATCATTATCGTTGATCCATGGGGGATGTTACCCTTTTCTCCTCCATTTCATCGAATTCCAATCTCAACCAATGCAAGATATAGCTTTCCTGCACTAGCAATAAACCAGGAATTTGATTCCGCAATTATTGGCACCTCTACCAGTCGCCCTTTACAACCTCAAATTCTTGATAAAGCTTTTAATACACATTTCGTCAATTTATCCATGAATGCCTCTACACCATGGGAGCAAGAAAAGATTTATAATCTTTTTTTAATGCATCATTCCCATCCAAAAATGGTTATATTTAATACTGACAATATTTGGTGTTTTGGAGATCCAGAATATGCAAGCAGGCCTTTGCCTCTTTGGATGTATGAAGGCTCACCATGGATAGGCTATTTAAAAATGGCTAACCAATACGCGCTTCAAGAAGCAGCTAATCAATTTGCTTGGCTTATTGGTTTTAAAAAACAACGTTATGGGTCAGATGGATATACCCCTTTATTACCAGCATCTTTTGTTTACGATCCTCAAAAAGTCAATAAAACCTTTTCTGAATGGGTTCAAGCTGACAACTCTTTACCTAATGGGAGGACCCCTGTTCAGCCTGCTTTGCCCAGATTACAACATATGATCAATAAACTTCCCAAAGAAACTGCTAAAATCATTATTATCCCTCCTTTCTCTGAAGAGTTTTACGGAAATTCAGGTGGATGGACAGATGTCAGTTGGAAAGCATGTAAAGCAAATTTAGGCAATCTTGCCAAAAAAACACCCAATATGATCGCTATAGATTTTGCCTTACCCAATCATTTTACACAAAAACGCACCAGCTTTTGGGATCCTATCCATTATCGTGACTTTACTGCAGAAATGGTCATGAATGGAATTCTTCAAGCCGTTTTACATCACCAAGAGCTTCCTAATAATGAAAGCAAAATTTTGGGACAGAGCCAACCCTAGTGATTTAACGCATCCAGCATATCAGGGATAGAAATAATATGTGATCCCCATGCTGGTGGCTTATTTTCAGCTTCAGAATTACTGCGTGTAATCACGCATTCATAAGATAAATCTGCAACCATAGCAATTTGTCGATAACACCATCTTAACAATGTATGAGGCATTAATTCTATAATTTTTGTACCTGGCTTACAAAAAACTGTATTCGCAAGGCCTGCACCATGAGCACCAATAATATATTCTGCATGAGCAAATAATAAGGCCTGTTCATCAAATGATAAATATTCTAACTGAATAATTGCAAAACCATTTTGTTCTAAAAAAGAAACAAGTTCATCTTCATTATGCAACTTACGATTACAAGCTTCCCTGCGATCAATATAAAAACGTTTTGGAAAAGAAATACCCTCTGTGTATAACGAAGAGGAAATTTCTCGAAAAAAAGAAATCACACCAGAATGCGTATATCCAGCAAATACACTCACCGCTTTCCAAGGGAAAATGACTTTTTCCACCTCAAAGGACTGTCCCCATTGTACTCTGACAATATCAATATTCCGATCCCCAAAAACTTGGTTAATCGCAAGCTTAAATGCACGGGATTCAACATCTGTTAAATGATAAGGGATCAGAAT
This sequence comes from Commensalibacter papalotli (ex Servin-Garciduenas et al. 2014), assembly GCF_000527695.1. Taxonomy (GTDB): domain Bacteria; phylum Pseudomonadota; class Alphaproteobacteria; order Acetobacterales; family Acetobacteraceae; genus Commensalibacter; species Commensalibacter papalotli. The sequence goes on along the minus strand of NZ_ATSX01000002.1, from coordinate 339,123 downwards.
GCCATCCATCATTTCCGCTTCTGAGGAATTAATTTGAAAAAGCTTTCCTATATTCATAATCAAACAATGATAATAATTATCTTGATTAGAAGATAATAAGGACAGCCAACACCCTAACAACTTTTTTTTAGGTTTTAAAATCGCAATCTCTCTTTGTTTATTGGCGTATTTAAACAAGTCCAAGGCTGATTGCGCATGGTCAAAACTGTCCGCAACCATCCGTCCACTTTTCGTTTGCAATAGTCCGCTTTCAGAACTAATAACAGCATCTTTAAACAAAAAATTATAAGCGATATGTTTGCAGGGAAATTCGTTATCCCACTCATCTGGTAGCGAAAATTGTTGTAAACGACGATATGAAAACGAAAAATCTGGTTTTACCCATTCTTTATCATCATGAATTTCTCTGATCACTGTCACCTCTGAATCAAAATGAGGTGGATTCAATCGAAATATAGGTGAAAAAGGCAAGTAATCAGTCATATCATCGTCCAAAATTTAAATCCTAAATCAGACCTTCAGCTTTAAACGCTGCAATGACGCCTGAATCTTTTTCCATTCTCTCTTCAAATTTTTGCAAATTTGTCAAAGCCGATAAATCTATTTTCAAACGTTTCGCCCACGTTAATGTCATGAATAAATAAGGGTCAGCAACACTGCGAAAACCTGCAATCCACTCTTTACCATTTAATTGATCGTTCGCTTGTGTATATAATTTTTGTAAACGTGTACGTGCACCTTTATCCAAAGCAGCGATCACCGTCTCGTCAGAACTATATTTTTTTCCACCAAAAATCAGCGCAAAAGCAGGATGCACATCAGCATTTACAAATGCAAGCCAGCGCAGAGCTTCAGCTTTTTGTTTTAAACTGCCATCTCCTAATAATTTAGCTTCAGGAAAAGATTCCGCAATATAGCTTAAAATAGCAACATTTTGCGTTAAAACAAAATCTCCATCAACCAGAACGGGAATTTGCCCCATAGGATTCAACTTTAAAAATTCTGGATCTTGTAACAGTTCTGGGGTAACATTTTCAGCTTCAAATTTTGCTTTAGCCCAATATAAAGCAATATGACCAGAAGTAGAACATGCACCAGGTTTGGTATATAATTTCATTATCAGTTTTTCCTTTTTAAAAAAAGCCATCCCATCACTATAAAAAGGAATCTAACGGATTAACAAGTCATTTTTCTTGGAAAAAGAACGCTTCATCAAAAATACACCTAAACCCGCAGAGGCTATAAATAAAATCGCACTCATAACAATTTGCCCTGTATGGCCAATTCTGACCCCACCACCAAGCAACACGAAAACAATCGTTTGTGGCATACTTCCTAAAAAAGTTGCCCCTAAAAAAGGAAGCCAACCAATTCCAACTACACCCGCAGTAGTATTTAAAACAACAGACGAGCCAATAGGCATTAAACGACACATAAGCACCGCATTAAATGGGTTTTTACGAATAAAATTATTTATTTTTTTTAATTTAGAATGTGCCAAATATTTTGCGCCCCAATCTTTACCCAGCCACAAAGCCCAACTGTATGTTGTTATCGCCCCCACAATCGTAGCAATCGTAGCATATAAAAAACCCAGCCAAAATCCATAGACAACCCCAGCTGTTAAGCACACAACTTGCCGTGGAAACCCTATTGCACACATCAAAATCGCAATCAGCAAGAATATAATCTGTCCCTTGGCACCTCTTTGCAGCATATGATGGTCACTAAGAAAAAAATCCAACCCATGAAAATATCGTGCAAAAAAAGCAACCAGAGCAATTCCAACCACCATTAATACAGGTTTATAAAATTGTTTGATCAATGAAAGCTGTTTTGTTGACTGTAATTGACTATTCATGACCTATCTTTAAATTATTATTTAAAAAAGCTCGACTTGCTAAAAATTGTTTATAAGACTAAAAATCAAATAAGGATATTTTTTTATATAAACGATCTCTTATAACCCTTATGAAGATAATTCTCTAGCCATGCAATACAATAAATCCATATCAAACTGGTTATTTTTTATTTGTTTCATGCTGCTTTGCATGATTGCCCTTGGAGGATATACCCGTCTTACAGGATCAGGATTATCCATCATGGATTGGAAACCTGTTACGGGGATGTTGCCTCCATTAAGCCATTCTGAATGGGTAAGGCAATTTGAGCTCTATAAAACCATTCCGCAATATCAAATCCTAAATAATGGTTTTGGTCTAGATGGATTTAAACAGATTTTTTGGGCAGAATGGAGCCACCGTTTCCTGGGTAGGCTCATTGGATTTGTTATTCTTATCCCTTTGATTTACTTTATTATCAAAGGTGCAATCACTAAAAAACTAGCTCTATTAATGTGTCTTTTCATTGTTTTGGGTGGATTACAAGGGGGAATTGGTTGGTTTATGGTGCATTCTGGATTTGAAGCAAATAGCACCGCCGTTGAACCCGTTCGACTTGTATTACATTTATCCTGTGCTATTGCGCTATATATCGCTATTTTATGGACAGGTTTAAACGTAAGAAATCCAGAACCAGACCAAAGTCTAGATAAAATTACAACAAAATCTATTCGAACCTTATTATGGATTGATATCGTTTTAATTTGCTTCACAATTGTTGCTGGTGGATTTACCGCTGGAACACATGCTGGGCATTCTTTTAATACATTTCCACTAATGAATGGCCATCTGGTTCCAACTGATTATGCCTCTCTATCTCCATTTTTAGTTAATTTTATAGAGAATATTGCGGCTATTCAATTTAATCATCGCCTATTGGCAACGATAACTGTGATCATGATCTTTGTAACTTTGTTTATTGGCCTAAAGTCAGGATCTTCAAAATCTATTAAAGACTCGATTATGATGATGGGTTGGGCGGTTCTTATTCAATATGCTTTGGGTGTTACAACATTATTACTGGTTGTGCCTGTATGGGCGGGAACTGTACATCAAGCATTTGCAGTTATTCTATTGACAACCTTAATTATCGCCCTACATCGAACACGAGTATCAAAACAAATCTCGGCCTAATCACTCTATTCTTTTATCATAAAGGTAATCTTCATGACTGACCCTATTAATGCGCTTGCTATGACAGATGAGTTATTTTTCAATGGTTCATCCAGCCAACTGGATCGTGAGCAAACTGAAAAATCTGTTCATGACACATTAAACGGTATGGATGATGGGGAGTTATTTCTGGAATATTGTGAAAGTGAGATGATCTCTATTGATGATGGGACTATTCGCACGGCAACGACCGATATTACCTCAGGTTTTGGATTACGATCAGTTCTAGAGACAGAAACAGGCTTTGCACATTCAAATGAGCTTAATGATCAAGCCTTAAAACGTGCAGGTGAAACCGTCAGTCAACTTAAAATGGGACGCAGTGGCACAATGTCGGAAAATCCCATTGCAACAAACCAGCGTCTTTATCATCCAGAAAATCCTTTGCAACAAGGAAGCTTTTCTGCCAGAGCACATTTACTTCACGAAATTGATAATTATGCACGCAGCAAAGATAACCGTGTTGTGCAAGTCAGCGCCTCTATTTCTGGGGAATGGCAGGCTATTCAAATTATCCGTGCCAATCAATTTAGAACAGCTGATATTCGTCCGTTGGTGCGTTTAAATGTATCTGTAATTACCGAAGAAGATGGACGTAGAGAAATTGGTTCTTATGGATGTGGTGGGCGTTATGGATATGATGAAATTACCCAAGAATCTCTTTGGAAGGCCGCAGTTGATGAGGCTTTACATCAATCTTTAGTAAACCAACAAAGCAAACCTGCCCCTGCTGGGGAAATGGACGTGGTTTTAGGCGCAGGATGGCCTGGTATTTTACTTCATGAAGCCATTGGTCATGGACTGGAAGGTGATTTTAACCGCAAAGGGACCTCTGCGTTTGCTGGTCTGATGGGACAACGGATTGCTGCTCCTGGTGTAACCGTTATTGATGATGGTACAATTAATCAACGTCGTGGTAGCCTCAGCATTGATGATGAAGGCACCCCAACTCAGCGCACAACATTGATCGAGGATGGTATTTTAACAGGTTTTATTTATGATCGTTTAAATGCTCGATTAATGAATAAACAATCTACAGGCAATGGTCGCAGGCAATCTTTTGCCTATACCCCTATTCCTCGAATGACAAATACATTTATGCTGGCTGGTGATGCATCACTTGATGATATGATTTCTAACACAAAACGTGGTATTTATGCGGTTAATTTTGGTGGTGGGCAAGTCGATATTACCTCTGGTAAATTTGTGTTCTCTACATCAGAAGCCTATCTCATCGAAAATGGTAAGGTAACTCATCCCGTTAAAGGGGCAACCTTGATTGGTAATGGCCCTGATGCCTTGACTAAAATTACCATGATTGGGAATAAGATGGAACTCGATAGAGGGGTTGGTACTTGTGGTAAAGCAGGACAAGGCGTTCCTGTTGGTGTTGGTCAACCTGCATTGAAAATGTCTGGCCTAACCGTTGGTGGAACTGATCTTTAACCGTCTTCTATAATCACAGCCTGTCCCCGTGTAAGGTCTAAAACACGATCATATAATGCTACATAAGTATCTTCGGGGACAGTAATTTTCATTTCTACTTCTGCACCAAACTCTTCACTAATAATTTGGGCATCATATTCGACTATCCGCGCTTTGAGTAAAGCATGATCGGAAAAAGAACATAAAATGCTTGCTGTTTTTTGTGGAATATATTCTGCACGGGGTGCTTGCCGCAAACATTCCGCCGCTGTGCCACCATAAGCACGAATTAATCCCCCAGCCCCCAGTTTTATCCCACCAAACCATCGAATCACTAAAATCAAAACCTGATCAAAATTTTGTTTTTCAATAATTTGTAAAATAGGACGACCTGCTGTTCCAGAGGGCTCTCCATCATCATCACTGCGATATTTCTGTCCAATTCGATATGCCCAACAATTATGTGTTGCCTCTGGCACCCTCAACTTTTGCAACCACTCCTGTGCTTGTTCTTCAGACGCAACAGGAACTGCATGAGCAAGAAAGATACTTTTTTTAATCTCTTGCTCATATTGATAAGGTTCAATCAATCGATAAATCGTATTATCACTCATAATAATTTAGTAACATAGAACAAAGCAAAATAAAATGCGCTATGATATATCTATAAACTAGCTATGTCCTATGAATCGATAATATTTTTTAGTAGCTTTTCCCCAGCAAAAACATCACCTGGATATAATTGTGCATTATAAAAAGCTTGGCAAATCAGTTGATCAAAAAACTTTATACTTTCTTCTTCAGAGTGTTCTTGAGCATATATTCTTTTCATAAAGAGCTTTAATGTTTCTAACAGAATTGTATTTTCAGCTAAAGACTGATCATTACTTTTTAGCCAAAATTTCTGCCCTGCCTCATTCTCAGGGCTAGGTCCAAACAACCCACCGCCTCGTTCTAGTTGTTCATTAGTATATTGAGCAAGCTCTGTAATTTTAGTAAATTGTTTCATCTAAATTCATATATATAGTTATATTATTTTCTATATAATACTAAATATAGATATTATTGTCTATATAGTAAAATTAAACTATGATATCAATTTTACAAAAATATACCTCTCTATTTAGTTATTTTATTAATGAACATTCCTTCAAATACCCCCACTTTTAAACAACTCATCCAATATCCAGGTCTGTTAGCAGCTATTTTTGGTCGTACTTTTTCCTCTCTTGCTTTGCAAACCTTATCCGTTGCTATGGGATGGCAAATCTATGACCTGACCCACAGTGCCGCCGCCCTTGGATTCGTTGGATTGGCAATGTTTTTTCCTTTGCTGATCTTGGTTTTACCAGCAGGACATATGTCGGATCGGTTTAATCGTAAAAATATTGTCGTGATCTGCCTCATTATCGAGGCACTCTGTGCCATAATTTTAGCATGGGAGTCTTTTCATAATAAATTAACCCCGACTTTAATGTATATAATCTTGATTTTATTTGGTTGTGCACGGTCTTTTGAAATGCCGTGTCAGAAAACATTTTTAGTTAATATTGTTCCAACAAATTATTTCCCTCAAGCCACAGCTCTTTCGTCCTCTTTATTTCAAACCGCTTCGATCTTAGGCCCAGCGGTTGGAGGGATTTTATATGGATTTGGTGCTGATCTGACTTATATCGTTTGCACAGTCAGTTTTTTATTAGCTGCCATCGCAACATTTACCATTCAATTTAAACCCATCCAAAAAACACCCATGCCTTTATCTATTAAAAATCTTTTTGGAGGTATTAGTTTTATTTTTTCTCGACCTCGCGTATTAGGCGCTATCTCACTAGATTTATTTGCAGTTTTATTAGGTGGAGCCACCGCTATGCTGCCTATTTATGCCAAAGACATCCTTCATTGTGGGCCTGTTGGATTGGGGATTTTAAAAGGATCCTCTGCAATTGGTGCTTTGTTAATTGCAACTTATTTAACCAAATACCCAATCCAACGTAATGCGGGTAAAAAAATGTTTGTTGCTGTTTTTATCTTTGGCATAGCTACGATTATTTTTGGTCTTTCAACTAATTTAACTTTATCTGTTATCTGTCTAGCCGCTTTGGGGGGGGCGGATGTCATCAGCGTTGTTGTGCGTAGCACATTAATTCAACTTTTAACCCCTAATGATATGTTAGGACGTGTTTCTGCGGTTAATATGGTCTTTATTGGATCTTCTAATCAATTAGGCGAATTTGAAAGTGGAATGCTTGCTGAAGTTGTAGGCCCAGTCAATAGCGTTGTTATAGGTGGAATAGGCACCATTATCATTGCCTGTTTCTGGATAGTCTTATTTCCTTCTTTACGCAAAGTTGATCGGTTGGATAATTTAAAAACTGATTAATCTTTGAACAAATATCACAAACAAGCTTGATTTTTTACTCAGATAATTTATGGTTTTTGTAACAAGAGTTAAAAGACCATTTAAATAACTGCAGTCATTTTCAATTAAATTTTATATTAACTCATACAAATACCTTTTTTTCTTTTCCTATCAGGAAGCATATTCATGAAGCTGATTATACGTTCTTTTTTGATTATTTCGGTTATGTTGGGTATCACTAGTTTGAATTCCAGCTATGCTCAGAACACTGCAACAGATACAACAAAAAAAAATTCTTCTGCTGCTACTCCTTCTATTTTTGTTAATACTCCTGATACCACCACACAACCCCAACTCGACGCAATGACCAAAAAGCTTAGAAATATCAGCAAAACATTGCAGTCTATGGAAAAATCAGAAGATCGTAATGCGTTTAAAAATCTTTTAAGCCAAGTCCAAGATATTTCAATTACAGCAAGCGATCTGATTAAAATGTTACAGCCTCGCTTGGCTGGATATACTCAAGCTCTTCAAACGTTAAAATCTACAAATGATTCAACAACAGATGCAACCACTCCTAAACCAGATGATAAAAAAAAACCTGTTGATAACGACAACTTAGAAGTTAACAACTATCAACAATCCTTAGTTAAAAACCGCCATGACTTGCAATCAAAAATTCAACAAGCAACCATTATTCAACTCGAAGCAAATAGCCAAATTTCTCAAATACAACAATCCATAGAAAATATTCAACAAGTCCAACTTTTTACACATCTTCCGTCCCCACTATCTGGCGATTTTTGGCATCAAATAGGTCTGTATCATCAAGCTGATCAAACACGCATCTCTAATATATATACAGATTTTAGCAGTTTATTTTCCCAAACATGGAGTAATGGAACATCAAGTCGTTTACAAATGCTTGGAGGGATTTTAGGGGCATTACTCATTATCTTTTTGGCTCGCCCTCTTACCGAAAAGTTAATCACAAAACTTGTGGAAAAAATAATACCCCCTACACGCCTCAGGCGCAGTTTGATGACATTATGTGCTGCTATATTATCTTCTATTACCGCAGGTGTGTCTGCCACTGTTATTTTTACATCATTAGGGTATCAAGATAGTGTCAATCATTCTGCCTTTGAATTTTCACAGCATATTATTCACCAACTTTATTTTTGTGGATTTATTTTAGGATTATATCGTGGTTTTTTAGCTGTCAAAAGCCCTCAATGGAGATTATTGCCTATTGGCGATAAAACTGCAAAAGCCATTAATATTTTACCAATCATATATGCAGCAATCGTGTTCATGTTAGGCGTTGTTAATTATATTAATACTACCAGTGGAGTTAGTGTTTTTGCACAACAATTATGTAATGGGTTTTTCACAATTACTGCTGCATTATTATTCTTAGCTATTCCAATTAAATTGCGCCAAATAGGCTCTGAACGATTAACTACAGGAGCTAGTCCTGGGTTGGGATTTTTCTTTGTTGCTATTGCTCTGCCTATTTTTTGTATTATTTGTGTCATTACAGTACTTACAGGCTACATCTATCTTGGTTTTTCAATGGCTGTCTGGTTAAACTGGGTTGCTCTTGTATTCAGCACCTTAACCCTATTAAAAATTCTGCTCATTGATATCACGAACTTATTTTTTGATCCTGATCGTTGGGTTGGACAAAAAATACGATTATTAGGTATTAAGCCTCAAAGTATGGAGCAACTTGCAACAGTAATCACCGGGGCAATTACAGTCTTAACAGTGTTACTGATTATTGCATCATTCGTATCACCTGGAAACTTTGACCTTGTCTTATTTGCCCAACATTTATCTCTTATTTTACAAACACAACAAATAGGAAATATAACAATTTCCTTTGGCTCTATCGCTCAGGCATTTGTTATATTTATAGTAAGTATTTACTGTATTCGTCTTATCCGGAACTGGCTTAATGAGAAATTATTTCCTAAAACAACCCTAGATCATGCAACACGTAATTCAATTGATACTATTTTTAATTATTGCTGCTGGATTATTGTTGCTGTTGTTATTTTATCTACCCTAGGGGTAACAACACAAAATATTACATGGATTGTCAGTGCATTATCCGTAGGTATTGGTTTTGGTTTACAAGCTATTGTTCAAAACTTTGTTTCTGGCTTAATTTTATTAGCAGAGCGACCTGTCCGCCTTGGGGATACGGTTACCGTTGGAGGAGTTAAGGGAACGGTTAAAAGTATTAAAGTTCGTGCAACAGAAATACAACTTAGTGACTTTTCAACCCTAATTGTTCCAAATTCTCAACTTATTACAACATCAGTTCAAAATTCAACACGAAGCCGCCATATGGGACTAATTTCCATCAAACTACCTGTTATTGCTCCAAAACAGATGGAACAAGCCAAATTACTTATTTTAGATATTATGAATAATCATCCTGAAGTCGTTGAAACCCCCAAACCTAGCGTATTGGTTGACAGTATTACTGAAATTGCTTTGGTTATTTCTATTACCTGTTATGTTAATCCAACCAGCAGTACAGATGGGGTAAAAAGCGATATTTTATCAGAATATCTAAATGAAATAAGCAAAATTACCACAAAAGATCCCGTGGAGAAACCCGCACCCGAAGAATCCCTTGCATCTGAAAAAAAGTGATCTATAAGAGAAAATATTCAAGAACAACATGGAAAAATATAACCAAATAATATTTTTCCATTTTATGACATCAAAGTAAAATTATGCATCTTACTGAATCTCTTCCCTTATTACATACTTTTACAAGCGTTTCTGGCAGTTTTTTATTTGCATTTCTTGCATTAATTCCTATTGCTGATCCGCTTGGCTCTTGTCTCATTTTTTATCAAGTCACTGAAGAACGAGAGGATGCAGAACGTCGACTTTTAGCCAAAAAAATTGCAATCTATGCCTTTATGATATTAGCATTTTCAATATTTATTGGTGAATTTGCGCTTCGTTTTTTTGGAATTAGTCTTCACGCAGTTCGTATTGCTGGGGGATTAGTCATTGCAGTTCGAGCATGGTCATTACTCAATGCGCCTGAACAAAATGCCGATCGTAAACAAAAAGAAGCTGAACAGGGTGGACGTACGATGGCGTTACCTAATGGATTGGATGCGGCATTCTTTCCATTGACCATGCCTTTTACAATTGGCCCAGGCTGTATCGCAGTCGCTATTTCACTAAGCTCTTACAGACCTGCTGAAAATATTACCAAAATATTTAACTTTTACAGTGGATTGCTTTTGGCGGTTATCTTTGTATGTCTTATTATTCTTTTAGCATATACATTTTGTGATAAAATCATGAAAGTACTTGGAAAATCCAGAGCACGTATTTTATCACGATTAGCTGCACTTGTTTTACTGTGTATTGGTGTACAAATTGTTGGTACTGGCATACAAGGGTTCTTAATGCCTATTTTCCATCAACCGTAGATTCTTAAAAATGATTATCTTACAAAATTTACTATATGTATTTTTTGTAAGATAATGCTTTTACTTTAATATTTCTTTTACTTTCTGCCTCAGCGCAAATAAAATATCTTCCTGAAAATATGGATTCTTTTTTGCCCAAGCCAATGTTCTCCACGAAGGGTGAGGCAGAGGGAAAAAATCAGGTAAATAATCTTTATAATTCTTAACTCGATCAGTTACCGTGCCCTTTCCCAAAATATAATTTTGTGCATAAGAACCAACCAATAATGTTAATTTCAACTCTGGTAATTGTTGAAGTATTTTATCCCTCCATCTTGGTGCACACTCTTTTCGTGGAGGTAAATCGCCACCATTTTTGCCTTTTCCAGGATAACAAAACCCCATCGGAACAATTGCAATCAAAGCATCATTATAAAACATTTGACGATCAATCTGTAACCACTCTCTTAACCGATCTCCAGAAGGATCATTAAATGTAATGCCACTTTCATGCGCCAGTGTTCCTGGAGCTTGACCAGTAATCAATAAACGTGCTTTAGAAGATCCAACTTGAAGAATAGGTTTTGGCCCCAAAGGTAACCCTTCACAAAAATGGCAAGCTCTTACCTCTTGTAATAACTTTTCTAATGCACTCATTTACTTATCTCCCGTTAGATTTCATCCTTTAAAACTTGCTCTACAAATTGTGGTACAAGTTGTGTTGCAGGCCCCAACTTACTTTCATTAAAACATGTTGTTCCTGCCGAAGGTTCTAGGTTTAATTCTACTGTTTTTGCATGCCCCGAAGAAGCCATTTGTACAAAACCAGCTGCTGGATAGACAACCCCCGAGGTTCCAATCGATACGAAAAGATCACATGATAATAAGGCTGATTGAATTTTATCCATGTCGTAAGGCATTTCCCCAAACCATACGATATCAGGACGCAATTTTTGCTGACCACAATGTGGGCAAGGCGTATCTATAAAACAATCGTGTTGCCACTTGATTTTGGCATCACATCCTCGGCACCATAATTTATATAATTCACCATGCATATGATATAATTTTTTACTACCCGCCCTTTCATGCAAATCATCAATATTTTGTGTAATGATGATTAACTCTGCATCTATTTTCTTTTGCTCAATGGCTTTTTCTAATTCTGCCAAAGCAATATGAGCAGCATTAGGCTGCACATTGGGTAAATCATTACGTAATTTATTATAAAATTCATGTAATTTTTGAGGGTTTCTTTTAAATCCTTCTGGCGTGCAAACTTCCTCCATACTATACTTGGCCCAAATTCCATTTGCATCTCGAAAAGTATCCAAACCAGATTCTTTACTGACCCCAGCACCTGTTAAAATAACTATTTTTTTCATCATTTCCTCCACGAAAATGTCATATAATGTTATTATAATCATTTACAGATACTTAAAAAACACATTAAATAGCTTTTTAACAATTGCTGTAGCAAATAGATTTTTACTAGGACTGAGATTTGTCAAATGCGCTTTAAATTTTTTAAACGTTCAAAAAAAGTTGCCATTATAACAGGCGCAACAGGTGGTTTGGGCAAAGACCTAGTCAAGCATTTGTCGAATGAACACTATCGGATCATTATGGTCGCAAGAAATATCAAACAACTTGAACAAATTTCATTACATTATGGTAAAGAAGTTACAGGTTGTCTATGCGATATTTCACATAATAATGAAATTGCCTATTTATGTAATGATATTCGTTCTCGTTTTGGACAAATTGATGTCTTAATCCATAGTGCTGGAACCATTTGTCCAGGCCCTCTTGAAATGCAAACCGATCAAATGATTGCTGATCAAATTCAAGTTAATCTGACAGGAGCCATTCTCATTACCAAAGGGTTGCTACCTTTAATGAAACGCAATAGCTCAATTATTTTTATTAATTCTCTAGGGGGAATATTACCCCTCAAACATAGCACTTTATATTCTGCTAGTAAATTTGGCCTGCGAGGATTTGCTTTGGCTTTGTCAATGGAGCTAAGGCCCAAACGTATTTATGTGTCCTCTATTTTCCCTGGGGCAATTGAAACACAAATGCTACATCGCGAAATGAAATGTGGTGGCTCTATACTCAACTTCTGCTCTCCCCCTCTTTCAACCGAGGCTGTTTGCTTAACTGTCCTGAAAGCTATTCGGCAAAAAAAATTAGAATATTTCCTTCCAAAATGGAGTGGACTGCAAATAAAACCTTTAATGATGCAACCTTCTTTACTTAAATTTATAATGCCTTTATTAGAGAGAATTGGTCGAAAAGGTCAAAAAGCATGGCAAGAGCAACAACTTATCTCTCCTCCCAAAAAGTAAGTCTTTGTAAAAACTGATTGCGCAATTGGGGTGAACCTTTTACATGTAAAGTTTCATCCTCATTATTTTTCTAATCAAGAACGATCTTTAAAAATGAACGATACACAGCAAGAATCATTTAATCCCCCTCAAATCGATTTAAAAAAATATATTCGCTCTATTCCTGACTATCCAAAAAAAGGAATATTATTTTATGATATTTCAACATTATTAAGAAATGCAGATGCATGGCAAATTGCTGCTGCACGTATGGCCAACGGTGTTGCTAAATGGAATCCAGATTTAGTCGCTGGCATTGAATCCAGAGGATTCGTTAGTGCTTCTCCATTGGCATCTGCTCTTGGATGTGGCATGATTATGATTCGTAAACCAGGCAAACTTCCTGGAAAAACAATCTCTTTGAATTATGACTTAGAATATGGGCAAAACTGCCTTCATATCCAAGAAGATGCTGTTAAACCAGGCCAACGAGTTGTAGTTGTTGATGATTTATTAGCGACAGGTGGTACTTTACAGGCCTCTATTGAGCTATTACGCAAAGTCGGTGCCGAGGTTGTTGGTGCAGCTGCGTTAATTGAATTAAAAGGATTAAAGGGACGCGAAAAAATTGACGTCCCTTTACATTCTGTAATTATCTATGAATAATGAAGCGTAATAAGAAAGTGTTTATACTTTCTTATTTTTTTCAATAAAGTTTTCCAACCAATGAATTGTATATTCACCAGCTTGGAATTCTTTATCTGCAAGAATTCTTTGCTGTAACGGAATAGTTGTCTTTACCCCATCAATCGCAATTTCACCCAGAGCACGTTGCATACGTGCAATTGCAGAAGGGCGATCTGGAGCATGAACAATTAATTTAGCAATCATACTGTCATAATATGGTGGAATCGAATATCCAACATATAAAGCACTATCTAAACGCACCCCGAGCCCGCCAGGAGCATGAAAAACAGCAATCTTACCTGGGTTAGGTGCAAATGTTTCAGGATCCTCTGCATTGATACGACACTCAATAGAGTGCCCTTGCAATTTAATATCCTCTTGCTTCACACTCAACTTTTCACCCGCAGCAACCCGAATTTGTTCTGCCACGAGATCAACGCCAGAAATAAATTCGGTAACAGGGTGCTCTACTTGCAAACGTGTATTCATTTCAATAAAGCAAAAATGACCATCTTGGTATAAAAATTCCAAGGTTCCCGCGTTACAATATCCAAGTTCACGCATTGCATTGGCAGAAATTTCTCCAATAGATTTGCGTTGTTCATCGTTTAACGCGGGAGAAGTTGCCTCTTCTAATACTTTTTGATGTCGACGTTGTAAGGAACAATCACGCTCACCTAGATAAACAACATTACCATGTTTATCAGCCATGATTTGAATTTCAATATGACGCGGTTTATCGAGATATTTCTCCATATAAACCTCATCATTACCAAATGCCATTTTAGCTTCTGTTCGAGCAACCTGCCATGCTTCTTCCAGTTCGGCTGCAGTATGGGCAACTTTCATCCCACGTCCACCACCACCAGCTGTTGCTTTAATCAACACAGGATAGCAAATTTCTTCAGCAATATTTTTTGCCTCAGCAATATCTTTTAATGCACCAGGAGACCCAGGAACTAATGGAACATTAAATTGCTTCATCGTTGTTTTAGCTTGAATTTTATCGCCCATCGTCCGGATATGTTGTGAAGAGGGACCAATAAAAACCAACCCATGTTCTTCTACAAGCTCTGCAAAATCAGCATTTTCCGACAAAAAACCATACCCAGGGTGGATGGCTTCTGCGCCCGTTACCATTGCAGCAGACAAAATAGCGGCTTTATTTAGATAGCTTTCGCTAAGCGCAGGCGGTCCAATACAAACACTTTCATCAGCAAGACGAACATGCATTGCATCTGCATCTGCTGTTGAATGAACAGCCACTGTTTTAATACCCATCTCTCGACAGGCTCTTAAAACACGAAGCGCAATTTCACCACGATTGGCGATTAAAATTTTTGAAAACATTATTTTATTCAATTACTGCCAAAGCTTCACCATACTCAACAGGATCACCTGATGAAACAAGAATATTTGTAATCTTACCTGTTTTATGGGCTCTGATCTGATTAAATGTTTTCATTGCTTCAATTAACAAAATGACTTGTCCTGACTGCACGTGCTGGCCAACAGTCACAAAAGGAGGGGCTGATGGGTCAGGTGTTAAATACGCAACACCAATCATTGGACTTAGAACTGCACCAGGATCTTTAGATAAATCCTGAGGTTGTTGTAATGATTGTGCTGGAACATCCCCAGCAACAGATACTGCGCCAACTGGAGCAACAACAGTGTTGCCACTCAAGTTTCTTGCAACACGAATCCTTTGATCCTTTTCTGCAATTTCAATTTCACTTAAACCGGTTTCGGTTAAAATATCAGCTAGAGCACGAATAACTTCGGCATCGACGAGCAGCTTGCTCATTAATTGTCCTCTTCTAGAATAAGATCAGCCATCGCAGCCAAGGCCAGGGCATATCCTTGCAGACCTAGTCCACAGATAATTCCTGTTGCTGCATGCGAAACATAAGAATGATGTCGAAAGGATTCTCGACGATAGATATTTGAAATATGTACCTCTATAACTGGTAATTCAACAGATAGTAACGCGTCCAAAACTGCAATAGAAGTATGGCTATATGCTCCGGCATTAATAATAATCCCTTTTGCTTTACCCCTACACTCTTGTATCCAAGATACTAGCTCTCCCTCGTCGTTCGTTTGACGAAAATCAATTGCAATCTCAAGCTGCTCTGCATTTTGAATACAAATTTGCTCTACATCATCCAAGGTTGCGTTCCCATATATTTTAGGTTGGCGCATTCCCAGCATATTCAAATTTGGTCCGTTCAAAACATATACAAGCGGTAATTCCATCACCAGTTACACTTTCAGATAAATTATATCCTCACTAAATATAACGACTTCATTTAATAGGCAACTGTTAAGATTACACCAAATTAAACTTTGGTTAAACTCTATATTTTACTTTGTTTCATTATTTTTCTAACATTTTTGTAAGCTTTGATGCTGCGTTCTTTTAACAGCTTATTTATCACACTTCATAAGAACCCCCTTAACAATTCATTTTTTTGCCACTATATTGTTGTTTTATGATATAATTATAACTTTAATAAATGAATATAACAGTTTAGAAAGTTTTACTGATATAATCCTCAATAGGATTTATAAAGGTAAACAGAGAGAAAAATGCGACGACATTGTACAAAATTATTAGGTCTTTGCTTAATGACTGGAATTGGATTCCAGGCTGCACAACCGGCGCAGGCACATACAGAAAATAAACTTACCAACAAAAGTGCCTTTCGTAAAATTATTAAGCACCCGAAGAAAAAAGCTAAGACACACCGTATTCGCCATTATCAAGTTTCATCTCAAAATGATGCAAATGCTGAACCAGAATCTCAAAATAATACCTATCATTTAGATGATACTCAAGCCGAGACCGGCACTGCCAGCTGGTATGGAGGGCGTCATAACAAAACAAGAACAGCCTCCGGCAGACAATTTAATAGCAAACAAATGACCGCAGCACACCCGACACTGCCATTGGGAACCAAAGTATTAGTTCGCTCTGACGATAGTGGTAATGCTGTTGTCGTAACGATTAATGATAGAGGCCCTTATAAAGGCAATCGTATCATTGATTTATCCAAAGCGGCCGCAGCTAAAATTGGAATGGTTCATAAAGGAACTGCTCACGTAACCATAACCCCACTTGACAATACAGAAGTGGCAATGGCTCCCGAATAACCAACAATCATACTTATAAGTATGATTGCCTTTTTTTAAAACAGTCTCACCTAGTTTCCCTTAGGTTGAGGCTTTTTTAATGACATATTCCTCTATTTTTGAATTAAACTGCGCACCAAGCAAAATAACATAGCAAGAAACCCAGAACCACATCATAATAGCAGCAATAGTGCCCAAAGGACCATAAGTACTGGTAAAATTAGCTAGATGTGCAACGTAAAAAGAAAAACCAAAAGCAGATAACAACCATAAAAGAGTTGATAATATTGCCCCTGGCAAAATCCATCTCCAAAAAACCAATTTGCGACAAGGTCCAAAACGATAAAATAATGAAAATGTCCAAATTACGAAAAATATAACAACAATATTACTAACTGTTCTTGCGATATTGATTACTGGAAAGTAATCATCAAGATTAGGAAAATAATTCATAATATCGTAAAAAACATTCAACGGTAACAATTTCACAATAGCTGGGACCGCAACGACAATAGCCAAAGTCAAAGATGTTCCCAGAATCGCACAAAAGGTCAAAGATAATGCTAGAATCTGAAATTTAAAAAAATTTCTTGCCTCTTTTTGATCATAAGCCACATTTAATCCTGTAATTAACCCTTTAGTTCCTACAGCAGAGGCCCACAAAGCCAATAGAATTGAAATGCCTAATTGTATCGTTAATGTAGAATCTGTTTGATCCACAATATTATGAATCATTTGCTGTAAAAAATTATAAACTGATGGTGGCAAAAAATGTTGTAAAAACTCTAATTGTGGCTCAACGGTTTGTGGGTCAAAAACTAACCCATACATTGATATCAAACTACTAATTGTGGGAAACAATGAAAGCGTTGAAAAAAATGCACATCCTGCCGCAACCAACATAGATGGACCGTTAATCAATGTCTTAATTGTATTCACTATAATCGTATACCAACCGCGAAAAGAAATTTTCCAAGGAGAATATTGCTTTTCCCTTAGGATTTCCTCTGCTAGCGGTTTATTAAGTTCATCCATTACTTTTATTTTCCAAACTCTTAATTATCGATAAAGTGAATAACTATTAAAAATTTAATATGCAATAATTTTACACGGTTTTTCTTTTACAAACAATATCTCATAAAATAAGTATCGTAGTGCAACAACAAAGATAGTAATCTTATTGCTTTATATTTTGTTTTAAATCAAATTAATTAATTAAGTAAACAGATATACAAAACACTTAGACTTATTATTGAATAAGAAAAAATTATATTTAAAATATCTTATTAAAACCAATTGCACGCTTTAATAGAGCGTCATATATGTTTAATGACAAACCCTTTTAAATCACATCGTTAATTATGCTAAAGATGATTATGATATATTTGTTTCAATATAAAAAATATATACTATATGCCCTCATGGGGTGTATTTTGTGCCTATCTTACACCTCCTCTTATGGTCAAGTTACAGAAAAATTATATATTGGAAAAAGCCCAACAGGATCAATAGGGTATCTATTTATTCAAACGCGCCCAATCAATCAAATTTATACAGTTCTAAATATAAAAAATATTCAATGCAGCAATTTTGTCCAAGGCTATACAGAGCGACAAGCAAACAGATTTATTCTTCGTACAGACATTCCTGATCCTAGAAAAGATGATCAACATCAATGTCAGGTTATCTTTATACAAAAGAATCAAAACCTACTTGTTACAAATGAACAAAATTGCTTTAAATTACAAGAAGCAGGATGTAGCTTTACCTCAATGAGTTTTTCTCCAACTCCCCTATCGGGTCAATAAAAATAAAGCTTGCTCGCCGAAAAAGTTAGCCAACTTAACATAACGTCGCCACGGTGCACGCTCTCCTTGTTCATCAATGGCCATCCAACGTTCAATCCGATGCCCTTCGACTTCACATAAATGTACAAAATCTGTCATAGTACATGGATGAATATTAGGGGTTTCGTACCAGTATTTCCCCCAGACTGTTGTCATTGGCATCCGCCCTTTTAACAAAAGCTGCAACCTTAATGTCCAATGTCCAAAATTAGGAAAAGAAATGATCGCATGCCGACCAATCCGTAGCATTTGCTGTAAAACTTCCTTGGGATGATTCACCGCTTGTAACGTTCTGGATAACACCACATAATCAAAACCATTTGTTGGGTAATGTTGCAAATCAAAATCAGCATTCCCTTGAATAACAGGTAACCCTTTGGCAACTGTCTTAGTCACATAAGACATATCGAGCTCTATGCCCCTGGCATCACAATGATGATGACGACATAAATAATCAATCAAAGAACCATCGCCACAACCAATATCTAATACTTTTGATTGTGGCTTAATCATATCTACTATACAGCGTTGATCAAGACGCATAATTTTCTAACCGCCTTTGCTCTTCAATCCCTGATAAAAATCCTTGGATAGTTATATCCAAATCAGGCTCTTCTAATAAAAACGCATCATGACCTTTATCCGTTGCAATTTCAACAAAAGAAACTTTTGCACCTACACGATTAAGAGCTTGAACAATAGCTCTTGATCTTGAGGTCGGAAATAACCAATCCGATGATAAAGAAATCACACAAAATCTCGATTTGACATGTGCAACGGCTTTTACTAAATCCCCGTCATGCGTCTGGGATAAATCAAACCAATCCATAGCCTGGGTAATCGTCACATAAGAATTAGCATCAAAGCGCCTAACAAAATTAGAACCTTGATACTGTAGATAACTTTGAACCTGAAACATCTCCCCAAAAATTGGAGCAGAAGAATCTTTTAAACTTTCTTGCAACCTACGACCGAATTTACGACTTAATGCATCCTCGGATAAGTAGGTAATATGCGCCATCATTCTGGCAACAGCTAACCCACGATAAGGAGATACTCCATAACGCCAATACTCTCCATCCCTCCAATCGGGATCTGAGAAAATAGCCTGCCTTCCCACTTCATTAAATGCAATATTTTGCGCGGAGTGAAAAGAAGAGGTAGCAATAGGTATCACCGCATAAACTTGATCTGGGTAACTGACTGCCCATTGCAAGACCTGCATGCCCCCCATCGACCCACCAATAACTGCAAATAAACGCTCAATTCCCCACGAATCAACAAGTATCTTTTGCGTATTCACCATATCTTTGATTGTAATTGCAGGAAAATCAGAACCCCAACGCCGTGCCTGGGTTATATCCTCTCTAATAGAACGCGGTCCTGTTGTTCCTAAACAGCTTCCTAAAACATTACTACAAATAACAAAATATTTATTCGTATCAATAGGCAGCCCAGGCCCTACCATTTTGCTCCACCAACCTAGCTTTTTCGTAATTGGATGAACGCCAGCAACATATTGATCGCCTGTCAACGCATGACAGATTAAAATAGCGTTATCTTTTGCTTGAGAAAGCTGACCATAAGTCTGATAAGCAATTTCTAAAGGAGCTATTTTTTGTCCATTTTCTAATAATATACCTTCTGGAAATACCATTTTTTGAATCAATTCATCTTGATTCGTTTTGCATCCCGCCTCTTGTTTCTCTGATATAACCATAAATATTAACGATTATCCCCCTAATAACGATCAAGATAAAATGACTTTTAAAACATCATAAACTGATGACTTTATATCTTTATTTCTTGATAGAATATACATGTTAAGATAATTTATCAAAGTTAGAAACGATTTGAACCTTAATATTTCGATATTCTGTAATATTTATAAAACTTTACTGTAAATCCACGTATATTAAAGAAGTGTCGATATTTTTTAGAATGAAACATACCATGAAACACCATCGATATGCGCCTTACTCTAAATTCTTCCACTATCTTGTAATGTTTTTAGTTTCAGGATTTATATTTTCTGCTTCTGCACAAGCTGTTACCCATCATCATAAGAAAAAAACCAGCACACAACATGCACAAAAAGCACCTTTAGGCAAAGTTAAATTAACCTCTCAACCAGGAACAGCCCTAGAAAATACCGCACGGTTATTAAATCAATCAGATATGAATTTTGCTATTCAACGCAACGAACAACCTTTGTTATTAATTGGCAGTCTAAATTTATCCAGCACTAAAAAGCCCAAAACGATTTTATTCACACAGATTCAGACCGCCAGTCTGTGTGGCTCAGGGGGCTGTTCTACTACAGGATATATTAAAAGAAATAATCAATGGGTTAAAGTGTTAGATGCTGTCACTGGCGATATTACAGTTGAAAAAGCAACGCACAAAGGAATGCATGATCTCTCTGTCAGTGCTTCTGATGTATGGAGATGGAATGGAAAGACTTATATTGAAACACAAAAAGGCCCGAACTTAAAAGGTCTTAAACAATCCATTGAAAAACACCAAAAGAGCAATAATTCATTGTAAAAATGTATATTTGTTTTTCTTGATAAATATGCACATAAACGACAAAGTAATGATATTGAATTTTGTATAATCCCAGAATTCTACAATCATAAGATATATTTCTACTGCTAAGAATATTCTTTGTTTTGGAATTTTCTTAAAACTGTTGGGGATTTTAACAAAGCTTGTAATGTTATATTACAAAAAAAGGGATTATTCCTGCTATTCTGGGATAAATCCCCGCCAACAAGTTAATTGAGTATATTGATACCGTAAAAGAATATGATGCAACTGGCAAAAAAATAACTTATATTTACTTGAGACAAATATAAGTTATTTTATATTCTAATAATAAAAAATTAAACTTTCCCAATAACTTTTTCAATTTCCTCGGGTTTATCGTGAATACCAAAACGATCAATAATCGTCGCACTGGCTTCATTCATTCCCTTTATTTCAACAGGAATACCAACCTTTCTAAATTGAATAATAACTTTGTCCAAGGCCTCAACCGAGCTAATATCCCAAAAATGCGCATGGGTTACATCAATCACAATATTTTTAATATTCTCTTTATAATCAAAACTATCGATAAAACGCTTTGCACAAGCAAAGAAAACCTGTCCATTCACAAAATAGATCCGTGTTGTACCAGACAAGTCTGAACGCACCATCATAAAATGAGAAACTTTATTTGCGAATGTAAGAGATGCAACTAAAACCCCAGCAAACACGCCATATGCCAAATTTCCTGTAGCTACAACAATAACAACCGTTAATATCATGATAAAACTGGTTGATAAGGGATGCGTGCGTAAATCCAATAAAGACTGCCAAGAAAACGTACTGACTGAAACCATTATCATCACAGCAACCAAAGCTGCCATTGGAATCTTTGCAACCCAATCTTTTAAAAATACAACCAGAATTAATAAGAAAACCCCAGCAACCATTGTTGATAAACGGCCACGACCACCTGATTTAATATTAATTACTGACTGGCCAATCATCGCACACCCAGCCATACCACCAAAAAAACTGGTGATAATATTGGCAATACCTTGACCTTTACACTCACGATTTTTATCGCTGCCCGTTTCTGTAAATTCATCAACAATCGTTGCTGTCATCATCGTTTCTAGCAGCCCAACCGCAGCCAAGCCAAAAGAATAGGGTAAAATAATCCATAAAGTATCTAAGTTAAAAGGAACATTGGGAAGCAATAAAGCTGGCAATCCATCTGGCAAATGCCCTTTACTGCCCACTGTTGGAACATGCCATCCCAAACCAATTGCAATACCAGTAATAATTAAAATACAGATCAAAGGTGATGGAATCACTTTTGTTATATATGGAAACAAATAAACGATGGCTAGTCCACCAAGGGTTAATGCATAAACATGCCAACCACCACCCATAATTTCTCTCATTTGTGCCATGAAAATTAAAATAGCTAACGCATTTACAAAACCTGTCACAACAGAATGTGATACAAAACGCATTAAATTTCCAAGCTTTAAATATCCAGCGATAATTTGAAAGATCCCTGCTAAAATACCAGCAACGAGCAAATAATTAAGTCCATGATCATGAACCAATCCCCCCATCAACAATGCCATTGAGCCCGTCGAGGAAGAAATCATTGCTGGCCTACCACCAAACAAGGCTAAGACACAGGGAATACAAAACGCAGAATATAGCCCAACACTGGGGTCTACCCCAGCAAAAATAGAAAAAGCAATTGATTCAGGAATCAACGCAAGAGCAACAACAATCCCAGCCAAAACATCCGCACGAATGTTGCCCAGCCAGTCCTGTCGAGTTGAGGACAATAGCATACAAGAATCCTATATAATATTCTAAATAACCTTTTTAACAGGCTACTTTATTGGAAAAAATTTAAGTAAATACCCTCTCTCTTTTCACATAACAAAAAGAGATTATTTAATTTCGACAAAAGTCTAAATTATCTTATAAAAATCAATTTTATAATCAGGGTGGTGTAATACACATACAAATTCTAATTTCTGCGTTAAAAATAAAAGCTACTTAACAACTTTTATAATCCATAGATGTTTTTTTTATAGTAACCTATTCAACAAATATCAAGATAAATCGCGATCTTATTCATTTTATTCGCATAAAAAAGGCACCCTTTGATCTCAAGGGTGCCTCTTAATCATTCAAATGATATGAACTTACTATTTCTTCATGACAGGAGATTGAGCCGTATTTTGTGCCGTTGTAGAATTCTGGAATGCATCTTCTGCACTCCAACCTCCACCCAAGGTCCGATATAATGTTGAAAGACTTTGCATATACTGCAAACGAGATTGAATAGCTGTTACTTTAGCATTTAACAAGGTTCTTTGTGCGACCAAAGTCGGTAGGAAACTATCAATGCCATTTTTATACCGTGCCAAAGAAATATTGTAATCTTTTTGACTGGCTCTAACAGCTTCCAATTCTGCTTGCCATTTTTGCTTTAATGTTGTTCTAGCAGCAAGAGAATCTGCAACCTCTTTAAATGCCACTTGAACAACAGATTGATAATGAGCAGCTGCTGCACGTGTTTTTGCTTTTGCAGCTCTTAATTGAGCTATATTTTTACCCCAGTCCAACAAAGGTACAGTTACTGTTGGCATGACGCTCCAAGCAGCAGAAAAAGGTCCAAACATTTGTGCGAATGTAGATCCTGCAGTTCCTCCTGATGTAGTTAACTGAATAGAAGGGAAAAATGCAGAACGTGCAAAACCAACATTGGCATTCGCTTCTTTAAGCTGATGCTCTGCTAAACGAATATCAGGGCGACGTTCTAACAAATCAGAAGGCATACCCGAACCGACCTCTGGCATTGAAACAAAACGATCCAAAGAAGGATTAGGACCAGCTTGTTGTAACAAAGATTGCGGAATAGGCTGCCCAACTAATTGTGTTAAGCTGTTCATATCATTCGCAGCTGTCTTTAAATAAGTCTGCTCTTGACTTTTTGCTTCTTGCAACAACTCTACTGCCTGAGCAACAGCCTGAGCATTTTGTTGCCCATATCGATTCATTCCTTGAACTAAAGCAAGGTTTTTCTCACGATTACGAACACTTTCCTGAATGGTCTGCAAACTATTCATATCTGCAAGCCAAGCCATATAGTTATTTGCAACTTCACTAACCAAAGAAATTTGAACGGAAATCGTAGTTTCTTGTTGTGCTAAATATTGTTCTCTAGCAGCACGCGTTAAACTACGAATACGATCAAACAAGTCAATTTCATAGTTTGAAATTCCAAACCCTGTTGAAAGCTGATTGGCATGTAAATAACCACGGCCTCCACCAAAACCTGTAGTACCACCAGGAGTTGTTTGATACGAAGCACCAGCATTAGCATTAACTTGGGGGAATAACTCCCCTCTTTGTTGAATGTAACTGGCATGCGTTGCGGTAATATTTTCAATTGCTTCACGCAAATCACGGTTATTTGTCAAAGCCATAGAAATTAACTGACTTAATACAGGATCTTTAAAGAAGACTTTCCACCCAACATTATACGCCTGTGGTAATCTTGCCCCATCCATCAAAGGCGCACCATAAGCAGGCCCAATGGGCCATTCTTGCGCAACAGAAGAAGCTGGACGTTTATATTCTGGACTCAAAGTACACGCAGTAACAGAGAGCAGCATTAGCGAGGCTGCTGCTCCTTGCAAAGATCGCTTCCAAGTTTTTTTATTTTTCACGACCATTGTCCTATTCCTCTGTTTTATTCGCAGTAACAGCCTGAGGAGCTGCAGCATTGTTTTTATGAATTAAATGTGGTTTTACTCTAAAGAGCTTTAACACAACAATAAAGAAAATAGGCACAAAATATAAAGCCAATACTGTTGCAGTAATAACCCCACCAACCACAGCCACACCAATGGCAACGTGACTAGATGCACCAGCACCTGTAGCGATAGCTAAAGGGATTACCCCAAGCACAAATGCTAAAGACGTCATCAAAATAGGGCGAATACGTTCTTGCGCCGAAAGAAGTGCCGATTCCACCAATGATTTTCCGCTATCATAATGTTCCTTAGCAAATTCAACAATTAAAATAGCATTCTTTGCCGCCAAGCCAACTGTAGTTAATAATCCAACTTGAAAGTAAATATCATTATCTAACCCATGTAAATAAGTCGCTGTCGCAGCACCAATAACACCTAAAGGTACCACTAACAATACTGCAAATGGAATAGCCCAACTTTCATACAACGCCGCCAAAGACAAGAACACTGCTAAGATCGACAAAGCGTATAACTTTCCAGCTTGTCCAGAAGATTTAACCTGCTCGTAAGACATCCCTGTCCATTCATAGTCAATTCCATGAATCTCTTTGGCAATTTCGTTGGTATAACCCTCTATAATTTGCATGGCAGTACCATTACTAACGCCACGAGCACCTTGTCCCATAATTTCAAAGGAAGGATACCCATTATAGGTTTCAACTTTTTGAGGCGTGCTTTTCCATTGACCTGTAATGAAAGACGTTAAAGGTACCATTTCCCCATTATTATTACGAACAAACCAACGGCGCAAATCGTCTGGTGTCATACGTGATTTCATATTTCCTTGAACAAATACATGTTTAACACGATTACGTAAGTTAAATAATCCAGCATCACCAGATCCTAAAGCAATAGATAATGTTTGATTAATTGAATCAATACTAACACCTTGCGTATGGGCTTTATCACGATCAATATTAAAATAGTATTGAGGGGCTTCTGGCAAACCATTTAAACGGACAGCCACTAAACGTTTATCTGCTTTAGCTTTCGCTAAAAGCATATCTCTGGCTTTTCCAAAGGTAGCATTATCTAAATGTCCACGATTTAATAACTCAAAGTCAAATCCTGTTGCTGACCCCAAATCCATCACAGGAGGAGGAAGAACAGCCAACACATTTGCACCAGGGATACCCGATAATGCCTTCATTGCACGTGCAGCTATTGCCTGTGCAGAGGCTTCATAACTTCCACTACGCTGATTAAAATCTTTTAACCTAGCAACACCAAAAGACGCGCTTTGCGCTTGCCCACCAAAGTTAAATCCAATCGCAGTATAAACAAACTGAACATATTTTTTTTCATGCTTTAAAAAATACTCCGTCAGCTGTTTATTTACACCCGCCGTCATCGCAGCAGATGAACCTGGACTCAGTGATGCTTGTGTAAATATGACCCCTTGATCCTCATCAGGAAGAAACCCTTCAGGCAAAATATGAAACATTGCTAATGCTCCACCTGTTAGACCAAGATATACAATCATGACTATACGAGTATGACGAATCATTCCTTTGACACCCGCAATATACCCTGCAACCATCTTTTCAAAAGTTCTGTTAAACCATCTAAAAAACCGCCCTTTCTTGGCATTCGGATCATGAGGTTTTAACATTGTTGCACATAATGCGGGGGTAAATATCAATGCAACCACAACAGACAACGTCATTGCGGCAACGATAGAAATAGAAAATTGTCGATAAACAACACCAGCTGAGCCACTGAAAAATGCCATTGGAATAAACACAACTGATAAAACCAAAGCAATACCTACCAAGGCACCACTAATTTGATCCATTGATTTTTGTGTTGCCGTCTTTGGATCACAATGATCCTCTTCCATCACACGCTCGACATTTTCAACAACAACGATCGCATCATCCACCAACAACCCAATCGCCAATACCATCGCCAACATTGTCAATGTATTAATAGAAAAACCTGCCATTTCTAAAATCGCAAATGTCCCTAATAACACTACGGGTACAGCAATAGTCGGTACAAAGGTTGCTCTGAAGTTTTGTAAGAAAACGTACATCACAACAATGACCAGAATAATTGCTTCTACCAAAGTGTGAACGACTTCTTCCATTGATTCAATAACATAAGTCGATGTATCCAACGGATATAAATACTCTGTATTAGATGGAAAATACTTAGAAAGCTCTTGAATTTTATTATGAATTGCATCAGATAGTGCTAACTGATTAAACCCAGGAGATAATTTAACACCAAATGCGGCAACAGGTTGGTTATCTAACAGCCCAACCGGCGAGTATGACATAGGTCCTAATCCAACATCTGCAACGTCTTTTAAACGAATACGCGCACCATTTGTTTGAGTTTTAATAACAATGTTGGAAAATTCTTCTGGTGTTACTAGACGTCTAATCCCTCCAGTATAAATATCAAATCGTTGATCAGCAAGAGCAGGTAACTTACCAAATTCACCTAAAGGTTGTTCAGAGTTCTGAGCAGCAATCTCATTCATAACATCAGTTGGATTTAATTGATAATTATGAAGTTTATCAGGATCCAACCATACACGCATCGCATATTCAGACGAAAACGCTGTATAATCCCCCAAACCATTTAAACGCGTCACAGGGTTTTGCACATCACTTGCCAAATAATCCCCTAACGCTCCTTCAGTCAAAGAATTATCTGATGTTTTAATTGCAAAGATCATCATAAAACTTTTATTTGATTTAGAAATACGAATTCCTTGCAAAGCAACAGTAGAAGGTAATAAAGAACGCGCCACATCAACACGATTCAATACTTGAACCTGTGCAACATCAGGATTTGTTCCCTGACCAAAAGTCAACGTAATTGTTGCAGTACCATCAGCATTAGCAACTGTTGACAAATACTCTAAATGATCCACCCCATACAAATTCTGACTAACTGGATCAACAACCGTACGTTGCACCGTATCAGCCGTTGCGCCAGGATATGTAAAAGTTAACGTAATCGGCGGCGGAGCAATATTTGGCCACTGTGCAATAGGTAAAGTAACAATAGCAATCATTCCCATAAGCGAGATAAGAATTGCAATTACCCAAGCAAAAATCGGCCTATCAATAAAAAAACGAGATAAAGACATATAAATATTCCAAATTTTACTTTTTATTCAGGCACTTCACCAACAGGAGTACGACCTTCTTCTGATTGTACTTTTTGCCCCGGTCGGTAGGATGTGGGATTACTCACTAAGATTTTTTCACCGGCATTTATCCCTTTGGTTGTAACCCAAAAAGTTTCTTGCATTCGTTGAGTCTCAATATCACGGCGTTCTACTACATTATCTTTATTAATAATGTATAAGTATGGTTTCTCATCTAAACCACGCATAACGGCTTCTTGAGGAATTAAGAATCCCTTTTCCATACCTTCATGCATCACTGCACGAACATACATTCCAGAAAGTAAGAGTTTATCCGGATTACGCACAATAGCACGCTGAATAACAGAACCCGTTTCCTGATTGCTGACAACTTCTGTAAATAACAAATTAGCCTGCAAAGGATAACGTGAGTTATCCTCTAAAATTAAATCAACAGGCACATGAGCAGCACCACGCAAGGTCTCTAATTTTCCATTAGCCATACGGTTGCGCAAACGCAGTTGTTCTGCAGTAGGTTGAATAATATCGACAAAGACTGGATCTAATTGTGTGATAATCGCAACAGGATTCGTTTGGTTCGTTGCCATTAATGCGCCCTGTGTTTGTATAGAGCGACTGATACGACCTGAAATCGTAGCATTAATCCCTGTATATTCCAGGTTTAACTGTGCTTGTCGAACATTTGCACGGTCACTTTCTATGATGGCTTTTGTTGCTTCTTGAGCAGCTAGTGTGTCGTCATAGTCTTGACGACTAACTGCATCCATATTTTTCAAAGGCCCGTAACGTTTTAATTTTAAGGTTTGAGTTCTTAATGTTGCAAGATCACTATTTAACTTGCCTTGGGCATTATCTAATGCGGCTTGATAAGGACGAGGATCAACTTGATAAAGCTGTTGATCTTTTGTGACATCCGTTCCCTCTTCAAACAATCTTTTATAAAGATAACCATTAACCTGAGGGCGTACTTCGGATACGCGCATTGGAGTAATACGACCTGTCAGATCGACCAATAACTCTACATCCTGAGGATGTGCCAATATGAAATTAGCCTTAGCTGCTGGCTTTGGAGCCGGCTTTTGTTCTTTACACGCAGTAAGTGGTAACAATAAAACACAAAATGCGGCACATCCTTTATGCCATTTAGTAAAGAAAGAATCTGTTATTGTCACTTCTCTTCCCTATTTCCCTTAAATATATAGACAAATCTTTGCTTACAAAAACAACAAATGCTATAATAAATTACCTATTTTTGATCTTGTAAAAGAGACAGTTAAGACTCTTTATTAACGTATCATATAAATACATACACTACTGATACGCAATAGATATTTTTTTTTTTTGAAATATGTTCAATATTTATACAATAAATTTCAACATAATAAAAAGCTAATTATTCATATTAATTATAAAAATAAATAGTTTTCATGTTTTTATCTCAAAATAGATATGAATTTATTTCATATATTATTTTTGATCAAAATTATTATTATTCTATTAATTTCTGTATCTATTGATATCGTTTAAAATCAATATAAATAAAGAATTGTCTAATAAGTCCCTTTTCTTATATAAAGATCAATCAGCAAGATTGATACAAGGAAAAATATTATGCTTGAGTTATATAAACTCTTAAATTCATTACTAGAGCTCTATATGCTCATCTTACTCGCTTATTGTATCTTTAGCTTTTTACTAAGTTTTGGTGTAGTAAACCCCAGCA
This sequence comes from Commensalibacter papalotli (ex Servin-Garciduenas et al. 2014), assembly GCF_000527695.1. Taxonomy (GTDB): domain Bacteria; phylum Pseudomonadota; class Alphaproteobacteria; order Acetobacterales; family Acetobacteraceae; genus Commensalibacter; species Commensalibacter papalotli. Next base: position 309,632 of record NZ_ATSX01000002.1, on the reverse strand, counting down.
GCAATATCGTCCGAGGAATATATATGTTCCTTAGCCGAGCATGTGATCCTGTTCTCAATGTAATCAGACAAGCCCTTCCATCTCTTGGCACGCTAGATATAAGCCCAATTGTCGTGTTCCTAGCCATTAATTACCTAATACGACCTTTACTATTTTCCCTCCTAGTTGCACATTAAATACACTTGTTTAAGGCTTAAAACGAAAAGGCGCCCTAAAGCGCCTTTTTATTATAATTTATCTATTGAATTACTTTGTATAAACCTAAATTAAGCTGTTTGCCATTCGAATAATTTAGGCCATGGACTCGTCCCAACTCTTTTACGGTTAAACCATCCTTGTCTAAAAAATCCATAAATTTCTTTTGATCACGTTGATCAACAAGCGCTAAACCACAAGTTTGATTTTCTTTTAAAAATTGTGCTGTAAGCTCTACATTGATCAGCTTTGTCTCTTTTCCAACCAAGAATACTAAACTTGGCTCTGAATAAGAAGCCGATGCAACAACACTATTTTCACAAGGTTTTAAAAGATTAACTGTTTGCGCTACTTTCCCACTTAACCATTCCGAACTAAGCCCAGGAATCAAAATAACAAAAAGCTCTAAATAAACAATAATTGCAGCACCAATCGCAACTAACGAAGCGCGCTGCATATTATATTTTAAAATACAAACAACGGTGTAGCCTATTAAAAGTAATACACCCACAGCACCAATAATTGCTGCCCAAAACAACATACCTGTCATATAATATGCATATATAATACCACCCACAGCCAATAAAACACCAATAACAATCCAAAGCACCATATAGATATAAAACAGGCAACGCCCCCACTTGGAAGTTGGTCCATCCCATGTCTTTGAAATATTCCAAAGCGCGGCTGATGTTAAAATTGCAATTGCAGGATATGTTGGTAATACATAATGAGGCAACTTTGTTGCTATCAACTCAAAAACTAACCAATGAGGGATAATCCAACATAATAAGAAGCAAACAGATTCTGCTTTACGTTCTTTCCAAATAAAAGGTAAAGCCCAAGCGGTAAATAAAGATCCCGGCCAAAACGTAATTAAGAAAATACCCAAATATAAGCCTGGAGGAGCTCCATGTGCCTCTTTCCCCGAGGCAACTTTACCGAGGAAATTTGTTCCAATAGCATCTGTAAAAAATTTACCATCGCTAATAATCCAAATTGCTACACACCAAGGAATTACAATCAAAAGGGCTAGAACCCACCCCCATTTAGGGTGCAAATGTTTCCACCAAGTCTTGTCTTTTTTTACCCAAGCCAAAATAATCGGAGGTAATAAAGTCGGAATTAACACAACAGGACCTTTTAACATCAGCCCACAACCTATTGCCACCCAATAAATGATCCCAACAGACACAGGTAGTTTTTCAGAAGTTAACCTAACCATCCAAGATCGAGCTAAACTGCTCTGAGCAAGAAGTATGAAAAATAATAAGGTCGTATCAATCGTAGCCATCCGACCTTCACCCATCAACAAAACAGATACCGCTAAAAATAATCCTGCGAGTAGCCCGATATACGAATCAAATAATATACTACCAATTAAAACAGTTAATAAAACAGAGCCAACTGCTGCTAACAAAGAAGGAATTCTATATGCCCATACCGCTTTATCATGCAATGTTCCCGTTGCTTTAACAGCCACAGCCTCCAGCCAATAAATACCAGCAGGCTGTAAATAGCGAGGCTTGTCTTGAAAGCGAACATCAATATAGTTTTGACTTTCAATCATTTGAGAAGTCGCTTGCATATATCGTGCCTCATCACGATCAAGAGGGGGTAACGTCGCACGGCCTGGTAAAAACAACATAAAAACAAACAAGGCAAGCCATGTATATTGACTTGCCTTCATACGAAAAGACTTTTCAGGAAAAGAAGAAAGGGTCATTTTATCCCTTTGTAAAGATTAATATTTTGTAATTTTTTTAGGTAGACGAATTCGGTTAAGCAGCCATATAACGCCCAGCATATCACGAATACCAACAAGAGCTCTGTTGAAATTAGTATATTTAGAAACCCCGTGCAACCTTTGTCTATGATGAACCTCATGACAAACCAAAGGAACCCCATGATGTGCTAGTAAAGCGGGCAAAAAACGATGTAATCCCTCGAAATGAGGCAATTTCATAAAATCATCTCTAAGAAATAACTTCATCGGAGCACCTGTATCGACACAACCATCTTTGAGTAAATAACGGCGCAACCCATTCGCAAAAGTCGTTGCAAAACGACGAGAAAAATTATCATTTCTCTTTAAACGAACCCCAACCACCAACGGCTCACGCCCATTATACTGTTGGGATAACTTCCACATTGAAATTATTTCTTTGGGATCATCTTGCCCATCCCCATCCATGGTTGCAATCCAAGAGCCTTGTGCCGCAGCAATAGCTGTCAATAAAGCACTGGATTTTCCACAACAATGATTATGAGATAAAATAACCAAAGAAGGTAAAAAATTCTTTTTTACCTCTAATAATTGATTTAACGTTTGATCTTTACTGCCATCATCAACAAAGATAACTTCACACTCAGGTAGCAGAGGAATGACCGCTGCAATTTCGCGGCAGACAGGAATAATATTTTCCGCCTCGTTTAAAACCGTAACAACAATAGAGATTACACTGGCCATTGGACCCTAACGAGACGAAAAAAATTTAAGCGACGTGACGATCAGCAGCAAGAGCTTTTGGTAAGTCAGCAATTGCATTATCAATCAAAGGAGTATCTTTTTCTTCGGTTAACACAGAAGAAATCACTTCATAGGCAGCTTTAACCGCTATATCTGCTGCCTCACGGCGAACCATATTGACGGCCTCTTGCTCAGAAGCTGCTAAACGAAGGCGAACCAACTCTTCATGACGATGAGCAGCGGCATCAGCTTCTTTTTTAGCATTTTCAGCAATTCGCTCTGCAGCCTCTTTAGAGGCAGCTAACATTTTTTCAGCTTCGAACTTTGCTGCTTCATGTTCTTTTTGAGCGGCTGTATAAATCTCTTCAGCCTCACGACGTAAACGACTTGCTTCTTCAAGCTCCTGTCTTACTTGGTTTGTTCGGTTATCCATCGCCGCAGCCAATGGACGCCAAAGCTTTTTACCAAAAAAGACAAAAAATAGAACAAAAGCAACCGCAGACCAAAAATGAGGTTCTTGTAATAAATGCATTTTTCTCTCTGCCTACTAGGACTTCACTGACAAGATTTGTTGAACTTTATTATCAATGATTTCGTCTTTAACGCCCTCATTTAACAATTGTTTCACCAAACTTTGCGCGACATCTTTCGCCATTTGATCAACTTGTTTCAATGCACTATTACGTGCTTGAACAATACGAGTTTCTGCTTCACGTGTTTCATTGTCAAGACGAGCTTGCAACTCTTGCATTTGCTTTGCAGAAGAAACTCTCGTTTCATGAATGATTGTATCAATTTTTGCTTGTGCTTCTGCTGCAGCTTCACTGCGTGTTTTATTTAACGCTTCCACAGCTTTATCTGCTTGAGCTTTCGCTTGTCTAGCAGAATCCATATCTCCATCAATTTTTGAACGGCGATTATGAATAACTTGCTCAACTTGTGGAATAGAAAAATATTTTACAGCAAGATACAAACAAAAAAAGATGACTAAAACCCAGCCAATCTGAGCAATAACCAGTGGGTTTTTAAAATCCATCTGTGGCATGCCAGCAGCCATGGCATTCGTAGACAAGGCAGGCGCCAACAATATGCTAAGCGCCACCCCACCCACGAGAGACGCCACCAGACGGGGAAAACGGACTGAAAAGCGTCTCACGTAAAGACCCCCCTTACATAAAGAGAATAAGGAAAGCGATAAGAAGAGCGTAAAGCGCTACAGCTTCCGTGAGAGCAAATCCCAACATACCCAAACCAAATACATGTGGGCGAGAAGCAGGATTGCGTGCAATGCTGCTAACTAATGTTGCAAAAATATTACCAATACCGATACCAACACCAGACAATGCGATAACAGCAAGACCAGCACCAATTTGTTTTGCAGCTGTAATAAGGGTAAGATCCATTTGATTTCTTTCCTTGGATACTAGAAAATAAAGTTAATACGAAACTGAAGTTAATGCTCTATTGCTTCTTGTAAATACATACAAGTCAAAATTGCAAAAACATAGGCTTGAAGCGCACCAACCAAAAGTTCAAGTGCAACCAAAGCCATATTCAACAAAATAGGGAGAATCCCCAATGGGCCACCCAATGCCAACCCTAAGCCTGAGACTAACAAAATTGTAAAGCCTGCAAACATTTCTAACATCACATGTCCAGCAACCATATTCGCAAACAAACGAATTGAAAGGCTGATCGGTCTGGATAAGTAAGATAGAATTTCAATAGGAACAAGCAAAGGTGCCATCGCTATCGGCGCCCCTGCAGGCATAAAGTGAGCAAAAAACTTCAACCCTTGATTTTTTAACGAAACAAGAATTGATAATAAAAACACCAACAAAGCTAATGTTACAGTCACCACAATATGACTGGTAAAAGCAAATGAGAACGGCAAAAGCCCCAGATAGTTACCTGTTAATATAAAAAAGAACAATGCAAATATAAATGGGAAAAAGGCTTTGCCTTTGATCCCCATCGTCCCCATAGCCATGCCATGAATAAATTCATAACACATCTCTGTTGCGCTCTGATAACGACCAGGCACAACAGCCTTATGACGCATTCCGAAATAAATCGCAACGGGAACAATAATTGCTGCAATAACCATCATTAATTCGGACTGAGTAAAATAAATACCCAAACCTCCGAACACTGGATGCAATTCAAATTGACCGAGTGCGTCTATCTTGTGACCGGCCACTACTTTTCTCCCAACACCAAATCGAATCTTTTACGACGAAACAAAATCATTCTGATCTTATATCACCTGGTTTAACAATACGCCAGACATTAAGCACGCCCGCACCCATTCCTAACGCAGAAAATATGATAATAAATAACGGACGAGTTAACAGCCAATAATCCAATCCATACCCTACCATAACCCCAACTAGAAACGCCGAGAACAGCTCTACTCCTGACCTTAAGACAAACTTCCATAAATCATTATCGCCCCCAGTTAACTGAGAGTGATCTTGTTTTTTCGAAGGATTCAATCGCGATTCAAAATCTTGTAATTTCTTGTCAAAAGAATCGAGCTGTTTCTTTTTTGCATCTTTTTCCAAAGATACCCCCTCTTCTTCATCTGATCCATACAAGCTAACTAAGTTCGTAAAAAAGACTATTTACGCAAGAAAGGCAATATTTTTTTTAATTTTTAGCAAAGCTAATTCTTTACTTTGGCAAATAGGCAACTAATTTAGATAGCTTACAACAAAATATTATTACGTAATTATTATAATTTACTTAAAATTTCTATACAAAAACACCATTTTTTTAAAGATTATCCGAATAATCTTTCTTAAATAAAGAAATACCATAAAATTTAACCCAAACTATAATCGTAAAAATTTGGGTTATAGAACATCAGCTATTGTGGGATATAATCATAAGCAGGACTGCCAGCAGGTGCACCAAAAGGTGGCGCATTAATTTGTAACAACTCTATCATATGATTTTGTGTCTGACCAATTAACCGAGCTTGCAACGCTTTCCCCATAGACGTAGAACTGCCCATTCCCCGAACATACAAAGAGACACCCGGTTGCAACTCAAACCCCAATTTACCAATATCAGATGGACGGATATATACCACCGTGCCATCTTTAAGCACAACACCCATCACTTGGCCTTGCAAATTATGTAATAATTGCGCAATTTGTCCTTGTACAAACAAGTCTGGTCCAGTAATTGGCACAGGAGAGAACCCCGCCTCTGGGCTGTCTTCTTCGATTTTTCGGCCATTTTTATTCTCAATTAAAAACGCCTGCAACAACGGCAATTTACGCGCTTTTAACCCTCGAATAGTAACCTCTTGCCTGGGACGAACAAATGATTTTACTGCTTCACCAAACATTGTGGAAAACATAACTTGAGTGCCATCATTTAATAATAACCCTCCTAAATTTCCATAAGGTGTGGGTAAATACTGCTTTACGCTCCCTTTAACTGCTGGCAACACAGACAAATCCATAACACCAACAGAAGCGTTTTGATTATCATCATACGCAACAGCAGAAGCTGGAGCTTTTTTTTGTGTTTTAGCAGAGACATTATTGATATGCGACGTCACAAACGTTATCACCATTAAAAAATAGGCAGCACCTTGTAACCATTTATTTTTTTCTATATTAGAAAACATCTTCATCATCATAAAACTAAAAAAACTTCAAAATACTATAGTAATTCTATATTAATCTATTCATACGATATAGCTACGAATATTTAAACAAATTTATAATTGAATATTTTTCATCGTAATAAATTATTCACTTTGACTTAGGCAAATATTGTGACAACATCCCCTTCCATTAAAAAGAAAAATAGTGCTTTTTCTGTTGTCTTATTCATTGAGCTTTGGGAGCGCTTTGGTTATTACGGCATGCAAAGTATTTTAGCTTTGTTCCTTAGCCAACATATGAAATTTAGTGATTATGATGCCAATCTTTTAATCGCAGCCTTTGGCACAATGACCTATGCTGCCCCAGCTCTTGGGGGATGGATTGGCGATAAAATCTTAGGGAATCAAAGGGCTATGTTGTTTGGCAGTATTATCTTGGCCCTTGGTTACTTACTGTTGGCCTCTGCCATGCATTATACGGGTGGCATCTACATAACCATGGCGATTATCAGCACGGGAAATGGTTTATTCAAACCCAATGCAGCCACCTTGGTTCGTCGTATTTATGAAGATAATGACAGTCAACTTGATATTGCATTTACACTATATTATATGGCCGTCAATGTAGGCTCTACAGTCTCAATGCTGTTATGCCCGTATCTGAAAGATCATTACGGGTGGGATGCCGCTTTTATTGCCTGTTTTGTTGGGTTAGTGTTGGGTATTATTAACTATTCACTGACGCAAAAAAGACTTACCCCTTACGTCTCTCAAAGAGATCAATTACCGATACCTAAATTTGTTTCAAGTTGTATTTTCTTAGGCATCATCGCCTCTGTCACTTTGATTACCGTAATCCTAACATTTCCAGTGGTTGCAAAATGGTGTGTCGTTGGAGCAGTAATCTTAGTTCTAGGTTTATGGATACAAATGTATGTTAAAATGGATTTTGCCTATCGCTCTGGTTTGAAAATCGTTTATTTACTGACCTTCGAAGGCATGCTGTATTTTGTTTTTTACCAACAAATGTCGACTTCGTTAACATTTTTTGCCCTACGTAATGTAGATTTATCATTTTCAATTGGTTCATATCATCTCTTTGATTGGTCACCAGGGCAATTTCAGGCATTAAATCCTATTTGGATTATGATCCTAAGCCCTTTACTGGCCAAACTTTATGCTAGTCTTGGGCGTAAACAGAAAGATTTTTCTATCGCAACCAAATTTATTACAGGATTTTTCTTTGTCAGTATCGGATTTTTTGTGTGGTGGGCCGCCTGTTTTTACAGTAGCACCCCTTATGTATCGTCATGGGTAATGGTTAGTGGATATTTCTTTTTATCATTAGGAGAGCTGCTTACCAGTGGTCTAGGCTTGGCCGTTATCGCACGGTATGTTCCATCGTCCATGAACGGATTTATGACGGGATCTTATTTAATGGCATCTGGTACTGCTATGTATCTGGGAGGGGTTGTTGCCAATATTGCCGCACGTCCAGATATGAATCACCTTAGCCCAGATAAAACACTTGTCATTTATCAAGGGTTATTCCTGAATCTGGTCTGTTTAGCTGGTATTACATTCGTTATTTTAATGTTATTTTTACCGCTTCTTCATAAATGGAACAAAAAATACAAACAAGACATGCTTGCTTTAAAATAAAGCAAAACATTGCTTTTATTATATTGGTCTGTCCATTCGAATATTTTTGATCACAAAGAATGCGCAACAGACCGCCATAATTCCAAATGGAACAACGCCTAAAGCTTGGCCTATTAATACTCCTTGTGGGCCATAAGACATCCCAATAGACACAAAAGGGATTGTTCCCAAGGTTGCACGTCCCCAATTAAAGAATGTGGCAAACAAAGGATATCCCAAATTATTAAAAGCTGTATTAGAAACGAATAACATTCCTAAAAACAAATTATTAATAATCACCCAATGGCAGAAAAGACGCATCAATGCTTCGCCTTCTGCTTTCAGAGAAAACATCCTGACAAATAAATCTTGGCTTAAAAAGAAAATGACCCAAGCACATAAAACACATAAACAGACTAACTTCAAAGAAACGATCAGTGTTTCTTGCATCCTTTCTCTGAGCCCTGCACCGTAATTTTGAGAAATAATAGGACCTACTGATCCCGTTAACGCAAATACAAACGCAAAAGCCACAGGAATAATACGATCAATCGCAGTTTGACCAGAAATCGCATCACTACTAAAATTGGACATTGTATGAATAACAAACAACCCACCAACAGGAGTTGCTAAATTCGTTAAAATCGCTGGAAAAGAGATTTTTAAAATCTTTAACGAGTCAGGAATAAAAAAATTCCATTGTGGTTTTTCTAATAATTCATAGCGCCTTAAACTGTAAAAACCTAGTAATACAACCCCTAATCGAGAACAAACAGTACTGATTGCTGCCCCTTCTAACCCTAGATGAAAAACAAGAATAAATATAGGATCTAAAATGCCAGCAATCAACGCACCGATTATAGTCACATTCATTGAGCGTTTCGCATCTCCCATCGCTCGTAACAGGCCAGATAATACCATTCCCAAACCAATCAGGAATAAAAAAGGCGAAACAATTACTATAAAGTGACTGGCCTGATTTAAAACAATACCTCTGGCACCCAAAAGATATAAAATTTCTCGATTAAAAAATGCAACGGTTAAACCAATAAGAATCATTATAATCGTGGTAAATATTACAAAAGATGAAACCATCCGTTTGGCACGCTCATACTGACCAGCACCGATTAGGCGTGCAGTGACTACCACCGTGCCAATAGACATACCAATACAAATACCCATTTGTAGGAAACCAATAGCATTTGAAAAGCCAATAGCCGCTGTAAAATGGGAATTCCCCAGTCTTGAAATATAAAAAAGATTTAGGAAATCAACAAGAAATACAGCCATTAATCCAACCGTACCTGTTCCAGCCATTACAATCACATGCCGCATGATTGAGCCTTCACAAAAACGCGGTTTGTGAATGGCTTTTGTATCAGCAGACTTTTTCATCTTTATCCAACAATTTTATTCAATCACATAAATAATAAATTCGAGCCGACTGTATCAGCTTTTATCATCTTTTATGATCTTTTTTTGCAAATAAGGTAAATAAAGCCGTTCCAACAACCTGACAGGCAATAAATCAATTACTCTGGCCAAGATTATCATCCATACAGGAAAAATAACTCTTCTTTTATTATCAAGCACTCCTTGAACGATCAGCTTTGCTGCTTTGTCAGAGCTCATTAGCCCTGGCATAACAAACTTATGCTTGGCAGTCATGGGAGTACGAATAAATCCACAACAAATACTAGACAAATAAATGCCTAATCTTTCCAAACCTCCACCGCTGGAAACCATAAAACGATCGACTGCTGCCTTGGATGCACAATAAGAAGGTGCCCAAGCTGAATTTACCAACCCCGCGACCGAAGCAATCGCTGCAATACGACCTCGTATATTTTCCCCGTTTCGATTCTGCTGTTTCATCACCTCAATTGCAGGTAAAACTGTATTTAAAACCCCATCAATATTCGTTTGCATAATTTGGCGTACACGATAAGCACTTTCGGGTAAATTATGCTCGGCAGATTGATCTGTTGTACCAATCGATACGCCAGCACTAGCAAGAACAAAATCAAGCTGACCTACGGAATAAACCCACTCTTCCATTTCTTGCTGGTCACAAACGTCCAAAGTTTTGGTTTCTACAACAGCCCCTCTGCGAATACATTCATCTGCCACCTGCATAAGTGCATTTTGGTTTCGGCCTCCTAAATATAAACGCACTCTGGGTGCGGCAAGATATAAAGCCACAGCACGCCCTATTCCCGACGATGCTCCTGTAATCAAAATCGAGTTTAATTCGGTATAACGCATCATTTCTGCTTTAAATCAATTGTTTACTATAGAAGATATTTTCAGATTCATAATCACTTAAACTATATTTCGTATAATTTAACTCTCGATAGGTTCGAACATATAAATGCCCTCTTTCTAAATCAGAAAGACTGGTCCATTCCGTATATTCTGTTTTACCATTTAGGCCGACCGTCATATTTTTGGGTCGATCGAATTTATTCATAATGTGAGATAGTTCGATAATTGCCATATCAGAATTTTGTGCTTTTAAAGCATAAGAAGTATAAAATACCCCCCTGACGAAACGTCCAACCGATGTATCATCTGCAGGGAGTCCAGCTGTTGCATTTCCTATATCAGGCTCTTGTAAGGACAAGCCTCCCAGTTCAGTTGAGGCAATACTGTCTTTATTAGTAAGCATTGTATAATTATGCATATTGGTTAAGTGCCAAGAAAATTCTGGCGCATTGGTCAAAACCCCAGTGGGATTATCATAAATATGCAACTCACCTTTGGTATATTCCACGACAATTGACTTTCCAGTCTTGTCGTAAAAAATAAAATGAAAAGGACATTGACTATTTTCAAATAAAGGCAAAGCAGGAGACCATACAGGTTGGTTTAGCAAAGCTTGCTTAACCTCATTCACAGACTGAAAGAGTGCCAATCCCCAGCTTCCTATTTTAACCAAAGGAAGAGCTTGTTTATATTCCTCTTGTTTTAATGGCGGAGTTTGAGAAAGCGCATACATATTCGCGGAAAATGAAAGCCCTGCATTATTCATCCCTTCTATGACAGAGCGATCCTCTGATGAAAATGCAGGCATCGTAATACATAAAATATTATATTTCGCAGTATATTGAAGCCCCTGCAAACCATCCGGATCTATATTATTAAACACAGACCCTTTGGGATAATAAGTTAAATAAGAGGGATAATCCACCATAAATTCCAAAGTGCGACCATGATAAATCCGTTGATCAGCATCTTTTATTATCAGAGACGTACAAGCAAACGACATCTTTTTTTCCTTTAGGTTGCTTACTAATAATCACAATCACTTCATTATTACGTATTAAAAAAAAACTAGCATAGTTGTGATTTGCTGCAAAATTTAAAAATACTTAACGTGAAATAATGTTTTTAATTTCAGCATAAGAATGATCCGTATGAACAAATGGTCTAAAAATCAAATTAATACTGTTTTCGCCGCTGTAAGTAGTTGGGGATTAGATGCTTTTGACTTTTTCCTCCTCATTTTTGTTATCAGCGATATTGCTCACACTTTTTCTGTTACAAACAAAGAAATCTCTCTAGCTATTTTTATAACTTTAGCTTGCCGTCCAGTTGGCGCTATTTTTATTGGAAAAATGGCAGAAAAATATGGACGAAAACCCGTATTAATGGCCAATGTTGCAGCATTTTCTATTCTTAGTGGATTATCTGCCTTTGCCCCAACATTAACGATATTTCTTGCTATTCGATGTTTATATGGCATTGCAATGGGAGGAATTTGGGGCGTTGCCTCGGCATTGGCATTTGAAACCATTCCTTCCAAAGCAAAAGGCTTTGTTTCTGGATTATTCCAAGCAGGATATCCCCTTGGATATCTAAGTGCAGCTGTTGTTTACGGGTTATTTTTTGATCATGTTGGTTGGAGAAATCTGTTCTTAATTGGTACATTTCCTGTTTTCTTGGTTGCTTTTATCTATTTCTTTGTCGAGGAATCTTCTGTCTGGAAACAGGCTAAAAATGAAAAAAGACAGAATTTACCAATTATCCCCATCATGATACAAAACTGGCATATTTGTATTTTCGCCATTATCCTTATGATGTGTTTTAATTTTTTCAGCCATGGGACCCAAGATGTCTATCCTCTTTTCTTAAAAGAACAACATCATTTAAATACACATACAGTCAGTATCATAGCAATTTGCTATAATATTGCGTCTATTATTGGTGGGATTTCTTTTGGAACTTTATCTCAAAAAATTGGCCGCCCCAAAGCCATTATAATCGCTTCCTTTTTTGCACTTTGTGCAATCCCTTTATGGGCATTTTCAAGCAACCTCGTCCTCTTAGGGCTAGGCGCTGTTATGATGCAACTTATGGTACAAGGCGCATGGGGAATTATTCCAATTTACCTAACAGAGTTAATGCCTCACAATACAAGGGCTGTTTTACCTGGTGTTGCCTACCAACTTGGAAACTTACTGGCTTCTGTTAACCTTCCATTACAAGTCTATATTGCTGAAACTTATGGTGGTAATTACAGTATTGCGCTTGCTTCTATCGCCATGATGGCATCAATTTGTATTATGCTTTTAATGTTTTTTAATATAAAAAGAGCTTCATCACTGATTTCAATATAAAAGGACTCCTTAGGGTGAAATTTATAAAAACACGCGCTGCGGTTGCATGGAACGCAAAAGAACCTTTAACCATTGAAGAGGTCGATTTAATGCCTCCTCAAAAAGGCGAAATATTAATTCGTATCGTTGCAACTGGTGTTTGTCATACAGATGCCTATACATTATCTGGGACTGATCCTGAAGGAATCTTTCCGACTATTCTAGGACATGAAGGGGCTGGTATTGTTCAAGCTGTTGGTGAAGGCGTTACCAGTATTTCTGTAGGCGATCATGTTATTCCTCTTTACACCCCAGAATGTGGAAAATGTGACTATTGTCTTTCAGGTAAAACCAATTTATGCCAAGCCATTCGTATAACCCAGGGCAAAGGGCTTATGCCTGATGGAACCACACGTTTTTTTAAAGATGGTAAACCTATTTTTCATTATATGGGCACATCAACTTTCTCTGAATATACAGTCGTTCCTGAAATTGCTGTTGCTAAGATCAGCAAAGATGCACCTTTGGAAAAAGTATGTTTATTAGGCTGTGGTATCACAACAGGTATGGGGGCCGTCACCAATACTGCCAAAGTCCAACCAGGCGATTCTGTTGCTGTTTTTGGGCTGGGTGGGATTGGCTTATCCGTCATTATGGGCGCAAAAACTGCACAAGCAGGGCGTATTATTGCGATTGATATTAATACTGACAAATTCGATCTGGCTAAAAAACTTGGGGCAACAGATTGTATTAATCCAAAGGATTACCAAGACTCTATTCAAGACGTAATCATTAAATTAACCAACGGTGGGGTAGATTTTTCTTTTGAATGTATCGGTAATGTCAAAGTTATGCGCTCTGCTTTGGAATGCTGCCACAAAGGTTGGGGTGAATCTATCATCATTGGTGTTGCTGGTGCTGGCGAAGAAATATCAACCCGCCCTTTCCAACTGGTGACAGGGCGTGTATGGCGCGGCTCTGCGTTTGGAGGGGTCAAAGGACGTTCTCAATTACCAGGTATTGTAAATGACTATCTACAAGGTAAGTTTAAACTGGAGGATTTTATTACCCATGAATTACCTCTTGATGAAATAAACAAAGCGTTTGACCTCATGCATGAAGGAAAATCTATTCGTACTGTCATTCGCTACTAGCTTTATCGATCACTCATCTCCCAACAAAATGAATTGGGAGATGAAGAATAGTCTTCTAATTTTTAATAATTATTTTTAAAAAATTACCTTTATCTTCCTTATTTATGAAATAAACAATTTCTGCTATAAACAAACAGAATTGACGCTTCATGAAGGAATTTTTTATGCTAGAGCTCCCCTCTCAATCCACACAACCCTCAACTAGAGGAATTTGTTTTGTTCTTTCTGCCCCTTCTGGTGCAGGAAAATCAACGATTGCTAATGCACTTAGAGCTTCTCAGAAAAATCTTTTTCCTTCTATCTCTGTAACCACACGCCTACCTCGCCCTGGAGAAACACACGGTATACATTATCATTTTATTTCCAAGGAACAATTTGAAGATCAGGCTAAGAATGGTGAGCTTTTAGAATGGGCAACTGTTTTCGATAAAGGGTATGGCACTCCCAAAGCCGCAGTAGAACAACAATTAGCCGAAGGAAAAGACCTGATTTTTGATATTGACTGGCAAGGCCATCGTCAAATCAGAGAAGCATTACCCAATGATGTCGTCAGTATTTTTATTCTCCCTCCTTCTATTGAAGAGTTAGAAAAGCGCTTAACCAACCGAGCCTCAGACCATGTCAATGAAATTAATAAACGCATGGACGCCGCGTTAAACGAAATTTCACATTGGAGAGAGTTCGATTATGTTATTATTAACAATAAATTAGACATTGCTATTTCTGAATGTGAAACTATTCTGTCTTGTGAACGCTTAAAAACAAAACGTCAAACTTTTCTAACCAATTTTACCAACAGCTTTTCACGTTAACTCTATCTAAATAAAGAAAGTTACCAAGATGGACTTCTCCAAAATTACGATTTTATGTATTGGTGATGTCATGCTAGACCGTTTCATATATGGCAATGTTCAGCGCATATCTCCTGAAGCTCCTGTTCCTGTTTTACAATTAAATAATAAAAAGGAAATGCTAGGAGGAGCAGGAAACGTTACTAATAATATTCTATCTCTTGGAGGAAAAGCCATCTTGATCGGCCTTATTGGTCAAGATGAGTATGCAGGAAACATTAAAAGACTAACGAACGAGAAAAATATTACCGATCATTACCTCGTTAAATCTCAATACCGTCCTACCATTTGTAAATCTCGCTTTATTGCTGCCAATCAACAAGTTATTCGTGCGGATGAAGAAAGTCTAATTCCCTTACATCATGAAGAAATTGCACAACTTTTAAACTCGATTGATCAAACTATTTCACAAGCAGACGCCATCATCATTTCAGATTATGGTAAAGGTGTATGCCATCCAATTGTTATAAAACATACAATGGAACAAGCTAAACAGCATCAAATTCCTGTTTTTGTAGACCCCAAATCTTCTGATTTCTCACTTTATCAATATGCAACCTGTGTTACCCCTAATACCAAAGAGGCCAGTGCCGCTGCACAATATATTCTAGAAAATGATGAAGATTTTGAGCAGGCTGGTGAAGCATTATTAAATGCTACTCAAGGACAAGCAATCCTTATTACCAGATCAGAAAAAGGCATGACCCTTGTTGAACGAGGCAAACCCGTTACAACGATTCCGTCTCGTGCTAGAGAAGTTTTCGATGTTTCTGGTGCTGGGGATACGGTTATCGCAACCTTAACTCTGGGTTATGCTGCGGGATATAGCCTGTCCGAAGCGGTGCATATCGCGAATGCTGCAGCTGGAGTGGTCGTTGCCAAAGCAGGCACCTCTACCACCTCTATTGCAGAGGTTTTAAACGAACTCAAAGCACAAGATCCACGCAGTTTTTCTGAAACTATTGCTCCGACTTTGCTACATCCAGACCAATTGCTGGAACAAGTCAAATTATGGAAAAAACAAAATCTTGTTGTTGGATTTACGAACGGATGTTTTGATATTATTCATCCAGGTCATATCGCACTGCTTAAAAATGCACGCACCCAATGTGATCGTTTAATCGTTGCTTTAAACACTGACCGCAGTATCAAGGCTCTTAAAGGTGAGCAAAGACCTATTAATAACTTAATCAGCAGATCTCAAGTCATGGCTGCAATACGATACGTAGATGCTGTCGTTGCCTTTGATGAAGATACACCTTTTAATCTGATTCACCTTTTTAAACCTGATATCTTGGTCAAAGGGGCGGATTATTATAATAAAGAAGTGGTTGGTCGCGACATCGTTGAACAAAATGGCGGAAAAGTTATCTTGGCAGATTTACAAGAAGGCTTTTCTACAACCAATATTATTGATAAGATTGCTGGTTCTTAGGGCTTTTGACGTTTATACATCATGGAAAAAAAATGAGCATTCCCCATCATATTCGTTATCAACATGACCTTTTTACTCGTTGGTTATTTGATTCTGCTCTTCCTTATTGGGGAACAATTGGTGGGGATGGCTCTTCACACAAACCATTTCAATGGGGAGCACATGAACAGCTACAAATGGATGGCTCTCCTGATTTTCCTGGGTATAAACGTCTCCGTGTTCAGGCTCGTCAATTATATAGCTTTACCCAAGGTGCCTTAATGGGTTGGACACAAGCAAATTCTATTACCGAGCAAATCTATAACTTTATGCAAAATGCTCAATTAGGCGAAGGCCATTGGGCCAAGACCTTAACTCGTGAAGGAAAAGTTCTAGATTCATCCTCTGATTTATACGATCTAGCTTTTACTATTTTTTCTTTGGCTTGGTATGCTCGTCTCAGCAATAATCAACGCCCTATCCAACAAGCCCGTCAAACAATTCAGTGGATTGAACGTTTTATGTCATACCCTCAAGGGGGATATAAAAATATTATTCCTCTAACTCACGGATATAGGCAACAAAACCCACATATGCATTTACTAGAAGCTGCTTTGGCACTGTATGAAACAACAGGTGCAGAGCAAGACCTTATTATGGCGCATAAACTCATCCATCTATTTAAAACTAAATTCTTTAATCATCAATCTGGTGTTTTAGAGGAATATTTTGTTGAGAACTGGGCTCCAGTTCCTTGCCCACCCGCAACAGAGGTCGAACCAGGCCATCAGTATGAATGGATATGGCTTTTGTCTGAATATAAACGATTAACTGGTATCAACCATGACGCGGAAATGCAGAGAATGTATTATTTTAACGAGCATTATGCGGTTGATCAAGTAACAGGGCTAGTTGCAGATAAGGTTCAAAAAGATGGTACTTCTGTTAATAAATCTGCGCGTCTTTGGGTGCAAACCGAAGCTATTCGTGCTACCAGTTTAATGCATGACGAAAAAAGTTATCAACACCTCTCTAAAATCATAGATAACTTACTTCGTCGCTATTTTAAAAACTGTCCAAATGGCACGTGGCAAGACCAACTAACCCATTGTTATGATTATAAAAATAATAAAATTCCAACCAGCTCTTTTTATCATATTGTCAGTGGGTACGTGCAACTGCATCACACTTTACAATAATCCACATTATCCACAGATTTCCCCACAATTCACAGCCGACAATAATTCCAAAAAGTGATAATATAAAAACGTGAAAAATATAGAATCGAAATCAGAGTCTCCTTTTTCCCTACTAGGCATTTCTCAACGCCTTCCTCCTGCGAATATTCAAGCAGAACAGTCATTACTAGGGGCGTTACTTACCAATAATAAAGCCTATGAAAAAGTTGCTGAATTTTTAATTAGCGAACATTTTGCAGATCCCATTAATGGAAAAATCTATGATGCCATTGTTCGTCGCATTGAGGCTGGACAAATTGCTGATGCTGTTACGCTGAAAGCTGAATTTGAACATGCAGGCATTCTTGATGAGGTCGGTGGGATTGCCTATCTAGGACAGCTTTTAAAATCTATGGTGGGTATTATTAATGCCAAAGACTATGGGAAAACCATTCATGATGCATGGATCAGAAGACAGTTAATCGATATTGGTGAAGAAATCGTCAATGGTGCATTTGAATCCAATATAGAAGCGACTGGGTCTGATCAAATCTCTATTGGTGAAGAAAAACTTTTTAAGCTTGCTACTCATAAAGGGCAAGAAGGTGGGTTTGTTTCTTTTGAAAATGCACTAACTGAGGCCATCAACATTGCCAATCATGCTTTTTCGAATACAAGTGGTGTGGCAGGACTATCTTCAGGATTAAAAGCTCTTGACCAAAAAACAGGTGGTTTACATCCTGCTGATCTGATTATCCTCGCTGGTCGTCCTGCTATGGGCAAAACGGCTTTGGCAACAAAGATTGCATTTAATGCAGCCAAAAGCCTGTTACGAAATGCTGAAACACAACAAAATGCCAATAAACCTGTTGGTACAGTCGCTATTTTTTCTTTGGAAATGTCCTCTGAACAATTAGCCACTCGACTTTTATCCGAAGAATCTAGGGTTTCTAGCGAGCGTATTCGTCGTGGAGAAATTGGACAAAAAGAATTCGATAAATTTGTACTCGTAAGTCGTGAACTCTCACAACTGCCTTTATATATTGATGATACCCCAGCAATCAGCTTATCCGTTATGCGCACACGATGCCGAAGGTTGGCACGAACCAGAGGGCTAAACCTCATTGTCGTCGATTACCTTCAATTAATGCGTCCATCGGTTGGCAGCCGCCCAGAAAGCCGCGTATTAGAGATTTCTCAAATTACCCAAGGGTTGAAAGCTCTTGCCAAAGAGTTTGAAATTCCTGTCATTGCCTTATCTCAACTTTCTCGACAAGTTGAAAACAGAGAAGATAAACGCCCTCAGCTGTCTGATCTTCGTGAATCTGGATCAATTGAGCAAGATGCAGATGCCGTAATGTTTGTGTATCGTGATGAATATTACCTGCAGCAACGCATGCCTAAACCCATAGCTTTTGAAAGCACAGACAAATACCAAATTGCCTATGAAAAATGGCAAGCCGACATGGATCAAGTACATAATAAAGCAGAATTAATCCTAGAAAAACAACGTCATGGCCCTACTGGTAAAGTTGACCTCTTCTTCGAAGGAGAATTTACACGCTTTAGCGATCTTGATGATATTCATGATTTTTAGAAGAAATAAAAATAAATCAAACATGAACAAAGTAGAGCTTGATTTATATATACTATAATTTCAGGAGCTAGATTATTACAAAACACTGTATCATTGCTGACTTTTAATAATTCATTTTGTAATCTGCACGTCAAAAAAATTTCTAACTTAATACCCTTTACAAACATCATTTTTACAAGATGAATTTAATGGTTCACCATTTTCTTTTAATCTACCAGTTGGAATATCATAAATAATAGTTGTTGCTTGTAATTTGACCTGGGTAGATATCAGTGTATGTTCCGGAAATGAAGCAATAATACTCTTATCCTGGTATAATTTTTAATGAATTGTGAACCAAATCTACACAATTTCCAAAAAATCCGTGGGAATGGCTCTAAACTTTGTAACCTTAACAATAGAATACGAAGCTGGGCAACGACTTCCTCCACCTGATGTAAGTATAAGATAGTCAGCGCCTTTAGTTTGTGTAACTTTATCAACAAGCAAAAAGAAATTTCCACTAACAGAAGGTTTTACAGGTATTTTGTCAATAACCAAAGAATGATCTTTGTTAATATATGCTAATCCAAATCGAGTTTGAATCTGGTGATGATTATCCTCTGCATAGGTTAAAGAAATAATTGGTATGAACAATAATAATAAACAAACAAGTATGAATTTATTCATTTAAACGATTCGAAAATTGTTGTTTGACTCTCTTCAATTCTTAAAAGAGTAGTTTTATAATTTTTAATCTAAAGACTTGGAATTCTTATCATCAATAAAACATATTTGAAATAGATTAAAATTTATTTTAATTATTTTTATATATAAATGAATTAAGTCAATTACTCTATTTTCGATAACGTTAACACTTTCTTACCTTTTTCTGATAACCCTAACTTTTGTAATGATGTCTCTTAAGATTGATTGTACGAAAATAAATGCGGGTTTTTTAAATAAGCCTCTAATGATTCAACAAAAAAGGTTAAGATATATCTTCAAAAAGATTATCATTATCGCCCTCTTATTCTATATCTTTATGAAATACGCCCTCTAAAAATTGTTCAAATGTATCTGCTAGCAGCACTAAATCAACATTGTGTGGTAGATAAGTATTTGGTTGCTTTAAATCCAAATATAAATCATTTACCTCATGATCCCAATAATAAATCTTTCCACTGGAATGAAACAAAGCCAATCACTCTCATTCACCAATGCAATAGCCATAACATCTTCTGGAATTTTATCTTGATAATCATAATTGACAGAATATAAATCCTCTTGTTCATCCTTAGAAGACCCTAAAAACATATCAATCGATACATCGCTTTCCCCAGCTATAAGGTTTTCTTTTAAGAGAAATGCAAAATCCTCATTACATTCTACCACATTAAATTTTTTGAGAAAATTTACATATGGACTCTCAAAAATCATTCCAAAGTCTTTTTCTAACTTTTTAATTTTCTTCTCTATGGCACGAGAAACTTTATACTTAGTTTGAAACATATTTGATATTCATTATCAAAAGACAATCCATATTGGAAGTTGGTGATTATAAACTTTACTAAGAACGGAGTTATTCATCATCTATATCATTTTTCTACAAAATATATTTGAATATCGTTGTTATTTTGACAAAAACGTAAGTTATGTTTCATTTAAATTATCTCTATTTGTGAAAGCATTATCTTATGAAAATTATGCATATTGATACAAGTGCTAAAATTGCCGAAAAATCTAACTCTCGAATGTTAGGTCAATTTTTTTTAAAACAGTTACAACAACAAAATATTGATCTTGATATAGATTATTTAGACCTTACAAAAGATGTTCAACCACATCTGACATCAGAGTTTGTTGTCGCAACTTACAAACCTGCAAACGAGCGCACGACTGAAATGAAACAAGTCCTTGCTGCTTCTGATGTTATGTGCCAACGTGTTATCGATGCCGATGCATTGGTATGTGCCATGCCTATGTATAATTGGACAATTCCTGCAACTTTTAAAACATTTATCGATACCATTATCAGAACAGGAGTTACCTACGACCTATTTCCTGATGGCACAACACAAGGGAAACTAACAAATAAGAAAGTTTTGTTTATTACCACCCGTGGTGCTGATTTACGTTCAGGTGATTTCCAACATATGGATGCAATGACCCCTGTATTAAAAGCCTCTTTTGGATTTTTAGGCGTAGAAAATCCTCAGTTTGTAAATGCACAGCCTTTACAATTTGCTGATCAAGAAGCTCGCACCCAAGCACTGGCAAGAGCAAAAGAAGAGCTTACATATATTGCACATAAGTGGGCATCAAAACTATAAAATAAACGATTCTATATGAATACAATATGTTATATTTCATTGAAAAGGATCAAAACTTAATTATTAAGCTGATAAAAAGGAATGGTTATGGTTAAAGAAAATTTTTCTGAGCCTCCTCGAAAAAAAAGTCGCGTACAGAGTAAAAGCTTTGATTACTCTTTAGATTTTGAAAAAATTAATTTTAAAGAACACCCAGAGCTTTATCGTATAGGTAAAGGAGAACAGGGCGTTTTATCTGTTGAACCTTATAAATCAGAAATACTGCCTTATTGGCGTTTTGCGACTGTTGAAAAGGCAGAAGAAAGTAGTAATAAGATCTACGATTTATTTTTGGAATATATTAAAAATCAAGATTTTGTTGGTGCTGATATGGCCAGAAAATTTTTACAAATGGGTTATACGCGCGCTCGACGTTACGCGAACCATAAAGGGGGGAAAAAATATGATGGCCCCGTACCAACAGACAAAAAAGGTCTAAGTGGTTCCCATGGTCGTCAAGAACTCCCCAGAACTTCCGAAGATAAGATAAAGGCAGAAGCTGCACGTATTTTCAAACAAAAATGGGACGATGCACGCGCAAATCCCGATTATCTTGCTTTAAAGGAAGTTTTTCTGAGACGATTTACAGAAAACAAATCAGAATGCACGATTATTAGTGCGAATACTTCATAGCGTTCATGATAATATTCTTAGATAATTTTTAAAAGAATAATAATTTCGTATTCTTTTATATATGATAACTAACAAATACGAAATACGCTATAATTCAATAGAAAATTAATGCTCTTCTACATCGCCTTGCACTAATTGAACTGAATTTACTTTTCCCGCAGTTATACTGACAATACGATATAAAATACCATTACCCTGACCAGCGGCATTCGTTAAATCAGATGACTTGTCATAAGAAGAGTAATCCTCTTTATTTTTAACCACAGGGATATTCATGACAAAAATCCATTTTCCCTCTGGTAGTCCTGTTAGTTTAAAATCTCCATTTACATCACAAGGCACTTTAAAAGCATAGTCATTCATACGAGAATCAAAGTTCTTAATTTTTTTGATATCTCGTATCTTCGTTTGTAAAGATTCTATAATATAGGGATCATAAGGGTAATAAGTAATTTGTTGTCCCGCACAGCTTTTCATCGTTCCATCAACTTCCCGATAAATTCCCATACCAGCAACCATCGCAGTGCCAGAACCTTTAGACCATTGCACCATTGATGGGGTAAATTGGCTTGTAAATTTATATTCTTTGGCCTTTACAGAATGACCGACAAATACAGAAGCTAATAAAACAATAAAAAACATGCGTTTCATAAGTTTATATCCAAAAATTAATGACGGAAGTGACGCATAGACGTAAAGACCATTGCGATTCCAGCTTCGTCCGCTGCCGCAATCACTTCATCATCGCGCATAGATCCACCAGGCTGAATCACTGCCGTTGCACCCGCAGCAATCGCTGCTTGTAATCCATCTGCGAATGGAAAAAATGCATCAGAAGCAACCACACTGCCTTTGCTCAACGGTTCGGACAATCCAGCTGCCTCAGCAGCTTCGGCACTTTTATGTGCAGCAATACGTGCAGAATCAACACGGCTCATTTGACCAGCGCCCACCCCAACCGTTGCTTTATCTTTTACGTACACGATCGCATTGGACTTTACATGTTTACCCACACGGAAAGCAAAAATCATATCTTCCATTTCTTGGGCTGTAGGTTGTCTTTTAGTCACTACCTTGAAATCAGAAGGGCGACCATTATCACGATTTTGCAATAAAAACCCACCAGCCAATGTTTTAACCATCACCCCTTGTGCCAATGAATCAGGCATTGATCCAGTTTCCAGCACGCGAACATTTTTCTTTTTGGATAAAATGGCTAATGCATCTGCATTCACTTTCGGTGCAATAATCACTTCACTAAAGATCGATACAATTTTACCAGCTAGCTCTGCATCCAAAGGACGATTCATCGCAATGATGCCACCAAAAGCAGATACTGGATCACAACGCAAAGCCAGATCCCATGCCTCGGACAAAGTTTTGGCACTGGCAACACCACAAGGATTGGCATGTTTCACAATCACAATCGAAGGTTCATCAAACTCTGCCACCGCTTCAAATGCAGCATCTGTATCATTTAAATTATTATAAGAAAGCTCTTTGCCTTGTAATTGCTTTGCCGTTGCAACGCCTGGTCGGTTTTCATCATTTGTATAAAACGCTGCTTGTTGATGAGGATTTTCACCATAACGTAACACTTCTTTACGTTGACCACTAAAGACAACACGTTCTGGGAATTGCTCTTGGGCTTCTCTGGCAAACCATGCAGAAATCGCTGCATCATAAGCACCCGTTCTGGCATAAGCTGCTTGTGCCCATGCGCGACGTTGTGCAAAAGTTGATCCACCTGTTTTAGTTAAACTCTCAATAAAAGGTCCATATTGTGCTGCATCGGTAAGCACTGCAACATGACTATGATTTTTAGAAGCTGCCCGAATAAGGGCTGGTCCACCAATATCAATATTTTCAATCACATCTTCTTCACCCGCACCAGAAGAAACCGTTGCTTCGAACGGGTATAAATTCACGCATAATAGATCAATTGGTAGAATACCATGTGCTTTCATTTGATCTTGATGATCTTGCAAATCTCTGCGTCCCAATAAACCACCATGGATTTGAGGAACTAAAGTTTTCACACGCCCGTCCAAAATTTCAGGAAAACCTGTAAAATCAGAAACCTCTATCACTCTAATTCCAGCATCACGAATAGACTTAGCCGTTCCACCCGTAGATAGAATCTCTACATTTTGCGCAGCCAAAGCTTTGGCCAACTCAAGTAAACCTGTTTTGTCAGAAACGGAAATTAACGCACGGCGAACAGGAATAACTTTTTGATCCATTACTCAATCCCTAAAATATTTTATTAATAATTAAAAAAACTTATATTACTTGCTCTTGTGGACGAGCAACCCACCGCCAAGTTTGAACGCCTTGACGTGCTAACTCACGATGCATCACCAAAACAGGTAAACCCGCTTGACCCTTTTTAGGATAAGCAAGGCGTTCTGCTAAATCCTCGACAATGGTTACAGACCGATGCCGCCCCCCAGAACATCCAACTGCAATCGTGGCATATTTTTTACCCTCTAAAACAAAACGAGGGAAAATTAAATTGAACATTTCGTCAATCTGATGAACATATTTTTGATAATCTGGATCTTTCTCTACATATTCCTGAACATCTTTATCCAGTCCAGTCTTTTTAGATAATTCTGGAATATAATATGGATTATGCAAAAACCTAGCATCAAAAACCATATCTGCTTCACGTGGAACACCACTTGGAAATGCAAAAGACATCAAAGTTAAGGTCAGAAGTCCCTGATTTTTATCTCGCCCTAGACTGTAACGTGTTTCTACCAGTAACCTTAATTCAAATGGAGGCAAATCTGATGTATCAATCACTAAATCAGCCACTTGCCTTAACGGCTCCATCAATATAATTTCAGCTTCAATGCCTTCTTTGACCGTTCCACCAGCTGCCATTGGATGACGCCTGCGTGTAGCGGTATAACGGCGTAATAACACGTCCGTTTCAGAAGTGGCGTAAATTAATTGAATATGCAAAGAGGGATTTAATCGTAATCTGGTTAATAACTCTATAACGGTAGCAGCCTCAAAGCCATTTGTTCTGGAATCAAGGCCAATAACAATGGGTCCCTCGACCTTGCCAACTATATCGCTGATGACCTGCACAGGGGCATTATCAACCAGCTCATACCCTAAATCCTCTAAAGCACGAAGAATGGTCGATTTCCCAGCACCAGACAAACCCGTTACGAAAACTACGGGCTGTTTAATTATATTTGTATTTAGCACATCATCTTGCATCAGAAAAAATCGATCTTGGTAACACATCAATAAAATGTAATATTAAGCAACAATACGTCCTGATACAATAGAATAGTTATAAAATATCAGTTGAAAAAACTTTAATTAAACACTTCGTAACGAATATCAGCTTTTTCTAATGACGTTGAGTTTCCTCTCTTAATTGAACTATGCTGTAATCATAGAAACACAGCATAAGAACGTAAGTAACAGAAATCTAATTTGTATTTACCACTCATGTGGATATTTGGGATGATCTTGTTTACAGGTTCGATTGGAATGGGCTACGAACTCTTTGGTTAATCGATCCAAATCGTCACTATGTTACAAATCCATACATTTAAATATATATAATTTTGATTTTGGATGCATTTGTGATCTATAAGTTTGTTTTAGATAGTTTTCAATTAATTTGTCTAGCTTGCCCTGTATTTTAATGGGCTGCCCAAAATTATAATCCATCCACAATTCTAAAAAAAACCCCATTGTTGCTTTTGCGTCCTCGTTTAAAATAGGATCGCGACTTCCAAATGCTTTTTGAAAACAAAGAGTCATAGCATAATCTTTAAAATTAGAGCCATAGGCACGATACCCAATATCTGCTTTGTCATAATGAATTTGGATTATTTTTTCTTCTCTTAAGCTCCCAAAATAATACTTAGTTAATTAGTTTTATTTTCTTATAAAAAGATAAATTTTTACTGAATAATAAGGAAACCAAATAGACCACAAAGCTTAATAAGCTAATCCAAAAAGAAACAGGATAATCCGTAATCCAAGCGATGATAATCCCTCCCCATGCTTCTGCAACCGCCAGAAAAATCGACAAAAATACCCCTCGCCAAACCGTCGTGCTCAACTGACGTGCAACCGCCGCTGGCCCCACCATCAAGGAAAATGTTAATAAGATCCCTGTAACTTGCACACATGCAGCCGTTACACACGCAACCAACGCTAAAAATAAAATAGAAACACAGCGCAAAGAAACGCCTTTTGCTTCGGCCAAATCTGGCTGCAAAGATGCAAATAACAGAGGGCGCATAAAAAAAAGCATAACGATACAACAAATAATACTTAGAATAATTAATCCATATAACGTTTGTGTATTAACAGCAAAGATATTACCAAAAAGTAACCCCGTTACTTGAGAGGCATATCGCGTGTAAAAATGCAAAAACAATAGCCCGAGCCCCATCGAAGTTGATAAGACTAATCCAATAGCAATATCTCTATCTTTTAATTTCGGACCAATGGCTCCAATTAATCCACCTGCACACAGACTGAATAACAATAATCCCAGAAATGGTGATAACCCGACTAGGCTTGCTCCCGTTGCGCCTGCAAATCCAACATGAGACAATGCATGCCCAGCAAAGGCTTCTCTGCGAATTAATAAAAAATATCCAATCAAACCACAAATAATCGCAACAATACCAGATGCAATAAATGCAGTTTGCATAAACTCAAGAGAAAACATCCTCGAACAAACTTTCAAATGAATAAATTAGCAGGATGTTGTTACAAAAAGATGCTGATCCGTTTTAACAACCTCAATAGGAAACCCATAAAGTCCACTTAATACCTCAGAAGTCATCACACGATCAACATCCCCCAAGACCGCCTGTTGATTACCAATGCAAATGACTTGATCCATAATTTTCATTAATGGGTTTAAATCATGCGTTGACAGTAAAATGGTTAATTTTCTTTGTGCTTGCAATTCTTTGATAAGAGATAAAATAAGTTTCACCCACTTGGGGTCAAGATTACTAAAAGGTTCATCCATAATAATAAGCTTAGGATTACCTAATAATGCTTGTGCCAACAAAAGGCGTTGCCTTTGCCCCCCAGACATTTCAGAAAGCGGCGTAAAAGCCAGGTCTCTGGCATGAACCTGGTCGAGAACATTATCAATTTGATATAAATCTTTTTTAGTTAAAAAGGGCAACCCCAATTTATGCCCGTGAATACTTGTAGCAATAAAATCCTTTCCCTTTAAACGAAAAGATTCCATCTCGCGATATTGAGGAATATATCCAATTTGTTTCCTAGCTTTTACAGGTGTTTTACCAAGAATTTTAATCTTATTCTCGGAACACGGGATAATACCTAATAACGCTTTCATAAAAGTCGTCTTTCCCGATCCATTCGGGCCAAAAATACCAACAAACTGATTTTCTTGTATCTGCAGATTAAGCCTAGATAAAATTAAATGTGTCCCTAATCGAATATCAAGATTTTGACATTCAATGACATTCATGGATGTTTACTTTTTAAAGCAGCCTCTACTTTATCCAAAACCTGATTCATCCATTGCTGATAGGTCAAATTCGCTGGCATTGTTTCTGAAACTCCAACCACAGCAACGCCTGCTTCCATAGCAATCTTTTTTAACTGTTGCGTTGCAGGGGTAACCACTTGCTCATTATAAAACAAAATTTGGATTTGATGTGTTTTTAAATCCTGAATAAACCCAGCAACCTGCTTTGGTGTTGGCTCGCCACCGTTCATTACGACCCATTGATAGGGTTCTTCTAACATCTCAAAGCCTAACTTTTGCGCCATTAGCCCAAAAACAGGTTCTGTTGCTGCTACTTTGATATGAACGTGTTTTTGCTTAATAGTCTCAATACGCTCTTTGATTTTGTTTAAATCAGTTTGAAAAGAACTTAATTTGCTTTCAAAAACCAACTTTTCATGTGGTTCAAGTTTTACATAAAGCTGCTCTAATCGCCCAGACAAGGCATCAATTGCATCAACATCATACCATAAATGGGGATTATCACCTTCTTTACGGTTTAATAAAGCTTGCACGGAAACAATATCTTGATGATTAAAATGATATTTTGTTAATAAACGATTCATCCAAGAATCATAACCTAACCCATTCACAATAATCAAATCAGCATCAGCAATTTTCTTGCCTATACTGGGGGTTAATTCAAACAAATGAGGATCTTGATCTGGATTGTTTAAAATAGAATCAACTTGTACATATTTGCCCCCCAGTTGCTGAGCAATATCCCCATACATATTCTCTGCTGCAATCACATGAAGCACTTTAGATACTGGTTCAGCATAAGCAGCTGTACAGCTGCTATATATTATAATTCCTGCCAGAATACTTTTTCGATACTGAGAAAAAAACATATTACTTAAACTTTGACTTCAAATTAACTGTTTAGGTTCCATGCACCCCACATCATTAAACCAAGAACAACTATCAATATTCCATGCAAAATCAAAAGCCATTTAATATTAATAACAGGTACATAATATTTATCCTTTGGTATTTCTAGTTCCCATTTCATAATGAATATCCTTATTAATTTTATCTGGTTAAACTATTCTTATTATTATTTTCAAATACTTTTTTTTAAACTAAAAAAGTATTTGAATTAAATTATCTAGCTTTTAAAGCTGCCTCTAATTGAGGTAAAATTTCAAAAAGATCACCTACAATACCATAGTCTGATACTTTGAACATAGGGGCTTCTGGATCTTTATTAATCGAAACAACGATTTTGCTATCTTTCATTCCAGCAAGATGCTGAATGGCACCAGAAATCGCCACGGCAATATAAAGCTCTGGCGCTACAATCTTACCTGTTTGGCCAACTTGGAAATCATTACTGACAAATCCTGCATCAACAGCTGCTCTGGAAGCACCAATCGCACCTTCTAATTGATCGGCAATTTTTTCAAGCAATACAAAATTTTCAGCACTTTGCATTCCACGGCCACCAGAAACAACAACGCGCGCACCTTCAAGCTCAGGTCTATCGGATTGAGAAAGTTTTAACTCTTTAAATATTGAAAGTTGCTTTTCAGAAAGTGGTAAATTTTCAATTTTTTCAACTACAGCACTGCCACCTGTTTCTGCAACAGCTTCGAAAGTCGTTCCACGAACGGATAAAAGTTTCTTAGCATCTTTAGAAGCTACTGTCGCAAGTATACTGCCTGCATAGATAGGACGTACAAACGTTGACGTATCAATAATTTCTACAACATCAGAAATCGGTTGGACATCCAATAAACCTGCCAAACGAGGAAGAATATCTTTTCCTTCTGCGTTTGCTGGTGCAATAATAAACTCATAAGATTCAGCTATTGAAGCAATCAAATTTGCCACAGGTTCTGCTGGCATATGCGCATATGCAGAATGTTCTGCAACAAGCAATTTTTGCACACCATTTAACTGAGATGCTTTTTGAGATAAGATTTCTAGATTTTCACCAACAAGCAGTGCATGTACTTCTGTATCCAACTGAGTTGCAGCAGCAATCGCAGAACGGCTAATCGGGCGGATTTTATCGCCTTTTTCATAACTTAATAAAACTAAAACAGCCATTTTTAAATTACCTTTGCTTCATTTTGAAGTTTATCCATAAGCTCTTCAACAGAACTAACAATAACACCTTCACGAACAGAAGAAGATTCCGCTACAGATTTTACTTCTAGACGAACAGCTGTATCAATTCCAAGGTCAGCAAGAGCAACGGTCTCGATAGGTTTCTTTTTTGCTTTCATAATATTCGGCAAAGATGCAAAACGTGGCTCATTTAAGCGTAAATCAGTTGTAATTACAGCTGGTAATACAAGCTCTAAAATTTCTTGGCCATCATCGATTTCACGCGTAATTTGCGCTTTACCTTCAGACAGCTCTAATTTACTAACAAACGTTCCTTGAGCCCACCCAAGTTTCGCTGCCAAGATCTGACCAGTCGCATTCATATCATCATCAGATGCTTGCTTACCCATTAAAACAATATCAGGTTGTTCTTTGGTAACAAAATGCTGTAAAATTTTCGCAACACTCAAAGATTCTAGCGCATCTTCAGAAGTAACTAAAACACCTCTATCCGCACCCATTGCCATCGCTGTACGCAAAGTGTCTTGGCTTTTGGCTTCTCCAATAGAGATAACAACAACTTCAGAAACAATTTTTTGTTCTTTCAGGCGAACTGCTTCTTCAACTGCAGTTTCATCAAAAGGATTCATGGACATTTTAACGCCACCAACCTCTACACCAGAATTGTCGGACTTTACCAACGGTTTAATATTAGAATCAACAACCCGTTTCACCGGAACTAATATTTTCATAACACCCTTTCGTTACGATATTATTAACTAAATTAAAATCTTACATTCCACCTGGATAATTCGGACCACTGCCACCTTCTGGCGTTTCCCAATCTATATTTTGTGTGGGGTCTTTAATATCACAAGTTTTACAATGAATACAATTCTGAGAATTAATTTGCAATTTAGGTTCTTTATCAATATCTACTGCCTCATATACGCCTGCAGGGCAATATCTTGATTCAGGAGATTTAAAAGTCTCCCAATTCACTGTTTTCCAAATTGACATATTTTTTAATTTTAAGTGTAATGGCTGATTATCCCGATGATCAATATTAGCCAAAAATACTGATGATTCACGGGTAAATGTTAATTCATCATCTGATTTAGGATACTCAATTTTTTGACATAAAGAGGCTGCCTTTAGTTTTTCATAATCCCCTAAACCATGATGAAACGTCCAAGGAACCTTACCACGAACCATAGAATCAAAACCTGTATATAATGTCGCAATTTTTGCGCCAAACTTAGCAAAAGCAGGACGAATATTACGGACTTGATGTAACTCTTTGTAAACCCATGATTTTCGCATACGAAACTGGTAAGAGATTGGCTCTATTTCTTGTGTAGTCAATGCTTCAACAATCGCTTCTGCTGCAACCATTCCAGACTTCATAGACGTATGTGTACCCTTGATTTTAGGTACATTTAAGAAACCAGCTGCATCACCAACCAGCAATCCCCCTGGAAAAGAGAGTTTAGGAACGGATTGTAATCCTCCTTCAGATAATGCACGAGCAGAATAACTGATCCTTCTTCCTCC
The DNA here is from genome assembly GCF_000527695.1 of Commensalibacter papalotli (ex Servin-Garciduenas et al. 2014). Taxonomy (GTDB): domain Bacteria; phylum Pseudomonadota; class Alphaproteobacteria; order Acetobacterales; family Acetobacteraceae; genus Commensalibacter; species Commensalibacter papalotli. The sequence goes on along the minus strand of NZ_ATSX01000002.1, from coordinate 278,792 downwards.
CTCTAGATGATATTTAATCACAGGATGGTTTTTAGAACGTTGCATTTCTTCAAATGGAGATAACCAAGGATTACTATAATCAAGCCCAACGACAAAACCAAAGGAAACAAGATTATCACCAAAATGATACAACCAAGACCCACCATAAGTACGATCATCTAATGGCCAACCAAAACTATGTTGTATATACCCTGGTTTGTGCTTGTGTGCAGGAATTTCCCATAACTCTTTAATCCCAATTCCATAGGTTTGAGGGTCAACAGATTGTCTTAATTTAAATTGATCCATTAATTTTTTTGATAAAGATCCCCGACATCCTTCTGCAAAAATCGTATATTTAGCCCTCAATTCCATTCCTGGTTCAAAATTCGATCCTTGACTACCGTCTTTCTCAAGGCCCATATCCCCTGTAATGACACCAACAACTTTGTCATCTTCAATAATAAGTTCCCGGCCAGAAAATCCAGGAAAGACCTCAACCCCTAATTCCTCTGCCTGAGCGGCAAGCCAACGACAAAAATCACCCAAACTTACGATAAAATTACCATGATTATTCATCGCTGGCATCAATGGTTTAATAATAGGTATGGCTGTCGATTTCTCTTCATTAGATAAGTAAAACATACGCTCATGATTAACTGGTGTATCTAATGGAGCATTTCTTTGTTTCCAATCTGGAAATAATTCATTTAACGCGGTTGGTTCAAGAACAGCGCCCGAAACAATGTGCGCACCAATTTCAGAAGCTTTCTCAATCAAGCAAATTTCAACAGACGGTGCCAATTGTTTTAATCGAATAGCCGCAGATAGTCCTGCTGGGCCACCCCCGATAATTAAAACATCAAACTCCATTTGTTCACGTGCGATATTACTCATGCTTCTTTATCCTATTTTCTGCCATAACCATAAATATTATAGGAATTTATGACACAACTTTTAATATAAATATAAAAAAAAACTAATAAAAATATAAATTATTTCTAAAATCAATAATTAAATGCAAGCTCATGCTTGGCTCGCCAGCTTTGAGATACATAATTTATAATCAAAGTACGACGAATACCACTCATAGGGCGCTTTTGATACCCATGCCATGTATCTTTTCCTGGAATAAAAAGAAAGGCTGAGTTGAATTTGCCAGAGCTTCGAGCTAATGAATCTCCTTGAGCATTCATAATATCAGTACCCCAACTTTCAGCATCTTCTCCTAAAGATAAAGAAACCAGAAAAGTTAGTTTCTTGGCACCAATATCTGTATGATGCTCCAACCAAAACCCCTCTTTATCCAAACAAAGCTCTAGCCTTAACCAAGTATCAGTAAGATCAGCCCCTGTCATTTGCGTAAAAAGATCTCTTGTTTCTTGAGCTTCAAAAGCTTGTGCTAATGCTGCACAACGTTGATCCTCTTTCTGCTTTTGTGAATTTACAAACACACGGTTTTGATTGTTATTTTCACGTCGCCCCTGAATATCCCCCGATACAGCCTTGGCATCAGGCATCCATTCAACCAAAGAATCACAAACATAATCAGGCAATACATCCTTTAATAACCAGTGTTTATAAGGTTTTGTATATTCTGATGCTTGTCCAATAGAATGGCGCACAAACTGACCAGCATCGCTATTTTGAATACTCATTTAAACATCCCTTTGAACTTATATTGCTTGGGCATGGCGTTGTGGAGCAACACGGTAATAAGTATCAAAAACAACCGCTATATTTCTCAAGAAACAGCGCCCCTCTTCTGTTACTATAATCTTATAGCCCGAGATTTTTACTAAAGCATCTTCTTCAAATGGTTTTAATTTGGCAATTGCTTCATCAAAAAAATGCTCTGGTTTATTATATTGCCGCGTTACTAATTCTAAATCAATATGCAAATCACACATTAATCTTTCTATAACGTGCCAACGCAGCAAATCCTCTTCATCACGCTTCAAGCCACGCGCTACAGGAAGCCCCTCTTGGGTCATTGCTTTTTGATACATCGCTACTGCTGAATGATTTTGCACAATCCCCTGAGGAACAATCGATACTGATGAGGCCCCAACACCTAATAAAGCAGGTGCATCATCAACTGTATATCCTTGGAAATTACGATGCAAAGTGCCTTTATCAGCAGCTATACTCATCGAGTCGTGAGGTAAAGCATAATGATCCAAACCAATCACTTGATACCCTGCCCCTTGCAAAATTTCATCAATAACTTGACGCTGTTGAAAACGCTCAACACTATCAGGTAGCACGTCACCTTCCAATAATGTTTGTCGCTTAAATTTCCATGGCACATGAGCATACCCAAAAACAGCCAATCGATCTGGTTTCAACTCCACAACTGATCGAATCGTTGCCCGCAAGCTTTCAACTGTTTGATTAGGCAATCCATATATCAAGTCAACATTCACAGACTGAATATTATTCTGACGTACAACCTTAATACAATGCGCGGTTAACTCTTTACTTTGAATACGTCCACAGGCTTTTTGCACTTTGGGATCTAAATCCTGCACACCAAAACTGACTCTGGTAAACCCCAAAGGATGCAACATAGAAAAATACTCGACAGAAACATGCCTAGGATCAAGTTCAATTGAAATATCAGCATTTTTTTGAATGTCGAATAAAGAATATATTGTTTGCATTACCTTTTTCATTGCATTCATAGGTAATGTTGTCGGAGTTCCGCCCCCGAAATGAATAAAACTTACTGAACGACGCGCTTGAAGCAACTCCGCCAGTCGTTTCAGCTCTTCACACAACAAATCACCATAAGCACTACGCACCAACTCTTGATGAACGACTTGTGTGTTACAAGCACAAAATTTACATAGCTCATCACAAAAAGGAACATGTAAATACAACGAAACAGGCTCCCCCTCTGGAAGAGCCTGTAACCATTCTTTATATTGGTTAAATCCAACAGCTTCTGTAAACTGTACAGCTGTTGGATAACTTGTATATCGCGGTAGATTTCCTTCGTACCGCGCAAGACGGTCAAAGGAAACACCCTTTGTCATTCCGAACTCCGCAAATGGTTAAAAGCGATACCCAATACCCCCACTAACCACTGTAGGGTTCAAAGAAGTACGAGCATCAATTCTGCCTGGACTGTCATTAAGATGCGCACGTTGATTTAACAACATTTGTTTTGCATCGACATTAAAGAACCAGTTTCCAACAAGTTGATAGTCAAACCCTACATTGAAAGATGGTCCAACCGTGGTTTCCATGCCCAATTTTTGAACAATGCCACCACCTGGTTTAATATTATGCCAGAAAGCAACCGTTAAGCCAACACCAACATATGGATTAAATGCTTTATGTGGACGAAAATGCCATTGTGCAGTAAGTGTAGGAGGAAGAACCCATGCTTTACCAACATGAACATCTCCAGCAGCTGTTCCTTTGGCCCAGATACTGTGGCGAGTACTAGATGCAATCAATTCAAAAGCTAAGTTATCAGTAACAAAGTAATTTGCACTTAATTCTGCCATTACGCCGTTAGATGCTGTAACACGTCCACCAACTGAAGTCCGGCTGCTTGTGTTATTAGCAATTGTTGCTAATGCGCCTAAACGTACAATAAAGTCACCCTTTCCAAGACCAATTTTAGTTACACCAGGACAAGTTTGAAACACACCGCAATGTGGCTTTGGTGCTTTTGGTGTTTTATACATTGGAACATCACGATATTGGACTTTTCCACTCCAACCTGATGCCCAAATTTCTTCTCTCACCATTGGCACTGATGCTGAATTTTGTGCTTGGTTAACAGCTGGACCCAAATTTGTATTTGAGTAATTTTGCGCATAACCTGCTGCAGGAGCAAGCATAGCAGCAGCTATAGCGATACGACTTAATGACTTTTTCATATTCGAAAAACCTTACTGACTTAGCAAAGGAACTATACCTCTTTTTAATAAAATCTAGTCGCTATCTAATCAATCAAAAAAACTCATATTCAGCTTCAACAAAAAAACATGTTGCTTAAAAACAACTGTTTTTCAAGCTTAGAAAAACTACTTTCCTAGAGCACCCCTTGAAAACTGCAAAAAAAACAAAAAAAATCAATTTTTTAAAGCATTTTTAATGCATGTTTTCAAAATATATAAAGCGCAAAACGAATCGAAAAAAATGTATCCTATTTACACCATTAACCCACATTGTATCGTGATATATTTATCATATCACCCTAGGCAAAGAAACAATAAAACGAGCACCAACAATTTTTCCTTGCTCATCATGTTGATTGTGCGCCTGAATCGTTCCTTTTAATGCAACAACAATTTGTCTACAAATAGAAAGCCCCAACCCTGAATGTTGTCCAAAATTTTCACCCTCTGGACGTTCTGTATAAAACCGTTCAAAAATACTATTTAATTTATTTTCTGGAATACCAGGCCCCTGATCACTTACAATCAACTCAACCCGATCCTTAGTTGCTTTAACTGACAAAGAAATCAAACCATTAGGAGGGGAAAACGAGATTGCGTTTCCAATAAGATTACGCAAAACTTGTACTAATCGGTCTTCCACTGCTAATACTTTTAAATTTTGCTGATGAGGATCGGAATCTATTTCAACGATAATATGGGGATCATTTGGTTTATATGTTGCCTCATATAACTCGGATAATAATTTATAAATTGGCATCACTTCAACAGCCTCTGGAGTCGTACGAGACATTTCTGTTTCAATACGACTAGAACTGGCAATATCTGTAATTAAACGATCTAATCTACTCACATCATCACGAACCACATAAAATAAACGCTTTTTATGCTCTGGATCAGAAATTCTGGGTAATAACTCTATAGCAGATCGAATCGAAGATAGAGGGTTTTTTAACTCATGACTGACATCTGCTGCAAATCGTTCAATAGCCCCCATTCTAGTCCATAAGGCCTTAGCACTATCCTGTAATGCCCTGGCCAAATCACCAATTTCATCCTTTCGACTTAACAGCTGCTGAGGAACCATACCTGTTGGACGAACAGAATCGCGCATTCTGTGCGTTGCAATAGCCAAAACCAATAAAGGCCTAGCGATCGTTAGCGACAAATACCAAGACATTAAAACAGTAATGATTAAGGCAAGTAAAAATAAAACTAAAATTGAAGAGCGAACTGCAAATAAAGCCTTATCTACATTGGTTGCCTCTCTGGTTAACTGGATAATTCCAACCGTTTTTCCTTGATGTACAATAGGCTCTGAAATCGTAATTAATAAACGATGATCCACAGCCCTACGAATATAAGGGGGCATTTCTTGACTATTAGGATCATTTGTAAATTGTAAATATTTTTTTACAGCATTGGGTACAGCCTCTGGGTCAGCATTCACTGACAAATTCTTAATTTTCCGCTCTCCAGAATAGGGCATCCAACTTAATAAATGAGTATAAACCTTTTCCAACACAGTATCATATCGTGTATTAATTACCTTCTCATTCTCTGTATTTACCTTATGAAATTCATTTTTATATTTTTTATTATAAGAGGGTAAAGATGATTGCGCTCCCTGTTTATATAAATATTGTTTCTCCTTACCTTCAACACCACTATCAACAACTAACTGACCATCTGGGGCATAAACGCGTGCACGGACATTAGGGCTCGGCTCTGTCAAGCTTAACAACAGAGGCTGTGCCAATTCAACAGATAAAAAATGAATATCTATTGGTTTTTGGGTAAACATCACCTCAAAACCACCCTCAGAGATCATTTGATCTTTAATTTTACGCGTTGCACTTTGTCCCAAGGCACCAGCATAAATCTTCGCTTGCTCTCGCAATGCTGTAACTTCTGTTTCCAAAAGGCTATTTTGAAATTGATTTAAATAAAGGAGTGTTGCTACTAAAACGACCAATGGCAGAGCATTAACCAATAAAATGCGCCGCATTAAAAGGGATGAAAAGCGTGCTTTATAATTTATTTTAGAGGTTAAATCCGCTTTATCACGCCTTAAACAGGAAAAAATATGCTTCATCTTTAATTAAAGTGACCTGACCTATCGATCAGTCTTCCTTATATCGATATCCAATACCGTATAATGTTTCTATTTTATTAAACTCAGAATCAACCTGACGAAACTTCTTACGAATCCGTTTAATATGACTGTCTATGGTCCGATCATCAACATAAATATTCTCACCATAAGCAGCATCAATCAACTGGTCTCTTGACTTAACCAAACCAGGACGCATCGCCAGCGCTTTGGTTAACAAAAACTCGGTAACGGTTAATTGGATATCTTCGTTATTCCAACGACATTGATGACGCAAATCATCCAAAGTCAAAGATCCGCGCACCACCATCCCATTGGCAGCCCCCCCTCCTTCTACTTCTATTTTATTTACATCATTACGCCTTAATAACGCTCGGATACGTTCCAATAATAAACGTTGTGAAAAAGGTTTGGTAATATAATCATCAGCACCCAAACGCAAACCCATTAGCTGATCTATTTCTTCATCTTTAGAAGACAACATAATCACTGGCATTTGAGAACGATTACGAAGTCTTTGTAAAAGTTCAATTCCATCCATACGAGGCATTTTAATATCTAGGACGGCCAAATCTACAGGGCGTGACAATAACCCCTGCAAAGCACTTTCACCATCTGTATATGTTTGCACAGCAAAACCATCAGCTTCTAACATCATAAAGACAGAGGTTAAAATATTGCGATCATCATCTACTAACGCAATCACATATTTTCCTGCTTCCATATCGATTACTCCATTCATGAAAATCAAAATTATATATACAAACCAATAATGGCAAAAAATACGCATTACGCCCTAATTACCATATATATTTAAAATAAAAACCATTTAACTTGGTCAGCATATTGTAATTCTTATTTGAATTCCTTGTTATCTTTTATAAATTTTATTAAAATAGAAGTATGATAGTTTTAGATTCTAAATTATCTGCAAGTTTGTTATGAAAAATAAGAGCTTGTTTTTATCATAAATGTTAACAACAAAAGTACATAAATTATTATGACACAACAAGAACATGAAAAAAATGAAACAGAGGCTAGCAATGGCTCTGTACAAGAAGATGTGTCCTCTGGACATGAAAGCATTTTTAATCAAACCTCCACAGAAACAAAAAACGCTGCCGAGGATGTTGCTGTTGAAATAGATCCAGTTGAAAAACTGCAAACTGAATTACAAGAAGCCAAAGACAGCTGGTTGCGTTCAGAAGCAGAAAACCAAAATCTCCGCAACCGCCATAAAAAAGAGCTCGAAGATACACGTTTATACGCAGTGCAGAAATTCGCTCGTGACGTTGTTGAGGCAGCTGAAAATCTACGCCGTGGCATCGATAGCCTTCCTCCAAAATCGGAAGATGAAGATCCAATTCTTACCAAAATGCGTGAAGGTTTTGAAAGCACAGAACGTTCATTTCTTCAAGTCCTAGAAAAAAATGGTATTAAATATGAAGATCCAACTGGGGCTGCATTCGATGCCAACAAACATCAAGCTATGGCAGAACAACCTTCTGATGAGCATCCCGCGGGAACTGTTATACAAAGCTGGACGCCTACATGGACATTAAATAACCGTCTATTAAAACCCGCAATGGTTATTGTATCCAAAGCAGGCGAGAAAAAAGAATAAAAACTGATATTAACTTTGATTAAGTTGCTGACTTAATGAAAGTTTTATGTATAATATAGTATTAGATAATTTTTCCTTGAATCAAAACTCAAGGATACATATTTATAGTTTATATCACTCCTGTGGCTTAGCCAAAATTGGGAGATCATAGTAGTGATAATATTTTAAAAAAAAGGACTTTTGCAAGACGCTTCGGGTCTTATAAAAGTTGCTAAAAGGAGCTTATTAATGAGTAAAGTTATTGGTATCGATTTAGGTACAACAAACTCTTGTATTTCAATCCGTGAAGGGAATGAAACAAAAGTTATCGAAAACAGCGAAGGCGCACGTACAACCCCATCAATGGTTGCTTTCACTGAAGGTGACGAAATGTTGGTTGGTCAATCTGCAAAAAGACAAGCTGTAACCAATCCTACAAACACTTTATATGCTGTAAAAAGATTAATTGGTCGTCGTTATGACGATAAACTAGTAGAACGCGATAAAAAACTCGTTGCTTATGACATTGTCAAAGGCGACAATGGCGACGCATGGGTTGAAGCACGCGGCAAAAAATATGCACCATCACAAATATCTGCATTCATTCTTGGAAAAATGAAAGAAACAGCAGAATCTTATCTTGGTGAAAAAGTTACACAAGCTGTTATTACCGTTCCTGCTTACTTTAACGATGCACAACGTCAAGCAACCAAAGATGCTGGCAGAATCGCAGGACTAGAAGTTCTTCGTATTATTAACGAACCAACAGCTGCTGCATTGGCTTATGGGTTAGAAAAGAAAAACAGTGGCACCATTGCAGTGTATGACTTGGGTGGTGGTACTTTTGATATTTCTGTTTTGGAAATCTCTGACGGTGTGATCGAAGTTAAATCAACCAACGGTGACACATTCCTTGGGGGTGAAGATTTCGATTCTCGTATTATTGAATTCCTTGCAGATGAATTCAAAAAAGAACAAGGAATTGATCTTCGTGGCGACAAACTCGCACTTCAACGTTTAAAAGAAGCTGCTGAAAAAGCTAAAATTGAACTATCTTCATCTAAAGAAACCGAAATCAACCTTCCATTTATCACTGCTGATGCTTCTGGACCAAAACATTTGGTACTTAAACTAAGCCGTGCAAAATTAGAAAGCTTGGTTGAAGATTTAATCAAAAGAACACTTGATCCTTGTAAAGCTGCATTGAAAGATGCTGCATTATCTGCTGGTGGTATTGACGAAGTAATCTTGGTGGGTGGTATGACCCGTATGCCTAAGGTTATTGAAACCGTTAAAGAATTCTTTGGTAAAGAACCTGCACGTAACGTAAACCCTGATGAAGTTGTTGCTATTGGAGCTGCTATTCAAGGTGCGGTATTAAAAGGTGATGTTAAAGACGTTCTTTTATTAGACGTTACCCCACTATCTTTGGGTATTGAAACTTTGGGTGGTGTATTTACCCGTTTAATCGACAGAAATACAACGATTCCAACAAAGAAAAGCCAAACTTTCTCTACTGCTGAAGACAACCAAAGCGCTGTTACCATTCGCGTATGTCAAGGCGAACGTGAAATGGCCGCCGACAATAAATTGCTAGGTAACTTCGACTTAACAGGTATTGCCCCTGCACCTCGTGGCGTTCCTCAGATTGAAGTAACATTTGATATTGATGCGAACGGTATTGTTTCTGTATCTGCAAAAGACAAAGCAACAGGTAAAGAACAACAAATTAAAATCCAAGCTTCTGGTGGTTTATCAGATGCGGATATTGAAACCATGGTTAAAGATGCAGAAGCAAATGCTGATGCAGACAAAGCCAAAAAAGAAATGGTTGAAACCCGAAATCAAGCAGATTCATTGGTTGCTCAAGTAGAGAAAAATCTACAAGAACATGGTGATAAACTTGATGACGCAACAAAAACAGAAATTGAAACTGCTGTTGCTGATGTTAAAGGCAAAAAAGAAAGCAATGATGTCGCTGAACTTAAAGCAGCAACAGAAAAGCTTTCTCAACTATTAATGAAAATTGGTGAAACAATTTACAAAGCAACTGGCGGTGCTGATGCTGCGGGTTCAGCAGGCAACCAAGAAAATTCTGAAAAACCTGAAGAAAATGTTGTTGATGCAGACTTTGAAGATGTCAGCAATAACGATAAAAAGTCTACCTGATCATTTCGCAGGTATCTAAATAAATAAGATATATAGCTATATATCTTAAATTAATTTGAGGCCCGCGCTTCTTTCCGAAGGCGGGCTAATTTATTATACACCAAAATAAGTTGTTTTGAGAGTATCAATGTCTAAACGTGATTATTATGAAGTGCTGAAAATCAGCCGCACTGCGACCCAAGTAGAAATAAAACAGGCCTATCGTAAAAAGGCAATGAAATATCATCCCGATCGTAACCAAGGGGATCCAGAAGCAGAAGCTAAGTTTAAAGAGATTAACGAAGCCTATGACATTTTAAAAGACGAGCAAAAAAAGGCTGCCTATGACCAATATGGTCATGATGCTTTCCAAAATGGTGGACCTGGTGCTGGTGGTTTTGGCGCGGGTGGTTTTGGTGATATCTTTGATATGTTTGGCGACATGATGGGGATGCGCCGTGGTGGTCAAGGACAAAGACGCACTGGGGCAGATATTCAAGTTCAAACAGAAATTCAACTGACTGAAGCTTTTTCAGGTATAAAGAAAACAGTTAAATATCAAAGCAAGAAATCTTGTTCAAGCTGTGATGGATCGGGTTCAGAAGATAAAAATCAAGGTAGTAAAACATGTCCGACATGTCATGGTGCTGGGAAAATCAGGTCTCAACAAGGTTTCTTCCTTGTGGAACGCCCATGTCATACCTGTCATGGATCAGGTCAAGTCATCAGCAACCCTTGTAAAAAGTGTCAAGGTACTGGCTTGGAAAGTCAAGAAAAAGAGCTTGAAATTGATATTCCAGCAGGAATTGAAGATGGAACCCGAATCCGCATCGCTGGTGAAGGTGAAGCCGGCAGCAATGGCACCCCACCTGGTGATTTATACGTTCATGTGAGTGTATTACCGCATGAAATATTTCAACGTGATGGTGGAACAATTTTCTGTCGTATTCCTGTAAGAATGACCCAAGCAGCATTGGGGGCAGAAATTGAAGTTCCCATTATTGACGGCGGCAGAACCAAAGTTAAAATTCCAACAGGAACACAATCTGGCAAACAATTTCGCCTCCGTGGCAAAGGGTTCTCTGTATTAAGATCTTCTTCTCGTGGTGATATGTATATTGAGGTCAAAGTTGAAACGCCTCAAAACCTTACGAAACGTCAAAAAGAACTTCTTGAAGAATTTGAAAATGAATCTCAAGACGGACACGATCACGGCAGCCCAGAAACATCAGGATTCTTTAGCAAGGTTAGAGATTTCTTTGAGGGTAAATCTTAATTCTATTTCTTAATATGAAAGTTTTAAAATGACATCATCTCCTTTACGAATTGGTATTGCTGGTATTACTGGGCGTGTTGGGCGTTTATTAGTAGAAGAAGTCCAACAACAAGAAAACGCAATTTTATCAGGTGGGACATCTTTATCCAAAGATATCAAAAATGCATCTGATACCATTCCAGTCTTTGATACTATTGATGCGCTGATCCAAGTAAGTGATGTCATTATTGACTTTACCAATGCAGCGATTACTGCAACTCATGCCAAAGCCTTTAAAAACAGCGATGTTGCATGGGTTTTGGGAACAACTGGAATTGATGAAGAAACTCAACGATTAATTCGTGAAGCCGCAAGCACAATACCTGTGATACAAGCCGCGAATTTTTCACCAGGTGTAACATTAATGATGCGCCTTGCAGGTGAATTGGCAAAGGCATTACCTGCCAATCAATATGATGCCGAAATTATTGAAACCCATCATCGTCAAAAAGTGGATGCCCCTTCTGGTACAGCTTTGGCTATTGGGGAATCTATTGCCAAAGCAAGAAATGTGCAACTTAAAGATGTAAAAGAATCTGGGCGTGACGGTGTGACTGGCGCCCGTAAAGAAGGTGCCATCGGATTTGCAGCCCTTCGTGGTGGACAAATTGTGGGGGAACATAGTGCTCTTTTCTTGTCTGATGTCGAAGAAATTAGCCTGACTCATAAAGCATTTGATCGTCGTATTTTTGCCAAAGGGGCTGTTCGTTCTGCTTTTTGGAGTGCAGGAAAACCAGCAAATTTATATGGTATGACCCATGTTTTGGGACTTGATCCTGTGCAATAAACAAAGTTTTTTTTACTTTTGCTCTTGACGTAGAGGTCACAAAAGGGTCTGTTAACAAATTCGTTTTTTTACATTTAATTAGATGGGATAGCAGAAAAATTATGCGAAACAATAGCGATTTTCTGTTCGCTTCTGAATCAGTATCTGAAGGACATCCAGACAAAGTTGCTGATCGTATCAGTGATGCCGTATTGGATACATATCTTGCAGCCGATCCAGAAGCTCGCGTAGCTTGTGAAACTCTTGTCACCACAAACCAAATTATTTTGGCTGGTGAAGTTCGTGGCCCAGAAAGCATTACCAAAGAATTGCTTATTGAAAAGGCTCGTGAAACCGTAAAAGAAATCGGTTACGATCAAGAGGGCTTTTCATGGAGAAATGCTAGTGCCTTAAACCTTCTTCATGCACAGTCTGCTCATATTGCTATGGGTGTGGACAGTGGGGAAGGTAAAGATGAAGGTGCTGGTGACCAAGGGATCATGTTTGGGTATGCTACCACAGAAACAGACAGCTTAATGCCTGCACCAATTTACTATGCTCATAAGATTTTACAAAATCTAAATGATCTTCGTAAATCCAGTGATCCAAAAGGAAAAGGTTTCCTTCCTGACGCAAAAAGCCAAGTTACTTTACAATATGTAAATGGTAAACCTGTTAAGGCGACTTCTATTGTGTTGTCAACTCAACATGAAGAAGCCATGAAACAAAGTGATATTCGTGATACATTACGTGAACTAATCACCAATACACTTCCTGAAGGCTGGATGTGTCCTGAAGATGAATTTTATGTCAACCCAACAGGCCTATTCATTATTGGTGGCCCAGATGGAGATTGTGGATTAACAGGGCGTAAAATCATTGTTGATACATATGGTGGGGCTGCACCGCATGGTGGTGGGGCGTTCTCTGGTAAAGATCCAACCAAGGTTGATCGTTCTGCAGCATATGCCTGTCGTTACCTAGCAAAAAATATTGTTGCAGCAGGTCTTGCCGATAGCTGTACGTTACAGATTTCATATGCTATTGGTGTTTCTCATCCTTTATCTGTTTATGTTGATTTACATAATAGTGGTAAAGATATTAATGAAGAAAAACTCGAAAAAGTTCTTCGTGAAGTGATGGATTTATCTCCAAGGGGGATTCGTAAGCATTTACGCTTGAACCGTCCAATTTACAGAGAAACTGCAGCTTATGGTCATTTTGGTCGTACGCCTGATCTCAAGAAAGATAATTTTACTTGGGAACAGGCTGACCTTGTTGACACTTTACGTAATGCGTTCAATCGTTAATTTGTAAAGACTGGTTGTTATGAATACTACAAAGAAAAGCTCCTCTGAGAAGGAGCTTCTCTTTTCATTAGAAAATGAAAAGCCCGCAACTGAACGTTTATATGGTCGCCGCCGTGGTCATCCACTTCGTGATCGTCAACAACGTTTATATGATGATTATCTACCCAGAATAAAATTTCCACAATCTGCTTTGAAAAATCCGAAAGATGCCTTTGGTCAAATACCCGAAGAAGTCTGGATGGAAGTTGGCTTTGGTGGTGGGGAACACAGTATTGCCCGACACCGTGCAAATCCTGATGTTGGTTATATTGCCTGTGAAGTTTTTGAAAATGGAGTTTGTTCGCTTTTATCGAACCTATTAGATGAAACTGACGATGAAAAAACAGCACCCATTCCAGATATGCTACGGCTTTGGAATGAAGATGCACGTATTTTAATTCGTGAATTTCCAGATCAATCTATTGATAAACTCTTTTTAATGTTTCCAGATCCTTGGCCAAAAGCTCGTCATTCTAAACGACGTTTTGTGCATCCTGATCGTATTCCTTTGTTACATCGGATTTTACGTCCTGGTGCGCATTGGCATGTTGCCAGTGATGATCCTACTTACCAAGAATGGGTATTGGAGGTCATGGGAAATCAGTCTTATTTCGAAAAAGTTTTAGAAACGTCTGAACGCCCATCTAATTGGCCATCTACGCGATACGAACAAAAAGCATATCAAGCAGGTAGACAGCCTATTTTTTGGATATTTAAAAAAGTCTAATTATTTATACTATGATCTAACTCGGCAGACTCACGCTCAGCTTCTTTCTGAGCGTGTTCAATTAATCTCTTTTCATTTTTATGAATAAACCAGATAAATGAGAGTAAAATAACACCCCCAATAACCCCTAATATAATTCCGATAGTTCCTTCAAGCTGTAAAATTTGTTTACCAAGGAAATAGGAAATATAGCTATATCCGCCAGCCCATGCTATGCCACCCAAGGCATTATAGAACATAAATCCCCTCCAAGGCATTTTATTAGCACCAGCTAATAGCGCTGTAAATAAACGCAACAGCACCATAAAACGTCCAATAAAAACAACTTTACCGCCATGATGCTTAAATAAATATTGACCAAGTAATAAACGCTCTGGGGTTAATTTAAATTTAGGGCCATATTTTTTTAAAAGACGATATCCAATCTTATGCCCAATTAAATATCCAAAGTTATCCCCCATAATCGCGCCAATAATTGCAGAAAGTGCAATTAAATTAATATTTAAACCACTTTGATGAGAGGCTGCATAAATAGAAGCAGCAATCAATAATGTCTCGGCAGGAAGCAACAGCCCCATACTTTCCAACATAATCACCAAACCAACAAGCAAATATCCGTAATAACTATAATCACGGATAAAATCCATAAATTGTTCTACCAGTGTTCTATACCCATCAATATATTATAGAGTTATTTAAAATAGCTTTACCTCATTATTTGTCTTTATGAAACCAAAAACTACATATCTACGACATACAAAAGGTTCTATTAAAATTCTTTTACCTCATCAAACCATTCCTTCACTTGATCCTCTGAAATATCCAAATGACACTCTTTTACCAATTGGTAGACAGCATTCCTCGTATCTTCTCGTTCAGTTGTTTCAATATATGGTAATGTATTTATAAATTGACTGAATTCAAAAAATAACATCTTTTACTTCATTGTTGGCGTTAGCTGCTTCCCTAGCAGCTAATTTATAAGCTATAGATGCTTTTTTTCATTTTCCACAGACCAACCCGAAAATAAACATCAGTCTCTGTCATAAACCATAATTTACTTTTTAATTTACTGACCGAGAAATAAATATCATCTGTATCAGGTAACTCCTTACAAATTATTTTTATGATATAGTATTATTTCAATAGTAACAGATAATTTAAAGATACTTGTAAAGGTTGTATTGATGACTGATTTGAAAACACCAAGCTTATGCGGCAGCTGGATATCTTCCTTTACCCCTCAAATTGTTAACGGAAAAAATATTATATTTTCAGAACTAACCAGGGATCATCATGATATTTACTGGCTCGAACGTCGCCCAGCAGAGCAAGGTCGAACCGTGTTGGTTAAATGGAATAAGCAAGAGGGGATTAAAGATATCACACTTTCTCCATTTTCAGTGGGTAGCCAAGTGCATGAATATGGTGGAGGGGCATATCATGTTCATAATCACCAAATTGTTTTTAGCGATCAAAAGACAGGATCTGTTTGGTTTATTGATAACAAGCAAGAGCCTGTTCTTATTTTTCAAAATGATCAATATCGCTTTGCCGATTTTCAAATCAAAGGCCAGTATATTCTATGTGTGGCTGAACGTCATCAACAAAAGCAGGTCAAAAATAGTCTTGTTGCTTTGTCTATATCTACACCTCAGCAAATAACAATAATAACAGAAGGTGCAGATTTTTACAGCTTCCCTCGTCTTTCCCCAGACCAACAACATCTAGCATGGATTGAATGGGATCATCCCCATATGCCTTGGGAAGCAACCCGTTTATGTATCGCACATATCAATCAAGCATCTCACTTAGAAAATAAAAGAATCGTTGCTGGTATTGATCAAGAAGAATCTTTAATCCAACCCGGTTGGACATCTGATAATCAGTTAATTGTTTGTAGTGATCGCAATAATTATTGGAATTTATACCAAGTTGACAGAATTAATCTTCAATTAACCCCTATTGCCCCTATGGAGGCTGAAATTGGCTTACCTGCATGGGTGTTTGGACAACAAAGCTGGTATTTCATCCAAAATAATCATTTTATTGCACAAAAAATTACCAATGGCTGTGCTGAAACAATTCTTATCAACAACAATAAAATTACCCCTATTGATTTAGATTATCCCAATACTTGCCCTGTTCCTTTGCAAGATCAAAACAGTTTTGCTTGGATTAATAACTCACCTTATCGGCCCGCACAAATCATGATGCAAGATTCAGCTGGCAAGCAGCATATATTAGCTCAAGCAACCTCTATTAAATTCGACCAAAAAGATATCTCTTATGGTCAGCCTATTTGTTTTTCCACGCAAGACCGTCAAAAAGCCCATGCCTTCTTTTATCCTCCGACCAATAAAGACTATTGCTCTATCCAAGGAGAAC
The DNA here is from genome assembly GCF_000527695.1 of Commensalibacter papalotli (ex Servin-Garciduenas et al. 2014). GTDB lineage: Bacteria > Pseudomonadota > Alphaproteobacteria > Acetobacterales > Acetobacteraceae > Commensalibacter > Commensalibacter papalotli. The sequence goes on along the minus strand of NZ_ATSX01000002.1, from coordinate 262,490 downwards.
TCCCTCCTTTACTCGTACTAGCTCATGGTGGACCAACAGGACAGACAACCAATGCTTTTTCACCACGCATTCAATTTTGGACCAGTCGAGGATTTAGCGTTATTGATGTAAATTATCGAGGCTCTACAGGGTTTGGTAAAGAATATCGTAATGCTTTACAAAAAAATTGGGGCATTCTTGATGTGCAAGATTGTATTGATGCATGCCAATATCTGATTGACCGAGGCAAAGTCGACCCCAAACGAATTGTAATCAGGGGCAGCAGTGCGGGTGGTTTTACCGTTTTAACTGCTTTAATTCAATCCCAATTATTTGCTGCTGGTTCTTGTCTTTATGGTGTAGGCGATTTAACCGCCATGGCCGAGGATACGCATAAATTCGAAGCACGATATCTTGATGGATTAATTGGAAAGTATCCTGAAGAAAAACATATTTATAAAGAACGCTCTCCCCTCAATCATATCCACAACATCAAATCTCCCTCAATTATTTTTCAGGGGTTAAAAGATAAAGTTGTTCCTCCATCTCAAGCCGAAGCAATTATCAACGCATTAAAAGAAAATCATATCCCTTATGCCTATTATACATTTCCAGAAGAAGGACATGGTTTTCGACAAGAGGAAACTTTAACAAAAGTATTAGAAATGGAACTTTCCTTTTTTGGTAAAATCCTTGGGTTTATCCCTGCTAATTTAAACGAAGAAGTTAGTATTTATCGAAAGAGTTAATAAAATAAAAGCACTCTAGACATCACTGAACTTCTCATTAAATTACAAGGATATTTAATTACCAACATTATTGCTTTGGATAAGTGTATATTAACTAATGGTGTCATTTTGGGTTATGTTAATCCTTGACCTATAACGCATCAAATTTGACAAGTTACAGCAATGATCTCAGCAATAACTCATTAATATTGAACTTACTTGCACAGATCCATAGCAACACCGTCAAATAAAAGAGGAAAGTGATATTCCAGAACATATTCAACCTAACTCGAATAATATTATGAATAGAAAATATATCCCATGGCATCATGCAGTCATCAAGAAAATTCAACCTCATATTTGCCATAAAAATAGTTAAATATTTGTAAAATAAACCTTATGAGTATTATTGTCATACTCTTATGTAAAAGATTAAAAATATGAACCGTCGTGATTTTTTAAAACTAACATCTCTCTTAGGTATGGCTGGAACAGGGCTTTTCCCCTATCATCCTGCATTGGCAACACAAGATAGAACAATTTTGCCTATTCCACCGCTATTACATCCTGACGCACAGGGTAATATAAACCTTACTTTACAAGAGGGCAGCAGCCAATTTATCAATGGTAAACGGACAAAAACATGGGGAATCAATCAAGCTTTTCTGGGTCCTGCATTGATATTAGATGTTAATCAAAAAATCTCTGTCACAATTAATAACCAACTACCCGATCCAACTACCCTTCATTGGCATGGATTAATTATTCCCGGATCTTCTGACGGTGGCCCCCAAGATTTAATTCCATCCAAACAAAGCCAAACCGTTCACTTTATCCTTCAACAACCAGCATCGACTTGTTGGGTACACCCACATCTTCATGGACAAACTGGCAAGCAAGTTACGATGGGCTTGGCAGGATTAGTCTTAATACAAGATGAACAAAGCAAAAAACTGCCTTTACCTACAAATTGGGGCAAAGATGATATCCCTGTTATCTTACAAGACCGACAATTTAATACTCAAGGACAATTTGAATACAAGCTGGATATTATGAGTGCTGCTTTGGGATGGTTTGGTAATCATATGCTTACCAACGGCGCATCCTATCCCCGACACATTGCACCCAAAGGATGGTTACGCCTGAGATTCTTAAATGGGTGTAATGCACGAACGTTAAATCTTGCTACTAGTGATGGCAGACCTTTTTATGTAATCGCCAGCGATGGTGGTTTTTTACCACAACCTGTCCAATTAGATCATCTTCCCCTTTGGATGGGAGAGCGTTTTGAAGTGTTAGTCAATACTTCAGATGGCAAAGCATTTGATATTATCACAACACCTACGAACCAAATGGGAATGACACTTGCTCCATTCAATCAAGCTGTTCCTGTTTTAACTATACAGCCTTCTTCGGAAAGTCATCATACAAAACTTCCAGATCATTTAATGAATATATCTGTAATTCCAGAGTTGAGCCATATTCCCGAACGCAAACTACATCTCATGATGAACCCCAAACTCGATATATTGGGCATGCAGGCTTTCTCAAATCGTTATGGCCAACACTCCATGCATCACATGGATATGGCACATGATATGCATTCTGTATCCCAACATTCAGATCAACCATTTAATTTCCACGCTGGAAATATGATTAATGGCGTTCCCTATCATATGAATCAACCTCTTTTTAATGTAAAGCAAGGACAATATGAAAGATGGGTTATATCAGGAAAAGGGGATATGATGGTTCATCCTTTCCATATTCATGGCACTCAGTTCCGTATTTTATCAGAAAATGATGCCCCCCCTGCGCCACACAGAGCTGGGTGGAAAGATGTTGTTCACGTCGAAGGAAAGACTAGTGAGGTCTTAGTTAAATTTGATCATTTAGCTGATCAAAAAAGAGCCTATATGGCACATTGTCACTTGCTGGAGCATGAAGATACAGGCATGATGTGCGGTTTTACAGTGAGTGCCTAGCTTATTTAGATAAAGAATGATCTCTTCGGTATAAAGCCCATTCTTCTATTAGTTCACCACTGGGCAATTTACAATTTGCATATTGCCCCTGTGGATTATTCATCAATATTGATTTTCCATGTAATTCTACACAATAAACAGATGCTGGGTTTGGCATACCAATCACCTTATTATTTTCTGAATGGTGACATCCGCTTATTGCTAGAAAAAGAAAGATTGGATATATAACTCTAAAATTCATAATGACTAACTTTTACTTATAATACTATATATAGCATAATTTTGAACTAAATATTGGGCAAAAACACTTAAAAATCGAAATGACACACATTTTTCTCAAATTGTCAGAAATCTTGTTTGTCATAGAGACAGAATAACTAATGCTATACATAATGGCTCATTATATTATGACCCTATGTATGAAATAATCTTTATAAAGTAACTTAGCTAATTCAAATCAAAATAAAGACTAGCACAGTCTTTGTTCTAATTGTGTTAATCTAGCTTATATTTTCGATTTTCATGACGGCCATATAAATAATAATGCTTAGCAGGATCAACACCAGCTGCCTTAACATCTGGATACATATTTAGATAAAATTCACGATCGAAATCCTTTAAAATCTCCCATTCTGGTATTGTAATTCTATGCCCAAAATCTTTAAACTCAGATAAAAATTCATGTCGTTGTTGTTCGTTAAACCAGGGTTGGCGATATAAAGATTCTTGATTAAGGCCATATAATAAATGCTCATTCTTCTTAGCCTCATCTGGACTACCATTTGAAGGAAGCAGACTTAATTCCAAACCACTATTCATTACCGCATATAATATTGAATTATCTTCTCGGATAAGACCTCCAAATCCAGCTTTAATAAAACGATTAGTATATTCTGTATGTTCGTGACCATAACGACCAAAACGGCTATCCATATAGCCTATCAGAGGGAAGCTCTCTTTACTAATTCCAATAGCAGGCCCCTGTAACGCAGGGCATAATCCTGGGCTTTGAGCTATACATTGACCAAATGACACCTGAGGTTTTACAAAATCAGAAACATAATTAATATGCCCATGAAGTAATGTTCCTTGACACCACTCGACGTCCCATCCGTACATACATGGTAAAATATCATCGTCAAGTAATAAAAAAGCATCTGAAGATGTATAATTAGCTAAATAATACAAACCTCTATTTTTATTCCAAGCAACTCCTTTATTTACACCTGAAATATACGGAATATTTTCCTTTTCTAAGAGATCAAGCGTATTATCAGACGACCCATCATCACAAACAATTATTTCATACTCATTCAAAGAAAATTTGCGAATAAGGCGAATTTGTTTGATTATATGCTCGGCTCTATTAAACGTAGTAATAGCAATTCCAAGTTTCATTTTTACACTTCAAAATTGATTTTTGATTAAAGTCAAATTATATCATAAAAAAATATTATATCTCTAATATTTTCATTAAGTAAATATTAATAATTAATTATTTTTTAGAATAAATAATCAATCTTATCCCTTTTTTTTTCTAAAATATTTATTATCTAAAGTATTATAAATAACAATTACATCTAATTTAAAAATCAAATAGGAAATTACGTAATGATAAAACCAATATTATTCTTAGCTGCATGCATTTTATCTATCGGAACAGTAACTACTGCAAATGCTATAGAAAAAAAACAAGAAGTAAAACCGGTTGGGCAATTAACCTGCCAAGATTTTTTGATGTTAGATGACAGTTTTAAACCAACAGCTGTCGCGTTTGCTGAGGGTGTGACAAAAAATGATAAAATTGTAGATCCTACATTAGATGTACAAGGAATTGCCAAAGTCGTTCCTGTTTTAGTTCAAGAGTGTACGAATACCCCAAAAGATAATTTTGTACATAAAGTCAAAACTCATCTGAATAATAAAAAATAATAACCTGATACATAAACTTTACCTGTATTTTAACCTGATTACTTTTCGTCAGGTTATTTTTTACACATCACAACAGTGTGATAGGCAAAAAAACATTACTGTCTATCACGAAATTGTCATATAGTTTAAGTCATACTAATTTTACTTTTAAAAAGATTTAAGAACATGACAAATATATGGATGCATATTGGTGCTGGATCATTTCATCGTGCTCACCAAGCTTGGTACTTACACCGTTTATTACAAGAGGTTTCCTCAGCAGATCAGTGGAAAATTGCCATAGGTGGTATTCGCAATGATGTTGTACCGCTTCTTACCGCTCTTTCACAACAAAATAACGAATATATTTTAGAAACCGTTACTCCACAAGGTGTACGTAAATACGAAAAAATCACCTCAATTGCTAAAGTTCTACATTGGGATGAAAAAATGACTTCCTTGATTGAACAAGGTGCAAAAACAGAAACTAAAGTCATCGGATTTACAGTAACCGAAGGTGGGTATTATTTAGATACAAGTCACAATTTAGACCCCAACAGTGCTGATATTCAAACAGAACTCAGCGGTAAAATTTGTACAATTTATGGCGCTTTACGAGCAATTTTAAAAGAACGTATTAAACAAAATGGTAATCCTGTTACCTTGTTAAGCTGCGATAATTTACGTCATAATGGGGATCGTTTTCGACATGGATTCCTACAATTTCTTGAACTTTGCAAAGATCAAGAATTACTTGAATGGGTAAAGAAAAACACCACATCTCCGAATGATATGGTTGATCGTATTGTTCCGCGTCCTGCTGCTGACCTTGCTCCTCGTGTAAAAAAAGAAACAGGTGTTGATGATAAAGCCCCTGTTATGGGTGAAGCTTTCATTCAATGGGTTATTGAAGACAGATTTATCGATGGCCGCCCAGATCTTGAAAAGGTCGGTGCAGAAATGGTTAAAGATGTTCAACCTTATGAAGAAGCAAAAATTCGCATCTTAAATGCTAGCCACAGTTGTATTGCTTGGGCAGGAACCTTAGTTGGATTGAATTATATTCATGAAGGTACGCAAACCCCTGAAATTAAACAATTGGCATGGAATTATGTTACTGAAGATGTCATTCCCTGTTTAACGCCATGCCCATTAGATCTTGAAAAATATCGAGATGTAGTATTAGAACGTTTCAGTAACCCAGATATTCAAGATACTAATCAACGTGTTGCAGCTGATGGATTATCTAAACTTCCAGGGTTTATTACCCCAACGCTTGTAGAATGTTACGAACGTGGTGCTGAACCAAAAGCAACAGCTGTACTTCCAGCTTTATTCTATGTGTTCCTAGAAGAGTGGCACAAAGGAAATATTCCTTATGAATACCAAGACGGCATCCTAGATGCAAAAGCAATGCACACAATGCTTGATAGTAAAGATCCAATTGCACAGTTTGCAGGGGATAAAGCATTATTTGGCAGCATCGCTGGGAAACCAGAATTTGTCTCTTTGATGCGTCAAACAATTGAAAAAATGAGAAATTGGAAAAATAACTTTAAAAAGTAATTTTTAATAATGCTCATAAGGCAACACAGATTAAGTGTTGCCTTTTTTTACGCATGAATTTGCTAATTTTTCTAATGGACTTCATCTGTCAAAGAGCATCTTATGAACTCACAAAAAATCTTATTTGGTTTTATGCCTGCAACATTAATTTGGGGCTATATTGCCATTGCCATTTTTATGGCGGGAGACGGTTTTGAACTGGCTTTCCTATCCAAATATATTACGAATATGGGTTTTTCCCAAGAGCAAGCAACCTTTGTTTTTACCGTCTATGCTTTTGCTGCCGCAATTGCTGCGTGGAGCTCTGGAGTTATTGCAGAGATCATTACACCTCAAAAAGCAATGTTCACAGGCTTTGCAATATGGGTTATTTTCCATATTCTATTTATGACTCTTGGAATAGGTCTGCATAGCTATCCATTAATCGTTATTTTTTATGGATTACGTGGATTTGGATATCCTTTATTTATCTATTCTTTTATTATTTTACTTATACACAACCTTCCAGCAAGTAAGATTTCCACAGCAATGGGTTGGTTTTGGGCCGCGTATTCAATTGGTCTAGGAACAATTGGTGGGTTACTTCCTGGATTTACCAATACATCAATTGGTGAACATGGCACGTTATGGCTAGCATTAATTTGGGTTGCCGTTGGTGGGTTGCTGGCACTTTTCACATTACGCAAAGTTAAAATATCTGAGGATAAGGCCAATTTATCCACTTCGGAAAAATTACACGAACTTACCAAGGCAATCACAATTTTATTTACCAATAAATATATTTTTATGTCTGCGTTAATTCGAATTATTAATACAATTCCTTTATTTGGTGTTGCAATTATTATGCCTTGGTTCTTGGAAGGTGATCCAAAACATAACATTGCTGGCCTTGGATTTTCAAATGAAGAATGGCAACAAATTTGGGCATTATTTTTAACCATTACCATTTTCACCAATATCTTATGGGGAATTATGGGGGATCATATTGGTTGGTTAAAACAAGTTCGTTGGGTTGGATGTTTTTGTGGTATATTCTCCTGCTTATCATTCTATTATGTACCTATTTATTTTGGTCATAATTATTATGCAGCCATGATTCCTGCTGTTCTATTAGGTATCACTGTCGCAGCCTTCGTACCAATGACAGCCGTTTTCACAACTCTTGAACCTAATCACCAAGGAGCCGCAGTCTCTATTTATAACTTATCAGCCTCTCTAAGCCAAAGCGTTGCTGCTATTATAGCAGGACTCGTTATTGGTATTTGGGGAGTTTCAGGTGTGTTATGGACATATGCCGCTTTGTATGTTTTTGCAGCAATTTTGACTTACTTTATCAAAGTTGAACAACCGAAAATTACAAAACTTGCTAAAAACTAAACTAAACATTTTAAACCCCCTGTAAAGGGGGTTTATTTTATTCATCACGCATAGGCATATAAGGGATAATAAACAAATCATTACATCGTTCATCTTTACAACCAAAATATTTTATTCCTTTTCCCTTGTGTCAAGTTGCCGTTTTGCACCACCATTAATATAAAAATCCCATTTTTCCCATTTCGAACTTAATTCAATTACATAGGCAAAATACATAAAAACAATAATAAAGAATAATATTTTATTAAGATAGAATAAAAAGCCTACTTTAATATGATTATTTCTATTTTTATTATAAAAACTCTTGTCTTTTTCTTTTTTTCCACTGTAAACAGAAAAGAGTGATTCCAAGGAGAGCCTTCATGAATAAATATGCGTTATATTTAGCTTCCATAATAACTATGTCTTGTATTTCATTTGCACAAGCAAAGGATAATGATCCTCTATTTATTAAACAAGATAAATATGATTCTTGGTTATTATCAGAATATTATAATGCGGTTACGCTAACTAGTGATAAAGGAGCTTCTCCAATCACAGTAGAAATTAAACCCTATGGATACTCTCTTATAATTAACGTTACTCTTGATCAAAAACAAAATAACTTCCCTGCAACTATAGAATTAGATGTTGGAGATTTTACAACAGAACTAAAAAGAGTAAGTCAAACAAATAACTATAATACTACATTAGAACCTATGCCTGCTTTGACTTTAATCAACAGTTTAAAAGAAAATAAGAATATTATTCTCTATACCGATAATAATGATCAAACCATAAATATCCCTTTAAACGGTATTAACAAAGCTATGGACGTTATGGATGGTTTCGCCAAAGATCATTATATTCCACTACCTCAACCCTTTTCATCAAAAATAGATATCTACGCAACCATGTCTATCCCTGATTTTATTCCTTTTGATCTTTATCCTGTTGTTCGTCAACAAAGCTATTATTATGATATTTGTAATGAAAAGGATGAAAAGAAAAGTAAGGGCCAAAATAAACAAGAAGCTTGTAAACAAGATAAACTATTAGTTGATATTTTGAATAAAAAAGGATTTTGTATAAAAGAAAATATTCAGCTTCCACAAAGCTTTATGCAAACTTCTAAAGTCTCCTATGAGTGGGTTGAATGCTCCAAAAAATAATTTTGTGTAGATAGAGTGTTAAAAAACGACCTATAACAGGTCGTTAATAAATTTAACAATTACATAATAGATATGATGTCTTCTCTACATATTTAGTTCGAAATTTTAATTAATCAACGAAGATAATCCACAAAATTTTTATTCACAAACTAACTGATACAAAACCGTATGACGTGACTTACAATCCTCTAACTCTAATGTTGTAGGAATATCATAAGTACATACTGGGTTCAGCTCTTTTTTAGGTAGATAGCTTCGCCCTGGGTCAGCAATAAACACAGTTGCACCTTGTTGTGCACATTGCTTTAACCATGGCCAGATATACTGGGTCATCGGGGCCTCATAACAGACATCTCCACAAAAAATTATATCCCATTCACAAAGCTGCCCTACGACATCATTGGAATTTTTATCAAGTAAGACATGATTAACTTTGGCATTTAAAGCACAGACCTTTTGTGCCAAAGGGTCAATATCTGCAACCTCTATATACGCAGCCTCGCATTTAGCTGCAGCAATTGCTGCAATTCCACATCCTGCAGCAAAATCAAGAATTTTTTTCCCTTTAACCATTTTTGGATTATCCAAAATATAGCGTGCCAGTGCTTTTCCCCCAGGCCAAGCAAAAGCCCAAAAAGGAGGCTCAATATTTTGATGATTTAACCAAGCCTCTGTAACTTGCCAAATAGGCGTAATTTCACTGGCTTGGTAAAGAGTAATCTCTGGAACAAAATCGGTTTTTTCTAAAATTGTATATTCTGTAATTAAGTTCTCGAACTGGGAAAAATTATTCATTAAATTAAATTGCCTATAAGAAGAGCCAAGGCAATTAGAAGCCCTGCGTCCCTGTTAGATTTAAATAAAGTTAAGCAAATTTTAGGATCGTGTAAATCAAATTTTATAATCTGCCATACGAAATGAATAACAGGAAACAATAAAGCCAACATTGCTATGGATGAATTATGATTTAAAATACTAGTAATCAACAAACAAGCAATACACAGTCCATAATTAACTGCTACAAATTGTTTACCAGCTTCGCCAGCCCAGCGCGCTGTTGATTTTACACCAACACGTTGATCGTCCTCTATGTCTTGATAGCCATATATTGTATCAAATCCGATTTGCCAAAAAATCGTGGCTGAATATAAAGCAGCTTGTGTCCATGATAAATATCCTGTTGCTGCAGCATATCCCAAGGGGGCTCCGAACCCAAAAGTAAATCCTAGTACTAATTGAGGCCACCAAGTAATTCTTTTTGCCCCTGGGTAAAGTGCTACCAAAATCAATGAAGAAGCCCCTAAAACCCATGATAAAGGATTAAGTTGTAATAATATTACGAACCCAATCATCAATAAAAAAAACAAAAATATAAGTGCTTGCTTAACTGAAATCGTGCCATTTGCGATGGGACGCTGTTGAGTACGTGCAACTTGTCGGTCAATATCCCGATCCCAAATATCATTTACCACACATCCTGCACTACGCATGACGACACTGCCAATAGCAAATAGGATAATCAATTTTATACGTGTCATTATGGGAATATCATGAGGCAACAAAATACCCCACATTCCAGGTAAAAACAGTAGCCAACTACCAATCGGGCGATCTATACGAGACAGTAACGCGTAGGGTTGCAAAGATTGAGGAAGAAAACGCACCCAAGACAAATTAATATCTGAACGTGATGAAGACTGATTCACAACAAATCCTGATAAAATAAAAAGAACAATAGAAAACAAGAATACAAGTTTTTATTCTTATAGTAATATCAAATTGTTTTCATTCTTTTTATGACCCAGATTCGATTGAGATTATATGTCTTTTACTCCGCGACTTTACCTTGACCCTTGTGATTTTGAAGCTTTGGCAACAGAAAAAATATTTCCTATTCCCACTGCAACAGCTCATTATTTGGGAAATGTTTTACGCTTAAGACCCTCAGATCAAGTCATTTTCTTTAATGAACGTGATGGTGAGTGGCATTGCGAGATTAGTCAAATAACCAAAAATAAAGGAACTATCACGGCTCAAAAGCAACTGCGTCAACCAATTATCCTTTGTGGCCCAACACTCGTTTTTGCACCTTTAAAACGAGATGCTACGGATTTGGCTGTTCGTATGGCGACTGAACTAGGGGTGCAAACCATTCAGCCTGTCAAAACGCTGCGCACCAATACGATTAAAATTAAAGAAGAACGTTTACGCACCATTACCATTGAAGCCGCCGAACAAAGTAATCGATTAACCATTCCACAAATAAGATCATTACAATCTTTGTTTGATTTTTGTGAGACTTGGCCAAAAAATAAGACCTTGTGGGTCGCAATAGAACGTTGTGTTGATTATCAAATACCCATTGATAAGGCACAAGAATATCGCAGGGATGATGGAATTTTAATTGGACCCGAAGGGGGCTTTGATCCTAATGAAATAAAAAATTTACTTCTTTATGATTTTGTGCGACCTTTATCTCTTGGAAGTTTAGTATTAAAAGCAGAAACTGCTATAGTTGCTGGGTTATCTCGGTTTACTGAGCAGATTTGTGCTTAAGACACTAAATTTTTTTATTTTTTATACATAGACCAGAATAGATCGTTTTTTAAATGTCCAGTATTTTAGATCAAGACCAAACACCAATTACCTCAACCACTCAGTTAGCCGAACATTTAGCTGAAGGCTGTAAGCCCACTTCAAAATGGCGCATTGGTACTGAGCACGAAAAATTCGGCTTTATTCTTAATCAAGAAAATGAACGCTATTTATTGCCTCCAGCTTATGAACCTAATGGAATCAATGCCATTCTAACGTCTATGCAAAGACGCAACTCTGAATGGAAAGGAATCTATGACCAAGGTAACCTTATTGGGTTTGATACGGATCGGGGTGCTATTTCATTAGAACCTGCGGGACAATTTGAACTGTCTGGCGCACCTGTTAATGATATCCATGCAGCAAAACAAGAAATCGAATTGCATTTTCAAGATGTGCACCAAGCTGCTGATCCTTTGAATATTGGTTTTGCACCCATAGGATTCCATCCTTTTGCAACGCGTGCACAAATGCCTTGGATGCCAAAAGAACGTTATAAAATCATGAAAGCCTATATGCCAAAAGTCGGCACTTTAGGTCTAGATATGATGACCAGAACTTGCACAGTCCAAGTCAATCTTGATTTTTCTTCTGAAGAAGACATGGCACGTAAAATGCGTGTTTCTTTGGCTTTACAACCACTGGCCACGGCACTTTTTGCCAATTCTCCTTTTTATGAAGGCAAGCCCAGTGGATATCAATCAACACGTGCTCATATTTGGACTGATACAGATAATAACCGTTCAGGAATGCCACCCGCTTTCTTTGAGGAAGGTTTTGGATTTGAGCAATATGTAGAATGGTTGATTGACGTTCCCATGTATTTTGTTATTCGTGATGGCAAAATGATTGATGTAGCTGGAGAATCTTTTCGAAATTGGTTAAACGGTAAAGCCCCCAATGGGTTCGAAAATCAACCTGTAACGATGGGCGATTTTAAAAACCATATTACGACAGCGTTTCCAGATGTGCGGTTAAAGCAATATATCGAAATGCGCGGTGCTGATGCAGGCTCGCAAGAAATGATGTTAGCAATGTCTGCATTTTGGACAGGATTATTATATGATTCAGCAACATTGATCGCAGCAGAAAAGCTGGTTAAAGAATATTCTTGGCAAGAATATATTGAACTGCGCCCTCAGGTTATCAAAAGTGGTTTATCCGTTTTATTAGGTAAAGAAAATTTACGCCATTTTGGTAAGCGTATCTTAGCTTTGGCAATGGATGGGTTAAAAGCTCGTCACCTTCAGAACCTTCAGGGACAAGATGAGCGTATTTTCTTGGCACCATTAGAAGAAATCGTTCATGGCGGTCCTTGCCAAGCAGAATACTGGTTACAACGTTATGCCACCGTTTGGCAAGGCAACGTAAAACATATATTAGACGAAGCTAAAATATAGTTTATTCTTCACAAAAATTAATAAAGTGGAGAGTGTAAGAGATGCATATATTAAAATATTTTTTATTAATTACTACTTGCACCGCTTATTTTTTTCCACAGACTTTTGCTGTTGAAGTTACTAAAGTAAACATTACCAAGTTAGAGCATAGAGCAAACCAAGACTCGGCAGAAGATCAATATAATCTTGGCCAATTATATGAAAAGACAAATAACCAAGGTATAACTCAAGATTATTTCAAAGCAATCGAATGGTATACAAAAGCAGCTAATCAAGGACTAGCTAAAGCTCAATATAGTCTTGGAAAACTATATGAAAAAAGTCAAGGTGTCCCCCAAGATTATGCTAAAGCAGTTGAATTGTATACAAAAGCAGCCAATCAAGGGCTAGTTGATGCACAATATAGCCTTGGGCAACTATATGAAAAAAAATATCAAAATATGCCTCAAGATTATACCAAAGCAATCGAATGGTATACAAAAGCCGCTAACCAAAAAATTATATTGAATAAAAACAATATAGCTTCTTATGCTATTCCCAGAAACTCTTATTATAGGATTGTTAACTTAATATCATCTGCAGATTTTAAGAAATCACAAAATATACCAATTATTAAAGAGTTTTTTTAAACAAGACTGTTTAAAACAACATCAAAATTCTTGTGATTTTTATAAAAAGCTAAATAATTAAATCTGCTATAAGAGAAATACTATTCCAATAACAAAGAATCCAACTCCAACCCTTCAATCTCTTGTAAAGATTGTCCAACTATGCCTTGTAAATCACCATACATACCAATAGTAGACTCCATCACTCGGTTAATTTGCTCTTCGCGCTTGGACCATTGCTTGGTAATCACTTTTTTCTCTTTATTTAAATCATCTTGCATTGAGTTAAACGCTTCAACAATTGCCTCTACACGTTGGCGAAAACGAGTTCCTGTCAGATAATCATAGATCATACCAGCTTTGGTTTCTTGGCCTTTGGCGGTTTGGCGTGCAAAGTAAATCTGGATCAAAGACTCTCTGAGTAACGACGCAACAGGAAGAATCACTTTGGGATGAATAACCCATACCCCATCAATGCACTCAAAAGATTCAACATTCTGGGGCAAAGCATGACTGACCATAATGGCAATATCTGCCTTAGCTGTACGTTGATCATCTTTCAGTTTGCTTAACCACTCATTATTCCAATGTTTAGTTCGTTTAGCCTCCCAAATTAGCAACCCACAATTCACACCTTGGGGATTAAAAACTCGTTGCAATATATCCCCACCAAACTCACCTTTGGGCACAGGGGAAATTTGGTCCATGTAAAATTGAGATTGCAAAGTTTGTTCCAACAACAGCTCTTGCACCTCACCTTGTGATTGCTGAGAACCTTGTTCTGCCTTTTGTTTCAACTCTTCAATTTTACGCTGCATTGATTGCATTTTTAATTCATTTTCAGAAATTTTATATTGAAAACTTTCTTCTATTTCCTTGCGGGCTTTCTCATGAATAGCTTGCACATTCTCTTGAACACGTTTTTCAACGGTTAATTCTAATTCTCGTTTTTGATCCTCTAATTCCCGTTGCTTTTTCATAAAATCTGCTTGAGTTTGTTGTGCCTCTTGCAATTTTTTATCATTTGTTTCTAAGACCGCTTGCAACTCTTTGATTTCAACGGACTTGCGATGCAGTTCATCCGCATTTTCTTTTTGTAATTTTTGTTTAGCTTCTTCAATAAGCTTTAATCTCTCACCCTCCAACGAAGCTGCAACTTTATCTCTTATTTCTTCAGCCATCTTTTGTTGATTTTGTTGCAGTTCATTTTCTTTAGACAATAAGAACTGTTCACGCTCTGACATGCTCTTGATCAATTGAGATTTTTTCTGCTCATATTCTTTCTTTACTTCAGTCACCAAAGGTGCAGCAAGAGATTCCGTTAACAAAATATCTGTATGACAATGTGGGCAAGTAATTACGGGTTCAGTCATTAAAAAAGCCTTAGTTTATATAAATTATTAAAATATCAGCATTATATAAAGATTATATCATCATATAATTTAACAATTATTTTCACAGATCAATTACATTCTTATCGAAACTTATCGTAGATTAATGAATATATTGGTTTTAGACGAGCAAATATTGTGTAACATTATATACCATTAAAGGCCCCTCAAGAAAAACCGTTTAATAAGACACCAAACAGAGATTAACCACACAAATTTTCATACTGGTTCAATTAAAATTTCCTTGGCCATGCTATATATAGTCAGGTCAAGATAAATTAACGCATCCCAAAACGTTTTTTCCAAAAAACACTCAATATCACCTTGGCAAAAGGTCATTCAACTGTATATGCTATATACAGAGTATTAAAAGCTATAAATTAAGCTATAAATCTTGATTATACAAAAACCATCATTCCTTTTAATATATGTATAATGCAATGATTTATGCCCCAAAGGAAAAAATAATGAAAATTTGTGTATTGGGTGGAGCTGGCTTTATAGGATCTCATATCGTCAGTGCGTTAATAAAGAATAATCATCAAGTCATTATTGGTTGTCGAGATACTGAAAGAGCTAAAAGTATTTTTCCTAATATACAAGCAATTAAAATTATTGCTGGGGCATCTGACCAAAATCTTATTAATGCTTTGCAAGAATGTGACGTTGTCATTAATACCATTGGTGTCTTGGGAAAACCTGGAACTTCGATTGCCAATGATGCGCATATCGGATTAGTGCAAGAGTTAATAAAAGCATGCCAACAAACCAATACAAAGCGTATTATCCATATTTCTGCTTTGTCTCTAGAGGAAAACCTAACCAGTGAATATGCAGATACAAAGTTAAAGGGCGAGCAAATTTTATGTAATTCAAGCATTGAAACTATTATTTTACGGGCTTCTTTTGTATATTCAACAGGAAGTTACGGTGGCAGTAGTGCTCTACGAGGATTGTGCGCAATGCCTTTCATTGCTTTTTTACCCAATGGAGGCAAACAAAAATTCCAACCTCTTTGGGCATATGATCTTGCAAAAGTTGTATTACAAGCTTGTCGCTCGCCTCTTCCAGCTGACAAAAATTATCAAATTGCGCATGTTGTTGGACCTGAAACGTTGGGTTTTGGTGAAATTATGCAAAAAACTCGTCGTTGGTTAGGAATGAAATCCTGCAAGATTTTTGAGATGCCTATGTTTGCAGTAAAGTTAATGGGAAGGATTGGGGATTATTTTCCTTTATGGGGATTTTCTGCAGGAGTAGTCAGCCAACTGAATACTGATTTTATTGTTCCAGAGGATAAAGTGAATACGCTGGGCATTACGATGCGTTCAATGGATCAAGTTTACCATACACATCCATCTTTTGTACAAGATCGGTGGCATAGTAAACTATTCCTAGCCAGACCTATACTCGCATTATTTTTAGCAATTATTTGGCTAGGCTCTGGCATTGCAGGATTTTTTACCTCAACAGAAACTTTAAAAACCATTTTGCCATCTTTTTTGGCAACAAGTTCAATATCACCTTTTCTGGTATATTTATGCTCTGTAATAGATCTGTATTTTGCCGGCATGATTTTACTTGGTAAATGGTCCAATAAATTATGGCTTTCCCAAATTGCACTCGTTGTCGTTTACACAATTGGATTAACGATATTTGCTCCTGTTTTATGGTTGGATTTATTAGGTTCGCTTTTGAAGAACTTTGCCGTTATTGGGCTAATTACAACTATGTTGTTTATAGCGGATGATCGATAAATGATTGGTTTGTTAAAAACCTTACATGTTCTATGTGCCGTGATGGTAACAGGCATGGGATTTGGAGTATTTATACATACTATCTTATTGATAAAACAAGGACAAAAAAGACAAAGCTTACAACTGCAAATCGTTGCTTTATGCTCCAGCTTTATTTTATTTTTCCCTGCCTTAATTGCGTTAATTCTTTCAGGCTTTTACCTAAGCTATCTTAGCCAATTTTTGATAACAGAGCCTTGGATTATTCTTGCTATCATCATCGGTATAATCTTTGGCACACTATGCTTGTCCATTGCTTATTTCTGTCTTGCATTACCGTTTCAAAAAAAGTCTTTTTTTTTAAAAATAGCCAGTGTTTTTAGTTGTATTGGCTGGATAGGGTTTACTTTTGCAATGGCTGCAATGATTTTAAAACAACCTTTAATAGGATAATTACATGAGCTATTTTCCTATTATTGTGTTTATCCATGTGCTCAGTGCAACCATTTTATTTGCCTCAGGCATTATCACTGCAATAGTGATGATTGAAGCATTTATCAGAAAACATCCCAAAGATATGGCTTTATCTTCACAACGTGTCGTTAGGGCAGATTGGTATATGACCTTACCAAGTGCAATAACTCAAGCCGCTACTGGGATAATTTTAGTCCATCTCATGAACATTCCCTTTTCAACCTTGTGGGTTGTCTGGACAATTATTTTATATAGTTTTTCCATCATTTTATGGGTTATTGTCGTACAATTACAAATCCATATTGCCGAACTTGCCCAAATCTCGTGGTATCAAAAAACACCTTTTCCAAAAGTCGGATGGACTTATTTTAAATGGTGGGTTGTTTTAGGGTGGCCAACTTTTTTTTGTTTTCTTATTATTTTTTGGTTAATGGTTACTCGTCCGATATAACCATAATACATAAATAAATTAACAACCTTAACTGAACTCCGAAATACTCATATCGGCACGATTCCACCAACACTGGTCTGATGGGCGACAATTAGGTATGAACTCAGACGGATTACCCATAAAGCGCACCGTATTTGTCGGTGTTTCCATGATTTCAATTTGGTGACAATATAACCCTGATTGTTCAGCAGATAAGAAACAATTAAGCTTACTCATAAATAAACATGCCAAAAGCTCTGTTGTAGGGTCACCTGGCGTAATTAATAATCTGGGTAAACGCTTTGGCTCATGTTGCTTGAACCACTCAACTAAAGGGTCATTTTCGGCCAATTGAAAGGCGTGATCGACAGACTGATCAATAAAGCGATGCCACGTTGTTTTGGCTTGTTGAAAAGGTACAACCACATTCATTTTGCCATCGAGGGCTTTGAAATTTTGAGATTTCAGATAAACTTTAACCTCTTCATTATGGCCATGCGGGGTGGCACAAATCTCGCTAGACCCATGAATTAATCGATGTGCCATTGCAAAACGACGTGTAAAAACAAGCTCTAACACTTATTGCTCCTTTTGCTGCACATAATTGTTCCATCCTGCACGACGCAATTCACAAGCAGGACATTCACCACAACCATAGCCCCATTCATGATAATGAGAGCGATCCCCCAAATAGCAGCTATGTGTATCTTTATTGATAAGCTCTATCAAAGACATACCGCCTAGTTGTTCAGCCATTTGCCATTCTTGGGCTTTATCTAACCACATCAAAGGTGTTTGCAATACAAAACGATTACTCATCCCAAGATTGATCGCCACTTGTAAAGCCTTGATTGTATCATCCCTGCAATCAGGATAGCCTGAATAATCTGTCTCGCACATCCCCCCTACAATATGTTTCAAGTGGCGACGATCAGCAATAATGGCAGCATAAGTTAAAAAGAGTAAATTACGCCCAGGAACAAAGGTAGAAGGCAGCCCTTGTTTATCCCACTCTATTGCTGTTTCACGTGTTAAAGCTGTATCAGAAATCGCCCCAAGGTCAGAAAGATTCATAACATGGTCTTCACCCAAACGTCTTTGCCATAAAGGATTGATTCGTTGGATTTTTTTACGAATCTCATGCCGACATTCCATCTCAATACTGTGGCGTTGTCCATAATTAAAACCTAAAGTCTCAACCTTTTGAAATCTCTGCAATGCCCATGCAAGACAAGTCGTTGAATCTTGCCCGCCAGAAAATAAAACCAAAGCACTATTGGAAAATAAGGGATTTACTATTTCTGTCATTATGGAATTCCTATAAGCTTATGGGTTTGAAGAGAAAGATGCCACAAAGGGTGTTCCTGACAATATTTAATTGCTTTTTTTATATGCTCTGTCTTGTTCATATCATCTTTGGGTTGCAAACGAAAAGTAGTAAAATCTAATGATGTAAAACGATGAGGATCTAGACCTTCCTGAGGATATATTAATTTAAGCTCATCTCCAGAAATTTGTATTAATTCCGCGCCTGCTTTGGGACTGACACAAATCCAGTCCACACCTTGAGGAACAGGCAGAGTGCCATTAGTCTCAACAGCTATGTAAAACCCTTTTTGCTTTATAGCTTCGATCAAAACCTTATCTAGCTGTAATAAGGGTTCCCCCCCTGTAAAGACAACAAAACGTTGTTTAGGGTCACGTATTGTCCCCCAACAAGCTTCTATTGCATTTGCCAAGGATTGAGCATCAGGAAAACGGCCACCATTTTCACCGTCCATTCCAACGAAATTCGTATCACAAAATTGGCAAACTGCGTCCTTGCGATCAGCCTCTTGACCAGACCATAAATTACACCCTGTAAAACGACAAAATACGGACGTACGTCCTATTTGCCCACCTTCACCTTGAAGCGTTAAAAATATTTCTTTGACTGCGTAACTCATGAAATTGATATCCAGAAAATCCTATAAAGCATAAGCTTATTTAAAATCACTTATGATGAATGTCTTTAATATTAAGCTTATCCAATATCTTTTCAATATCATCGAATAGTAAATTGATCTATATTTTAAACACTCAATCTATAATACCTCTTGATAACGATAATCATAAATAAGATCAAGTTGCTTGCTTTTAAATTGGCTGGCAGGGGTTACTGTGAGACGTTTCCAAGGAATAAAACCAAAGAACCATATTTTCCAAAAGCGCAGACCATATTCAGGGTTTTTAGACAGTAATTTTTGAAAACTTTCCACTGCTCCTACTTCAATATTTGCGGCCTCTTTTATTACTTCATATACAAACCGAGAGCAAAACTGACCCCGTGAATTAAAATTAAATCCTGTATCATAAATAATATTCATACGTGTTTTACTAGCACGCACAAGAGCCTTTTTTTGCTCGTTACTTAAAGGCTGCTTTAAGCGTGCAATCACAAGAGACTTCTCTTTGGATCTACTGATAAATTTAGATAATGATGTTATTTTTGAAAAAGGAATCGTGCTCTCTGCGACCCAATATTGATTATTTTTAAAACCAACAATCACTCCAACATGATTAACCCAAGAGGAAGTTGCCGTAGCAACATTATTAAAAATAAAATTATCAATACGGATAAAAACAACATCCCCAATTTGTAAATTATCAGGGTCATATCGCATTTGAGTATTTTTCATTAAAAAACAGGCCTATATTAAAATATATACCTGTTAGCTTATCATACTCTGATGATTTGAATATCTTTAGTTTCTAACAAAGATCTATTCGTTATCACCGAAATCCATCTTAAATAATTTATTTTTAACAGAAACACCTGGCTGTAAATCATATAAATCAACCATCGTCGTGCGCCCTTGAGCATCCAGAACACGCCAAGCTTTTAACATGATTGGATTTTGATTGAAGATCAAGGTTAAACTGCCATCAGAAGGCGAGGCTGTACGCACAACCGTAATCTGAAACAATCCATTATTAGGAGGTGTAAAATTAGTAACTGTCACATCTCCAGAAAAGCTGAGCTGTGGCTTTAATAATAACCCTAAAGGACTTTGATCAAGAGGAATAGTCGTTGTTTGTCCTACCTCAGCATCATGAAAAACCATTTTACCATCATTGGCCACCAACAATAATTCGCTGGGTTTATTATATTCAAAACGAATACGGCCTGGTTTTTTAATCCATACGACGCCTGTGCTGCGTTGTCCATCAGGGGCAATTTGTTGAAATTTGGCCTGAAGGGTCGTTAATTGATTTATCCAAGTTTGCGCTTGATCAGATAATACTTGATCTTGTGCAGAAATCTGCAATGCCCCATTACCAGGGGCACTGGTAGATACAACAACATCTGCCAACGCTTGATTACTGGAACCTGTTATTCCAAGACAAGCCATTCCTAATAAACTAATACAGCCATAAATAAGACGTATAGACTTCATAAACAGGTTCCTTTTCCTCTATAATGACTTTTCTTTATAGAGGTTTTTTATATTAAAGACTAGCCTCAACAATGCGACGACTAACTTCTAAAGTAATATCCCCGTTTTCTCCTAGAGCTGTTAAGTTATGACGCTTTAATTGCTCAACAACTTTCTCAACAGCAGAGCTATCAACATCATATTCTTTTAAATGAGTTTTGATACCGATACTTTCAAAGAATGTTCGGGTTTTAGCAATGGCTTCATCAATGATCTTTTCTTCATCACTACCCTGTAACCCCCATACTCTGCGACCATATTGTATCAATTTCTCACGTTTTTCTTTGCGCATTTCATTCAACAAAGAAGGTAATAAAATTGATAATGTACGACCATGGTCAATTCCATATAAAATAGTCAATTCATGACCAATCATATGGGTTGCCCAATCCTGTGGAACACCGGCTCCAATTAAGCCATTTAACGCCATCGTCGCAGCCCAGATAAAATTAGCACGAGATTCATAATCTTGTGGATTTTTTAAAGTTTTAGGGCCTTCTTCAATAAGGGTTAGTAATAACCCTTCAGCAAAGCGATCTTGCACCGCAGCATGAACAGAGTAAGTAAGATATTGTTCCATCACATGTACAAATGCATCAGCAACCCCATTGGCAACTTGCCGTTCTGGTAAACTGTATGTCTTGGTTGGGTCGATAACAGAGAATAAAGGAGAAAAAAGTGGGTTAGCAATCCCAATTTTATCAAAAGTCGTTTTGCGAGAAATCACTGCGTTTGTATTCATTTCTGAACCTGTTGCAGGTAATGTTGGAACAAATCCAAAAGGTATAACTTGATTGACCTTTTTACCCTTGCTCGTAATAATTTCCCATGTATCCCCAGAATATTTCACAGCACCTGCAATAAATTTAGTGGCATCCATTACAGATCCACCACCAACACCAAGAACAAAATTGAAATTGTCATGGCGAATTTTTTCAACTGCTTGCATAGAAGTTTCAAATGTTGGATTGGCTTCGATACCTTCAAAAACATCAAAATGGCGTTTACCTAATGCTGTTTCCACTTCTGATAATGTTCCATTTTTTCGAACACTACCACCACCAATAATAATTAAAACCTTAGCGTCTTGAGGAATTAAATCATTTAATCTTTGAATTGTTTCTTTACCAAAAATAATACGCGTTGGATTACAAAAGTCAAAATTTTGAACTGACATCATATACCTCGTTTAATGTAAATTATTTACAATGAATATAACACATCTTGTATTCAATTAGAGATGAAAAATATTCATAATTATGATTAGTATTTATAATTAAAAATCGATATTTACCAATAATATTATTTTAGAACTAAACAAAAAAAGAGGGAATCTCTTCCCTCTTTTATAATTAATTACAATATGTTATCTAATAATAATTAAAACTAGCTATTTGTAGAACCTGCTGCAGGCTTAATAACAGAAGGTGTAGAAATTATTTTTCCACCACCAGAAGGTTGAATTTGAAAAATTTGTAAATCACGTTTTACATGTCCATCAGGCTGTAAAACAAATAAACCATCAACCCCATCAAATCCATCAGCACGAGTTAAATTCTTCGTCGTGTATCCGCCAATTTTACTAAGAGAATTAGCCAAGGCCGCAGTATCATAGGTTAAATCAGCCAAAGGCTTGGGTGTAACCCCGTATTTTACTCGATATTGTTGTGCAAAGAATTTTCTTTTTTGAGGATCTGGCGAAGCATACCACGCGCCCTGCAATTTACCCAATTTAGATGCGAAAGCCCCCCATAATCCAGGACCCATAATTCTGACTTTATCAGAGGAAACTTGTGTTTCCCCTAACGCATCAATTACTGATTGTAACTGTAAACCTGTATCAGATAATAATAATGCATCAAATGGAGGGGCACCCAAATTTATTTTTTCAACAGCCTTTGCACCATCAGTAGGTTTTGCTTCAGAGGGTGCTAATTCATCTAACAAATTACTATCATTACTAGCAGTATCAGTTGGTGTTTTTGATATATTTTGTGATGCAGGGTTACTTTTCGCGGCTTGTACACGGGCATCATAATTTGATAAATTTTTCAATTGTTGAGTAATATCATCCTTAGAAGCCGTATGATACGTAATCGTAGGTACCATTAACCCTAAATCAGCACAAGCTTTGGTTAATGCAGCCCCCATTGCTTTTCCCATTGGATTTTCAGGCAATAAAGCTGCAAATTTTGTTCTTCCTTCATTTTTTGCAGCACGCACCATCGTTAATACTTGTTGTTCAGGGGTCACTCCAAAAGCCCAAACATTCGGGCCCGCCACAGAAACATCACTGGTATAAGCAATCACAGGCACATTTTGAGATGCGGTTACAGATGCAACTTCAGTAGTATTTGTTGCTGTTAATGGGCCTAGGATAATACCATCCCCAGCAGCAATTGCTTTGCGTGCAGCTTCCGCAGCACCACCTGCTTGTTCGGTATCAAATACATCAAGTTTGGGTGCAGTGGGATCACTGAGTGCTAGCTTAGCCGCTTGCATCATATTTGTACCCAAAGGTCCATTACGGCCACTAAGCGGTAATAATAATCCAATTTGTTTATTTGTATTTTCACTGTTTGAAATTACCGGTTTATTACCACCATTTCCATCAGAGGAACAAGCTGCTATGATCAATATCGGAACACAAGCACTTAATTTTAATAATTTTGACACGATATCCATTTGATTAAAAATCCCTT
Organism: Commensalibacter papalotli (ex Servin-Garciduenas et al. 2014); assembly: GCF_000527695.1. Classification (GTDB taxonomy): domain Bacteria; phylum Pseudomonadota; class Alphaproteobacteria; order Acetobacterales; family Acetobacteraceae; genus Commensalibacter; species Commensalibacter papalotli. Next base: position 238,981 of record NZ_ATSX01000002.1, on the reverse strand, counting down.
GCTTTACAGGATTAAGGCTCTTATTCAATACTTTTGCTCCTTGATGTAACCGAACTCATATAAATTTAGATTGCTATTATTATGAAACAAGAAAAACCTATGTCATCAAATACTTCCTTACCCTTTCCAGATCAACAAAATTCTAGAAATTCAATGATAAATATAGGTGAATTTATTCTTGTTTCTACCCCTATTGGTAATTTAAATGATTTCAGCCTCAGAGCAAAGCAAACTCTTCAAGAAGTCGATATTTTACTCTGCGAAGATACACGTGTTACAGCCAAGCTGCTTGCAGCCTATGGAATTTCTGTGCATATGGAAAGTGTTCATGAACATAACGAGGGCAAACGTATCCAACAAATTATTTCCTGGATGCAACAAGGAAAAAAAATAGCACTTGTTTCTGATGCAGGTACGCCATTACTTTCTGATCCTGGATATCGTGTAACCCGAGCTATTATCGAGGCTGATCTGCCAATTACAGCTATTCCTGGCCCCAATGCAGCTTTAACCGCGTTAACACTTTCTGGATTACCCCCTCATCCTTATATGTTTATTGGATTTCCCCCACCAAAATCTCAAGCCAGACAAAATAACTTTGCCATTCTAAAGGCCTCTGAGCGTGCGGGGCTTAAAGCAACCTTTATTTGGCACGAGGCACCCCACCGCTTGCTTGATATGTTAATCGATTTAAAATTTATTTTTGGTGATAATCGCCCTGCAGCTGTTGCCAGAGAGCTCACTAAAAAATTTGAAGAACTTCAACGCAACTCTATCCAAGGACTAATTGAGCATTTTACCCATACCCCTCCTAGAGGAGAAATTACGGTTTTGCTCGGCCCTGCTCTTGAAGAGGAAGAAGTTAGCGAAGATGATTTAGACCAACAGCTTCAAGGTGCTTTAAAGACAATGTCCGTCAAGGATGCTGCTGCATTGGTTGCTACTGCTGTTCATTTACCTAAAAAAATTGTTTATCAACGTGCTTTGGAACTTAGTAAAAAATAGGTTTTTCCAGTTTGTTTAAATTAACTGGGAGAAAATCAAGCATCCAATCAGTCCACAAACAGAAATAATGGTTTCCAGTACTGACCAAGAACGAATGGTTTCTCCAATAGTTAAATTAAAATACTCTTTGAATAACCAAAAACCTGGGTCATTGACATGAGAAAAAATAACACTGCCAGATCCTATAGCGATCACCATTAATTCTGGACTTACACCTGCTGTTAAAATTAATGGAGCAACAATCCCGCCAGCTGTCATTGCGGCAACCGTTGCTGAACCTAACGCAATCCTTAACAAAGCAGCAATAAGCCATGCCATTAATAAAGGAGATAAATGACTATTATGCATCATATTGGTAATATAGTGATCAATATGACTATCTACCAAGATTTGCTTAAACGCTCCACCACCCCCAATAATTAGCAAAATCATGGCTATTACTTTGATTGCGACGGTCATCGTGTCTGAAATTTCACTCATCGTTCTACCGCGATGAAGACCGAAGGTAAAAATAGCAATCAACACCGCCATTAACGTCGCAATAATTGGATTTCCCAAAAAATCTGCATAAGCAAGCAAAAAATGATTATGAGGTAAAACCATCTCTGCTACTGCACGTAAAGCCATCAAAAAAACAGGAACCAAGGCTGTTAAAATACTAATTGCAAATCCTGGCATTTCTTCTTCAGCAAATTCCTTATGAGAATACAATCCTGGTGGAACAGGTTTATCAATATTCTTTAAAAAATGTGCATAAACAGGCCCCGCCAAAATGACTGTTGGGATAGCAATGCATATACCATATAAAAGTGTTTTACCCATATCTGCGTGAAAAATTGCCGCAATTGCTGTGGGGGCGGGGTGAGGCGGTAAAAATCCATGCGTTACCGATAACGCTGCTGCCATAGGGGCACCTACATATAAAATCGGAATGCGTGCAGATACCGCAATAGTACAAACCAGAGGCAACAATAATACAAACCCAACCTCATAAAACAGCGCAAACCCTAATATAAATCCTGTTAAAACTACTGCCCATTGAATATATTTATATCCAAAAATAGTAATCAAAGTTGTTGCGATACGTTGAGCACCTCCACAATCAGCCAATAGTTTTCCTAATATCGCACCAAAACCGATAATCAGTGCCAGTTCCCCAAGCGTATTACCAACCCCTGTTTTAATAGATGAAATTACCTGCATAACAGGCATGCCCTCTAAGACACCCACAAACAAAGAAACAATAATCAAAGAAAGAAAGCCGTTTAACTTTAACTGAGTTACTAAAATCAGTAACAGAATAATCCCAAAGAATACGATTAATAATGGCATATTATTCTCGATATGTTTTATAGTTTTAAAAAGCATACAATCAAATATGTTAAAATTGAAACATTTAAATAATAACAAGAATGGAGCAACAAATGACAATTTATAAAAATCTAGTTAATACAGTTATTCAAGAAAATCTTGAAACATTACTTGCTGTCGATCCAAAACAAATTCAAAATCTTATCAGCGAAATCAAACAAGCAAAAACTATCCAACTTTACGGAATGGGCAGGATGCAATTATCGGTGCGTGGATTTGCGATGCGTTTAAAACATATGGGATTTGACAGTTACGTTGTTTATGATACGACCACACCCTGCATTGGCAAAGGAGACTTGTTGATCGTGCATTGTGCCGTTACCAATGCTGAGCTTAATGTTATTCAACTGGCCAAAAATGCAGGGGCAAAAATTGTTTTATTAACAGCACATCCAGAAAATAAACATGGGCAATATGCTGATCTATGCGTAAGAGTGCCCGGACAAATTTTTGGAACAAATACCGAAATTCACTCTATTCAACCCATGTCTACTTTACTGGAACAGTCCTTATTTTTATTTACCGATATTATCACCTTAATGTTGATGAAAGAATGTAATATTTCACTCGAAAAAATGAAAAATAAGCATACAAACCTTGAAGGACTTCCTGGCGATTTTGCCTAAGCAATATTGATTTTATTAGAGATACTATTTGTATAGTAACATTATCTCTGTTTTTTATAATGCCGTTATAAAAGCAATTAAACCAAACAAAATTCCTGGTGCATTTGATGCAACAACAGGCCAGATTTTTGCTTTGGTTCCATAAATAACCCAAAGTAGGCAATTTGCAACAGCCGCCGCAGGTTGCCAGGGTTGTGTAACGTGCCCGTGTAAATTATCTATGATTTGAGGAATATAAAAAACATACATACAACAAGCAGTAAACGTTCCGATCCATCCAATCCACTGAACATATTTTGGAAGCTCTGAATTTTCCATAGTGCACCTTAAAAAACTTAAAAATTATCTAAATTTATAAAAAATCAGTAGAAGTAAGCTTTTATCTATTTTAGCTTAGAAACAATCATATCACGTTTTTGTGTAATAATGAAATTTACCTTTAATATGTTTATTCCTTTATTTGACCATTTTTCTATTTTTTACTAGTTTTAGTAAAACCATAAAAGTTAGTGAGATCAAAATGAATAAAAAAACTATTTTGTTTTATGGAGACAGCAATACTTATGGTACAAAACCTATGTCTAGTTTTGGTAAAAGTGAACGTTTTAACCAAAATGAACGATGGATAGGAATACTACGCGAACAATTAAAAGATAATTATTTTCTTATCGAAGAAGGTTTACCTGCACGAACAACTGTTCATAATGATCCTATTGAAGGTATCCACAAAAATGGATTGACCTATCTACAACCCTGTTTAGAAAGTCATTCCCCAATTAATATATTTGTTTTAATGCTGGGGACAAATGATTTAAAAACACGTTTTTCAGTAACACCTGCTGATATTGCTTTTTCTGTTGATCAATTAATCTTAATGGTTAAATCCTGCAAAATTGGACCCAATCAAACTTGCCCTAAACTGGTTTTATTGTGTCCCCCTCCTATCAAAGAAGTCATAGGGAGTTTAGGAGATATTTTTGTTGGAGGTGAAGAAAAATCTAAAATGCTGGGGCATTATTATAAGCAAGTTGCTCAAAAGCATCATGCTGCCTTTTTAGACCTTGCTTCTATCGTTACCGTCAGTGATATAGACGGGATTCATTATGATAAAGATCAACACTTAATATTGGCACAATCCGTAAAAAAAATAATAGAAAACTTATAAAATATTGCCATATTTTCTTTTTCACTTCTATTTAGGACTAAATATTCAGGAGGATAAAAATGCTGAAATCCATCATAAAGATAAGCTGCCTTTCGACAATATTCATTGCGACTGTTCCTGCTTTTGCTGATGACTATTATCATTTTGAAACATGTAAAGAAAAAGTAACTGAAATAGAACAAAAAATCACTTACGAAAAACAACAGCAAAAGCAATATAAGGTTGAGCAATTAGAAAAGAAGCTAAGTTATATAAAAACAAAATGCCAGGATACAGAGCTGCAAAAAGGGTATCAGTTGAAAGTTAATCACAAACAAGTAAAAGTAACAGAAAGAACTAAAGAGCTCAAACAAGCCCAACAAGATGGAAAAACAACGAAAATTAGAGAAAAAGAAGCAAAACTACATGAGGCACAAACTGAGTTAAAGGCGGCTCAAGACGCACTTGAAAGCTTTAAAAAGAATGTAAATTCTAATTAAATTATTATATTCAATATTATAACTAATGTAATAGGTTTATTAAGAAAATTCTTGATAAACCTATCTATTTTCGCAAATGACTAATTACAATGTAATATATGCACGCTTATTTTTAATATTTTCTAATAACATTAATTATTTCATCATGGTTAAAACAAGTAATCGAATACGATTTTCCACATCTTGATTAGTCCCACCTAATCTGGAATCTAATCCTAATACAACAATACCATGAACTGCTTCATACATAGTTCTGGCCAGCATAATATTTTTCTCTTTATCTTGCATATCTTTTGAAAATAAAGTGGTAATTTTTAATAATAAATTACCACGAACCTCCAAATATTCAGTAGGTAAATCCCCTTGAGAAAAACGAAAAGCAAAAAGAGCTTCCCACTGATTAAAATATTCTCTAGCATAAGTTAAATAAGCAACAGCTAAAGCAGTTAAACGATCAACCACTTCTTCCCTTTGTTCTGCTTGGGCTTGTTCAAACATATACTCACCCATTTCTCTTAGCGTTCGCGTGTTTACCGCCAGAACCACGTCATCCAAGCCAGTAAATAAATAGCCCAATGCACCAAGTGCACAACCCGCTTTTTTAGTAATGGCACGTACCGTACATTTTCTCAGCCCTTCTGTTGCGATAATATTCTGAGCAACATCAATGATTTTTTGACGTAGCTCTTCTGGATCTCTACCTTTACGTCCCATTAATTCCTCTGTGTTTACTGATTATTATTTAGTTATGCACTTTATAAGTCAAAAACAAAAGAAGTAAATTTTATTGAACAACGTTCAAAAAGTTCTTGATTTTATCCTCCAAATGTATTTAATGAACATTGTTCAATTAACAGAAAAGGAATCGAAAATGATAAAACAATCAAACACTACAACAACAAACAGCTGGATTATATTTACATGGGTTAACTTTACTATCTCCATCATTGCGATCGCTTTTGCCGTTTTTTATATGCCAATAAATGATTGGCTCAGAGCTTGTCTGGGCCTATCAAGCTTGTTCTTAATTCAATCATCAATCTCTTTATCCAAAACATTACGTGATCAAGCAGAATATCAATCAGAACATTAAAATAAAACATATAACAAATAAGGCAAACCTATTATGCCAAAAACATCCAATTCATCCCAACGCTCTTTATGGTTTTTATGTTTGGCACAATCTTGCGGTGTACTAAATGAAAACATGATTAAAAATGCTATGCTCGTTATGGCACTATTTGTTATGGGGTATGAAAATACAGGAATAGCAGCAATCGCTGGAGGATTATTTATTCTACCTTATGCATGTTTCTCTGCAACCGCTGGACAAATTGCAGACAAATTCTCAAAACAACGTTTAATGATCGCCGTTAAAATTGTACAAATTCTCCTTATACCAGTTTCTTTTACAGGATTTATCCATCAACATATCCCTCTTTTATTGGGATGCATATTTTTACTGGGTACAGCCGAAGCTTTTTACTGCCCATTAAAGTACAGTATTATCCCTGAAATTGTCGAAAAGAAAAAAATCCTTTTTGGAAATAGCTTAATCGAAACCTCTACTTTTGTTTCCGTATTAATCGGGATGTTAATTGGTGGATCTGTAATTTTATTGCCTGGTGGTTTATATTGGGTTTGTGGGTCTGCTTTTATCTTATCTATCCTAAGTTTAATTTCAGTTTTAAAAATCAATAAAGTTGCACCAGCAGATCAAAACCTCATATTAAATATTAATATTATTCAAGAAACTTACAGAACAATTCTGTTATCTAATAAAAATCGTAGTATCTGGTTATGTATCTTGGGTATATCTTGGTTTTGGACAATCGGATCTATGGTTGGCGCTGGTATCTTTGATCTCTCTGCACAAATTATTCACCATAATGGTCATTATTTAACCAATTTGTTTATCAGCTGTTTCTCTTTAGGCGTTGCTGGAGGGTCTATCTTGTGCTCTCGTTTACTTAGAGGAAATATTTCTGCACGATTTGTTCCTGTCGCTGCGATTGGAATTTCTCTATTTTGTTTCGATTTTGGTTATGCAATCATATCTATTCAAACAGTGTCTTCTTTATCCTTTTTCGTCTCCTCATTTACAGGAATACGTATTCTTGTTGATTTAACCTTGATGGCAATCTGTTGTGGTATTTACTCAGTTCCACTTTATGCCATTATACAAGAAAAATCCCCTAAAAGCAGTAAAGCTAGAATTATTGCTGGTAACAACATTATTAATGCCATCATGATGGTCATAGGCGCTTTTATCTGGGCAAAAGCAAGCTCTTTTGGAGTTTCTTCTGCATCTCTATTCATATCTCTTTCAATCATTAATATATTTGTGGCTGTATATATCATGCGTTTTTTTACTTCCAAAATTCTTCAATTTATATTCAAAATCTATTTCAAAATTTTTCATAAAGTAACTGTCACAGGAATTGAAAACTTTCATCAAGCAGGCGATAAGGTTGTCATTGTTTGCAATCATACCTCTTTTGCTGATGCCAGCTTGTTATCTTGTCTTCTTCCTGAACAGCCTGCTTTTGCTATTTATACTAAAACAGCACAAAAATGGTGGGCTCGTCCTTTCTTGGCATTTGTAAAAACATTTACCGTAGATATTCAATCCCCATATACCATTAAAGAAATGGTTCAAGCTGTTCGTGATAAAAACCAAAAACTAGTTATTTTCCCCGAAGGGCGCCTGACTAAAACGGGAAATTTGATGAAATTATATGAAGGTGCAGGCATCGTTTCTTATAACGCAAACGCAAAGATATTGCCTATTTACATAAATGGATTACAATTCAGTATTTTGGGACGCATGAAAGGCAAGTTACCACTCCGATTATTCCCTCGAGTATCCATAACCATTAGACCACCAGTTGACTTAAACGACCACCTTAACCACAATCTTTCTCATCAAGAGAACAGAAATTATATTGGTAATATTCTAGAACAAATTATGATTAACACTTCCTTTGCTGCAAAAAACACTGAAAAAACACTTTTTAAGGCACTGATTGATGCAAAGGATCTCTATGGCAAAAAAAGAGAAATTATTGAAGATATCAAACGTGAACCTTTTACTTATGATCGTTTATGTATAGGGGCGATTTTATTCGGTCGAAAATTAGAAAAAGAAACTACTTTAAGTGAGTGTATTGGCTTATTACTTCCTAACTCTTGTGGTGCTATTGTCTCATTTATGGCTCTTTCTGCTTTTGGTCGCGTGCCACACCCAATCAACATCTCGACTGGCGCAGAAAATATTTTGAATATATTTCAAACTGCACAAATCAAGACCATTATTTCAAGCCATCTATTTATCGACAAAGGAGGGTTACAAGAGTTAGAAGCAAAACTTTTACAAAAAGTTAAAATTATTTACATAGAAGATATTATCAAAAATCTTACCTTATCAGATAAAGCCAAAGCAAAATTAGATTTATTACGTCCAGAAAACCTTCCCGGAATGAAGGCTTCTTATCAGTCACCCGCAGTTATTTTGTCGACCTCTGGCTCGGAAGGCCACCCAAAAGCTGTTGTATTAAGCCATCACAATATTTTAACCAACTGCCAACAAGTAGCCTCAGTAATTGACTTTAGCTGTGCAGATCATGTCTTTAACGCCATGCCTTTTTTCCACTCTCTTGGATTAACTGGAGCTACATTACTACCTTTATTCAATGGAGTTCGTACTTTCCATTACCCTAACCCTTTACATTATAAAACTATCCCCTCTATGATTTATGATACAGATGCAACCATATGCTTTGGTACCGATACTTTTTTAAATGCATGGGCTAAATATGCACATACTTATGATTTTTATGCCATGCGATACATTATTACCGGTGGAGAAAAAGTCAAAGAAGAAACACATAAATTATATGCTGAAAAATTTGGTGTCCGTATTTTCGAAGGGTATGGTGCAACAGAGAGCTCTCCTGTCATTGCTTTAAACACGCCAATGAATCATCGTAATGGAACCGTAGGGCACTTCTTGCCTGGGATTGATCATAAAATCACTCCTGTTCCAGGAATTAGTATAGGAGGAAAACTGTCAATAAAAGGCCATAATATCATGATGGGTTATATGTTAAATACAAACCCTGGCGTTATACAACCTATTGAAAATGAATGGTATGATACAGGGGATATTGTTTCAATTGATAGTGATAACTTTATTACGATTTCTGGTCGTGTAAAACGTTTTGCAAAAATTGGCGGTGAAATGATTTCCATGAGTGCTGTGGAAAGCATGACGACAAAAATATGGCCAACTGCAACGAATGCTGTAGTAAATTTAACGGATGAGAAAAAAGGAGAACAATTATTGTTGATTACAACGCAACAAGATGCGACAATTGAGCAAATGTTATCCTATAGCAAGAAGCATGATATTGCAAAAATCATGCTTCCTAAAACTGTTAAAATTGTTAAAGAAATCCCTTTATTTGCAACAGGGAAAATCAATTATCCAGAATTACAAAAACAATTACATTTATTAAAATTGGAGAATTCGACAAAATGAGAAAAAAACAAATCGTTGTCCTAGGCGGTGGGATTGCAGGAATTGAATTCTTGGTCAGAATTAATAAACAAATCGATCATTCTCAATATGAACTTTCTTTAATTGATAAAAATGAATTTCATACTTGGAAGCCTATGTTACATACTTTTGCTGCTGGAACAGCATCTCCTCAAGAACAAGGAATGCCATTTTTAATCCAAGCAAAACGTCACAATTTTACGTTTCAACCTGGTGAAGTGTCAGAGGTCAATACAGAAAAAAAAGAAATTATACTGGCCCCATATATTGATAAACATGACGATGAAATCTTACCCCAAAGAACTGTTCATTATGACTATCTTGTTGTCGCGTTAGGCAGCAGGGCAAATGATTTTAACACTAAAGGCGTAAAAGAGTTTGCTTATACAATTGATGACGTTGGATATGCGATTGAGTTTTACGATGACCTCAAAAAATACACCATACAATCAACATTATTGCAAAAAAAACATCATATAATTATTGTTGGTGCTGGAGCCACTGGAATTGAGCTTGCAGGTGAAGTCGTTCATGTTTTACAGCAATCCTCGCAATATACGAATCATAATTTAGAAAAATATATAGATATAACCGTTATTCAATCAGGAGACAGAGTATTACCTAGTTTTAAAAAACCAATCAGTCGATCTGTGCAAAAAACAATGGATCAAATTGGGGTAAAAACTTTATTATCAACCAGAGTAACCGAGGTTACTAAAGATCATGTTGTTTTAAGTTCAGGAGAAACGTTACCTGCAAATCAGGTAGTTTGGACGACGGGTATCAAAGCTACTGAAATTTCTGGCGATATTTCCAATGGAGAGCGCTCTAAGAATTTACAACTTATTGTCAATTCACAATTTCAGCTTTTAAATCATCCTGATATTTTTGTAATTGGGGATTGTTCTTTTATGCAAGATAAGCCTTTGGCACCAACAGCACAAGTTGCACGCCAACAAGCTATTTATCTAAGCAAAAATTTTATAAAAATTATTCATAAAGAAACTAATATTCCACGTTTTATGTATAAAGATTACGGATCTTTAATCAGTGTAGGTCGTTATGGCTCTTTTGGCTCTTTTGGTTCGACAGGACAAGTCAAAGGCATATTAGCACATTTAGCTCATATTTTGTTATATCGCACTCATCAAATGAATATCCTAGGTACATTCAGAGGGATAAGTGCAATTTTAGCTGACTTATTGCGCAACCTCTCCAGATAAAATCACTATCCAAGCAGAGAAAAAGAATGAACCTTTTTGTATCTCTGCTTTTCTCTTAATATTCTCTTAACGCTTTTAATGATATTAAATACCAAGATATTTCCTCTAGTAACACTCCTATTTATTGAATAATATATATTGTTTAAATAATGTTATAGTTAATTGATTAAAAATATAAATTCAGTATTGTAAAAGATTAAGGTATAATTTTATTAACTATTCTCTTCCTTTTTATAATGTAGTATCATCTTGGATATTGTTTAAAATGCTGATTAATCAAGTGCAACGAACTCGAATATATTGGTGTGCTATTATTTTTATAGGAACAATTTTTCTATTGCAAAGTAAAGCTTATGCACAAGAGAGCCCTATTAAAACTATTCAAGATATTTATTCTTCTTATCAACCTCAATCAGATAATGGAATAAGTAATATTGATCCAGCTGATCTACAAAACAGTCATTTTTTTTCACCTGATTTCCTAAATGTGATTAAGGAAGATGAAAAATTAACGTCCGCACAAGGAGATAATAGTATCATCGATTATGATTTTATCTGCAATTGTCAAGATACAATGGATGGTATTATTGTAAGGAAGATAGAAACATTACAGCAAACCCAAAATACAGCACGAGTAAAGGTTTCTTTTGATTTTATTCTAAATGGCAGCGATAATTTCCAAAAAGATGAACTTTTTTCTAACGAGCATCCTGGTCAACAACAAACTTACTTTAATTTAATCAAGCGCCAAAATCATTGGCTTATCGATGATGTGACCGATGAAAAAAATGTTGGTATCAAAAATGGATGGAAAGAAGAGCTTCGTAAATATTACCACAGCTCTATTAAATAATTTTATAACATCACCTTCACTTGTTTGTGTTTTTATTACGAAAAGATTAGGTTTCAAAAACTTAAATCTATGTCAGAATAAATTAAACCTATTTTTTACCAATAGATAAAATTATATACATGACAGAAAAAAAAACCGAAAAAACACGAACTCAATTATTAGAAGGAAAATGTAATGACCCTTTTTCTCTTTTAGGGCCTCATTTTATAAAAGGTTATTTGGAGTTTCGTGTTTTTTTACCTGGCGCAAAACAAGTTAGCATTCTTGAAAAAGCAACTCACAAAGAAATCTTGCCATTAAAACAAACACATCATGAAGGTTTCTTTGAAGGTAAAATTAAACAAGATATCTATTTCCCATATTTAGTTAAAATCAATTGGGAAAATAGTGAACAAATTATAGAAGACCCTTATCGTTTTGGTAAAATCTTGACAGAATATGATACCTGGTTACTTAACAGTGGCAAGGATATCTATTCCTATGAAAAACTTGGTGCTCATAAAACAACAATTGATGGTATTTCAGGGGTCAGTTTTATTGTATGGGCTCCTAATGCCCAGCGTGTTTCTGTTATCGGAGATTTCAATGCTTGGGATGGACGCAGGCATCCAATGAGATTGCGCCCAGAAAGTGGTTTTTGGGAAATTTTCATGCCTGATCTTGTACAAGGACAACTCTATAAATACGAAATTTTAACGCAAGCAAACGAAATCCTTTTTAAATCTGACCCTTATTCCTTTTTTAATCAATTACGCCCTGAAACAGCTTCCATTATCCATAACCCTCCCCCTGTAAAACGACGTCAACCAGAACAAAATCAAGCCAATCAATTAAATCAACCTATTTCTATTTATGAAGTGCATTTAGGATCATGGAAACTTAATGCAAAAACAAATAAATGGTTAACTTATAGGGAGCTTGCTGAGCAACTCATTCCTTATGTCAAAGAAATGGGTTTTACGCATATTGAAATTCTCCCTATACAAGAACATCCTTTTGATGGGTCTTGGGGATATCAACCTGTTAATATTTATGCCCCCACTTGTCGCTTTGGACCTCCAGAAGACCTTATTTACTTTATTGAAACAGCACATAGAAATAATATTAATATTATTCTTGATTGGGTTTCTGGGCATTTTCCCAAAGACCCATATGGTTTAGAATTCTTTGATGGTACTAATCTTTACGAATATCCTGATCCCAAAGAGGGATATCATCCTGACTGGAATACACTTATTTACAATTACAACAGCCCCTTTATCTGTAATTTTTTATCCAGTAATGCCCTATATTGGATAGAAAGATTTGGGTTTGATGGTCTTCGAGTTGATGCGGTTGCCTCAATGATTTATCGCGACTATAGCCGCAAAGATGGAGAATGGATTGCCAATAAATTTGGTGGCAATATTAATCTTGAAGCTGTCGACTTCCTACGTTATACAAATAACTTACTGCACAAACATACGCCTGAAATTGCTATGATTGCAGAAGAATCTACTAATTTTTATGGCGTAACCCTCCCTCCTGAACAAGATGGTCTGGGTTTTAATTATAAATGGAATATGGGCTGGATGCATGACACACTGGATTATATGCAACAGGATCCCATTTACCGTAAATTCAATCATAATAAAATGACTTTTGGCATTTTATATGCTTGGAGTGAAAATTTTATCCTGCCTTTATCTCATGATGAAGTCGTGCATGGAAAGAAATCTTTAGTAGAAAAAATGTCTGGTTTAGGTGACGAAAAATTTGCAAATCTTCGTGCTTATTACGCCTTTATGTGGGCATATCCAGGGAAAAAACTACTCTTTATGGGTTGTGAATTTGCACAATATAATGAATGGAATCATAATACTCAATTAGACTGGCATCTATTAGATAACCCGACACACAATTTACATAAAGGTGTGCAATCTTTAATCAAGGACCTTAATCATCTTTATAAAAACACGCCCCCCTTATATGAATATGATCATAATATAAAAAGTTTTGAATGGATCATTACTGATGACAGTGACAACTCTGTTTTTGCATTTATTAGAAAAGATCAAAATGATAATTTTATTTTGATTATTAGCCACTTTACTCCTACCATCTGTGAAAACTACCGAGTTGGAGTCCCCCATCATGGGGTTTATGAAATTATTTTAAATACAGATCATGCGATGTATTATGGAAAAAATACATTTGATAAACGTAAAATAATCAGTGAACCTATAAAGTCACACAATTTTGAATGGTCTTTATCAATATCACTACCACCTTTTTGTACGTTTTATATTAAGCTTAAAAATATATTTTAAATCTATATTATATTATTAATTTAATGTAATGATTAATCATGGTTTAGAATATATTTATTAATATATTATATATAAAGTGTTCTTGATGAATATATTACATGTTTGTTCTGAATTTTTTCCGTTATTAAAAACAGGTGGCCTAGCCGACGTCATGGCTGCTTTACCTGCGGCACAACGCCGTTTAACTGTTGATGCACGGATTTTACTACCTGGGTTCCCAAATATTATTAACCATGTTCCAAGCAAACAAAAAGTAACAGATCTTCATAGTTTCGCTGGAAATATAACTTTATATTACGCTGTCTATGATACAATCCCTTTATATATCATTGATGCCCCTAATTTATACGATCGACCAGGCAGCCCTTATCACGATCAAAATAAAATTGCATATAATGATAATCATATTCGTTTTGCTTTATTAGGTTTTGTTGCTTGTGAGCTGGCCAAAGGTTGTGATTCTTTTTGGAAACCAGATATTGTTCATGCTCATGATTGGCACGCGGGATTATCTTGTGCTTATCTCGCTGCGAATAACTATCCTGCTAAATGTGTTTTTACCATCCATAATATCGCCTTTCCTGGCATGTTTTCTCCTCATCACTTGCGTGAGCTATGGCTACCAGACAGCTTTTATAATATTGATGGTTTAGAGTTTTATGGGCAAATTTCATTTTTAAAAGCCGCCTTATATTATGCTAATCATTCTACCACCGTAAGCCCTACCTATGCTCAAGAGATACTTAATCCTCGTTACTCTCATGGATTTGACGGTTTATTACAACAACGATATCATGAGCATCGTTTTAGCGGTATTTTAAATCAGGTTGACGAAAATATATGGGCACCTGACAAAGATCCTTTAATAACACAACCTTATTCCGTACGTAACTTAAGAGATAAAATCAAAAACAAACAAGCTCTTCAACAAGAACTTGGGCTCCCATTACTACAAGGGTCTCCACTCTTTACCATCGTCAGCAGAATGAGTTATCAAAAAGGTCTGGATATGGTCTTGGAAATCCTACCTAAAATGATGGATGCTGGCCTACAATTCGTTATCTTAGGGCAAGGAGATCCTCATCTAGAGCATGCTTTCAGTCAACTTGCTTATAAATATCCCAATAATATGAGAGCAATCATTGGGTATACAGAACCAGAATCTCACCGTTTTATTGCCGGAGCTGATATTTTAATGGTTCCCAGTCGTTTTGAACCTTGTGGATTAACCCAACTCTATGCACAAAAATATGGGACGTTACCGTTAGTCAGACGAACAGGAGGATTAGCAGACACTGTAACTGATTGTTCTTTAGAAGCGATGGCTACTAATCAAGCCACAGGTTTTGTCTTCAATGAAAGCACCATCCACGATCTTGGTAACGCAATTCATCGCTCTTTGATCTTATGGAAAACCCAAAGGAAATGGCGCCAATTACAAAAAAGCGCCATGACCAAAGATTTTAGCTGGAATACCACCGCTCAAAGTTACATCTCCCTATATAATGAAATATTACATAAGGGATAAAGTAAAACTTTAGGTTACGGGGACTTCCCAATTTCTTCCTTCCCACCCATTATTTTCAAAATGACGTGTAAAATTAATTCTTTTCCCAGCAAGATTTTTAAGATTTAAACAAACACCATACATTCCAAACCCTAAAGGCTGACTTGACTGATCTTGGATATCATTCCATCCATCAAATCCATAATGTAAATTAAAAGGGCTGCTAGCCTGTATCCACAATTTATATTTTGAAGAAACAGAGCCACAAGCAATCGTATCATACCAATAAATAGCATCAGATTTTTGATTGTTTTTTAAATAGCGATCTGTAACGCAAGCAAACTGCTCTATAGGTTTTTGAGATATATGGATATAAATAAGTTTAATAAATTCTGCATGTGCCCAAATTAATGGCATAGCACTGCCTGAAGGACGTCCTTTATATAATCCATATCTTCGAATATCTTCTTGATCCCAAATTTGTTCTGGAAGCATTCCCCCTTTACTGGCAGAGGCAAGAATAGCTTTGATATAATCTGTTGCGTCTTCTTTACATAAAACAGCTTGGTGGCCTCGTTCACCACTTAATAATGGCCATAACCGCCCAATACCACTACCATCAAACGCACTACCATCTTCATGCTCGCCATAACCGTCTTCGTTATACCGATAATAATAAGGACCATGGGGTAAATTGACGCATAAAGCTTTATCAATCAACTTTGTTGTATCAACAATACGCTTATCCGTAGGATGACGTAATCCTAGCCTAGCTAAATAAAGATATTCTAGTCCAAGAAGTTTATATGTTTCAATAGATTGCCCATTTCTATTTTTAAGATCAACATATCCATATTTTGCAGGACAATTATTCGGATTAATGCGAACATAGTGACCATCAATTTGATGCTCTTGATCTAAATCTGTATTTTCTACATAAACCCACTCTTCTAGACGATTATTCCAGTCATCTGCCAGCTTTAACGCATACTCCGCATCGTTTTTATCAAGAAATTTAGAATGCGCACCTGTAACCAAAGCTGCTATCATTAAAGATAACGTAAAAGCATTAATTCCTGAATTCTCTTCCCAACGATCTTGAGGGCTAGTAGGGCCATTATGAACTATAAAAGCAATCGCTTTTTGAATCATATTCTCAACGGCTGCCTCCATACCATCAATTAGATTTTCCTCTTGCAATTTTACCGCAAATAATACAGGAAAGGCCACCTCATCAAGTTGTAATCCTTGCCAATAAGGGCGACCATCAGTAAAATTATTTTGCATCCAATGGCCATCAGGCAATTGAATAGAAATTAAATAGGAAAGGATTTGCTTAGCCTCTAATAGCATTCCACAAGTTAACATGGAAAAGCCAACTTCGACTAAATCTCTTGGCCAGACTAGATGATATCCCCCTGTATCTTTATGAGCATACCCCCAAGGAATACTTAAACTTGCAACCAAAGCGCCTGGAAAAGTTCCTCCAGCATGACTTTTTATAACCGCCATAGACCTTTTAATAGCATCTAATAAAACGTCAGGAAGTTTATCACTTTTGGGAAAGTTAAAAAACTTGAACCATTCTGTCCAACAAATAACATATTGTTCTCGAACATTAGGATAACCCGTCGCTAACGAGCTATAAGCCAACGTTTGAGCGCCTTCTTTAGTATTGGCAAAAGAAAGAGCTAAAACCCCATTATTTTCAGTAAGCTCGCCCATCATTGCAATATTTCCAGGGCCTGCTTGTTCATATTCCCATGTCATTTGACCATTTTGATGAAAATCTTGCCAACCATCAGAGTTACCTACATACCCAACACTGGAACGATTAAACCCACTATCTGCTGCAAGCATAATGGCGTAATCATCTTTTTCAGCAATCATTCCTTTGGATGTAATAAATCCTATATTACTTTCACTATTTCCACTTAAGTGAGGGGATAATAAAGAGTAAAGTTTTGCACCATTTCCTTCTAACTTATACTGAATTAATAAGACATCTCTGAGGGGATCAACAATAATTTCAAGCTCTAAGGTAAAAAGTTGATGTTTATGTGTAATTTTAGGAAGTAATAATTCTGCAGAAGGGGTGCTTAATGTATAATTATGCAAGCGTTTTACTTCGAACCACTCACCATTAACAGCAACAATAAAGCCTAAATCTCGGATTTGAGGTTTGCTACAAGATGGCCAATAAATTTCGTTAAGTATACCATATCCAACAGTAAACCAAACACGACTTTTTAATAAAGACGTTCCAATAATATCTTTTGCGCTACTTGTCCAAGTAGGGGATATTCCAGGTCCTCCAGGAGCTATTTTAGACATTATATTTCCTTTCTGATTTATAATTACTTGGTTTAATTTTTTACAGTGAGAAAGGGACTATAAAATAAATAAAAACAGTTACTTGATTTCGTAACACTTTATTTATAAACGATAATTACAAATAATAATTTAGTATATAAAGTTAAACATATAGCAAGCAATATATTATAAACTTAATGTAATGTTATTTCTATTCTTCTGAAGTGTCAAAGGCTTAAACGATTTAAACTCTTTACCAACAAATTATTAGTATTTGTCTAATATTTAAAAATAAAAAAATAAAAAAATTATCAGAAATAAATTTTTGTATTTAAAATCTATATTAAAATAATACATAGAATAATTTATAAATATTATGCCAGTAATATCATATTGCAAACACCCTAAATTTAGTGAATAAAAGATATTAATATATATATTTAAAACCACAAAATTAAGGATGAATTTTTTATGCAGTTTTTACAGTTTCTATGCTTATTGCCAATTAAAATTCTCCGATTTTTATGGAAATCTATTCTTTTTATTCTCAGACCTATCATAGGTCAGGTTAATTTTACATGGTCAGCCCCAACATGGATGGCACCTTGCCGCAAAAATAAAAAACTTTTTGCATATGGGATTCCTTCTTTTCTTGTAATGATTGCACTTGGTTATTCTGGAATCTATTGGTACCAACATCGTCCTATTCCACCAATTCCCAATTTGGTAAAAATATACGCTATTGCACCCTCTATTACAGATTATAAAAAAACACCTCCAACTATTTATCCATTAAGGATTAATTTCTCTGGATCGGCTGCTCCATTAAATAAAATGGGAAAGAAATTTCCTAATCTTTTTCCGATTACTCCAGAAATCAAAGGCGTTTGGCAATGGACCAGTGACCATGCATTAAGTTTTCAACCTCAAACAGATTGGAACGCTGGGCAAACTTACAGCATCAATTTTACTAAACCAAACGAGTTTAATCCAAATGTCATTATTCGCAGCGCACAAGATATCAATAATACAAACCCTACGGTTAAGTTTACCACAGTTGCTTTTGATGCAAAATTAAATGATAAAGCTTTTCAACAGGATGATCAGCATCCTATGATTAAAAAAGGAATCTTTACACTCAGCTTTAATATGCTTGTTGACCCGATTAGTTTTGAGAAAAATATACATTTATCCTTAGTTACCTACACTAAAAAGAAAAACACTTCTTTATTTAGTGGTGATAAAGACAAAGAAATTATAGAAAAAACTGAACAAAAAATACCTTTTAACGTTATTTATGATAAACAAAAACTGACCGCGACTATTGCTTCTGAAAATCTGCCAATCCCGAATGATAACAGCAAACTTGAATTAACAATTGATCCAGGAACAACTTCTCAACTAGGTCATGGTAATCTTACCAATAAGATCACTGCTTCTGTTAATGTTCCCAGTAAATACACATTAACTATTAATGATCTTAGTACGCATATTGTAACAGATGAGAAAAATACCTCTGATCAAATTTTAGAAGTGAAATTCAACTCTCCCGTCAATGATGAGCAAGTGGCTAAGAATATTTCTGCTTGGATTTTACCTGCTCTTAGCGATCGTGATGAACCATGGAATACGAAAACCCTAACCCCTCAAACCATTAGTCATTTCACACCTCTTAAACTAACTTTAATTCCCGCTGAAAATAACGCTCAAGCAATTCAAAGTTTTAAATATAAAACAGATCCTAATCAGCAAATTCTAGTTAAAATTAATGTCGGCATACAATCAACAGGCGGATATATTCTTAATAACCCTCATATAAAAATCCTTAATACGCCAGATTATCCAAAGCGTTTAAATTTTATGTCTGATGGTGCTTTGTTGTCCCTGCATGGCAGCAATAAAGTCTCTGTTGCTTCACAAAATTTAACTGGTGTAAAAATGGTTATCGGGCAATTACGTCCGAACCAAATACAACATCTTGTCAGCTTCCGAGATAGTGATGAAAATTATAATAAAGTAAACTTTAAATCTCCTTTTACAAAAGACCATATTATTAATCGCTATCAACAAAAAATCAGCTTTGGCAACAAGCCCTCGCATGACATTCGATATGATGGGTTTGATCTTTCATCATACTTGCACAAAGGATTACATGGTGTCTTTATCTTGCACTTATCAGAATATGATCAAAAAGCAGAAAGAAAAGAAAAACAAGCCAAACGCCAACGTGATCGAATTAATAGTCAAAGAACCTTTGCTATCGGTAATACCCCATCAAATATAGATGATAATGACTCTGATGAAGAAGAATCTTCTTTAAGCGATAGTCGTCTTATTGTTATTACTGATCTGGGTATGATTGTTAAGAAATCCCTTGATGGCAGCCAAGATGTATTTATCCAATCCATCAACAGTGGCAGCCCAGTGGCCAATGCAGAGGTTTCTGTGATGGGATTAAACGGGGATAAACTCATTACAAAAACAACAGACGATTCTGGCATTGTTCATTTTCCTAATTTGCAAGGGTTTACAAAAGATAAACTTCCTACTCTTTACATTGTTAATAAAGATGATGACCTATCCTTTTTACCCATTAATACAACTAATAGAAGTCTAGATTTTTCACGTTTTAATGTCGGTGGAGATATCAATACCATCCACAAAAAGGAGATTTCTGCTTATCTATTCTCGGATAGAGGTATTTATCGTACTGGCGAAGACTTCCACATTGGTATGGTAATCAAAACAGCTGATTGGCAAAATTCTATAAAAAATCTTCCATTAAAAATGATTATTACGGATCCTACTGGGAAAAGTTATGAATCTGCAGTGACGGTTGGTCAAGATGGATTTAATGAATACACCAACACTATTGGTGAAAATGACCCCAACGGTACATGGCAAATCAGTTTATTAACCATAGATCCCAAAGATAAAGATTGGTCACAAGAAATTGGATCAACAACGATCAAAGTCAAAGATTTTCTTCCTGAGCAAACGCGGGTTTCAGCTGAATTTTCTGCAAATAACCCTAAAGGATGGGTTAAACCTGAACAATTAAAAGCTATTGTTCAAGCCAAAAACCTATTTGGAACTCCAGCTGGAAACAGACGTGTTGAAGCTAGTATCAAAGTCAGTCCTTTTGTTCCTCAGTTTGAGCAATGGAAAGATTATCAATTCAGTATTGCTGATCGACTAAAAGAAAGCTTTGAAGATACATTACAAGAAGAAAAAACCAATGATCAAGGAAAAGCAACCTTTGATCTAAATCTTAAAAAATATACAAACTCCAGCTATAGCCTATCTTTCCTAGGACAAGTCTATGAACCTGATTCTGGGCGCAGTGTGGCGGCAACAGCTCAAACAATTGTCTCCTCCAATAATTATATGGTGGGATATCATTCAACAGACGATATCAGCAATATTAAGATCAACAGTGCTGTCAAAGCTGTACATTTAATTGCGATTAACCAACAGGTTAAATTAATACCATTACCTGACCTTAAAATCAGATTAATTGAAAAACGCTATGTTTCAGTTTTAGTAAAACAATCTTCTGGGCTTTACAAATATGAATCAAAACCCAGAGAAACAATTTTAAGTGAAACGCCTTTTTCTATTGATAAAAATGGTAGTGACTATTCAATTAACACAAATAAAGCTGGAGACTATAAAGCGGTTGTTTTGGATAAAGACAATAACGAGCTCAATACTATCAATTTCTCTATTATTGGTGCAGGTAATTTATCACGCTCCTTAGAAAGAAATGCCGAGCTTAATATTAGCCTTAATAAAAAAACTTATAAACCAGGTGAAGAAATCGAAGTTGCTATTCGAGCTCCTTATATAGGCAGTGGATTAATTACCATTGAAAAAGACAAAGTCTATGCGCATACTTGGTTCCATACAGATACCACCAGCTCCATTCAACATATTACTGTTCCACCAGAGTTGGATGGAAACGGATATATTAATGTCCAGTTCGTTCGTGACCCCTCTTCTGATGAAATCTTTATGAGTCCTCTAAGCTATGGGGTTGTCCCTTTTTCTATTAATCTTGAACAACATCAAAACGCTTTGACAATCACAGCACCTGAAATTACCAAAGACCGTAAAATTACTTTTACAGTAACCTCTGAACGCCCAACACGTGTAATCTTATGGGCGGTAGATAAAGGGATTTTACAAGTTTCCAAATATAAACTACCTAATCCTTTAGGATATTTTTTCAGTAAGAAAATGCTTGATGTGCAAACTTTGCAAATTCTCGACCAAATTCTTCCTGAATTTAGTCAATTATTAAAAGTAGCTGCCGCCGCCGGCGGAGATGAAGATTCCCCGTTTACACAACGTGTTAATCCATTCAAACGCAAACAAGATAAACCTGTTGTCTTTTGGTCTGGAATTGTTGACATCAATGGCAGCAGAGACTTTACCTATGATGCGCCAGATTATTTTAATGGCACATTACAAGTCATGGCTTTATCCGTTTCAGATGAGCAAATTGGTGTAACTAGCAAAGAAAGCATTGTCAGAGATGATTTTGTTTTAAAACCCAACGCACCAACAACGCTTACCCCAGGAGATGAAAGTGAAGTCAGCGTTCTTGTTGCCAATAATCTGGACAAACTCAATGGACAAAAAGTTCCCGTAAGTGTTAGCCTAAAAACAACCTCTCAATTCCAAGTCATAGGGAATAATATCCAAACGCTCTCTTTGGGTGAAAAACAAGATAGTGTTGTTCAATTCCGTATCAAAGCGCTTAATCGTAATCTTGGTTCAGGGGATTTAATATTCTCGGTGAACTACAATCAATCCATAACTCGTAACACAACGCATGTTTTATTACGACCAGCCTCAACCTATCGCACTCAAGTAAATATGAATAAACTTGACGCTGGAGCAACAAAAACTTTTACGGATTTACGTAGTGTTTATCCGAATAACGCTTTGCATTATGCTTCTTTTTCCAACCTACCGATGGTGATTATCCAAGGGCTAGGCACTTATCTTATGGACTATGAACATTTATGCTCAGAACAAATTGTTAGCCGTGCTTTTGCTTTGCTAACTATTCAAAATAAACCTGAGTTAAAAAATATTTTTGCTCAGACAGATCCGAACCAAGTCAAAAATCTTAACGCATCACTTGATCAAATTATTACGACTTTACAAGAGAGGCAAAATAGTGCAGGTGCGTTTGGCTTATGGAGATCCACACCCAATGCCGATAACTTTGTTACCAGCTATGTTACTTTCTTCTTACAAAATGCAGCAGATCAAGGAAAAAATGTTTCTCAAAGTGCTTTAAATAAAGCCTATGCTTATTTAAAAGATTATGCTGTAAATGGCAGCAATGACAATTTGACTGATATGCGTAATAAAGCGTTTGCTATTTATATCCTTACAAAACAAGGCAATGTTACCACCAGTGCCATCTCTAGCCTTGTGAAAGATCTAAATACAAAATACAAAGAATCTTGGAAACAAGATTCCACCGCTGCATGGTTAGCCGCCTCTATGAAGCTTATGAAGCAAGATGAAGCTGCAGGACAGATGATGGCGGAATCCTTAAAAAGACTGCAACGAGATCCTAAGGCTTCTAATATAGGTTGGAATTACGAAGGTTATGATGGTGGGGATTTAGCCCAAGATGCTACCATTTTATATCTTGTGTCACAGCATTTCCCAAGTCTATTACCAAACTTGTCTGAAAATGCTTTTACCAACATTTTAAGCACGATTGAACAAGGCTATTATAATACTTTGTCATCATCATTAACCGTAATGGCATTTGATGCTTATTCTGCAAATATTAAAGATGATACGAAAAACTTGTTAATCCAAGCAATGGGAACAGATAGTCAAAAACAATCAACCATTTTGAAAACCAGTCAACTTAAAAATGGCATACAGATATTAAACTGGCAGCAAGGACCTACTACTTCTTTGAGCTTCAACAATCAATCCAGTATCAAAGCTTGGTATAGTGTTATTCAAAGAGGTTTTGACCAAAACCCTCCTAAAACAGCACTCCAACAAAAAATGGAGATTATTAGAGATTATACCGATCAAAAGAATAATCCAGTCTCTGATGTCAAAGTGGGTCAAGAAATCTTGGTTCATGTTAAATTCCGTTCAACAGACAATAAAACACACAATAATATCGCTATTACTGATTTATTACCTGGTGGATTTGACCTTGTTGCTGACAAGACAGAAGCTGTTGATTCAACCACAGAAAATAATAGTTTCTATCCTGATTTTATTAATAAACAAGAAGATAAAGTTATGATTTATACTTCGGTTACTAAAAATATTCAGGAATATGTCTATCGGATTAAAGCAACCAATGCAGGAAAATACATCATTCCGCCAGCTTATGGTGAAGGAATGTATAATCCAACCATTCAGGCAAGATCCCTTTCAGGTGGATATCTTGCTGTTACTTCGGCTAAATGATCCATTTTTTAAAAAAATGGCAAAACTGGATTTGTGCTGGCAGCTTGATTATTATTATCATTATCGGCTGTCGGCTATATCCACATCCTGCACTAAAAGATTCCCTTCCTATTTCTCGTACGGTTTATGATCAGTCTGGAAAACTGCTGCGATTAACCTTGGCAAAAGATGATCGTTATCGATTATGGGTGCCTTTAAACAAGATATCCCCAACCTTAATTAATGCCGTTCTGCTTCACGAAGATCAGTGGTTTTATTATCATTTAGGCACGAACCCTTATGGCATAGCCAGAGGCGCTTTGGTTACCTATATTTTGCATGGGCACAGACAGGGTGGCTCAACCATTACTATGCAACTTGCACGCCTTTTATATCAGCTCAATACCAAAACACCTTGGGGTAAAGTAAAACAAATCTATTATGCTACCAAGCTTGAGTTACTTTATTCCAAAAAAGAGATTTTAGAAGCTTATTTAAATATCGCCCCTTATGGAGGGAACGTTGAAGGTATACAAACAGCAAGCCTTATCTATTTTAATAAAAATGCTTCTGAGTTAAATATTCCTGAAACTCTTTTATTAGCTGTTATCCCCCAAGAACCTAATCTAAGACTACGTTGTAAAAATAAGGATACTTGTCTGATTACCAACAAAAATATTCTTAAGGCAAGATCACTTTTATACAATCAATGGATTAAAACTTATCCAACAGATAACAACGTAGCTGCGTTTATAAAATTGCCATTACCGTTACGCCCCGTTTCAAAGCTTCCTTTTGAAGCACCACATTTCTCTGAGCAAGCTCTTAATCAATACCCCACAAAATCTAACCTAATGACAACGCTTGATTTAAGCCTGCAACATATTCTTGAACAACAAATTACTAATTATGTGAGTTCGAATGGTCAATTAGGAATTCATAATGCGGCAGCATTATTAGTTGATACAAATGACATGAGCATCAAAGCTATGATAGGCTCAGCAAATTATTTTAACCAAACCATATCTGGACAAATTAACGGAACATCAATCAAAAGATCCCCAGGATCATCGTTAAAACCCTTTATTTATGGGCTTGGATTTGATCAAGGGATATTACATCCGCAAAGTATTTTATATGATATTCCCATGACTTTTTCTGGATATGCACCTGAAAATTTTGATAGACATTTTGAAGGGCCTTTAACCGCAACTAAAGCCTTAAATCTAAGCCGAAATATCCCTGCTGTTTGGGTTGAATCAAAATTATCAAACCCTAATTTTTATCAGTTCCTTGCGAATGCAACTATTCATCATCTTAAAAGCCAACAATATTATGGGTTATCCTTGGCTCTTGGTGGAGAAGAAATTTCAATGCAACAAGAAGCCAACTTGTATGCTTTATTGGCCAATCAAGGAAAATTACAGCCATTACGTTTTCTTTTAACCGATCCTATAAAAGATGGAAAATCATTACTAACTAATGAAGCCCGATTTATGGTAATCGATATTTTATCACAAAATAAACGGCCTGATGAAACGACCTCAGCCATACATTCTCCGTTCCCAATTGCTTGGAAAACAGGTACGTCTTCTGGATTTCGTGATGCATGGACTGCTGGACTATTCAGTCATTATGTTTTAATCGTTTGGGTCGGTAATTTTGATAATTCCAGCAATAGCAATTCAACAGGTGTTAAAACAGCAGCCCCTTTATTTTTTAATATTATAGATGCTTTACAGCCTAAAGTTACTTCAAAAGACCTTACAGCTTGGCAAGCACCTCAAACACTTAAAAAAGTGCAAATTTGCCTTGCCAGTGGCGATTTACCCAATCATTGGTGCCCGCAAACAGGATATACATGGTTTATTCCAGGCGTATCTCCTATAAAAGTCAGCACTTTGCATCAACCAGTAATCATTGATAAAAACACTGGAAAAGTGGCATGCCCTCCTTTTGAAGGAAAGCAAATTCATACAGAAATCTTTGAGTTTTGGCCATCAGAAATACAATCTATTTTTAAAAGAGCAGGCTTATCTTATCGTTCCCCACCCTCTGATAAATCTTGTAAAAAAACATTTAAAAATACACACCCACCGCATATTCGCTCTCCTCATGCTTATCAAACTTATCTGTTACGTTCAAAATTGAAAGATCATGATCAAACTTCTATTGCTTTAACCGCCAACGCAGATGGAAATATTTCGCGCTTATATTGGTTTGCAAATAACAATTTTCTTGGAGAAACCCCACCCAATAGTGCTCTGTTTTGGCAGCCTGAACTGATTGGAAACTATCATATATCTGTTACCGATGATCAAGGGCAAAGTGATAGTGTAAATATCACTATTGATTCGATTCAGTAAATTTAAATAAAATCCATTGAAATATAATTTTTGAATAAAAGACAATATTTTATTAAATGAACGGTTATGAATACTGTAAATATTGATATTTACGTTATTGTTAGAGTTACAGAAATACAGCGAATTTATTTCTATATCGTGATGTAAAATCGATTATAGCACATTAACTGAATGGATATTACACAATCACCTCTCTTCGACAAACTGTGCATTAGTTTGAAAAACTCCACAAAAAGTATAATCGCTTAATAAAGGATTCTAATTCTTTTTATATAGTATGATGTATACCATATATTCACAACATCGTTATTTATTAGATATTTTCTTGACCAATTTCATTTTAAAAGGTCATATCTATATATGAATAAATTATCACTATGTGAATAAATATTCATATATAAAATTGATTTGTTATTTGAGGTGGTTAAATGGCTAAAGTTCAAGAGGTTTTGAATAATAATGACAAGGATCGCCTGCTAAAGTTAAGTCAAATTGCTTCTGAAATTCGTGTTGATATCGTGAATACCATTGCCGCGGCAAAGATGGGGCATATTGGGGGTGACTTTTCTGTCACTGATATTTTAGTTTCCTTATTTTTTGGCGTGATGAACTATAAATCACAAGATCCAAATTGGGCAGACAGAGATAGATTCATTCTATCAAAAGGGCATTGTGCAGCAGCTTTATATTCTGTGATGGCCAAAGCTGGCTATTTCAAACATGAACAGCTGGGTGATTTTATGAAGCCTTTATCTTTTTTAGGAGGGCATCCTAATCGCCGTAAACTTTCAGGTATTGAAGCGAATACAGGCCCATTAGGTCATGGATTACCTATCGGGGTCGGATGTGCAATTGGAGCAAAGTTAGCAAAAAAATCATATAGAACTTTTGTTATATTAGGAGATGGTGAGTTACAAGAGGGCTCTAATTGGGAAGCCGCAATGTATGCAGGCCATCGTAAGCTTGGCAATTTAATGGCCATTGTTGATCGTAACCGCTTACAACAAGGTGCAGGCACCGAAGATACCAATTCACTTGATCCCTTAGCAGATAAATGGCGTGCTTTTGGTTGGGATACGTATGAGCTGAACGGGCATTGTTTTGAAGAATTATTAAAAGTTATGGAAGCTCCTTCTACAGGTAAACCCAAAGTTATTATCGCGAACACAATCAAAGGAAAAGGGGTCTCCTTTATTGAAAATAGAGTGGAATGGCATCACAAAGTTCCTTCTGCCGAACAAAATATCCAAGCTATTAAGGAGTTAACACACTCATGACGTCTTTATCTCAACAAGAAACATTTGATTGTCGCAAAATATTTGCTGAAACCTTAATAGAGTTGGCTCGTCAAGATGAGCGTATTGTCGCTGTTTGTAATGACTCTGTTGGTTCATCTAATTTAAATGATTTTAAAAAAGAATTCCCAGATCGTTTAATTAATGTCGGTATCGCTGAACAAAATATGATTGGAGTTGCCGCAGGGCTGGCCAATAGTGGTTTTATTCCATTTGTAAGCTGTGCTGGACCTTTTTTAAGTGGTCGTGCTTTGGAACAGGTTAAGGCTGACGTTGCATATAATATGTATCCAATTATTTTATGTGCGCAAAGCCCTGGAATGTCTTATGGAGAATTGGGGCCAACCCATCACTCTATCGAAGATTTCTCTTGGATCCGAGCATTAACAGATATTACATTGCTAAGCCCTGCTGACCCTAAGCAAACTAAGGATGCAATTCTTTGGGCGGTTAGAGCAAATAAACCTGTTTATATGCGTATTAATCGCTTTAAAATTCCTCAGACCACACCAAATAATGCCCCTTTTGAAGTGGGTAAAGCATTGGTTTTAAAAGAGGGAAAAGATGTTACGTTGATTACAACAGGTATCCTCGTTCCTCGTGCTTTAGAGGCCGCAGTTTTATTGGAACAACAAGGCATTTCAGCCAGAGTTTTAAATATGCACACGATTAATCCATTGGATAAAAAAGCCATTCTTGCTGCGGCCAGTCAAACGCGTGGTATCGTAACTATGGAAGAAGCCATCACAACGGGTGGTTTGGGCGCAGCAGTTGCCGAGGTAGTTGTTGAGCATCATCCAACCAAGATGCGAATTTTAGGCGTTTCACATTTTGCGCCAACAGGTTCTGCATCATTTTTATTAGACCATTTTGGGCTAAGTGTAGAAAATATTGTTAAGTCTGCTTGTGAATTAGCGAGGTAGCATCATGGGCGATCCATTAGTTCTGGCCATTGATCAAGGTAGCAGCTCTACAAAGTGCGTTATTGTTGATTACAAAGGTAAAATTATTGCGTGTGGTAAGATTGAAATTGGGGAAACCCATCCTTTTCCCGGTCACGTTGAACAAGACGGAGAGGAAATCTGGCAAAGTGTAGGAAAGGTTGTTTCTAAAACACTTGAAAACTTGCCTAATGGTTATATAGCTGCTGATGTTATTGTTGCCGGGATCAGCACACAACGAGAATCTTTTCTATTATGGGATCGCCAGACAGGGAAACCATTGCATCCGCTAATTTCTTGGCAAGATCAACGCCAAGTCGATTTATCATCAAAATGTTCAGATGAAGCTGTGCAGAACAAGGTAAAGTTTCTTACAGGCCTTCCTTTGGACCCCATGTTTTCTGCATCTAAAGGTAAATGGTTATTAGATCATTATGATAAAGACCGTAATCGCTCTTTGAAGGGTGAGCTCTGCCTTGGTACAATTGATTCATGGTTGCTATTCAACATTTATGGCGAGCATTTAATCGAAGCAGGCAATGCATCACGTACTCAATTAATCAATGTTCATGAATGTGATTGGGACGATGACTTACTGGCCTTATTTGATGTGCCGAGAGCATGTTTACCTAAAGTTATTTCTTCTAATGGTCCTTTTCCAAAAGAGATCAAACAATCTTTGGGTCCATTAAAAATTCCTGTTGGTGCAGTAATGGGAGATAGTCATTCTGCTTTATTTGGACATCAAGCATTTAATATTGGGCAAGTCAAAGCAACTTATGGCACAGGCTCTTCAATTATGGGGCTTATTCGTAAAGAAGACGAGCTGCATTCTGGTTTATGTTTAACCATTGGTTGGAAAACTGGTGATAAGATTGCTTATGCTGCTGAAGGAAACATTCGCTCTTTAGGAGCTACCTTACGTTGGATGGCAGGAATATTGGATATTTCTGTGACTGAACTCGTTGAATTGGGTATGAAAAGTCAAAGTGACTCTGTTGTGTTAGTTCCTGGTTTTGGAGGGCTGGGTGCCCCTTGGTGGGATGAAAAAGCAGTTGGTTTAATTACCAATTTGACCCTCGGAACCAGCAGGCAGACTTTGGCCAGAGCTACTATAGACAGTGTGGTTTATCAAGTTGCGGACGTAGTAAATGCTATTCGTCGTAATGTGGGTGAAATTCATCAACTTTTTGTAGATGGTGGACCAACCAGTCATGACGGTTTGATGCAGTTACAAGCACAGATACTGAATTGTTCTGTATTTAGAGCAGAAAGACCAGAATTATCAGCTTTGGGGGTTGCTTATATGGCAGGGTTAACCGAAGAAATTTGGACTCAAGCAGGTTTAGATAAACTCAATCGAGCTTATGATTTGTTTGAACCAAAATCACAGCAAGATGAACAGAACATTGATTTAGAAAAGTGGCATAAAGCCGTTAACCAATCCCGTCAGCTATATTCTATCTAATATTTGTTAAAGAGAATATTTATTATAAAGGAATACAATTATGGAACTTTTTTCTCTTGCAGGTCAAAACGCTTTTGTAACAGGATCAGGAAGCGGAATTGGACAAAGAATTGCCGTTAATCTTGCTAAAGCTGGGGCTAATGTAGGATGTTTTGATTTACCTAACAGTGCTGGCTTATCAGATACGATTGCACAAATCGAAAAACTAGGCCGTAAAGCTATTGCATTAACAGGGGACGTTACCAATCCTAATGATTTGGCTGAAGCAGTAAAAGCTGTTGATGAAAAATTAGGGAACTTATCCTTAGCGGTAAATGCCGCTGGAATTGCGAATGCTAATCCGGTCGAGGAAATGGAGCTGGAACAATGGCAACGTTTGTATGACATCAATGTTAAAGGTGTTTTTTTATCTTGCCAAGCAGAAGCACGGATAATGCTAAAACATGGTAAAGGGGCTATTGTTAATATTGCTTCTATGTCTGGTGTGATTGTTAATCGTGGATTGATGCAAGCACATTATAATTCTGCCAAAGCAGCTGTTATTCATATGAGTAAAAGTATGGCAATGGAATGGGCAGAAAAAGGTGTACGTGTTAATACAATCAGCCCAGGATATACCGCAACGCCAATGAATACACGTCCTGAAATGGTTAACCAAATGAAGCAATTTGCATCAGAAACACCGATGCAACGTATTGCCGATCCTGATGAAATGGCTGGGCCAGCAATATTCTTATTATCCGAAGCAGCATCTTTTTGCACAGGCGTTAATTTACTGGTCGATGGTGGATTCTGCTGTTGGTAAGCCTTTTGTAGATCAAAATCATAATAATACATAAAGCTGTTTTTTAAATAAAATATAAACAGCTTTACCTTAAAAGGGACAAGAATATGTGTTTTAAAACCAAATTATTCTTGAAGGGGAAGTTGCGTCTTCTTTTTAGAAAAACGGCTATAAACTCTACATTATCTTGTAAAGAAACAGGAGATAATTATGTGGAGTAGTTTTGTAGAAAAGGTATTTATCACGCCAAAATTAATGTTGGGATACATAGGTGTGATGATTTTTATGGCTGGTGAAGGGCTAGAACAAGGATGGTTATCTCCTTATCTCATTAAAAATGGATTATCGATTGAACAATCATCCTTATTATTTAGTGTGTATGGATTAACAGCTTCTTTTTCAGCATTTCTTTCTGGTGTTTTAACAGAAATGTTTGGTGTCAGACGCGTTATGTTTGCAGGATTGATTATGTTCTGTATTGGCTCCTTTTTCTTTTTGACGTTTGGTATTCCAAGTCATAATTTTGCAGTGATGTTGCCATCTTATGCGTTAAGAGGACTAAGTTATCCTTTGTTTGTTTATGGATTCCTAGTATATGTGACTTATGAAGCACCAGTAGATAGACTTTCAACAGCAGGTGGTATTTTCTGGTCATGTTATGCTTGTGGTTTAAGTGTGCTTGGGGTGATGTATTCCAGCGTTACACTTAAATTTATGACCGAAATCCACGTGTTGTGGAGTGCCTTAGTCTTTGTTTGTTTAGGCGGAGCTATTGCACTATTAGTCGATAAAGATGCTATTAAATCTAAGAAAAGAGCAAATTCTGAAGAAAAAACATCTATTTTATATTTGCTTAAAGGAATTACGATTATTTTCGAAGTTCCTAAACTTGGGCTGTGTGGTTATGTCAGAATAGTCAATACGCTTGCAAGTTATGGTTTTCCGATTTTCTTACCCCTAGTTTTACAAAATTTAGGGTTTACGATTAGTCAATGGCTACAAATGCTTGCTTCATTATGGATTACCAATATGATTACCAATTATTTTTGGGGAATGTTGGGTGATAAATGGGGTTGGAAAAATACTGTTGCATGGGGAGGATGTGTTGGTTGTGGATTAACAACACTTTTATTCTTCTATATTCCTACATGGGGCGGTGGATATTTTGTAACTTGGCTTGCAGCATGTGCATATGGGGCCTGTCTGGCTGCTTATACTCCAATCAATGCGATTATGCCAATGTTGGCACCAGAAAATAAAGGTGCTGCGATGTCTGTACTAACCCTTGCGGCTGGTCTCAGTACATTCTTTGGCCCAGGTATTGTTGGCATATTTATTCATTCTATTGGTGCTGTTGGTGTTATTTGGATTTATGCAGCTCTTTATTTCTCAGCAGCTATTGTGATGGCTTTTGTGAACATTGACCACCGTAGTTTTATCAAAAAAAAGGATGAGAATAATCCTGCTTCGCCCCCAATAGTGGCAAAGAGTTAGTTAATTTTTAGTTTATTAATATTTTTACATAGTTTAGAGGAGAGATCCCATGAGTTTACAAAATAAAGTTGCTGTTATTACAGGCGCAAGTCGTGGTATTGGTGCAGCGATTGCAGAACGTTTATCAAAAGATGGTGCCAAAGTTGTAGTTGCATCCAATGAAGCCAAAGTAAATGAAGTTGCCGAGCGTATTAATAAAAATGGCGGCCAAGCTGTTGCTTTTGAAATGGACGTAACGAACAAAGAGGACGTTATTCGTTTATACGATTTTGCCGAAGAACAATTTGGTCGTGTCGATATCTCAGTTCAAAATGCAGGGGTGATTACTATTGCTAAGATTGAAAATCTGACCGAGCAAGAATGGAAAAAAGTCCTAGATGTGAACACGACAGGTGTCTTTTTATGTTGCCAGGAAGCTATTGCTAGAATTCGTAAACATGGTCAAGGTGGACGTTTAATTAATACTGCCTCTGGTCAAGCACGCCAAGGATTTATTTATACCCCTCATTATGCAGCCAGTAAATTCGGAGTCATGGGGATCACGCAAAGCTTGGCACACGAAGTTGCCAAAGAAGGTATTACTGTAAATGCTTTTTGCCCAGGAATAATCGAAACTGATATGTGGGCATATAATGATGAGCATTGGGGAAAAATGTTAGGGAATTATAAACCAGGCGAATTAATGGCTGAATGGGTATCAAAAATTCCTATGGGTCGTGCAGGTACAGGCGAAGATGTCGCAAATGTTATCTCATTCTTGGCAGGACCGCAATCAGCTTATGTAACGGGTCAAACCATCAATATTGATGGTGGTATGTTTATGTCTTAATCGCCTGTCATACACTGCTATTATAATAATGATAACAGTGTATGACAATGCTTATTCAACATTGTAAAATTTCTCTTGTTGAATACACCAATTATTTTCTTTAACCAGTTCATACATATGTTTTCCAGCACGGTAATTGTGTGATAAACTTTTTGTGCCAGTTATAAGTTCAGACATATCTGTATGTAATAAATTACCTAATGCTAGAATATCTTACTTGGACATCCATAAATAGCTTTTTTTTGTTTTTTGCCCTTTATTCCATACCATATTTTATTTTTTTATTTGTAATTTAGGTGCAATACTTTGAAGAATACGCATTGCTGTATATTGGTCTGTAATTAAAATATTAATTAAACGTCCAGATAATGCACCAAGAATAGCATCGGTCTTATTTTTCCCTCCAGCAACACCAATAACACGAGGGATTTTTTTTAATTGATCCAAGGTAATCCCGATAATACGTTGATCGATAGCTGTTTCTAAAGGCTTACCTTTATTATTATAAAAATGTAAACAAATGTCACCAACAGCTTTTTTCTGTGTAATTGTGTTCATTTCAGCTTTGGTTAAGATGTTGCCACTATCCGCCAGAAGTTTAGCTAGAGAAATAGGGCCAATACCAACCAATGCCATGGTAATCTCGTTGAATTGAGACAATGTCGCTTTGACATAAGGGTCATCCATTAAAATAGTTTTAGCCTTTGTTGAGCCAAAAATTCCTTGTGCAGGTAATAAAACTGTTTCTGCATGAGTAATTTTTGCAAGTTTTGAACTGAGTATAGCAGCATGTTTTTTTACTGTTAGACTGCCAATTCCACCTTGAATTTGGATGATTTTTTTTGCTGATATTTTAAAATTATGGTTTAAATGATTAACCATACTAAGCAAGGATTCACTCCAAGATGAAATACCAATAACCTCATCTTGTTGCATGGTAGCAGAAAAAAATTGTGCTGCAGCCTGTCCAATATGTAAAAAAATTTGTTCTTCTTGATCTTGCTCACAAGCAGCAATAACAACTTCTGACAATCCAAAATAATTTTTAATTTGTTCTTCTAGCTCTAGAAATGTATTTTCTGGTTCATTAATTGAAATTTGTA
This sequence comes from Commensalibacter papalotli (ex Servin-Garciduenas et al. 2014), assembly GCF_000527695.1. Lineage (GTDB taxonomy): Bacteria > Pseudomonadota > Alphaproteobacteria > Acetobacterales > Acetobacteraceae > Commensalibacter > Commensalibacter papalotli. Next base: position 204,851 of record NZ_ATSX01000002.1, on the reverse strand, counting down.
CAATATTTTTTGCCACTGCTTTTTTTAATAAACGCGATACTGTTGCTTGTGAAATATATAAATGTTTTGCAATATCAGGCTGTTTCATATTATCGAGGTAGTACATTCGGGCTACTCTAGCGATAAATCTCAATTCATTTGGTGTTGTCATATGTTCTTTTAAGTTTAATAAAATGATTATAATATGTTTGACAACATATTTTATTCAATCGAATTGCTTGTTGCTTGGTTTAGGTTTAATCATACATCAATTATAAAAATTTGAGAATTCTATATTAAAATTAATATAAATTTTATTGATATTTACACATTGAAATTATAGTTAGATATTGTACAAATCACCCTTAGACTTTAAAATAAACTTTTTTATTTATTAAACAAGCATTGTCCGTTCATAAACAAAAATATCTTAATTATAAACTATATTCTTAACAGATTAAAATGTAATTCTAAATTGTACAACAAATACAGAATGAATTGTAAAATTAAATTTTTACAAGTTATTACTGCTAGCTTTAAACCAACAAAAACTAAAAGGTGTTGATGAATAACGGCATACTTAATTTAAAAAATTATACACTCAGTTTTATGAGAATCTACATGAATTTTTAAATATTTAATAAAATTAATATATTTTAAAATGGTGGAGTCAAGGGGAATCGAACCCCTGGCCTTCTGAATGCCATCCAGACGCTCTCCCAACTGAGCTATGACCCCATTGTCAAAAACATATAAACAGTAAATAATAAAAAATCAACGATTAAATATAAAATTATAATCTTTAAATTTCCATCGATTTTATAAACAACTTCAAACTATTGTCGTAATTATATTATTTCAACGTAAAGAAGATTATTATAAAATCTGACTATTCTGCTTTTATAGCTAAACCAACACCAAAACGATTCCATGCATTAATAACTGCAATCATAACAGTTAATTCTGCTAGCTCTTGATCATTAAATTGATCCGAAACTTTTTGATATATCTCATCTGAAGCTTCTTTTTCCGACAATAAAGTTAATGTTTCAGTCCATAATAATGCAGCACGTTCACGATCTGTAAAAAAAGAGCTTTCTTTCCATACACTAATTGCCATTAATCTATTAATTTCTTCACCAGCTTTTAAAGCGTCTTTAGTATGCATATTCAAGCAAAACGCACAGTTATTTAATTGAGAAGCGCGGATTTTTACTAATTCTCTTAGAGAAAGAGGTAAAATAGATTCATGAGTTGTTTTTTCAAGATCCATCATAGCCTTCATCATCACAGGCGCTGTTTTATATTGATTGATGCGCTTTATACTCATATCGAATATCCTTTTATTTATTTTCACTATGATCTTTATCTTGTAGCAAAAAAGAATTCTTTAAATCAAACCTAATTCATATTTTAAAACCGATTCTATAATAATTTTTAAGTAAGTATAACTTGTATTTGTGTCTGTGGTACATTGAGGTACATGGGGATTGTACGACAGTAAAAAGATAGGGGTACCGAGTACTGGGGATTGTACTCTCTTTTTTGAATTCAGTGAGTTGTACACAGGGGTAGGATGATAATATCTGGATAACTCAGTTTTGTTAAATAAAATCAATCTGTTAAAAACTGTACACTCTGTGATAAAAATGGGGTACATTTTTTGAAAGCTGGGTACCACAGTACTAACAGGCAACAATAAACAAACACTATAAAGTTAAATTTTCTTTTTATTTTTTAAGGGAATGTAAAAAAGGAAAACTTTTGCTAAACTTGTAAAAGAGAAAAAACAAATGAAAAAAATAAACAGAAAGTTTCCTTAATGTCCTCAACAAACAAAAAACTTTTAACCGTTCTTAATGGTCAATCTGTGTGGCCACCTCCTGTCTGGTTAATGAGACAAGCAGGAAGATATTTACCAGAATTTAGGCTCTTAAGGCAACAAGCTGATTTTTTAACACGTTGTTTAACACCTGATATCGCTGTGGAAATTACATTACAACCTATTCGACGATTTGCTTTTGATGCAGCAATTCTATTTTCAGATATTTTAATTTTACCTTGGGCTTTGGGACAAGATTTACAATTTATTGAAGGAAAAGGACCTGTATTACCTCCCATTCAATCAGAACAAGATTTACAGAAACTTAATCCAAATCAAATAGAAGAAAAAACAGAGCCTGTTTTAGAAGCAATAAGACGATTAAATAAAATTATAAATGGTCAAGACTCAATTGGAACAGCAGCAGCGAAGACGGTAACTTTAATTGGGTTTACAGGATCACCTTTTACCGTTGCTTGTTATATGGTTGAAGGAGGAAGTTCTAAGGATTTTGGTAATGTCTTTAAGATGATGTATGAAAATCCCACTTTATTTAAGAAAATTATAAATTTACTTGTTCAAACAACGACCGATTATCTTTGTCGTCAAATTGAAGCTGGTGCTGAAGCTGTTAAGTTATTTGATAGTTGGGGTGGATTATTACCTGTCTCTTTATTTAATGAATATGTTATTCAACCAACACGCCAAATTGTTGAAGCAATTCAACAAAAATACCCTCATATTCCTATTATTGGTTTTCCTCGTTTAGCAGGAACGAAATTGCAATCTTATATTGATGGAACAGGATTAAAAACAGTTGGGATTGATCAAACTGCTGATATTACCTTACTCAATAAAACAATTAATCCAGAAATAGCTTTTCAAGGAAATATTGATCCTTTATGTTTATTGCATAATCCAAACGTTTTGCAACAAGAAGTTCACAATATATGTCTTGAATTAAAAAATAGACGGCATATCCTTAATTTAGGACATGGTGTTCTTCCAACAACGCCTGTTGAACATGTTTATGAACTGGTAAATACTGTTCGTAATTTAAAATAAAGGGATTTAAAAATGAGAGAAGATATTAAAAAAGCTATTGCACAAGCTCCCAAAGGAGTACATGCCGATGGACAATTGAAACTTGTTATTTTTGATTGTGATGGAGTACTTGTCGAGAGCGAGCATCTTGTTGGTGATGTGTTAGGTAAAGAGGCCAGAAAACACGGTTGGAATATTACAGGTCCAGAAGCCAGAGCATTATTCACAGGCGTTCAATTAGTTGATATTGAAAAAGAAATGAAAAAACATGTGACAATGCCTTTACCAATACATTGGCGAGAACATGCACATGATCTTATTGTAGAAGCCATGCATCATGATATTCACCCTATTGAGGGTGTAGAAACTATTTTACAAACATTAAAAGACTTAAATATTCCTTATCGTATAGGATCAAATTCTTCTCATGAAGAAATGAAAATCAAATTCAATACATCAAAACTTACACATTGGTTTGAAAAAGATCGTACTCATTCAGGATGTGATATGGAACGTCCAAAACCTTTTCCTGATTTATATTTACATGCAGCTGAACAGGAAGGCGTTAACCCAGAAGATTGTATTGTTGTCGAGGATTCTGATACAGGATTAAAAGCAGCTTATGATGCAGGATCTGTTTGTATTTTATTAAGAGATCTGGATAAACCAGCTCCTGATTATCGTGGATTAATTCGTGTAGCGTCTTTAAATGAAGCCACAGACTTCATTAAAGAAGTTGTTCAAAGTCAAAAGAAATAAAGGTTTATTATGCTGATCGCACTTGCACCTTATTATTTATGGATAAAAGCATTTCATATCATAGCAATTATTGCATGGATGGCGGGACAATTTTATTTGCCTAGATTATTTGTTTATCATTGCCAAACCAAGGTTGGATCTGAAGAAAGTGAACGTTTCAAAATTATGGAACGTAAACTTCAACGGATTATAATTAATCCAGCAATGATTTGTTCATTTATTTTGGGTGCATTATTGGCATCAATTCCAGGCATAGTTGATATGCATTCTGGATGGTGGATCACAAAAATTATTGCTGTATTGCTTTTATTTGCATTTCATGGAGCTTGTTCTCGGTGGCGCAAGCAGTTTTTAAATGATAAAAACAAGCATTCTGAAAAATTTTATCGTTATATGAATGAAATTCCAACAATTTTAATGATTATTATTGTGATCATGGTTGTGATTAAACCTTTTTAAGAGAATAGAATGAAATTATCTGTGACGTATCAAGATGTAGAAGCTGCTGCTTTAAGACTTGAAAATAAAGCATTTCGAACGCCCGTTTTTACATCAAGAACTGCGGATCAGTTAAGTAAAGCACATCTATATTTTAAATGTGAAAATTATCAACATGTTGGTGCTTTTAAATTTAGAGGGGCTTTTAATGCTATTGCTTGTTTAACAGATGAGCAACGTAAGGCGGGTGTAATTACTTATTCTTCTGGTAATCATGCTCAAGCGATCGCTTATGCCAGCCAATTACATCAAACAAGGGCATTAATTGTTATGCCCAAGGATGCGCCGCAAATTAAAATGGCAGCAACCAAAGGATATGGCGCAAAAATATATTTATATGATCGCTATACAGAGGATAGAGAAGCTATAGCTCAGCAATTATCCCATGAACAAGGTTTAACACTTATCCCCCCTTATGATCATCCTGACGTTATTGCAGGTCAGGGAACAGCTGTTAAGGAACTAATAGAAGATGTTGGATCCTTAGACTATTTATTTGTGCCTTTGGGTGGTGGGGGATTATTAGCGGGATCTTTATTATCAGCCAAGCATTTACTACCTAATATCAAAGTCATTGGGGTTGAGCCTGAGGCTGGAAATGATGGACAACAATCTTTACGTAAAGGCGAGATAGTGACTATTCCCGCACCAAAATCCATAGCTGATGGTGCGGTAACAACGCATTTAGGACAGTATAATTTTCCTATTATTCAAAAATTAGTGGATGATATTATTACTGTTTCTGATCCAGAATTAATCTCTATGATGCACTTTTTTGCAGAACGTATGAAAATGATTGTGGAGCCGACAGGATGTTTGGCTGCTGCTGCTGTAATGAAAAAAACGATACCAATTGAAGGTAAGAAAATAGGTATTGTTCTTAGTGGTGGTAATGTTGATTTAAAACAATTTGCATTGTGGGTTAAATAATTAACAAACATTAAGACTTCGAATAAGATACAAAGATAACAAAAATTTTATAAAAGGTTCTTTATTAAATAGTTAATAGATACTTTTTCTTTATTTATTGAAACTATTGAACAAATATGAGATTATATAAATAGAGTAATATACTCGTATTTTATATTAGAAACGACCTAATTTAAAGGTCGTTTTTATGCCAATTTTCCAAATCAAGAAAATACTTCAATCAAGACGCCATAGCTGCGTCTTTTTTTATGTCTTCATTATTATTATAAGAAAGATCAATCAAATGACAACCAAGAAAACACCAGCCAAAGTAACAGCCAAAGCTCCTAAAGATCAAGAATTTTCAGAATTAAAAACATTATCTTACAAAGAAATGTATAATTTAGTGGGTAAATTTTTACAAAAAGCCATTCCGATTAAGGGAGCTAAATTAAAAATCATCAAAGGATTGGTGAACAGGGTTTCTCCGCCTAAACCACCTTATGTTGTGTTGCAAGTGATTGATGAAAATCAATTGTCGACTACAGAAACACGTTATACTGATAAACATAAGATTTTATGGGCCAGATCTGAAATTACAATGAATGTGACTTTTGTAGGTACAGGAAATATTGCTGCTTTGCAAATGGCCAAAGCCTTTACCGTCAGGTTTAATGACGCCTGGGCAACGGAACAATTTGAACAATATAGTGATATTTTATTTCCCCTTTATTGTGACGATGTGAAAATCGAAAAATTCTCGATTAATGCCGAAGATCAATATGATGATTCTTGCTTTGTGGTGAGCTATTTCGAATATCACCCAGAATTTGGTGTTTGTGCAGACAGCGCCAAAGAAATCGTGATGGATGTCATTAATGCGGATAGCAATACAGAAAATTAATTGTAGAAAAGGATTCAATGATGAACGCTATACCTGAATGGCAAAGAAAATTTCAAAAGTCTTTGCCTCAAGATAATGTAGAACCATGGGATAAAAAATTTACAAAACCGCCGTTTCAAGAGTTATTTAAAAAACCTTCAGTTCATGATAGGTTGAAAAGATTGGTGGAAGAGTCTTCTTATTTTAACCAAGCAAAAGCTGGGTTTTTAGGGGCGGCATTACAATTTTCAAAAGATACAATGAATGATGATAGAGTAAGGTTATCTTATCAGCGAAATGTAGAGAGAGTGCTTGCAGAGGTTACCAAAATGGTTGATGACGGTATAATTTCTTCAGAAGAGGGTGCTGCTTGGTGTAGCTATATGAGAAATGAAACTATGGAATTGCATAGAGACTACACTTCTAAATATGGTTTGGCAAAAGCAACACGAACTAAATCGAAGGGAAGGTCACTTGATTACTTTTTTCAAAAGTATTCACAGAAAAAATTTGAGAAAGATTTTATTAATTTGTCAGAGATCCAACAAAATGATGTTTTTGAGGAGGTCAGAAAAGCCTCGGCTCGACCTGATAAAGCGACTACGCTTCGAGTAAAACGTTTGCAATTATTAGGAAAAGTAACACTTGTTGCATCGGTAGCTCTGGCGGCATATGATATTGCGACTGCAGAGAATAAGTTGAAAGAAGCGATGAGGCAAGGAATAGGAATCGGTGCGGGTATTGCTGGTGGAGCAGCCGCAGGGGCAATGGTAGATCCATTATGTGGACCTGCAGCCCCAGCATGTGCCTTGGTTACAGTTAGTACTGGTGCTTTTGTTGGAGGAATTTATGGTTACTTTGCGGCCGAGATGTTGGATGATGAACTAGAGGAATTAACAAAATGGATAAATCCTTAATCCATATTGATTTAAAAAAAGATTTGTATAAGGTGTTATTAGGTTTCTTTATAGATCAAAAAATTAACTATTCATATATTGTTTCTGCTGCACAATATACTTCTACTACATATGTAGAGGAAATGTTGTTTGAAGAGGTTGCACCAGTATATTATTCTTACTTTCGTAATATATTATCATCAGCTTGGGTAGATTTGGATAGAGAAATATTGTGGAAAAACATTCGAGAATATGAAGAAAAATGTAATAAAAAATTTTCTTTTTATAAAATACGGCATAAATATTTAGTTTACTATTTAAGAAAAAAATATCAACGCCAATGGATGGAGTTAAAAAAACAACTTGAAGCATTAAAATATTATAGAAAAGCAAAAAATATGGAGGGTAAGGTTTATACAGATATTGATTTATGTGAATCCTTGTCAGACATATTTACAGATAGCGAAACTGATTTTATTTACATTGCGCCTGTTTCAAATCGTTTCCCCATTGAGCATGTTAAAAAGGTTTATTTTGAATGGGTAGCACCTGTTTGTTACCCTAATCTTTGTTCACCTATCCCGCCTATATGGATGGGATTTGATAGAGATGAATTATGGGAAGACATTCAACAATACAAAGCAAAAAATAGTAATTTAGATTCTTTTGGAAAAAAAATGCATAAATGGTCTCTTTTTTATTTAAGGAATACGTATATCGTTAAGTCTCAATGGAAAGAGTTAGAAAAATATATGAATACATATAAAAATAATAATGATTCATTATAAGAATACAAAAAGCTCTGGGTCAATAACAACTCAGAGGCTTTTTGTATTTGTAATTCTTAATCTAAAATACTAGATCGAAATTGACCAATTTGCCCGCGATGCCTTAACCAATGATCAGCGAGGATACATGCCATCATCGCTTCACCCACAGGCACCGCACGAATACCAACGCAAGGGTCATGCCTTCCTTTGGTAATCACGTCTGTGGCGTTTCCTTCGGAATCAATCGAAGGCTGAGGAATTAAAATAGAGCTGGTGGGTTTTACCGCAAAGCGTACATTAATTGGCTGTCCTGTTGAAATTCCACCTAATATTCCCCCCGCATGATTGGAGGAAAAAGAAAGCTTGCCATCATGAAGGTAAATTGGATCTGCATTTTCTTCTCCACGTAACGTGGCGGCATTAAAGCCTTCACCAATTTCAACACCCTTAACAGCATTAATACTCATCATTGCCTGCGCAATATCTGAATCCAGTTTGCCATAAATAGGCGCCCCCAATCCCGCAGGAACTCCCTCAGCAACAATTTCAATGACAGCACCAATCGAAGAGCCTTGCTTGCGAATACAATTTAAATAATCTTGCCATTGAGGCACCATTTCACCATCAGGGCAAAAGAATTCATTCTTCTTTACTTCATCCCAAGACCAACGATCACGATTAATTTTGCGATCCCCAATTTGTACCAAAGCACCGCGGATGGTTATTTGATCACCCAGAATTAATCGAGCAATAGCACCAGCAGCAACCCGCATTGCCGTTTCTCTGGCTGAAGATCGCCCACCACCCCGATAATCACGAATGCCATACTTTAAATCATAAGCAATGTCTGCATGTCCTGGGCGATAAGATTGGGCAATATTGGAATAATCTTTGGAGCGTTGATTGGTATTTTCAATTAACAAAGAAATTGGAGTGCCTGTTGTTTTGCCTTCAAATACTCCAGACAAGATCTTAACACGGTCAGGCTCATTCCGAGACGTTGTAAATTTAGATTGCCCAGGTCTACGCAAATCAAGCCAAGGTTGAATCATTTCTTCGGTCAAAGGAATTTGTGGGGGGCATCCATCCACAACACACCCGATTGCAGGTCCGTGACTTTCCCCCCATGTCGTTACACGAAACAAAGTTCCAAAACTATTACACGACATGGTTTATATGCTCACTTGTATATTAAAGTTAAAATTAGTCTTCAGAAGCCAAAGCGATATCAGGTGCTGTTGGATTTTTCATTCCAACCATATGATATCCACAATCGACGTGATGGATTTCTCCTGTGACACCACGAGAAAGGTCAGAAAGGAAATAAACCCCTGCGCCGCCAACTTCGTCAATGGTAACATTGCGTTGCAGTGGAGAGTTTAATTGATTCCATTTTAAAATATAACGGAAATCCCCAATTCCACTAGCAGCCAAGGTTTTGATCGGGCCTGCGGAAATTGCATTTACGCGAATATTATCTATACCTAAATCTGCGGCCATATATTGCACAGATGATTCTAGTGCAGCTTTGGCAATACCCATCACGTTATAATGAGGCATGACACGTTCTGCACCTAAATAGGTCAGCGTTAATAACGAACCGCCGTGTTTCATAAGTTTAGAGGCCTCTTTGGCAACAGCTGTAAATGAAAAACAAGAAATATCCAATGCGGTTAAGAAAGCTTCTCTAGGTGTATCAACATAACGTCCACGTAGATATTGTTTATCTGCCCAACCAATTGCATGCACGACAAAGTCAAGTTTCCCCCATTTTTCTTCTATATTTTTAAATGTTTTTTCAATATCTTTATCATCACCAACATCACATTGGATTAAATAATCAGAACCTAGGCTTGCAGCCAAAGGTCTAACTCTTTTTTCTAGGGCTTCACCTTGATATGCAAATGCTAACTCTGCTCCTTGTAAAGCACAAGCCCTTGCAATTCCCCAAGCGATAGAGTGATTATTAGCCATTCCCATAATCAATCCACGTTTGCCCTGCATTAACTTCCCTTCTAATGGAAGTACAGCGTTTTCATTTGACATGACAATTTCCTAGCTTTAAGCCAATTTATAAATTTCTATGTATTAGCAGTTATTGTAATTAATAAAGAGAAAAAACCGCAATTATATTTTTAATACCTGATTTATAATAGAAAGAAAAGAGGTGGATTATTTCTAAAGTTTTGTTGTTTTTAGACAAATCACAAAAACGTTAAAGCGTATAATAACCGTGAATATAAATACTCTTTGCTAGATTTTTTGATTTCTGTCATAATTTTAATTTATAAAAATAAGTATATCTTATTGAGCTTGAGCTACTAACGGAGCAATAGACCCTGTCTTTTTTGAATATCTATCCTTCATCATCTAATTCTTTATTAAGGAATATTTAATATGATTAAAGTTAAAAAAGTTCTTGTTCCTATTCAAGGAACGCCTTTAACTGATGCGACTTTGGCTACGGCAAATTTACTATGTGAAGGATATGACGCGCATTTGGCAGTAATGCATATTCGTCCAGATAAAAAAGATATTATTCCTTTGACGGGTGAGGGACTATCTGGAACCATGATTGAAGAAGTGATGGCGATAGCAGAACATGAAGGTACAAAACGTTTAAGATTTGCGCGTAAAATGTTTGATGATTTCGTGGATCAAAATAATATCAAAGTGGTTGATGCAGAAGCAAGCCAAGTTGCAGAAAAAGGGAAGACAGCTAGTTTTAGAGCATTAGCAGGCAGAGAAACCGAAGTCGCGACTTATTGGTCTCGGTTATCTGATATTACAGTTGTTGCGCATCCAAGTTCAAATGAGCATATTTCTTCTTCTGAAATGTTACATGCGCTTTTATTTGAAAGTGGTCGTCCTATTCTTATTGCGCCAAAAGAAAGACCAGCAAGTGTTGGTAAGCGTATCTGTATTGCATGGAATGGCAGTGTCGAAGCAGCAGCAGCGTTACATACAGCCTTAAGATGGATGAATTCTGCGGAAAAAGTTGCTATTTTATATAGTGATGATTATCCAAAGCGTGGTCTGGATATTCAAGATGTTGCTGATTATCTTAAATTTTATGACGTTAATGTCGAGCTTTGTGTGATTAAAGGGGAAAGAAGCACTGGTGAAAGTATGATTTCAAAATGTCATGAATTTGGTGCTGATATGCTTTGTATGGGTGCTTATTCTCATCCACGTTGGAAACAAATGATTTTGGGTGGGGTTACAAGCTATATGTTAGAAAATGCAAATTTGGCCGTATTAATGAATCGCTAAATTATAGAACAGCATACAGATTAATATTTTTTTGTAGTGAAGGATTTTAATAATCTTTCACTATATTTTTTTGTAGTATAAAAATACTCGTAAAATTATTTGTATATTATAAGAATAAGAGTATATAGTATAAGAAACGATTATTACTATCTACTGATAAGGACATCAAATTGTGGTTACTATAAATAAAAATGCAAAAGAAGAATTAAAGTCGGTAATCACAGCAAATCGTTTTGCTGATGGGCGTGTTGTGTGGTTGACTGATCAAGGGTATTGGAGCGTTAAACTTGAAGAAGCACAAGTAATTTCTTCACAATCTGACCTTGAGTTCGCACAAGAACAAGCCAAGAAAGATGTGGCAGCACAATATATTATTGATCCTTATTCTGTAGAGTTAAATTCCAATAATATTCCACTTACAACACGAGAACAAGTTAGAGCCTTTGGGCCCAGCACTCATCCAGAATTTAATCCTCGTTCAATACAAGAAACAATACCAAATGAATAATAATCCTATTTCTTCTAATCCGTCTTTGGCGGTTGGTCGGTATAATTACGATCAAGTTGACCATGATTTTTTAAAAGAACGTATTAACCAGTTTCGTTCGCAAATTGAACGCAGGTTAAGTGGCGAGTTATCAGAAGATGAATTTAAACCATTACGGTTAATGAATGGTGTTTATTTGCAGCTTCATTCTTATATGTTACGTGTTGCGATCCCTTATGGAATTTTATCTTCGACAATGTTACGAGGGCTGGCTTACATTTCTCAATATTATGATCGTGGTTATGGACATTTTACAACCCGACAAAATATACAATTTCACTGGGTTAAACTCGAAGAAATGCCAGATATTTTAACGCATCTGGCCTCTGTCGAAATGCATGCGTTGCAAACCAGTGGGAACTGTATTCGTAATATTACCAGTGATGAGTTCGCAGGTTTGGCAGAGGATGAAATCATTGATCCTCGAGTTTACGCAGAAATTATGCGTCAATGGTCAACGTTGCACCCAGAATTTACCTTCTTACCGCGCAAGTTTAAAATAGCAATTAGTGGCTCGTCGAACGATCGTGTTGCAGCATGTTTTTATGATATCGGTATTTTAACACGGTTAAATGATGATCAAAAACCTGTTTTCGAGGTTTGGGTCGGGGGTGGTTTGGGTCGTATTCCTTATAAAGGGAAAATCATTCGTGATGATTTGCCTCCTGAACATTTAATTGCTTATATAGAGGCGATTATTCGAGTATATAACCTTCATGGTTCTCGTAATAACCTTTATAAATCTCGGATTAAAATCCTGGTTGAAAACCTAGGGATTGATGCTTATCGAGAGCAAGTTGAAAAAGAATTTGCTACGATGGATTTGGATCAATATCGCTTATCCGATGATTTAGTTGTTCAAATCCAAGAGCGTTTTGGTCGTCCTAATCTGGAAAACCATCCACAAGCTTCTGAAGTTTTAGAAGCGCATCGTGCTCAAGATAAAGAATTTGATCGTTGGGTAAAAAATAATACACATCCTCATTTTCATAATGATTATATTGCTGCGGTAATTTCTTTGAAAGAAGTGGGAAAAACCCCTGGGGATGCATCAACTGAACAAATGCATGCTTTGGCTGACTTAGCAGATCAATATGCTTTTGGTGAAGTTCGCGTAACCCATTTACAAAACGTAGTATTGGGACATGTGCAAAAAGACAAGCTTTATGAGCTATGGCAAGGGTTGAAAAAACAGCAACTTGCGACAGCGAATTTAGGGTTGATTACCGATATTGTGTGTTGTCCAGGCATGGATTATTGTGCGCTTGCGAATGCACGCTCTATTCCTGTGGCTAAGCAAATTGCAGCTTTGTTTGAAGATATAGAACTGCAAGAAAAAATTGGTCCTGTGAATATTGGGGTTGATGGATGTATTAACTCTTGTGCGCATCATCATATTATGAATATTGGTGTTTTGGGCGTTGATAAAAAAGGTGAAGAATTTTATCAAATTAAACTTGGTGGATCTTCTTATAAAGAAGGGGCTGCGATTGGCTCTATTCTTGGGGCTGCGGTAAAAGCAGAAGAAGCTGTAAAAGCTGTCGAAAAGCTGATTTATTTTTACCTTGAGCAACGTCAATCTAATGAGCATTTTATTGATACGTATCGCCGTCTGGGCACAGCACCATTTAAGGAGATTGTTTATGCCACTGCTTAGAAATGGAGAAATTATGCCTGATTCTTGGAAGATGCTAGAGGGGGATATTCCTTCTCCTTTGCCTCAAGGATCAATTATTGTGCCTTTCGCATATTTAACTGAAATTGACGTCAACACTATCAGCCAACCATTAGGGGTTATTTTCCCCTGTGATCAGGATGTGGATACGTTAAAACCCTATATTGATCGATTGGAAGTTATCGTTTTGAACTTTCCTGCTTTCAAGGATGGCAGAGCTTTTTCTCAAGCCAGAAAAATCCGTGAGCAATTAAAATTTATGGGAGAGATCAGAGCAACAGGTAAAATAATTTCTGATCAGTATCAGTTTTTAATCCGTACAGGATTTACCACAGTTGCTTTGCCTGAAACAGCAAATGTGCAAAGCTGGCAAAAGGCAATGCATGATTTTAAAGAGGCGTATCAGCCCTCTGTTTTAAAAGAGAAACGACTTTCTGGATTACGTTGGAAAGTTTAATTACGATTACAAGCGATATAGTAAAAGCTATATCGCTTTTTTTATATGAGAGTGATCTTTCTGAGATACACATCTAAGAAGCTTTTTAGAAATTTCTTTCCTTTATTAATAAAAAATCATTTAAAATATTTTTTAAATTGCATTATTTTTATAATTTAATTAGCATTTTAAGAAGATTTTGAAACTATATAAAGGATTGCTAATGTTGTCCTCAAATTCGTCTCTTAAACAAACATTAAGTGGTTTTCATCTGTGGGGAATTGCTGTTGGATTAGTAATTTCAGGGTCTTTTTTTGGATGGAGCTATGGTTGGGCCTCTGCTGGGACATTAGGTTTTTTAATAGTTGTCCTTTTAATTGCATTAATGTATTGCTGCTTTATTTTCAGCTTAACAGAACTTAGTACAGCTATTCCACATGCTGGTGGTCCTTTTGCTTATGCTTTAAGGGCTTTTGGACCCACAATTGGTTTTTTTGCGGGATTTGCCACATTAATTGAATTTGTCTTTGCGCCCCCTGCGATTGCTATGGCAATTGGGGCTTATATCAATGTTCAATTTCCTTTTATTAATACAAAATTAATTGCTTGTACGGCATTTTTGCTCTTTATGGGGTTGAATATTATTGGTGTGCATATTGCAGCAACCTTTGAATTAGTTGTGACATTACTCGCTATTTTCGCGCTGATTCTTTTTATGGTAATCGTTGCACCCACTTTTTCGTGGGAACATTTTGCCAATAACGGATGGGGTGGACAAAATCAATTTCATTTCTCTACGATTGAAGGAATGCTGGCTGCAACCCCTTTTGCAATTTGGTTTTTCCTTGCCATTGAGGGGGCATCTATGGCAGCAGAAGAAGCCAAAGACCCACAACGCACAATTCCAAAAGCACTAGGCGCTGGCATTATTACAGTCACTGTACTTGCTTTATTCATTATGTTGTTTGCAGGCGGTGCAAAAGGCGACTGGCGTTTATTGGCTAATATTAATGATCCCCTGCCACAAGCAATGAAAGCTGTTGTTGGTGGGAAAAGTATATGGTTAACTATGTTGGTTTGGTTGGGGCTTTTTGGATTGATTGCCTCTTTGCACGGGATTATTATGGGTTATTCTCGACAAATCTTTTCTTTGGCAAGAGAGGGTTATTTACCTTCATGTTTAGCAAAAGTAAATAAATACACCCATACGCCTTATCTTGCTATTCTTGCAGGAGGATTTGTTGGTATTGGCGCAATTTTCTCAGACTCGCTTATTATCATTGCCAATCAACCCTTAACAGCAAGTATTATGACCGTAGCTGCATTTGGTGCTTTGTTGATGTATATTATTTCAATGGCATCTTTATTTAAATTACGCCGCAGTGAACCAAACCTCCATCGACCTTTTAAAGCACTCTTATACCCTTTTGCACCACTCTTTGCGATGGTAATGTCTATGTTATGCTTGATTACAATGGCGCTCTATAATCTTGAGCTGGCAGGATGTTTTATTGGATTTATGGGCATAGGATATCTTTATTTTTTAGCTACTCAATCATCCAGAAATAAACTAAATCAATAAAATCCAACACATACTTAGCAACATTCAGCAGGTAAAGATGATGTATAAAACAATTTTAGCCAATCAAACTTGGGTTTTTGAAGATTTAAAAACAGTCATGGCAAAAGCCTCTCCCCTACGATCAGGTGATGTGTTGGCTGGTGTTGCTGCAAGTTGCGATGAAGAGCGTGCTGCTGCAAAAATGGCGCTGGCTGATATTCCGTTAAAAACTTTTCTAGAGGATCAGTTAATCCCTTATGAACAAGATGAAGTCACACGTCTTATCGTGGATAGTCATGACAAAGATAAATTTCAGCCTATAAGTCATTTAACGGTTGGTGATTTTCGTGATTGGATCTTAGATGATACAACCACACCAGAAATGATTACTTCTGCAAGTCTTGCGATTACACCTGAAATGGCAGCAGCGGTCAGTAAATTAATGCGCAATCAAGATCTTATTATTGCAGCAAAAAAATGCCATGTGGTAACAAAATTTCGTAATACTATAGGGTTGCCAGGACATCTGAGCACTCGATTACAACCCAATAGTCCGACTGATAATTTACAAGAAATTGCTGCTGGCATGTTAGATGGATTACTTTATGGCAGTGGTGATGCTGTCATTGGAATTAATCCTGCAAGTGATAGCTTACCGATATTAGGAAAAATTAATCAAATGTTGGATGAGGTCATTCAACGCTTTGAAATTCCTACACAAACATGCGTACTAACTCATGTTACAAATACAATACAACTTATAGAAAAAAATATTCCTGTCGATCTCGTTTTCCAATCAATTGCAGGAACAGAAAAAGCCAATACCAGCTTTGGAATTAATCTTAATATCTTGCAAGAATCTTACGAAGCTGCTCTTTCTTTAAATAGAGGCACAGTTGGAAACAATGTAATGTATTTCGAAACAGGACAAGGAAGCTGTTTATCCGCTGATGCACATCATGGGGTTGACCAACAAACATGTGAAGTCAGAGCTTATGCTGTAGCAAGACATTATCACCCTTTATTAGTGAATACAGTTGTTGGATTTATTGGTCCGGAATATTTATATGATGGTAAACAGATTATCAGAGCAGGTTTAGAGGATCATTTCTGTGGAAAATTGTTAGGTTTACCTTTGGGATGTGATATTTGCTATACAAATCATGCTCAAACAGATCAAGATGATATGGATACATTGCTCACTTTATTAGGGGCTGCCAGTATCCCCTTCATTATCAGTGTTCCTGGCGCCGACGATATTATGTTAAATTATCAAAGTACCTCTTTTCATGATGCCTTATATCTTCGTCGTTTACTAAACCTTAAACATGCGCCTGAATTCGGCAAATGGTTAGAAAAAATGCATATCACCGATAAAATGGGGCAATTACAAGCGACTAACTCTAATCACCCTTTACTAGCAGCTTTACCTACAGGAGAATAAACATGACACTTCCTGATAATTGGTTATTTTTAAAACAATTTACCAAAGCTCGAATTGCATTGGGACGTCATGGGGTCAGTTTACCAACCAAGGAAATTTTAAATTTTTCTCTCTCTCATGCACAGGCAAGAGATGCTGTTCATCAGCCTTTTAATAGCGATAAGATCCAAGGCGAATTACATGCAATGGGTTTATCCACACTTACGGTTCATAGTTGTGTAAAAGATCAAGAGGAATATTTACGACGTCCCGATTTAGGACGAAAATTAAACCAAGAAAGTATTAAAAATCTACAAGAGGCGTATCAAAAACCATTTGATTTAATCATTATCATCGGAGATGGTTTATCTTCCTATGCCGTTGACCGTCAGGCTGTGGGCGTTATTCGTGCATTACTACCTTATTTAGAGAAATTAAATATCCAGTTAGGGCCAATTATTCTTGCCCATCAGGCTAGAGTGGCTCTTGGCGATCAAATAGGTAGTATCTTACATGCAAAATCAATTGCTATGCTTATTGGTGAACGCCCTGGATTATCCTCGGCGGACAGTCTTGGTATTTATATGACGTGGCAGCCAGACAATACACGCAATGACGCAGACCGTAATTGCATTTCAAATGTTCGCCCAGAGGGGTTGAAACATGATCTTGCTGCATTTAAACTTGCATGGTTATTAGAGCAAAGTTTTATCAAGCAAATAAGTGGCGTTCGTTTAAAAGATGAAAGCGATAATACTGCTTTATCCGATACAATTAAACCTCTTTATATTAGCTGAATAAAGCTGTTTATGAAACAATATTAAATGACTATATATCTTTTGAAATCTTCAGAATATAAATTCATTCTTTTATTAATTATAATAATTATTTATAGTTAATTTAATTTTTATTATAACGATGCAAATTTATGATCGCCTTTTTTTTTAAACAGAATTTTATTCAAAATAGTTTAGTTAGTATTTTACGTGCTTATTTAAAATTTGCTTTGAAAACGACACGATGGCAATTTGATATAGCATCAGAGGCTTATCCTTTATTAACTTGTCAACAAGGTGAGCCTGCTTTGGTGGTATTATGGCATGAATATTTAACATTGGGTTCTCGTTTATGGTGGTGGGGATTATCCCAAAATCCCGATTTACAATTTTATGTCTTAATCAGTCGTAATCGTGAAGGGCGTTTAATATCACAACTGATTAATCCTTGGCGTATTCAAACAGTGCAAGGATCATCTAATAAGCGCGGTCAAGATAAAGGGGGTGCAGCTGCGTTTAGAGAGTTATTAAAACATACTAGAGCAGGCCATGTTATAGCTATCACTCCCGATGGTCCAAGAGGCCCTAGGCATCAATGCCATGAAGGTGTTTTAAAACTGGCTTTACTATCAAAAAGAAAAATTGTTCCTATGGGTGCATACTGTCATTCTATTCGATTAAATACATGGGATAAACTGGTTATTCCGTTGCCTTTTGGTAAGGGTAAAATAGTTTGTGGGGAACCTATTGCTGTAACTAAAGATAATTATGATGATTTTGGAAAAAAAATAGTGTCTATGATCGATGATGTTACTCGTAAAGCGCAAGAATAATGTCATTATATTTTAAAAAACGATCTCTTCTTTTATTTTTTTGGAAAATAACTACAACCTTATTATCTCCGTTACTACCTTTATATTTACGCCACCGTTGTAAAAAAGGAAAAGAAATTAAAGAGCGCTTGTCAGAGCGTATGGGGATTGCTTCTTTGCCGCGCAAGCCTGAAAATATAATCCATTTTCATGCGGCCAGCGTAGGGGAAATTATTTCTTTATTTCCGATTATCACAGCAATTTATCATATTGATCATCATCAGAATTTTTTGATTACTACAGGCACATTAACCTCTTATCGTATTGTCCAAAAATATTGCGAAGAACATCCAGAGCTTGGAGCCTATATTCAACATCAATTTGTTCCTTTGGATGTTCCTTATTGGACAGAACGTTTTGTTATTTATTGGCGACCATCTTTGAGTGTGATTGTGGAAAGCGAGTTATGGCCTAATTTTATTGATGCTTTGTATAAACATCATATACCTGTGGTCTTATTAAATGCACGTTTGTCAGATCGTTCTTTCAAACTATGGTATCGTTTTGGCAAGACGGCTTATGCATTACTTTCAAAATTTAAGTGGATTGCTGCACGCTCGCGGCAAGATCAATTAAATTTTGAAAAATTAGGTGTAGAAGCAGATTTTTTAGGGGACATTAAACAAATTGCTCCAGAGTTAGCTTTTGATCGAACAGAGCTTGAACAACTCAAAGTGCATTTTCATAATAAATCATTTTGGTTGGCAGCGTCTACCCACCAAAATGAAGAGGTTTTGATTGTTAAAGCACATCATCAATTACAAAAGAAATATCCTAATTTAATAACAATTATTGTGCCGCGCCATCCAGAACGAGCTAAAGAAATCATAGAGCAAATAGGACCGATGCCTAGGCGCAGTTTGAACCAATTTCCAGATGCGCAAGGCCTATGGTTATGTGATACGCTAGGAGAATTGGGGTTATTTTATCGATTATGCGATATTGTTTTTATAGGCAATAGTTTTGATGTAACGCCTAAAGGTGGTGGGCATAACCCTTATGAACCAGCCAAATTAAATTGTGTCATTGCTTCGGGCAATAAGATTCATAACTTTGTTCAGGCTTATCAATTTTTGGATCAAGCAGTTACGATTATTTCTGATTTAAATTCTTTAGTGGCTTGGGTAGATGATATGCTTTGTAATTCAGATAAACGTAATGCATATGCTGTAAAATCATTATCTTTGATGGGGCAACAAAATGAACAGGCTCAACAAATTGCATTGAGATTATATAATTTAAAGAAGGATGCATCATGAAAGCACCCTTGTTTTGGCAAATAACCCCTCCAACTTTGATGGCAAAAATATTAACGCCTTTTTCTTATATTACTGATTATATAACGCAACAACGTTTATCTAAACCCAGTTATAAGGCTTCAATCCCTGTTATTTGCTGCGGAAATCTAAGCGTTGGTGGCACAGGAAAAACAACAGTTGTATTAGAATTGGGGAAGTATTTTCAACAATTTTATAAAATTGCTTTTTTAATTCGAGGTTATAAACGTAAAAATCAGAATCAGAATCCTGTTTTAGTCAATATTACACAGCATAATGTTGATGATGTAGGGGATGAAGCGTTATTATTAGCACGATTAGCGCCTACTTGGGTTGGGGCTAATCGTGCAGATTCTGCAAAAGCAGCCATTCAAAACGGGGCAGAATTATTAATTATGGATGATGGGTTTCAAAATCCTACCCTTTATCAAGATTTGCCTATTATTATCATTGATGGCGCTGTGGGGTTTGGTAATCAAAAGGCACTGCCGGCAGGGCCTTTACGAGAATTTTTGCATCATGGTCTATCACGCGCCAAGGCCTGTATTTTAATTGGTGAAGACCAAATGGATATAAAAAAATTACTTCCTAAAAAGCTTCCTGTTGTTCATGCATCCTTAGAAATGGATGCTCGAATTATTTGCTATTCTGGAAAATCGGTTATTGCTTTTGCTGGTATTGGACGGCCTGAGAAATTCTTTCGTGCTTTACAACAAAACCAATTATATCTCACGGAGCAAATAGCTTTTCCTGACCATCATTTTTATAGCAATATAGACGTAGAGAAATTACTGTATTTGAAATACAAACATCAAACTTCCTTGGTAACCACACCAAAGGATTACGCTCGTTTGCCAGTATCATTCAAAGAGCATGTTATCCCTTTAGGAGTTCATTTGAGATGGCAGGATCAACGGGCTTTGCCTCACCTTCAGGAGCTTCTGCATTCCACGTTTGCCCAGGGCGCAAAGGGATAAACTGGTCTACTGATAATAAATGATCCCTTAAAACACCATATAAAGTATGCACAGGCTCATAAGCTTCCTCACTGCTTAATTGAAAAGTTCCCCAGTGAATTCCCAGAGCTTGTTTGGCACCACAATCTTGGAAAATATCAACAGCTTCTTTTGGATCATTATGATGGCTTTTTAATAAAGCTCTTGGAGCATAAGCCCCTATATTAATAATGGCGGCATCTAAGGACGGAAAATGTTCTTTGATTTGTTTAAAAATACTGCCATCTCCGTAACTGGTATCCCCTGTGAAATAGGTATTATAATGGGGGGATGATATAACAAATCCTCCCCACAAAGAGCGATTGCGATCATAAAGTCCACGTGCTGACCAGTGATATGCAGGCCATAAAGTGATTTTAAGTTGATGCTTGAACAATTTTTCTTCAAACCAATCCATCGCATGAATAGTCATATTATGAGAAATATGTTTTTTTAAAATCAGATCATTACCCAAGGGAGTATAAAATATTGGATGATATTTTTTATAAAGGCGACGTAAGGTTCGGATGTCCATATGATCATAGTGATTATGTGTGATTAAAACTACGTCAATACGTGGCAAATGAGAAAAGGCAACACCAGGAGGGTTAACTCGTTTTTTACCTACAAAGAATACAGGTCCTATTCTAGGTGACCATACAGGATCAACTAAAATATTAAAGCCCTCAATTTGTAATAAAACGCTGGCATGGCCAATCATGGTAATCTTTAAGCCTGCTTCTTGGGTTTTTGGATCTGATTGCACGACATGAGGTGTTAATCCTGTCCAAGCGTGGGTCATCATATGAATATACCATTTAAACCCATCAAACGCGTTTAAATACTTAATTTTACCGGCTGTAAATAAATTATAAAATACATTTCCATTAAAATGGTCACTAATTGGGCCTTTATAATATTTTTGTGTCATAATATTTCCTTTAAGCCCTCTTGCACTTTTTAAACAAACACTCGTAGAATAGCATATGATCTCATTTATAAAATATAGTCACGATGCCAAATTTTAAACCTAAGAAGATATCCTCTTATTTTCATCAGTTTTTACAATATAACGAATATATATTGGCAAAAGGATGTCTTTCTTTATTACGTGCATTATCTCCACGAACAGCTTCTAATGTTGGTGCTTTTATTTGTCGTGAAATTGGAACCAGATTACCTGTGTCTAAAACAGCTGATACCAATTTGCGTTTAGTTATGCCAGACTTAACATCAACCCAAAGACAGAGGGTGATCAAAGGTGTTTGGGAAAATTTAGGTAGGACAGTGGCAGAATTTCCACATCTTGCAGATTTGAACCATAATACGTCTGTAGGGCCAGGATGGGAAGTTGTGGGTGCAGAATATTTAACAGAGCAATCTAAAAAGACAGGGCCTGTTTTATTCGTTTCTGGACATATTGGGAACTGGGAAATGCTGCCGTTAGGTGTGGCAAAATATGGAACGCCTTTTTCTTCTTTTTTTAGGGCGGCAAGTAATCCATATGTCAATCAGTTGATTTTGCAATTGCGTGACGAAGCAATGGGAGAAAAAATTCCAATGTTCGCCAAAGGATCGAAAGGTGCAAGGCAAGCCCTTAAACATTTATTGCAAGGGCAAAGGTTGGGTGTATTAAGTGATCAAAAAATGAATGATGGTATAGAAGTTCAGTTTTTTGGCAGGCCTGCGATGACCTCTTCTGCAGTAGCCAGCTTAGCATTGAAATTAAAGTGCCCCATTATTCCAGGGTATGTACAACGTTTGGGACCTGCACGATTACGTATTGTTGTTGAGCCACCGATTGATTATTCAGAATTTTCGGAAAATAATTTGGAGAATATTCATCGTTTAACACAGGTGATTAATGATAAATTAGAAGGTTGGATTAAACAAAACCCAGAGCAATGGTTGTGGTTACACAAACGGTGGCCAAAAGAGTTTTATAAATAAAAACGGTATGGGATTATTTATCGTTAATCAGGCCGTGCCTAGCAATATAATATTCGTTATCAGTATTTGTTTTAAATAGCTACTTAGTGAGGCGAGAATAAGTAATAACTTTTTATGGGTATAGATACTGAATTTGCAATATTAATATGTATTTTTTTGGAGAAAAAAGTGTAAAATAGTGAAGAAAAATAGAGAACGGCTTTTTGTGATAAGGGCAAAAATGCTATGTTTAATAAAAGCAATTATTTTATACGATATAAAGGCACTTAATAATGACTGAAGACACACAAAAAGATCCTTATTTTGCAAAGAAATTTGTAGAAGCAAAGCTTATACAAATCGCTAAAGAAGCAGCAGGAGTAGGAATCTCTGCAGATGTGTTTGAAGCTTTGATTATTGCTTTGACAGATGAACTTGATTTTAAAGATATAGTGAAAAATTAAAAGGAACCAGTGCAGTGAGTACAGATCCTTATAAAATACTGGGTGTTGCTAAGACCGCTACTCAAGATGAGATCCGTAAAGCTTATCGAAAGTTAGCCAAGAAACATCATCCAGATTTAAATCCTGGGGATAAAAAAGCCGAAGAGCAATTTAAATTGGTCAGTATGGCGCATGATTTATTGTCTGATGCAGAGAAACGCGCCCGTTTTGATCGTGGTGAAATTGATATTCATGGTCAAGAACAGGGTTTTGCTGGGGGCGGAAGTCGTTACCAGCGCCATGGAGATGGCTCTCAAGGATTTAGATATAGCCAACAAGGTGGACCACAAGGTAATTTCTCTGAAGATGATTTACAAGATATTTTCAGTATGTTTGGTGGTGGTGCAGGCAGAGGGCCTTTTCAACAAGGCGGAAGCGGTGGTTTTCGTGCACAAAAAGGACAGGATCGTCGTTATAATCTAGATGTTGATTTTCTTGATACCGTTAATGGTACAAAGTCACGCATTATTTTACCTGGTGGGGGTGAGCTTGATGTATCTATTCCTGTGGGGATAGAAGATGGCCAAGTTTTAAGATTAAAAGGAAAAGGGGATTCTGGGTTTAATAATGCCCCTGCTGGAGATGCATTAATCACTATTCATGTTCGTCCTCATGAGTACTTTAAACGTGAAGGCAGAAATATTCGTCTTACTTGGCCAATGGATTTAAAAACAGCTGTTCTAGGTGGAAAAATAAATGTTCCTACGCCTAAAGGGGAAGTTGCTTTAAATGTTCCAGCTGGATCTGATACGGGCAGTGTATTAAGGTTGAAGGGGCGTGGTTTACCAGCAAAAGGCAGCCAAGAAGCAGGGGATTTATATGTGTCTTTGCAAGTGAAACTTGGAACAGTTGATCCTGCTCTAGAGGAATTTTTACGTAATACATCTAATAGTGATCAAAAGTAAATAAAGGGAGAAGAGTAGATGATGACGTTTGAAATGTTTTGTCTTAATCTTCCAGAAGTAACATCAGCAGAAATTAAGATCTGGATTGAAAATCAATGGTTAAGACCTCAAGAAAAAGATGGTAATTATTTATTTCAAGAGATTGATGAAGCCAGAGTTCACTTGATTATTGAGCTACGTGATGATTTGGGTATTACAGAGGATGCAATGTCTGTGGTATTAAACCTTCTTGATCAGCTTTATACTACACGTAGACAGATGAAGTATCTATGCGAAGTGATTGCTACGGATCATTACCCAGATACACAGCAAAAACTTCGTCATATGATGACTCAGCAAGTTATCGTTGATTTATAATCCCAATGTAGAGGGGCGATTAAGAGTCATTAAGAGTTCATTTCTGGTTGTTGGATCGTCTCTGAATATTCCCAACATTTTAGACGTGATCATTGAAACACCTGTATTATGAACCCCTCGGGTAGTCATACATTGATGACTACCTTCAATAATAACGGCAACCCCTTTAGGTTCTAGAACTTCTTGGATCACATTGGCAATTTCAGAGGTCATACGTTCTTGGATTTGTAAACGTTTGGCAAAAATTTCTACAACTCGAGCAAGCTTTGAAATACCTACCACACGTGAGTGCGGAAAATAAGCAATATGCGCTGTACCGATAATAGGCACCATATGATGCTCACAATGGCTTTCAAAACGAATGTCTCTTAATAAAACTGTTTCTTTATACCCACCAACTTCGTCAAAGGTGCGTGACAAGACTTCTCTGGGATCTTCTTTATATCCAGAAAAGAACTCGTCATAAGAATTAACCACACGGGCAGGGGTGTCTAATAATCCTTCTCTTTCCGGATTATCTCCAGCCCAGCGAATTAATGTGCGAATAGCCTCTTCTGCATCTTGGCGGGTTGGGGCAGAATTATTTTTTGAGTTCATATTGCTTCATCTTTAATTAATTGAAAATAAGTCATGTGGATTATCAAGGTTAAAAGAGGGAATATCGATATTCATTATATTTCCTGTATGATCTGAAATCGTATAATAACCTTTTACAATATTTGAGGGTGTATCCAAGGTTATACAAGATGTATAATCGCATGCTTCACCAGCATTGAGCTTAGCATCATCATTTTCAATGATTTTGGTATCAATGGTTGTAATACGGCTGTTGGTTTTAATAATGTCCCAATGTTGTCTTGTGATAGAAATTGGGGTAACATTATGGTTTTCGATACGAACATGATAACCCCAACTAAATATATTTCTTCTGGGAAAGGAATATTCCTCTAACCAAAAAGGATAAATAGCAATATAAATATGATGCGTGCTTGCTTCAAACACGTCATATTCTTGAAATAGATCTTGGTATTGCTCTTTATTAGTTTGGGCAATTGATGAAAAAAGTAAACGTGGTATATGATAATTCATTGCAGATAGATTTATTTTATGAGGGTGATAACGCAGCAACGGCATCAAGGCCTCGTTGCAAATCTTCGATAATGTCTTGAACGTCTTCTATACCTACAGAAAAACGAATAGATCCATCAGTAATCCCTAAATGTAGACGTTCCTTCTCCCCAATTTTCATATGGGTTGTCGTAGCAGGATGGGTCATAATACAACGGTTATCACCAAGATTATTGGAAATTAAAATTAGTTCCAAAGCATTCATAAATGTAAAAGCAGCTTTTTTCCCTCCTTTAATTTCAAAACCAATCATGGTGCTGGATGCAGACATTTGTTTTTGACCTAGCTCATAATGAGGGTGCGATTTTAATCCAGGATATAATACACGAGAAATTAAAGGAGATTTTTCGAGAAACTCTGAACAAGCTTGTGCATTTTGCGTCATTTTTTCAACGCGTAAAGGCAAGGTTTCCAATCCTTTGAATAATACCCATGCATTAAATGGAGACAGGCTAATACCAGTATTTCTGACAAAAGGAGTGATATTATCTTCAATAGTTTCTTTGTTGCCTAATACAGCCCCTCCTAAAACACGTCCTTGACCATCAATATGCTTTGTACAAGAATAAACAACAATATCAGCCCCCCATTGCAAAGGGTGTTGATATAAAGGAGTTGCAAAGACATTATCAACAATTAGCTTTCCGCCAGCTTTATGAGTTAAATCTGCAATAGCTTTGATATCTAAAATATCTAACATTGGGTTAGATGGTGTTTCAATTAAAACTGCAGCAGTTGGTTTGCTTAGTGCTTCTTGCCACTGGTCTAATTTTGTTCCATCAACAAAAACGGTTTCGATACCTAATTTTGGTAATAGATTTTCAACAATCCAATAACTTGATCCAAATAAAGCACGTGATGCAACAACGCGGTCACCAGTTTTTATCAAAGGCATGAGGCTGGCATAAATAGCACTCATTCCTGTAGAGGTCAGCACACAGGCTTCTGCATTTTCTAGTATTGATAGGCGATTTTGCAAAGAGGTTAGATTTGGATTATTGAAACGGCTATATTGATATCGATCCTCTTCACCAGTAAAGGTTCGTTCTGCTTGTTCTGCACTATCGTAAATAAAGCCAGAAGTTAAAAAAACAGCATCACTGGTTTCATCAAAAGAAGTTCTTTCAACCCCACCATGTATTAATTGTGTGGCGGGTCTATATGTTTTGGCGCGTTTCATAAAATTATCCCTTATAAATATTTTTAGGTAAAATAGAGGAGAAAATAATAAAGATAAAAGATCTTTTTTAATACATATATTTGTTTTGATTGATTTTTAATGAGATAGCAAGAAAAAATATCAAACTTGTATTTTCAATAAAAGGGTTTACTGATTAATAAGAATATATTCTACAGATTGAATATAGTGCGAATACTCATCATTTGTTTGCGCTGGCGATAATATCATATTGTTTTATCTTAAAAGGATTAACTCACCTAATTTACAAATATTTGAGTTAAATGAAAATCTATAATTATTATAAGTATGCTTATTAATAAATTTTATTAGCCAGATTTAATAATCTATACTGTTATAATAAAACTATCACAGTATAGATTATCTATAAAAATTATTCTACTTCTAACAAAGCTTGTCTTAAGGCATGTTGCCAGCCTTTAAGTTTTTTTACTCTTTCTTCTTCTTGCATATGAGATCTAAAGCTTGCACCTTGTCTCCAATGATGTTGAATGTCAGAAAGATTTGTCCAAATACCACTGGCCATTCCCGCTAAGTAAGCCGCCCCGATAGCAGTTGTTTCGATATAAGATGGGCGCTCAACAGTAATATTCATAATATTGGCAAGAAATTGACAGAACCAATCATTGGCAGACATTCCGCCATCAACACGTATGGTAAGAATATCTTTGCCACTATCTTTTTTCATTGCTTCGGATAGATCATAAGTTTGATAAGCAATAGATTCTAACGCAGCCCTTGCAAGATGCGCAGCGGTTGCATTAAGAGTTAATCCTGTAATTATAGCCCTAGCATCAGGTGCCCAATGAGGTGCTCCTAATCCTACAAAAGCAGGAACCATATAAACTTGGTGGTTATCGTTCACTTGGGTTGCCATATCGTGCGTTTGAGAGGCATGGGTTATTAATCCCAGTCCATCGCGTAGCCATTTAATTGCAGCACCTGCAACAAAGATAGATCCTTCTAGTGCGTATGTTGGTTTACCATTCAAGCGATAAGCTGTGGTAGTTAACATACGGTTTTTAGAGATCACCATTTGATCACCCGTATTAAGCAACATAAAACAACCCGTACCATAGGTAGCTTTGGTCATACCAGGTTCAAAACAAGCTTGCCCAATTAACGCAGCTTGTTGATCACCTGCCATTCCCATAATAGGAATGGGATGTCCAAATAAATTAACATCTGTAACTCCAAATAAGGTACTATTATCTTTAACTTCAGGTAAAAGTGATTCTGGAATATTAAATAATTTTAAAAGCTCTTCATCCCAAGATTGTGTTTTAATATTAAATAATAGGGTTCTGCTGGCATTGGTTGCATCGGTTGCATGTACTTTACCACCAGTTAATCGCCACAAAAGAAAACTATCAATCGTTCCAAAGGCTAATTCTCCACGTTGTGCTGCTGCTCTGGCACCTTTAACATTGTCTAAAAGCCAAGCTAGTTTAGTTGCAGAGAAATAAGGATCAAGTAAAAGCCCTGTTTTATCATGAACCGTTTTTTCTGCTCCGTCTGCTTTTAATTTTTGACAAAACGCAGAAGTACGACGATCTTGCCATACAATGGCGTTATAAAGAGGTTTACCTGTGATTTTGTCCCATAAAACGACGGTTTCACGTTGATTAGTAATGCCAATAGCAGCAATAGAACCAAGGTCTTGATCAAGCTTTGCTTCTGTTAATGCTGATTTAATTGTATAAACAGCATCATTCCAAATATCTTCAGGATTATGTTCTACCCATCCCAGTTCTGGATAATGTTGGGCGAACTCTCGCCTACTTATAGAAATAGATTCCCCTTTATGGTTAAAAATTATGCAACGTGTAGAAGTCGTTCCTTGATCTAGGGCAATAATATATTGAGTTTTACTCATGGTTTTTTATGTCCATTTCACTATCAGAGAATATTGTTTATAAAGGGCGAGGTAAAAAGGGTCTGATTAAAAATTGATAGGCTCCTCCTCCAAGAACACCTCCAATTAATGGGGCAAAAACGGGAACCCACCAATAGTTGGTTACTCCAGGAAATGCAGATGATCCCCAACCCCCTAAATAAATGAAAATCCTGGGACCTAAATCGCGGGCTGGGTTAATAGCCCATCCTTCTAAATATCCAGCAGAAGCACCAATGACAGCAACAACAAGACCAATCATAAAAGCACCACTATTTGCCTGAGGGGCAACAGTATTATAGCTTTCAGTAATTGCAAAAATACTGAAAACTAAAAAAGCAGTTAAAAGAACTTCGTTAGAAAAAGCATGCCAAGTAGTAATAGATAATCCAGGAGATGTAACGAAAACACCAGCTGCACCACCCATCATGCGGGTTAGTTGGTGTACTTCGTTATAATGATCAATCACAGAGTAATATAAGCAATAGACTAGGATAGCTCCACAAAAACCACCAAAGATTTGCGCCACACAATAAGCAGGCACTTTTTTCCAAGAGAAACCTCTATATAACGCCAAGGCTAAAGTTACTGCTGGATTGGCATGGGTCCCACTGACGCTTCCTGTTGCGTAAATTGCAAAGGTCACAGACAAACCCCACGTAATAGCCACCCCCCAATAGGCATGTTGGTAAGGGCTGGGATCATATAAAATTAACATTGCCGCTGCAGAGCAACCAATAAAGATAATGATGGCAACGGCAATTGCCTCAGCAATTAGCTCACCAACAAATTGTTTTTTAGAAGACATGGGTTAAAGACTTTCTAGCATCAAGAAAAACCTATTGGAGTTTTTCTTTCAAATAATTTTGCAATGTTTGTGTTTCATCTTTGGAAAAATACAAACCGAGTTTTGTTCTTCTCCATAGAATGTCTTCGACAGTTGTAGTCCATTCTTGCTCAATTAAATAATCAACTTCACGTTGGGTTAACCCATGTCCAAAATCAGCTCCCAAATCTTCTTTATTAGTTGCTTTATTTAAGACTTCAAAAACCTCTGTTCCATAAGCACGAGCCATCCGTTTGGCTGTCATTTCGTCTAAAAAGGGAACATGTTTACGGAAATTTATAAAAAATAAATTAAAATCACCATTAGTGATATGCCCACCAGGTAGAGGCTCTGATCCAGTCCATGATTGGCGGTTATATTGGAAGAAAGGAGCCAGTTGCTCCATACTATGTTCTGCTAAGCGTCTGTATGTCGTAATCTTTCCACCAAATATAGAAAGAAGGGGTGCTTTACCCACTGCTTGGTTTAAATCAAGATGGTAATCTCTGGTTACGGCTGATGCGTTGCTAGACGCATCATCATACAATGGTCTGACCCCAGAATAATCCCAAATAACATCGTCTGGAGTGATATTTTTTGTAAAATAATTATTAATAGATTCACACAAATATTGGGTCTCATCTTGATCAATATTAGGGAGTGCATTAGGCGACTTATCCCACGAAACATCCGTTGTTCCAACAAGTGTGAATTCATCATGATAAGGAATAGCAAACACAATACGCTTATCTGCGTTTTGCAGAATATAGGCTTGTGGTCCATCAAAGAGTTTCTTAACAACTATATGACTGCCTTTAACCAGCCTGACATTCATAGAACTTTGGACTTGCAGATCTTGTAGAATATCTGCAACCCAGGGGCCAGCAGCATTTACAATAGCTTTAGCTTGAACAGTTGATTGGGTTTGCGTTTTATTATCCTGTAAGGTTGCTGCCCATAAATCTTGTGTTCGTTGAGCTTTTAATAATGTCGTTTGTGTTCGAACGTCAGCCCCTTTATCACGAGCCCCTTTGGCATTCAAAACGACGAGACGGCTATCATCAACAGCACAATCTGAATAGGTAAATCCTTTTTGGATATCATTGCGCAAAGGTTGTCCATAAGGGGATTTTTGTAATGAAATTTGTTGGGCATTAGGAAGCTTTGGATGGCATGCTAAATGATCATATAAGAATAAACCTGCACGGATCATCCATGCTGGGCGTACAGCATTACGATGTGGCAGAACAAATTTCAAAGGATGAATTATATGAGGTGCAAGGTTAAGTAAACGTTCTCGTTCCTGTAAAGATTCTCTGACCAGTTTGAACTCATAATATTCCAAGTAGCGTAACCCACCATGGATTAGTTTTGTGCTGGCAGAGGATGTGTGTTGGGCAAGGTCGTCTTTTTCAACCAGCAACACTTTTAATCCCCGACCTGCAGCATCTCTGGCAATTCCAGTACCATTGACGCCACCGCCAATAATTAACAGATCATAAGGCGTTTGAGCAGACATTCAAATCTCCTAGTTATCATAGTATGGATTATTAAATATTTTTATTTTTGAATTTTAAAAATGATTAAATTAATAGTGATACGTTGTGAATAGATCATAAAGTCTTTATGAATTAAATGTAAAGATCATAGATTTACATAAAAAATCAAGAGTTAAAAAAATCTATAAATCACAAGGATAAAGCTTCTTTTTATTGATAAAAAACAATTATCACAAATACTTTACCTAGAGTTAACAAGACTATCCATCTCATCGGTCACCACAACATAAATAGCATCCTCTTAAACAGCAATATCATCGGGTCAACGCTGGCAAAATTACTTTACTTATTGGCAATAATCTTATGAATACTGTTCAACTCATAAGCAAATTCTTTCTCACCTAAAACCTTAACGATTTTAGTTAAGGTATTTCATGGTGATTTACCAAAGATTAAACGAGCGTTATATAGGCTTGAGATTAGTGTAAGAATGATATTAAAGAGAAGAATGCCTTAAATATTTATTGATCTTGTTTTAAAACACTACCCGCTAAATACAAACTACCACATATTAAAATACGCACAGGGGATGTTGCCTGTTTTTTAATAACAGATAATGCTTCCTCAACAGTTCCCCCAGAGATTGCATAATTATCAGACGCTTTGATAATCTCAGTAATGGGCATGGCTAAATGTTGATCGGGTTCCATAACCGCTTGAATCGAAGCACTTAACGGAATTAAAGGGGCGAGATATTCACGGACATTTTTATTGTCTTTCATGCCCACAATTAAGTGTAATGGCTTGTCTTGCCATTTCTTCTGAATCATTTGTGCAAGAACTTGCCCTGCATCAGGGTTATGTCCACCATCAAGCCAAATTTCACAGTCTGAAGGAACTAAATTGATTAATTGACCATAAAGTCTTTGTAATCTTGCTGGCCAGACAGCCTTGGCAATTCCTTGATAAGCATGATCGGGGATCGGTAATTGGCTGGTTCTTAAAGCTGTAATTGCAAGCCCTGCATTTCTGAATTGATGTTCCCCCAAAAGGCTGGGCAAGGGAAGCTCTAGTTCTCCTTTAGCATCTTTGTAAAAGAGCTTGGTTTCAGTAGGAATGATTGACCAATCTTGATTCTTAATTAAACAAGGGGCGTTTAACGATTGAGCAACCTCTTTAATAACGCGTAGGGCCTCTGGCTTTTGTTGATCAACAATAACAGGGATATTTTCTTTAATAATTCCAGCCTTTTCATGAGCAATTTTTGCCAAATTATCACCCAGGAAAGCTTCATGATCCATTGATATAGAGGTGATAATACTAATCATAGGGGTTATTACATTGGTCGCATCAAAACGCCCACCAAGGCCAACCTCAATGATTGCTAGATCAGCACGGTTCTTAGAAAATAAGACAAAGGCGGCTGCGGTTAAAACCTCAAAAACAGTAATTGGTTGTTGGTTATTAACACGTTCAATTTCCATTAAAACTTCAGATAGTTCATTTTCACTGACGAGTTCTCCCGCAATACGAAATCGTTCAGTGACATCAACAAGATGAGGGGACGTTGAAACATGAACCTTTAAACCGGCCTCTTCTCCTATAGCTCGAAGGAACGCACAAGTGCTTCCTTTACCATTCGTACCAGCCACATGAATGATTGGTGGCATTTTTTGCTGAGGATTACCCAAATCATTTAATAATCTTTTTAATCGATCCAAAGAAAGATCAATTAATGCTGGATATAATGTATTCAGGCGTTCCAAAATTTGACCAGAACGACCTGAAAATTCGGTTAGAATAGAAGAGGATGAGGAAGACATAAAATTATGCTACTTGTTCAGAATTTTCAGTTTTTTTTGATAATAAGCGTATAATTTTTGCCAAAGTAGGGCGCAACTCTTTTCTGTTGGCGACAATGTCGATCATCCCATGAGCCAACAAATATTCAGAACGTTGAAAACCTTCTGGCAATTTTTCATGCACAGTGTTTTCAATAACCCGAGGGCCTGCAAAACCAATTAAGGCATTAGGTTCCGCAATATGAATATCACCCAGCATTGCAAAAGAGGCTGTAACACCACCAGTGGTAGGGTCTGTGAAAACTACAATAAACGGGATTTGCGCTTCTTTTAATAGTTCAACGGCAATAACAGTTCTGGGCATTTGCATAAGACTTAACATGCCCTCTTGCATTCTGGCGCCACCAGAAGCAGTATAAACGATCAAAGGTATCTTTTGTAATAAAGCTAAACGTGCCGCTGCGATAAAACCTTCACCAAAAGCGGCCCCCATAGTGCCTGCCATAAACTCAAAAGCCATAACAGCAATAACGGCTTTTTCACCTTCGATGGTCCCATGAGCAACAGCAATAGATTCATCAAGTTGAGATTTGGTTTTATTTTCTTTTAAACGATCTGCATATTTCTTTTTATCTCTGAATAATAAAGGATCAACAGGCGCTTTGGGTAACTCAATACGCGTGTAAGATTCATGATCAAAGGTCCATTCAAAGCGTTGCGCAACAGAAGCACGCATATGATGGCCGCAATGAGGGCAAATATTAAGATTTTTTTCCAAATCTTTGATTAATAACATCTGACTGCAAGAATCACAGTTCTTCCAGATATTGTCAGGAACATCTTTTTTAAGAAGCCCTTGGATTTTTGGGCGGACATATTCGGTAAGCCAACTCATGAGGTAAACCTTTTAATTTCGTAAATACTTAAATAATCTATCAGAATTTATTGTTTAAGAACACTATGTGCACCATCAGCAAGGCATTTTGTATGTTCAATTACTTTTGTAACTGTATCTTGAGTTGCGTGATTATGACTGTCTAAAGTGGATTCAAGTGTTTTTAAAAGCGCAGAACCAACCACTGCTCCGTCAGCAATTTTCGCTGCATTCGCCGTATGTTCTGGGGTATTTAACCCAAAACCAATCACAATAGGTAAATCAGAAGCAGCTTTAATCATTGGAATTGCTTTTTCCAAACTTTCGTTTGTTGCTGTACTTGTTCCTGTTGTTCCTGTAATGCTGACATAATAAATAAAACCAGAAGCTTCTTTTAATATAGTCGTAAGACGATCAGCAGAAGTTGTTGGAGCAACTAAGTAAATAATATCTATTTGATTTTTAATTGCATAAGGTTTGATATTTTCGATTTCTTCAGGAGGCATATCGACGATTATTAACCCATCAACACCTGCTTTGGCAGCATCTTGGCAGAATTTTTCATACCCATAATATTCAATAGGATTTGTATATCCCATTAAAATAAGTGGGGTATGTTGATTTTCCATTCTGAACTCTGTGACCATTTGCAACGTTTTTTTCATTGTTGCACCAGCTTTTAATGCACGAATGGCGGCTTTTTGTACGGCTGAACCATCAGCCATCGGATCACTGAATGGCATACCAATTTCAATGATATCTGCCCCAGCCTTGGGCATTGCCTTTAAAAGCGATAAAGAGGTTTGATAGTCAGGATCATGTGCCTCAAGATAAGGGATAAAAGCACCACATTTTTTTTGTTTTAATGTGGCAAAACATTTTGAAATACGGCTCACAATTCCACCTTTAAGTATTTAGCGACACTATCAATATCTTTATCTCCACGCCCAGAGAGATTGACAATGATGATTTCTTCTTTGTCCATTGTTGGAGCGATTTTTAAGGCATGTGCCAAAGCATGTGCGCTTTCAAGTGCAGGAATAATCCCTTCTTTTGTCGTGCATGTTTGGAATGCTTGGACGGCTTCGTCGTCATTAATGGCAACATATTCAACGCGTTTGATATCATTTAACCATGAATGCTCAGGGCCAACACCAGGGTAATCGAGCCCGGCACTAATGCTATAAGGTTCAATAATTTGACCATCTTCATCTTGTAGTAGGTAAGTACGATTGCCATGTAAAACACCAGGAAAACCACGTTCAATGGAGGCAGCAGTCTCACCACTATCAAGTCCCATACCACCAGCTTCTACACCGATTAATGCAACAGAAGAATCATCAAGGAAAGGATGAAAAATACCCATAGCGTTAGAACCACCACCAATGGCAGCAATAATCTTATGAGGAAGTTTACCTTCAGCGTCCATGATTTGTGCTTTGGTTTCTTTACCGATAATACATTGGAAATCACGTACCATTGCAGGATAAGGATGAGGGCCAGCAACGGTTCCCATCAAATAATAACTGTTATGAACATTGGTTACCCAATCACGCATACCTTCATTAATAGCATCTTTAAGTGTGCCATTGCCTGAGGTTACAGGAACAACTTTAGCCCCTAATAATTTCATACGAAAAACATTGGGTTTTTGGCGCTCAATATCAACAGCACCCATATAAACAACGCATTCCATACCAAAAAGCGCACAAACAGTGGCTGTGGCCACACCATGTTGTCCAGCACCTGTTTCAGCAATGATACGAGTTTTCCCCATGCGTCGAGCCAACAGGATCTGTCCCATCACATTATTAATTTTATGAGCGCCTGTATGATTTAAATCTTCACGTTTTAAATAGATTTTGGCACCTTGTCCAAGATCAGTTAGTCTTTGAGCAAGCCATAAGGGGCTGGGGCGTCCGACATAGTCTTTTAAATAATAATTTAATTCTTTATGAAATTCTGGATCTTTTTGAATTTCATCATACGCCTGTTGTAATTCAAGAATTAAAGGCATTAATGTTTCTGAAACAAAAACACCACCAAAAACGCCAAAGCGACCATTTTCATCAGGTCCTTGACGCAAGCTATTTAAAGGCAGGTCAGATGCAGGCCTCACGTTTGTCTCCTAAAAGGTAACCTAAAATTATTAAGATAAATAAAGTATATAAGTATAATATATCATTAAACACAAAGTTAGTCTAAATTATATGAATAGCAAGTCTAAATGACTGTAAAAGATCTATGTTCGTCAGTTGAGAGAGAGATTGATAAAAGTGCTTGACACTTGAAAAAAATAAAAGTATTTTTTAACCAATTTAGATAGTCATATCTAGACCCTGCCTCGTATGGAATTATGTATTTTTACTTTTAATAATTTATTCAAAATAAAAATCACCGTTCATTCAATCCAATATTAATGGTGTTTGATCGATATTTCCTTTTTCATTCATGATTTTCTATAATTAGAGCCATCTATGCAACTTGCCGACCTTAAGGCTCAGTCTCCAGCAGAACTTCTTGCGTATGCGGAAAGTTTAGAGATTGAGAATGCATCTTCACTGCGCAAACAGGATATGATGTTTGCGATCCTCAAAAAATTCGCGGAAAATAATCAAGCAATTTACGGAGAAGGCACATTAGAAATCCGTCCTGATGGCTTTGGATATTTACGCTCTTCCGAGTCTAATTACTTGCCTGGTCCTGATGATATTTATGTATCTCCTGCCCAGATAAGACGTTTTAGCCTCAGAACTGGTGATACGGTTTCAGGAGAAATTCGTGCACCCAAAGAAGGGGAACGTTATTTTTCTTTATTAAAAGTAGATTCCATTAATTTCCAAGATCCAGAAGCTGTCCGCCATCGGATTAACTTTGATGATTTAACGCCATTATTTCCTAATGAGCGATTGAAAATGGAAATCCCTGCGCTGATGGAAGGTAAAAATCCAAACAAAGATTTTACCCATCGAGTGATCGATTTGGTTACCCCTATCGGCAAGGGACAACGTGCATTGGTTGTTGCACCTCCCAGAACGGGTAAAACCGTCATGTTGCAAAATATCGCAACAGCAATTGCAACCAATCATCCAGAAGCTGTTTTAATCGTATTGTTGATTGATGAGCGTCCAGAAGAAGTCACAGATATGATTCGTTCTGTCAAAGGTGAAGTGGTTTCTTCGACGTTTGATGAACCAGCCAATCGGCACGTTCAAGTGGCCGAAATGGTGTTGGAAAAAGCCAAGCGCTTGGTCGAGCATAAACGCGATGTGGTGATTTTATTAGATTCGATTACTCGTTTAGCACGTGCTTATAACACTGTTGTTCCTTCATCTGGTAAAGTGTTAACAGGTGGTGTTGATGCCAATGCGTTGCAACGCCCAAAACGTTTTTTTGGTGCTGCGCGTAATATCGAAGAAGGTGGTTCTTTAACTATTATTGCAACAGCTTTGATCGATACAGGAAGCCGTATGGACGAAGTGATCTTTGAAGAGTTCAAAGGGACAGGTAATGCCGAATTAATCTTGGATCGTAAATTGGCGGATAAACGTACGTTCCCTGCGATTGATATTACCAAGAGTGGTACTCGTAAGGAAGAATTACTCGTCGATCGTGCGAGTCTTTCTAAGATATGGGTATTACGTCGTATTCTTGCCCCAATGGGAACGATGGATGCGATGGACTTCTTGCTCGATAAGTTGAAATATAGCAAGAATAACCAAGATTTTTTTGATGCGATGAATACTTAATTCATACTTATTTTTTCAAAAGCCAGTATTTAACTAGATACTGGCTTTTTTTTGCTAGGATATTTACTATTTTACCGTTTAGGTAAATCGTTATAAGCCTTAATCAGACCCTTGTAATCTATGCAATGGAGAAATCTGTTTCGAATTTTTATATTCGCTAGCATTCTGGTTATATTAAATTAATTTTTGAAAAGTTGTTCCATATTTAACAGATATTGTTTGGTCTCAATGCCTTCTCCACCGGAATAACCACCTAGACTGCTTTTTCCAATCACTCTGTGACAAGGAATGATGATGGGAATAGGATTGGCTCCATTGGCTCCACCAATAGAGCGAGGGCTACCTCCTGTAATGTGTACAAGATCTTGGTAAGAGCGCGTTTCGCCATAAGGAATGGTTTGTAAAGCCTCCCAAACTTTTAATTGGTAATTTGTGCCAAAAGGGCGAATAGGCAAATTAAATTGTTTTAATTTACCATCAAAATAGGCATCAAACTGCTTTTTCGCTTCGATTAGCAATGGTGTTTCTTCTTGTAGACTCCCCCATCCCCAATCGACAGAAACGATAAAGCCATTATCTTCGGCAATGCTGAGTTCTCCTGTGGGAGAATGAAAAGATATTTGAGACATAAGTGTGATTTTTCTTTACATGGAAAATTAAATTAAAATAACTCTCTGGTAATATAAATTATTATTAAAAGGCTTGAAAAGAAATTATTTGATGTGTTTTTGGGTAGATAGTGTTTTTAATACTTGGCAGGCTTGTTCATTGTTTAATGAGCAAGCATCTTCAAGATAATTTTTGGCAATTTTGTTGTTTTTTTTCACGCCTAATCCCTGTTGATACATTGTTCCAAGAAGGTGTTGAGTCTCTGCGCTTTGTGATCGTAGTAAATATTTTAATGAATTTTCTAAAATATTTCTGGCTTTATGGTAATCGCGAGGTACATATGTTCCGTTTATGTATAATTGAGCTAGAAATACTGAAGGAAATCCTTTGGATAAATGGCTAGTAAGCTCTAAATAATATTTGTTATATATTTCTAGTTCTTTTACTCCTTGTTGTATCTCGCTTTGAGAGTGATGTAGGTGAATAGCAATGATCCCTGATAGACTACTAATAGTTTTATATAAAGGTTCATCTTCTATCCATGCATCACATATTATATTGATATTTTTCTCTTTTGACATTTTTTCAGTATATTGATAACAAGCTTTTTCCTGCAGATCTAACAGGGTATGATATTGATCTAATAAGATTTGGGCTTTTTTATAATTATTAATAGTCTTTGTATTCTGTATGAGAAAAATGATGTAATCAAATAGCTTGGAAGGGCGATTATTTTTTTTAAATTTTTTAAAATAATCCTGTGCTTTTTTCTCATCTTGTGGCACACCTTGCCCATGAGCGTATAGTGTCATAAGTGTTATTAAAGAGTCTGAATTTTCTTGTTCTGCTGCTTTATTAAGAAGGGGGATCGCTAAGGGAATACTACCTTGGTTGATATATTTATTTGCTAAAATATTTAATATATCTGGATTGTTATTGGGAATCTTTGCATATTCTATCTTTTTTTCGGGACTATGTTCAATAGCGGAAGCATTGGGTAAAAAGTAGCTAAGAATTGTACAGACTATCATAAGTTTATATTTAAATTGCATTTTATTAACCCTAAATTGCAACAGTTTGCAGTTCAAAATATCAGTATAATAAATCAATTGTTTTTGATGAATAATTAAGTACAATATATACTTAAATGTGAGTATAAGTTTTTTCTGCTTGTTAGATCATTAAAAATATATAAATACTCTGGAAAAATACTTTCTTTTTGATATAAAGAAAGGTTACTTTACTATAAAGTAATTGTAAAATTTCAAATAACTCTCTGGTCAAATCGTTATTCATGAATATACCCCTTTCAAACTCTACAATTTTTGCTTTGGCAACGGCTTCTGGTCGCGGTGCTGTTGCGATTATGCGCATTAGTGGCCCTCAAACATTATCTATTTTGGAAAAACTCTGTCATAGCGTGCCAAAAGTAAGACAAGCCTCTGTTCGACAGTTGTGGAGAAGAGGTGATAAAGATGAGTTGTTGGATCAGGCACTGGCTATTTGGTTTAAGGGGCCGAATAGTTATACGGGTGAAGATAGTGCAGAGCTTCATTTGCATGCTGGCCCAGCGGTGATTGACGCAGTTGCTGATGCATTGGTAGCTTATGGGGCAAGACCTGCACAGGCAGGTGAGTTTAGTAAGCGTGCTTTTTTAAATGGTAAGGTGGATTTATTGCAGGCAGAAGGGATCTCTGATCTTGTGGAGGCAGAGACTCAAGCGCAACGACGACAAGCTCTTGAGCAAACAGAGGGTGGATTAAGTGTTGTTTATCAAGGATGGGCGCAAAAGCTACGTGAAGTTCTGGCTTTTCAGGAAGCATTGATTGATTTTCCAGATGAGGATTTGCCTGAAGAAGTAGAGCAAAATTTAAAAAGCACGATTGAAACATTATACGAAGAAATGAAAGCGCATCTTGATGATGCAGGTCGTGGTGAGCGTTTGCGTCGTGGATTAGTGTTTGCGATATTAGGTGCGCCAAATGCTGGCAAGTCAAGTTTGTTAAATCTATTGGCTGATCGTGATGCGGCGATTGTAACCGAGCAAGCAGGAACAACGCGTGATGCAATTGAAGTGAGAGTTGTATTGGGGGATGTGCCTGTTACATTGGTAGATACGGCAGGCTTGCGTGAAACAGAAGATTTAATCGAAGCGGAGGGAATTCGGCGTGCCCAAAAAATTGGTCGTGAAGCAGATTGTGTTTTATGTTTAACAGATGCTTCTATTGATGTGTTGGAGCCAGAGGTTAAATGTGATTTTTGGATTAGAACCAAAAAAGACATAGATGTTTCACGTGAAACATTGGATCGAAATGATAACAAAATTTTATTTATTAGTGTTAAAACCGGCAAAGGTATTGATCACTTAAAACAAGTCTTAGCTGAAAAGGCCAAGTTTTTAACAGCAAGGCAGGGGCCACCACCTTTAACAAGGGTGCGGCATCGTTTGGGGATAGAGGAGTGTGTTCAACATCTGGAAGAAGCTCAACGACTTGATTGGCCAGAATTAAGAGGTGAAGAATTAAGGCTTGCGATGCAAAGTTTGGGTAGATTAACAGGCACGATTGGTGTAGAGGATTTGTTGGATACAATTTTTAGTCAATTCTGTATTGGGAAATAAGAGTTGATTGATAAAATAATGAAAATGAGCAAAAGATAATGGTTAATGTAAAATATGATGTCATTGTTGTTGGTGGTGGTCATGCTGGCAGTGAGGCTGCGGCAGCTTCTGCACGAATGGGGGCAAAAA
Source organism: Commensalibacter papalotli (ex Servin-Garciduenas et al. 2014) (assembly GCF_000527695.1). GTDB lineage: Bacteria > Pseudomonadota > Alphaproteobacteria > Acetobacterales > Acetobacteraceae > Commensalibacter > Commensalibacter papalotli. The sequence continues at coordinate 164,434 of NZ_ATSX01000002.1, read as the reverse complement.
CATTACTGTTAACACATTATCAGCATACTGTTGGGACGATGTCTTGTAATCCAGCGATAGGTGGTATTGGAAAGGGGCACTTGGTGCGTGAAATTGATGCCATGGATGGTATTATGGCGCAAGCAGCAGACCGTGCAGGCATTCATTTTAAACTCCTAAATCGATCCAAAGGCCCAGCAGTACATGGACCACGAGCACAGGCAGATCGTATTTTATATCGTCAGGCGATACAAGATTTATTAGCTGCCACACCCAATTTAACGATTGCCGAAGGGGCTGTTGCTGATCTTCGTGTTGGGCCAGGAAATTGTGTTGAAGGGGTTATTTGTGAAGATGGTAGAGAATTTATTTCTGGTGCTGTTGTCTTAACAACAGGAACCTTTTTACGTGGTGTCATTCATATTGGTGAAAAAAGCAGCCCCGCTGGGCGTGTAGGTGAAGCCCCTGCAACATTATTGGGTGCACGTTTGGAAGCTTTAGGGTTGAGAATGGGGCGTTTAAAAACAGGGACACCACCTCGTTTATTAAGATCCAGCATTGATATGGAAAGTTTAGCTGAAGATAAAGGAGATGAAGAACCAGAATTCTTTAGTCGATTTACTTCAAAAGCATATAACCCAATGGTATCTTGTCGTATCACAGCGACTACCCCAGAAACGCATCAAATTATTCAAGACAATATTCATCGCTCAGCAATGTATGGTGGATCAATCACTGGCAAAGGGCCTCGTTATTGTCCTTCTATTGAGGATAAAATTGTTCGTTTTGCTGGACGTGATCGTCACCAATTATTCTTAGAACCAGAGGGACTTCCTCATCATGAGGGGGGGGATCTCATTTACCCTAATGGCATTTCAACAAGTTTAGCTGAAGAGATCCAAGAAAGAATGGTTCATTCTATTCCCGGATTGGAAAAGGCTGTAATTGTGCGCCCTGGATATGCGGTTGAGTATGATTTTATTGACCCACGTTCGTTAAATCCAACATTAGAGCTTCCTGTGTTTCCAGGTCTGTTTTTGGCTGGGCAAATTAATGGCACAACTGGGTATGAAGAGGCTGCGGCTCAAGGGTTATTAGCAGGACTAAATGCGGCATTACATGCAAGTGGTTCTAATAAAATTACGATTGATCGCAGTCAAGCTTATATTGGGGTAATGATTGATGATTTGACCACTCAAGGGGTTACCGAACCCTATCGTATGTTTACATCCCGTGCAGAATATCGCTTAACATTGCGTGCGGATAATGCAGCAGTCAGGTTAACACCAATGGGGGGAAAGTTGGGTTGCGTTGGTGCTGAACGTTTAGCATTATATCGTCAAGATCAAAATTATATTCAACAAGCGGTCGAACGTGCTAGGGAAGAGAAATTTTTACCTAAAACTTTATTACAACAAGGGTTAACGGTTTCTCCCGATGGGCGCTGGCGTTCTTTTTTTGAAGTGCTCTCTTTGATACCTTCACAAGAATCTGTTTCTCAGCTAGCTCCTTGGTTTGTAGAGCTTCCTAAAAATATTCAAGATTATGTTCGAACAGAAGCACGTTATGATGGGTATTTGGTCAGACAAGCCAGAGAAATACGACAATTAGATCAAGAAGCAAAAATTACTTTTCCACCCAACTTAGATTATAAACAAATTGGTGGATTAAGTCGTGAAATGCAAGAACGTTTAGAGGCAGTAAGACCAGTCAGTTTTAGTGCAGCCCAACGTATTCCAGGGGTAACACCTTCGGCTTTGATGGCAATTTTGGCGCATATTCGTAGTTTAGATGGGGTATCAAAATATGCAGCCAAAGAATGAAGACGCTGATTTGTTGAAAAATGTTTCACGTGAAACAAAAGAAAAATTAGAATTATACGTTTCATTGTTACAGCAATGGAATACAAAGATAAATCTGGTTTCAAAGCAAACTGTTGATCAAGTTTGGGATCGTCATATTTTGGATAGTTTGCAGTTAGCAAGTTTTATCGAACCATCAGTGGGATCTATTGCTGATTTTGGTACTGGGGGTGGCTTTCCTGGATTGGTGTTGGCAATTGTTACAGGAATACCGATAACGCTAATTGAATCGGATATACGTAAAACTGTCTTTTTGCGTGAAGTTGCCAGACAAACGCAATTAAACGTAAATATATTATGCAAACGGATAGAGCAGGTGGATATTCCCCCTGTAGATTTAATTACAGCAAGAGCCTTGGCCTCTTTAGAAATATTGCTTTCTTTTTCTGAATATAGGGTAAAAAGAAATGGATATTGTTTATTTCTGAAAGGTCGACAGGTTGATGATGAAATTGCAGAAGCACAGCAAAATTGGGAATTTGATTATCTGAAAATTCCTAGCAAGACAAGCTCCGATGGGGTTATAGTAAAAATCAATCAATTTAGACATATTGTGTAAGAAGTATGACCGAGAAAAATATAAAACTAAAAACACCACATATTTTAGCGATTGCCAATCAAAAAGGTGGGGTTGGAAAAACAACAACCGCAATTAATTTGGCAACAGCATTGGCAGAAAAGAAAAAGGTTCTATTGATTGATTTGGATTCTCAGGGCAACAGTTCAACAGCGTTAGGTATTGATTATAATGATCGTGCTGTTGGTACGTATAACCTGCTCATTGATGGTGCTGTAAGTGAAGGTATGATTAAACAAGGAATTGTTCCTAATTTATCATTAATTACGGCCGATGGGAATCTGGCTGGTGCAGAGTTGGAATTGATTGATGTTGAAAGTCGTGAATTCCGCTTGAAAAATGCATTGGCAACATTACCTCAACATTACGATTATATTTTAATTGACTGTCCACCCAGTTTGGGGATGTTAACGTTAAATGCTTTGGTCGCGGCTAATGGGCTGATCGTGCCATTACAATGTGAATTTTTGGCGTTAGAGGGGATCAGTCATCTTGTTAAAACGGTTACAAGAGTGCAAAAATCTCTAAATCCTGAATTAGATATCAGAGCAATTGTTTTAACCATGTATGATAAGCGTAATAAGCTTTCTGAATTAGTTGCTGAGGATACAAAAGCATTCTTTGGGGAAAAAGTCTGTAAAACGGTTATTCCCAGAAATATTCGCATTTCAGAAGCCCAAAGTTATGGTAAGCCAATTATGTTGTACGATCGTAGGTCAGCAGGAGCTGTGGCTTATATAAATCTTGCCAAAGAATTAATGCGTCGCTTCAAATAAAAAAATAAAAGGTAAGAGTTATTATGGCTGGCAAAAAAAATCATGAAAAGGCACGTTTAGGCAGAGGTCTTGCTGCTTTGTTAGGAAATGCGGTTGAGGATAAAATACACACATCTATACCTCACGAGATAACACAACAAAGTAATGCAGTTTCTTTGTTAAATCTACCAATTGAATTTGTAGAACCAGGACCTTTTCAACCACGTCAAGTGATGATGCCAGAGTCTTTACAGGAACTTGCAGATTCCATTAAACATCATGGAATATTGCAGCCTTTATTGGTAAGAGAAAAGCCAGGTCATAAAGGGCACTATCAAATTATTGCTGGGGAACGTCGTTGGCGTGCTGCTCAACTAGCTACTATTCATGAAGTGCCAGTGCGCGTTTGTGAGCTTAGCGACAGTGATGCGATGGCAGCAGCATTGGTAGAAAATCTGCAACGCGCAGATTTAAATATCATTGAAGAGGCTGAAGGATTTGCAAGGTTATTAGAAGAATTTGAGCTCACCCAAGAAGATTTAGCAGCTGCGGTAGGGAAATCACGTCCTCATATTGCTAATACTATTCGTTTATTACAGCTTCCTGCAGAAGTGAGGGTTTATTTAAAAGAAGGAAAAATAAGTGCTGGTCATGCACGTGCACTATTAATGCATCCTAATCCAGTTGCTGCTGCAAAAGAAGTCATTTCGCGTGGTTTAACCGTTCGACAAACAGAAGAGTTAGTTAAAAGAGATCTGGAAAAAAAGCCAAAGAAACATAAAGAGCATGAGCCTTTGGATTCAGAGCTTAAATTATTAGAAAAGGACTTGCGTAGTAAGCTTGGCTTGAACGTACAGATTAAATTTGATGGTAAAGGGGGAACTGTTCAAATTTATTATAAATCTTTGGAACAGTTTGATGAGTTGTTGAGCTTACTCAAAAAATAAATGGTAAGATAAAACATATCTTTTATGTATTCATGATAATTAACTGATTGATTTTGATTGCAATATAAAAGGTTAATCTCTTTTCAAGAAAAGCTCTTATCTGAATTGATAAAGTTTTTAATAATTATGTAAATATTTTACATGTTATTATAAATAAAGGAAATTTATTGTATAAAATGTCTATGTGTAAGATAGATTAATTTTGTATGATGTTAAATAAAAATAAATAAACTGTTTATTAGGACTAATATTGAATTTGAACTTGTATTTTAAATGATGCTTTGATATTGATAGTGTCAATAATTATTGGGTGCATAGCTCAGTTGGTAGAGCAGCTGACTCTTAATCAGCGGGCCCAAGGTTCGAACCCTTGTGCACCCACCAATTTCAAGTTTAAGATCGTTGTAATTTTTTCTTTTTGCGAGCTAATAGAATAAAGAAAGCTTGGAAGAAAATCAGGATAAAAGCAGCGATTACTGTTGCAGGACCAACACCTGTCATTCCCCACCATTGAATAGATAATAATAACATTGGTAAGAAAATTAAAACATCTATACCTCTGGCATAAATGGCACCACTAGTATTTCCTGTTGTGATTAAAATAGGTTCAAGAGACATTCCCCAAATTAAAACAAGTTCTGCACCTGCAAGCCAATATAACAAAGTTAATGTTTCAGGTGTTGGGTCTTTATGCAACAAGATATGCATAATTGGAACAGCAATATAGGGTAAAATTAAAAGTAATATGCTTGTAAATACGCCTGTAAGCAAGGTAATTTGTAAGGCCATTTTGTAGAGATGGGAGGGTTTGTTACTCTGCCAAGAGCGCACCATTTCTGGATATAAAGTCGATTGTAATAAGACAATAGGTTTGGCCATTGCTTCTGCTATTTTATTGGCAATATTATAATATCCAGCAGCAATAGGCCCCAGTGTTCCCCCAATAACCAGGGTGGTAATTTGTTTGAAAGCCAAAGAAAAAGTCATATTTAAATTTGTATTCCATGCAAATTTCCATATGCCAGGCAAGTCTTTGGTAAGGCCTTCATGAATACCATTTAGAAACCCTTTGAGTAAGCCGTGGCGATGTAATTGATACAAAGCAAAAGTTAAAAACGATGAAAAGCTGACAATAGAAGCTAACATCCATATTCCAACAGCACCTGTAAGGCCGCCTCCAACTAGGATTAAACATAAAATTCCTAAAAGTCGAGTAGAGGTTGAGACCGTTCCTTGGATAGCAATTAAATCATATCGATTAAGCAATCTTAAAATACCATTAGAAGTGGCACTGGTTGTAAAGATAACGCTAAAACTGTAAAAAATCCCTAAATAGCGCCATTCTGGCGGCCATCCCAGATAAGAGCTAAAGTAAACAGCACACAGAATGCCAACGATAAAAGCAAAAATTGCACTACAAATATCTAAAAGAAAGGAAAATCTTAAGACACGTTGTACCAAGGGTATATTTTTATTTTCGTATGGTTTAAGGCCATAGTGTAAAACGGTTTGCCAAGATTGAAACTCTGCGAGATCACCTATAGTCTGAGAAAATGAATGTATCAGAATAAGAAAACCGTATCCTTTATCCCCTAAAAGATGAATGGTTAAAGAAATTTGTAAAAGGCCTAAAGGCGCATTGATGGCTTTTCCACTAAGTAATTTAAGCAGATTACGCCCTGAACGCCTTAAACTACCTCTATTTGAGGGAATAGTTGTATCAGACACGATAGTTTCCCAAATCGTTAATAATAGTCACTTCATATAAGATAATTTAAGATTTAGTAACCTTAAATTATTGAATTGACCAATGTAATTTTTACCAAGAGAACAAATAGTATCAAGTTGTTGGATATTCGTTAATGGTTAATGCACGCCAATTATCTTTATTTTTCTCTAGGATGGTTATAGAAAGGTTTAAAATAGATAGCGATAAAGCCGAATCAAGAGGTATTCTTAAACTATAAGCAATTGCGGCTCGGATAGTACCACCATGGGAGACAATAATAATATCCTGCCCTTGATTAATATCGGCAAGCTGTTTCAATCGTGGACCAACACGGTGAATTACATCATACATATTTTCCCCATGAGGTGGACGTTCTTTGGCGCAAAAAGGCCAAAAAGGATGTGACGGATATTGACAATATTTGCTTGCGATACCATGTGTTAGTCCTTGCCATTCTCCTAAATCTTGTTCCAAAAAGGAATTATCAATTTGTAAGGGATGATGACCATATCCAGCATTTTGGATTAAACGAGCTGTATCTTGGGTTCTAGAAAGAGACGAAGTAATCCAAGATTTGGTTTGAGGTAATCTTTTTGCCAAGTGATGATAAATATGTTGTTGTTGTTTGATATGGTCAGGACAAAGAGGGACATCCATAGAGCCATAAAGATAATTTCTATCTGTTTGATTAACAATGGCATGGCGGATAAACCAAAAGCGTGTTGAACTTTGTATCAGAGCAGGATTATCAAGAAATTGATAAATATTTTTTGTCATTTTAAGATTCTATATGAATAAACTAGATTATAATAACACAGTCATTAAATATACGTTATTACCTCTTATATTAGAAGGTAAATAGCTTGATATTATATATATAGACGTTTACAAAAGAAGAAAGTTTTAACTTTAAAGTTTTTTAAAGGTGTATCCTATTATGCAAATTCTTGTTACGGGCGGATGTGGTTTTATTGGTTCTGCTGTTGTTCGTCATTTAATTCATAATACTCAACATTCTGTTGTGAATGTTGATGTGTTAACTTACTCAGCCTCTCCAGAAACAGTAGCAGAAATTGAAAAGGATGAGCGATATCATTTTTGTCAGATAAATATTACAGATGCAGCAGCATTAAAAAAAGTATTCGAACAATATAAGCCTGATGCAATTATGCATTTAGCTGCTGAATCACATGTGGATCGTTCCATTGATGGGCCTGGTATTTTCGTAGAGACGAACGTTGTTGGTACTTATACCTTATTAAACGTTGCTTATGAATATTGGAAAGATTTGTCCGAAGATCAAAAAAAGAATTTTCGTTTTCATCATATTTCAACAGATGAAGTATTTGGCCATCTTGAACTTAATGACCCTCCATTTACAGAAACAACACCTTATGATCCTCGTAGTCCATATTCAGCATCAAAAGCGGCTTCTGATCATTTAGTACGCGCTTGGTTCCATACATATGGATTGCCGACTTTTGTAACCAATACGACGAATAATTATGGGGTTTGGCATTTTCCTGAAAAATTAGTTCCTTTGATTATTATTAATGCCCTAGAAGGCAAAGAATTACCTGTTTATGGTAAGGGCGATAATATACGTGACTGGTTATTTGTCGAAGATCATGCCGAAGCATTGGTGAAAGCTGTTGAAATTGGTGAACCAGGTGAAACCTATGCCATTGGTGCAAGACAACCCCGAACCAATTTAGATGTTGTGAAGGCGATTTGCTCTATTTTGGATGAGTTAAAACCTGATTCAAAAGGGAAATATGAACGGTTAATTAAATTTGTTGGGGATCGCCCTGGCCATGATTTCCGATATGAAATTGATCCTTCTCATGCGGAAAAAACGTTGAATTGGAAAGCACAACATAACTTTGAGACAGGTATTCGCAAAACTGTTCAATGGTATTTAAATAATCAAGATTGGTGGCAATCTATTCGTGATAAACGATATAGTGGTCAACGCCTAGGAACAAAATAAGGAAATCAAGATGCAAGCAAAACCAATGAAAGGAATTGTACTCGCAGGAGGTTCTGGAACGCGTTTACATCCATTAACTTTGGCATCAAGTAAACAGTTATTACCTGTTTATGACAAACCGATGATTTACTATTCTTTATCTACGTTAATGTTAGCAGGTATTCGGGATATTATGATTATTTCGACACCACAAGACATCCCTCAATTTAAAAGATTGTTAGGTGATGGTTCTGATTGGGGAGTCAGTTTTGAATATTGTATTCAACCGAAACCAGAGGGATTAGCACAAGCATTTGTTTTGGGTGAGGGTTGGTTGGATGGGGCCCCTTGCGCTTTGGTTCTAGGTGATAATTTAATTTTTGCTGATCATTTAAGTGTTTTATTACAACAAGCTGCACAACGACAAAATGGTGCGACTGTTTTTGCCTATCAGGTTCGTGATCCAGAAAGATACGGTGTTGTTTCTTTTGATGAAGATGGGAAAGCGCAGCAAATTATTGAAAAGCCGATTGATCCACCTTCGAATTGGGCCGTAACAGGGTTATATTTTTATGATTCAAAAGTTACTCAATACGCAAAAGAGGTAAAGCTATCTCCTCGTGGAGAGTATGAAATCACAGATTTAAATAAAATGTATCTAGATAATGAAGAGTTACGCGTTGAACTTTTAGGGCGTGGTTGTGCTTGGTTAGATGCTGGAATGCCTGATAGTTTAATGCAAGCGGGGACCTTTGTACAAACAATTCAATCTCGTCAAGGAATGTTAGTTGGCTCACCTGAAGAAGTAGCATATCGTCGTGGTTTTATAGATGCCAATCAATTACGTACATTGGCTAAACGTGTTCAAAAGACTGAATTAGGTCGGATGTTATTTGAATTGTCTAATGAACCTCAAGAAGGTTAAGGAAATTAATAATGAAAATAGAATTTTTAGCTATTCCTGAAGTTGCATTGATTACTCCACCTCGTTTTCAGGATAATCGTGGTTTTTTTTCTGAAACTTATAATGCAGAACGTTTAAAAGAAGCTGGTATTCATCTTCCTTTTGTTCAAGATAATCAAAGTCTTTCTACGCAAAGAGGTGTGGTCCGAGGTTTACATTGTCAGTTGGCGCCTTATGCACAAGGTAAATTAGTTCGTTGTACCCAAGGTTCAATCTGGGATGTTGCGATTGATGCACGCACGGGATCACCAACTTATGGACAATGGGTTGGAGCTGAGCTTTCTGCAGATAATTGGTCACAGCTTTGGGTTCCACCAGGATTTTTACATGGCTTTTGTACTTTAACGGATAATGTGATGGTACAATATAAATGCACGGGCTTATTTAATAAAGCCAGTGAACGTGCAGTACGTTGGGATTGTAAGGATTTGGCAATAGATTGGCCAATTAAAAAAGAAGAGACTATTTTATCGGAAAAAGATGCACAAAATCCTGGTTTTTCCGAAGCAAAAGGCTGGTTTTCATATCCATAAGAGGTAAAAATAAATGACTATTCTGGTTATTGGTGGAAAAGACGGTCAGTTAGCAACTTCTTTTCTAAATTTAAAAGATGATCGATTGACGTTTCTTGGACGTCCAGAGTTGGATTTTACGAATGTTGACACGTTAAAAGCTGCTTTTGCGGGCGAGAAGCCTGATTTGATTATTAATACGGCGGCTTGGACCGCTGTCGATGCCGCTGAAACACAACAAGAAGATACTTATTTGGTTAATCGTGATGGCCCTGCACAGCTGGCTAAATTGTGTGCGGTTAACAATGTTCCTTTTATTCATGTATCTACAGATTATGTTTTTGCTGGTGATAAAGGCTCTCCTTATGTTGAAACTGATCCTGTTTCTCCTGAAACTGTTTATGGGGCCAGTAAAGCTGAGGGTGAACAAGCGATTTTAGCAGCACAACCAAACGCTGTTATTCTAAGAACGGCTTGGGTGTATTCTGCACACGGTAAAAATTTTGTTCGCACAATGCTTAATGCAGGCGCTAAAAATCCGGCATTAAAAGTCGTTGGTGATCAATATGGAAACCCAACTTGTTCAGATGATTTGGCATGTGCAATTATGCAAATTGCGGATCGTTATTTAAAAGAAGGATGGAATTCTCAGTGGAATGGTATTTACCATGCTGTTGGAACTGGAGATACAACTTGGCACGGATTGGCTGTTGAGGCTTTACAACAAGCTTCTCTATATGGTCAAAAAATGCCAGAAGTGACTGCTATTAAGACAGAAGACTGGCCAACTCCTGCAAAGCGTCCTCAAGATTCACGGTTAAATACAGATAAATTATATCAAACATTTAACATACGTTTGCCTACATGGCAGGATAGTGTTGCAAAAGTTGTAAAAACATTGTTGAGTGCTTAAGGTGTTTTAATAGTTATAATAAAAAGCCCTGAAATATTCAGGGTTTTTTTATAAGTGGCACTTTTTTAAAAAGTCTAACATATGTGCTGGCGGTTCAGCTTGAGCGAATAGGGGAGGGGATAGAGGGAGATTTATTTCCCTACTAAAGAGTTGTAAAAATTCATTTTTATTACTAACAGGATTATAAATACGATCCCCAATAATTGGATTTCCTAATAATGCACAATGAGCTCTTGCTTGGTGAGTTCTGCCCGTTAAAAGTTGTAATTCAAGACAAGTAATGATTCCATTTGTCCCTAGTATTTTCCATTTTGTTAAAGCTGATTGCCCTTTGGGATCGTGCTGCATAGACCATTTTTTGTTTTTAGTAACTTTTGCAAGTGGTAGTTTAACTAATCCAGAATTCTCATTAGGCTTTCCTTTTACGATTGCCCAATAGATTTTAGTAACATTTTTATTTTCAAAACAGGCTTGTGCGTTGATCAAAGCTTGCTTGCGTAAAGCAATGACCAAGCATCCAGCAGTATCTTGATCTAATCTATGTACTAACCAAGGCCCTTCTTTGCGTTTAGAAAGAAGAGGAAAATAATCCTCAACAGACTGTTGTTCAGAGTGTCTGTTGCTATAAACAGGCATCCCAGCAGGTTTGTTGATAATAATAAAATGGTTATTTTGAAATATAATGGGAAAGGGAAGCTCTGTCATGGTTAATCGTCTGAAGCTCTATTGGCCAAAATTTCTCTTTTGCCAACATGATTTGCGGGGCTGACAATACGTTCTTTTTCCATTTGTTCGATAATCTTGGCGGCACGATTATAACCAATAGATAAATGGCGTTGAATAAAAGAGGTTGATGCTTTGCCTTCTTTGACAACTAGAGCAATGGCTTGATTATAAAGTTCATCACTATTATTACCGGAACGTCCACCAGAGTTATTATTTTCTTCTGCAGGCTCTGCGGTTACATCTTCTACATAAATAGGCTCTCCTTGGCTGCGTAAATGTTGAACCACTTTATCAACTTCATCGTCTGAAACAAATGGGCCATGAACGCGTTGAATGCGACCACCAGCTTGCATGAACAACATATCGCCCTGACCTAATAATTGTTCAGCACCTTGTTCTCCAAGAATGGTTCGGCTGTCGAATTTACTAATCACTTGAAAAGAAATACGGGTTGGGAAATTGGCTTTAATCGTTCCTGTAATCACATCAACAGAAGGGCGTTGGGTTGCCATAATAACGTGAATTCCAGCTGCACGCGCCATTTGAGCTAGACGCTGAACAGCCACTTCGATTTCTTTACCTGCCACCATCATTAAATCAGCCATTTCATCAATAATAACGACAATATATGGAAAATGTTCCAAAGGAATTTGTTGTTCTTCAAACGTTGGACGGCCAGTTTCTGTATCAAATCCTGTTTGTACCCTGCGGGTCATAGTTTTGCTTTGATTGCGTGCATTGGTAATCCGTTGATTAAAACCATCAATATTTCGAACGCCTAGTTGAGACATAAGGCGGTAACGGCGTTCCATTTCCCTGACGGCCCATTTAAGTGCAGATAATGCTTTGTGAGGATCTGTGACAACTGGTGTTAAAAGGTGGGGGATCCCTTCGTAAACAGAAAGCTCCAGCATCTTTGGGTCAATCAAGATCAAACGGCATTCATCAGGAGATAAACGGTAAAGTAAGGACAGGATCATTGAGTTGACCCCAACAGACTTTCCAGATCCTGTTGTTCCAGCAATCAGAAGATGTGGCATCTTGGCAAGATTTGTATAAATAGGTTCACCAAAAATGTTTTTACCCAAAGCAAGACAAAGTCTTGCTGTATGTCGGTGCCAAGTTTCTGTGGTTAACATTTCAGAGAAATAAACCATTTCTCTTGTATTGTTTGGCACTTCAATACCAATAATATTGCGCCCAGGAACAGTAGCAATACGCACAGAGATAACCGATAAAGAACGCGCAATATCATCAGATAATCCGACCACTCTGGCAGAGCGGATACCTGGTGCGGGTTCTAATTCATACAAGGTAACAACAGGCCCACATAGAATTTCACCAATAGTACCCTTGACCCCATAATCATCTAAAATATTTTCCAACATACGGGCATTTGCTTGCAACATTTGTTCGCTAGGTCGGTTATTATTCCCTTCTGGATTTTTCCTCAGTAAAGAGACAGGAGGAAATGCCCAAGAGTTTTCACTAGGGTATTGTTCTTCTTGTTTATAAGGATCGGCTGCCTGTAAAGTTTCTTTGATGGGTGTAATATGTTCGTTAACAATATGCTCTTTAATGGGGGTTAAGCGCTCTTTAATTGGTTTATGAAACAGTGAAAAAATCCCTTTTGCCTTAGGGGGATTAATTGCTTCTGTTTCTTCAAATACAGAGCTATCCTCGTTATACTCTTGATGAGTAACTGGCATAGCAGGAGGGGATGCAAGCTGTGCTGGTGGCGTCGGAGCATATGCAGTATTTTTAATGTTTTTATCTTGAGGATTTTGAGGATCAAAAATAGGGGTATTATCTGGCGCTAAAGAGCTTGCCTCTTGTTTCCTTTGCGCAGTTGCAGGATAGGGATTTTGTGTCGTTGTCCTAATAGATTCTTGATATGAACGTGGTGTATATTCTTGTTCAGATGCTGTTTTTGGATCAGATTTAAATGGTGACTTGTCGTAAGAGCGAACAGGAGAAGAATAGGTACTATTCGTATATTGGTCTGATTCTGGTGCTGCTTTTTTTCGTTTAAAGATTAAATAAGTAATAATTCCAAACGTGCGTTTAAAGAATCTGAGAATGCGATACCATTCTTGTTTTGATAATCCCATCGATAAAGGAACGAGTAACAAACAAAGAATAATTCCAAGCGTCCAAATAAGGATTTTACCAGAAAGCCCCAAAGCGTCAGAAGCTGCGGTAAAAGAGGTTTGTGCAATAACAAATCCTACAGAGCCACCAATTCCTGATTCACTGGGCCATTGTGGAGAAAAATCGTTGGAAACAAATAACGGAATAGCAGCAATAACCGCAGCACAGGCAGGTAACGCAAATAATGTTGTGATAATTCGCAAGACAAAACCTTGCAAATGCTGGTGCCTAATAATTCGCCATCCCCATGCCATAAAAACAATAACGGGGAAAAAACTGGCTATTCCAACCCATTGAATCAACATATCGGACAAATGTGCCCCAATATACCCCAACAAATTAGTAGGAGGCTGTGTCGAGGAGGTATTAAAAGAGGGATCAGATGGATTATAACTGATTAATGCCAAGGTTAACAAAAATGCAAAAACCCACAGAATCCAACCACTTAGCTGCACGATTCGTTTTCCAAATGCAGATTGTAATTCAGAAGAAATAATTTTTTCTGTTTTATTATGGCCGATCACTATGATTATCCATTTGTTAGTATGATGATAAAGGGTTCGTAACGGATAGAGACAATCAAATTTACTCTATTATATTGTTTTGTTTCCAAAATTTTAAATATGCAGCACCTATTTTTCGCTCGTTTATCATATCAAATGATTGATTTATAGGTAGTTCCTCATTAATGGCTGTCTCTGTAATAATCAATGCATCTGGCAAGATCCATTTTTGTTGTTGCAGTTTTTTCAATGCAATAGGAATTAATTCCTGATGGTAAGGGGGATCAAGAAAAAGCAAATTACATGAACAGGGGCTTAATGGAGGTGTTAAGACATCCTTATATAGGATGCTTACAGAATTTGCACGGCAAAGTTGAATGTTTTTTTCTAAGGTTTGTCTAGTTTGTACATTTTTTTCAAAAAAATATGCTTTTTGTGCACCTCGGGAAATGGCTTCCAACCCCAAAGCACCTGTGCCAGCAAATGCATCGAGAATAATTGCATTTTCCATAAATTTTTTTCCTGCCCAAGGCGCATGCATTAATATATCAAACAATGTTTGTCGCGCACGATCTGAAGTTGGCCGTGTTTCTTTACCTATAGGTGTAAATAAAGTGGTGCCTTTATAATTTCCTGCAATGATGCGCATCTCAAAATTTACTTTTTTCGAGGTTCAATAGAGGCAAGTCCAATTTGCTCTTTGATAACTTTTAAAGTCACTTCGTCAAGGCCACCTTTGGCTAAAGTTCCTAGTTGAAATGGGCCATAGGCAATTCTAATCAATCGATTTACTTGCAGGTTAATATGCTGCATTACTCGTCTGATTTCACGGTTACGCCCTTCTTGAAGGGAGACTGTTAACCAAGTATTATTGCCTTTGTGCGAATCAACTTTGACATCAATCGGGGCATAATGGATCCCTTCAACCGTAATTCCTTTTTTCAGCTTATTAAAATCATCATGATTAATCGTGCCAAAGACCCTTACTCGATAACGTCTGATCCATTGGCTGGTGGGCATTTCTAGTTTTCTGGCTAAAGCACCATCATTGGTTAGTAATAATAGGCCTTCACTATTTAAATCCAAACGGCCCACGCTGATCACACGTGGCATGGTTTCTGGTAAAGCCTCAAAAACTGTTTTACGTCCTTCAGGATCTTTGTGCGTGGTGATTAACCCAACAGGTTTATGATAACGCCATAAACGTGTGCGGTCTGGAGGAGAGATAACTTGTCCATCAACGCGAATAATATCTTGTTCTTGTACAAAGGTCGCAGGTTTTGTTACGATTTCATTATTTAAAGAGATTTTACCTTCTTCGATCATGACTTCTGCTTCTCGGCGAGATGCCACACCTGCTCTGGCTAGCCATTTAGCGATACGCTCCCCTTTGTTTGGAGAATCAGAAACAGAATCATTATTGGGGTTGTGCATAGAGTTTCGCCTTGGCAATTAAAGCAGAGAAAATTTTACGATCAGGATATTCAATTCCGAATTCGGGATGCCATTGTACACCAACAAAGAAAGATCGTGAAGGATCTTCGATAGCTTCAATCAGATTATCTTCGGCAATGGCACTGACTATCCCTCTTCCTGCGGATTTAATTCCTTGATGATGAGAGGAATTAACAGCCCAGCTTTTTCTTGGGCTTAATGTGGATAAAAAAGTATCAGGTTGAATTAAGACAGAGTGACTTCCTTGATGAGGGGGTAATTGTTGTTCATGAGGGAGTGCATCAGGCATATCATCAGGAAGATGTTGATAAAGTTCTCCACCTAAAAATACAGCCATTAATTGTGCCCCACCACAAATACCTAAGACAGGTATATTTTTCCCCCAGGCGGCTTTTACAAGGGCGAGTTCGAATTCTGTACGTACTTTATTGAGTTTTACATTTTTATGAATATTTTGGGCGCCATAAAGATGTGGAGAAATATCAAAATTTCCTCCACTGATGATTAATCCATCCAGTTTTTCAAGTATAAAATCTATATTTTTAGGGTTTAAAGGGGGAAGACCTATCGGAATACCGCCTGCCTCAATGGTAATGGTTGTGTAATTTTTACGCAGAGCCATCCATGGATATGCAGAATATTCATGCTCTGAACCGTTTAATACATCAAGGGTAATGCCAATCAAAGGCGGAGAAAGAAATGTCGTCAATATAATTAATCTATGTTGTTATGAGGAGTTATAATATCTTCTTTAAGAATAAGTAACCTGTTTGTCAAAGTCTCTTTATCTGTTTAATAAAGAATGTGTGGGGTCAGGGGTAATTATAAACATAGTCATTGATTTCTCTTTTCCTGTTTTTCGTGGCAACAAAATTCTTGCAGAGTTAGAATGTTTATCCGTGTAATGTAACTAGAAGACGTAATGGCAACAATACATATTAAGTTTCCTAAGTAGATCATTTTAAAAGTGTTATAGGTTTGGTTTATGTTTATACACAGATTAAAAAAAGGCTTTTTAATGATAATTCAAGATATGAATATTGAGCGTTTAGTCTAAACAGGAAAAATAAATTTTTCTTTAATTATTATAAGGTAATAGGTCATTGCAAAGCCGCATATCTTCTTATTGGAGAATGGATCAAGCGTTAGAGCTAGCTAATAAAGCTTTTAATAAAGGAGAAGTTCCAGTGGGGGCTTTAGTTCTCTCATCAGATAGACAAATCATTTCCCAAGCTTTTAATCAGGTAGAGCAATTACAAGATCCTACAGCGCATGCAGAAATGTTGGCGCTTAAAGAAGCATGTGCAATTCTCAATAAAAAACGCCTGGTTGGGTATACGTTGGTTGTAAATTTAGAGCCTTGTCCAATGTGTGCAGCCGCCGCGATGCATTATCGGGTGGAGCGTATAGTATTTGGAGCTTATGACCCTAAGGGTGGTGGGATAGATCATGGGGCTTGTTTATTTTCCCATCGACAAACGTTGCATTGTCCAGAAATTATTGCTGGGGTAAGAGAGCAAGAAAGTCAAAAGTTACTTAGATTTTTTTTTCAATCTCTTCGATAAATATTTTGTTAATTTTTGCCATAATTATCAATCATATTAAGTCTGTATTCATTTAAATGAATTTAAAAAATAGGTGTTGAATGATTAATATTTCAGATAAAAACAAATTGGTTAAAGCTTTTTCTCAGGTAACTCCATATATAAAGCAAGGACTTTTAGCCTCATTATTAGTTGGCAGCTCTATTTCTATGGTGAATGTAAATTCTGCTCGTGCTGCTGATTTGTTAAATGAACATGCTGGGGCGATTAAACCTGTTACCTCGACACAAAATCTTCCTAATTTTGTGAATTTGGTTAAACAGGTCAGACCTGCGGTGGTATCTATTACCTCAAAGATGACGGCTGGTGGCGATGATCAAATGATTAGCGGTTTTCCTGATGGAGGAAACTTTCCAGGTGGTGGGTTTTCATCGCCCTTTCCCTTTCCTATGTTTCCTCAGCAAATGCCTAAACAAATTATAGAGGCTCGAGGGTCTGGGTTTATTATTTCCCCTGATGGGTATGTAGTTACTAATAATCATGTTGTTAAAGGGGCAAAAATCATTACAGTTTCCCTTGAAGATGGTTCAAAATATCAAGCAAAAATTATCGGCCTTGATCCAAAAACAGATTTGGCATTATTGAAAATTAAATCAGATAAACCGTTTTCATTTATACAACTTGGCGATTCTAATGGTGTCGAGGCAGGGGAATGGGTCGTTGCTGTGGGTGATCCATATGGTCTTGGGGGAACGGTAACAGCGGGAATTGTATCTGCACGTGGAAGAGATATTGGTGATGGTCCTTATGATTCTTTTATTCAAATTGACGCACCGATTAATCGAGGAAACTCTGGAGGACCTTTATTCTCTCAGGATGGTAAAGTGATTGGTGTGAATACCGCAATTTTATCCCCATCAGGGGGATCTATTGGAATTGGGTTTGCCATTCCATCGAATACGGTTAAGAGCATTATCGGCCAGCTAGAGAAAAATGGTCATGTGACCCGTGGTTATATCGGTGTTGCAGCACAATCGGTAACTTCTTCTATGATTAAGGCATTAAAACTGCCTGCTGTTGATCATGATAAAGCGCCACAAGGCGCCTTGATTGCATCAATTTCTCCAGATAGCCCTGCTGAAAAAGGAGGGCTGAATGTTGGGGATGTGGTGTTAAGTTTGGATGGTAAAGATGTTAAAGATCCTCGTGAATTAGCAGTTCGAGTAGCAAGTATCATACCAGGAACCACAATTAAACTGGTTGTTTTACGTGATGGTGTAAAAAAAGACATCACCATTAAAGTTGCTAATTTAAATGATGACAAGCAAGATAATAAAGAAATCGTTAAAAAGCCCAGTAATATTGGGGTTGCTTTGTCTCCTTTAACCCCTGATATCAGACAACAAATTGGGGTTGAAGAAACAGTAAAAGGGGTTGTAATAAGTGGGATTAAAAGTAACTCTCCTGCTGATCGTGCAGGATTACAAACAGGGGATGTGATTGTTTCGGTGGATAATCATCCTGTTGATAACCCCAGTGCAGCTACAGATACAATTGCCAGTGTTTTGAAAAAAGACACAAATGTTTTATTGCGTATTGTTCGTGGCGGACAAAGTCTTTTTGTTCCTGTTACATCTGGTGATAATGATTAATTTGTAGCAAACAAATAGATTATTTTTATAAGGCCGAATTTAGTATGAGTTCGGCCTTATATAATTAAATGTGGTTTTTAATATTTTAAGGTACAATGGAAAAATCTTTTGACAGTTTTTTTTGATTGGATTACTTAATAATATTAATGAAATAGGAGATGATATCCTCCTTGTAAACCGCCGCTTTAAGCGGATAATGATATCTACGCGGGGCCGGTTTTGTACGGATGCGTAGGTCTGTACCTATCTGGCAGATTATTTTATAAGGATAGGCATATGTTTAATTCAGTTATCATGATCAGTATTGGTGGGGCTTTGGGATGTTTGCTGCGTTGGTGGTTGGGATTATCGCTTAACGCTTTATTTCCTTATATGCCTTTGGGAACATTTGCGGCCAATTGTATTGCAGGATATCTAATTGGCGTTTCTATGGCGGTGTTTTTATTGATACCCGCTTTGGCTCCATGGCGATTATTTATTATTACAGGATTTTTGGGCGGACTTTCTACATTTTCTACTTTTTCTGCTGAAATTGCGATGTCTTTGCAACAAGGACGTTTTTTTTGGGCTGGAACAGAAATTGTGACCCATGTTGTATGCTCTGTTGCATTAACCATCTTGGGAATGATGACGGTTTATTCTTTGCGGTAATAAGTATAAAGGTCTTCTCTGTTTAATCTTATATTTTGACCATAGTGATTATGGTAATTAATTAACTAACAAACCAATTATATAAATAATCTTCCAAAAAAATTGCATCGTATGATTAAAATCAAAGCAAACAAATATAATAAATATTTTTAGTCATAATTATTGTAGGTTGAGTATGTAATGTTTTTATCAGAGATATCTTTATCGATTGATCATAATATGACACTATAATTTATATTTTTAATAGGATTGGTTAAATATGCTAAGGAATATAGCAGCCTGTTTTTTTATAATGATAATGCTCTTAGGCGGTGAAGAAGTCTTTGCTCAACCGTCTGAAGGATCTGCCCCTTTTAATGAATCAGTTTGGCGTATAGAGAAATTGCATAATCAGACAAAAACAATTCAAACCTATCAAGGGGAAAAGAATTATGTTGCTATTTCTTTTAATCCATATACGCACAAAGTGACAGGGCGTGGATTATGTAATAAGTTTATGGCAAAGTTTGAAAATAAAAATAATGTTGTTACCATTAAAGATGTGATTACAACACATGAAACATGCCTTTCTGATGATGTGAATGCACAAGATAAGCTTTTTTTTAGTTATTTAAAATCTATTAAATCTTATTCGATTCATGGAAAAATCTTGCGATTAAAAGATGCACAAAATCAATCTTTGATTATTGCGCGTTGGGCTAAATAAAAACTATAAATTTGTGACTTGTTGTTGAAGGTAAATAGATGATTATTAAAACAGATGAAACGATTGATTTAAAAACCCCAACAGGATTAATGCGTTGTCATATTTTTCGTCCCGTTGCAGAAGGAAAATATTCTAGTGTTATTTTTTATTCCGAGATTTATCAAGTTACACAACCTATTCGTAGGCTGGCATCTTATATAGCTGGGCAAGGATATATTGTGATTGTACCAGAAGTTTATCATGAATATGAGCCTTTAGGGACAGTGTTTGAATATGACAAAGAGGGCACAGACCGAGGAAATTGCTTAAAATTTGAAAAGCCAATTTCAGCCTATGATTCGGATGCATATACGGTGATAGAATGGGCTAAAACTTATGAACATTGCAATGGCAAAGTTGGTACAATGGGAGTTTGTTTAGGTGGACACTTGGCATTGCGCGCAGCATTACATCCAAACGTGTTGGCTGCAGCGTGTTTCTATGCAACAAACGTGCATGATTCAACACTTGGTCAAGGAAAAAAAGATGATACTATTCATCGTTTGTCAGAATTAAAAGGGGAAACTATGTTTGTTTTTGGCAGACAAGATCCACATGTTCCTTTTGAAGGTAGACTTCAAATTCAACAAGCTTTGTACAAAGCAGAAGCTTCTTATGAGTGGCATGAATTCAATGCCCAGCATGCCTTTTTACGCGATGAGGGTCCACGTTATGATGCTGCGTTATTTCAAACCTGTATGGGGTTAGTTATTAGCTTATTTGCACGTAATTTATAGGCAAATAAAAAGCATTATACTTTTGGTATAATGCTTTTGTAATTATTTATCTTCGTCTGTTTTTTCTTTGACGTAAGCCTCAACGGGACCGTTTAATTTCATGGTCATCGGTGTGCCATCTCGTTTTGTGGTATTACCAACGGTTACTTTGACCCATTGTTCGCTGACGCAATATTCCAAGATATTGTCTTTTTCAACACCTTTGAAACGAATACCAACCCCACGGTTCAGCAATTCTTCGTTATAAAAAGGGCTGCTTGGATCGGCAGATAAACGATCGGGAAGGGTATCGGTCATGATAAAGATTCCTTGTTGATTGATCTAAAACTATTACTTTCTATTACAAATAAAAAATTGATCCTGACAAGTATTTTATTTTTAAATAGAAGCTTTAGCGAATATTATGGGTGATAAAAAATATTATTGAAAGAGCATGCATAATGAAGAATTTATAAGATTGCTGTTTTCCATTCTGGTTTACCATATCGACGATCTTTATAACTATTGATTTTCCATATGTTTTGTTTTTTAATAGAATAAAGAGATATTCATCCTAAAATATATCTGTATTGGTTTTAATATAGATTTCGGCTTGATTTTTGGTTTTAAGTTCAACACAAGTCTTTGTCGGATTTTCGATCCCATTATATTTGGCTGGAAGTCCAGAACTACTATAATTTTCTTTGCCACCATAAGCACGTTTTTTATCCGTACAGTATTTTTCATATAATGGGTATCTCAGCTCTTTAATGATAGAAAACTAATTGGTTTTTGTTTCATAATCTTTTTCCGCGTCATTTTTAATATTTATTTCTCGTTCAATTTTATTCCATTGTGTGCCAAAGTCTGGAACGAAATGAATCAGAAGTTCTTTGAGATTTTCTTCATCTTGCGTAATTGGTTTTTCCTGGTTGTAACTCAGAATAAGATATTGTTATTTGTTAGTATTCAATTTTACATATATTTTATTTGTCAAGCCACATCAGATTTAATAGAGTTGTTTATGCAATTAATTTGTAATTTACAGCAGCGAATATAAAGATATTTTACATCAAGAGGAAAGAATACCAATGGTTCGGATCGGTCGATGGAAGAGATTATTACTAAGCACCATGTTGGTGCAAGCTGGAGCCATTGGATATGGTATGATTTCTGTGTCTGCATGGGCGCAAGAAGACCCAAAAATTGAGCAAAAATCAGAAAAAAAAATAGCAACAGAACAGGCTTTGATGCGGTACCCAACATTGCATGGGGATAAAATTGCATTTGTGGCACGTGGTAATGTGTGGGAGGTTTCTAAAACAGGTGGGGTTGCGCGTCGTTTGACCACTGATCTTGGTGAAGATTTAATGCCTCGTTTTTCCCCAGATGGCAAATGGTTGGCTTTTACAGGCAGCTATCAGGGAAATCGGGATGTTTATTTGATGCCTGCTGCTGGTGGAGCAGTAAAAAGATTAACGTATCACTCTGATGTAGTTGCATCGGCTCCTGAACGGTGGGGTCCTGATAATATGGTGGTAACTTGGACACCAGACTCAAAGGAAATCGTTTTTCTATCACGTCGTAATGCGTGGAATAGTTGGATTAGCTTGCCTTTCAAAATTTCAATTGATGGTGGGTTACCGCAACAATTACCATTGGATCGCTCTGGCTTTATCAGTTATGGCCCTTCGGATAAAGAGATTGCTTATACCCGTATTTATCGTGATTTCCGCACATGGAAACGGTATGATGGGGGATTAGCACAAGATGTTTATACCTATAATTTTGATACGAAAAAGCTAGATCAAATTACCCATTGGAAAGGTACAGATACCATCCCGATGTGGTATCAAAATAAGATCTATTTCTTGTCTGACCGAGATTCAAATCGTCGTTTAAATCTGTGGGTCTATGACAAAGCAACAGGCCAACAGAAGCAAGTTACGCATTTTACAGATTATGATATCGATTTTCCATCACTTGGGGATAATGGGATTGTTTTCCAACAAGGAGGTAAGCTTTATGTGTTGGATTTACCTTCAGAACAACTTCATACGGTTGCAGTCAAAGTACCAGATGATGGCACCCGCACAATGCCACGGTTTGTGGATGTAAGTGACTCCATTCGCAAAATTGACGCTGCACAACAACCCGATTACTCGATTTCTCCAAATGGGAAACGTGCTGCTTTTGCTGCTCGAGGAAACATATTTACGGTTCCAGTTGAGCACGGGGCTATTCGTAATTTAATTTATTCCAGTGATGTCGATGCAGATCATCCAGTATGGTCTCCTGATGGGCAATGGATTGCTTATACAACGGATAAAAATGGTGAGCAAAATATTGCTATTCGTCCATCTGTTGGAGGTGAAGAAAAAATCTTAACTGATTTTAAAATAGGGTATTATTATGCGCCTCGTTTTTCTCCTGACGGTAAAAAACTAGCTTTTTCAGATGGTAATCATAATTTGTGGCTGGTTAATAATGATGGTAGTGATTTAAAGAAAATTGCTGTTGACCGTAATGCTGAAATTCATGATTTTAATTTTTCCCCTGATGGAAAATGGGTAGTTTATAGCTTAACACAACTCAATCAACAACGTGCATTGTGGGTGTATAATATTGAAAAAAACATGCCTTCTCGACTAACTTTGGGTCAAAATAATGATTATTTACCTGTGTTTTCCTCGGATGGTAAATATTTATATTTTGTTTCTAATCGTTATGAAAATACCGTTTTTGCAGATAATGAAATGAATGCGTTAACTGTAAAAAGTGCTGGGATTTACATTGCTACATTGAGCTTAGAAACACCTTCACCTTTTGCGGCACGTTCAGATGAAGGACAAATTGTTAAAGAGACCAAAGAGCAAGCTGGTAATGATAATAAAAAAGATGCAGTTTCATCGATAAAAATTGAGACGAAGGGATTTGAAGATCGAATTGTGCCTGTGCCAATGACGGGTGGAGAAATTACCGATATGCAGGCTGTTGGGGACAAGATTTATTATTTATTGTCTCCTCCTCAAACTATGTCAGGGGAATTTTCTGGTGAGAAGCCTGAGTTACACGTCTATGATTTAAAAGAACGCAAAGATACAGTCATTGAAAAAGGCATTGATAATTATAGCCTTTCCTATGATGGAAAGAAGGTTTTATATAATCAAAAAGACTCTTGGATTATTGCTGATGCCAAAGAAAAACATGCAGATGATAAAACTTTGGATGTTAGCTCTATGCGCATGCGTATAGAGCCATCTAAAGAATGGAAGGAAATGTTTGAAAATGCTTGGCGTCTGCAACGGGATTTATTTGTAAATCCTAAAATGAATGGTCAAGATTGGCAAGCAGTTCATGATAAATACGCAGCGTTGATTCCTTTGGCTGGCTCTCGTGCTGATGTAAATTATATTATCGGGCAAATGGTTGGTGAGATTGGTAATTCTCATACTTATGTCGGCGGTGGGGATCAACAAGATCCAGTTAAAGCTGTTCCCACGGCTTTATTAGGTGTTGATTTTGCTTATGACGCACAAAGAGAGCGGTATGCATTGGCTAAAATTTATCAAGGGGATAACAGTCGTAAACAATATCGCAGCCCCTTGACAGAACCAGGTTTGAATATTCATGAGAGCGATTATTTATTGTCTGTGAATGGGCAAGAGGTCAAAGGTAATGTAAATCCATATCAATTCTTTGTTGGTGTTTCTAATCCTGTTCAGCTTTCTTTCGAGGATAAAGACTCAGGTAAAGTCAAAACAGTTGAAGTCAATACGCTTAAAAATGAACTTTCTTTAAAAGAAAGAGCATGGGTAGAGCATAATCGCGAGTTAGTTGATCGTTTATCTGGGGGTAAAATTGCTTATATTTATCTTTCTGATATGGAAGAGCTGGGAATGCAGCAATTTATTCGCCAATTCTATTCTCAGTTGGATAAAGAAGCAGTTATTATTGATGATCGTTGGAATGGTGGTGGCTTCATTGATCAAATATTGCTGGAAAGATTGCGTAGAATATTAGTTGGAATGACCACTAATCGTGAAAATATGCAAGCAACCTTGCCTCAACAGTTGATTCATGGTCCAAAAGTAACGTTGGTTAATCAATATTCTGCGTCTGATGGCGATATTTTCCCTTATTATTTCCGCAAATATGGATTGGGAAAAGTGATTGGTAAGCGCACATGGGGCGGTGTGCGCGGTATTCGTGGATATTGGCCTTTACGTGATGGTGGGTATATTACCATTCCAGAGGAAAGTTTGTATGGTTTAAATTCTGAATGGATTATTGAAGATCATGGCGTAGAGCCTGATATCGAAGTCGAAAATACGCCTGGTGAGTTACAGGAGGGGAAAGATCGTCAGCTTGAAACAGCGGTTAATTATTTACTCAAAGAATTAAAAGATCATCCAGTTTCTTTGCCTAACCCTCCAAGTTGGGATACGGCTTATCCCCCTCAAGGGGAACCTTTTGCAAAGGATCATCCTAGTAAAAACTAAAATAAAATATTTTTAATAAAAGGCATTATTTTTATAAATATGCCTTTTATTATATCTTGGTGATTACTTGATAAAACGAACTAATATTTTATTAAGGTAAGAAATATAACTGTAGAAAAAAGCCATGATAAAATACTTTTTTCTCTGGGGTTCATGTTCCAGAAAAAATAGTAATTGAGTACTTTGATAGAGTAAATATGTAACCAGCAAGCCATTCAGACACTTAATCTTATTGGGGATATATTTTTATCAATATTGTGTATTAGTATTAATGTAATTTGAACGGTAATTATATTAAAATAGCAAGATTATATGCAGCAATATCAAAGGATTATTTAATCAATAAAATAACCCTTTGATAGATATATACTTTAATTTACGATGCAACCGACTTGAAATAATTGAAGGTGCTCCCAATTACCATGAGTGATTGTAACAACATTATTGTTATCGGCACATAAATGCGCATCATCTTTTTTAAATAATAATCTGTCGTAATGGCATTCATAATTGATGATACCATCATGTGAGTGAAAAGGATCAACATAGAAAATATTGTTACAGATTTTAATGAAAAATTTAATTTTATTGTTGCCTAGGGATGCAATATTGACAACATAAATATCTGGTAATCCAATTTTATCGAGTTTAAAAGGCTGGAATAGATTATCTACTGTATTATAGCACAAAATGCTTTCATTATAGCTAAAAAGTGCTAGTGTTTTGTTTTCTGTTTTTACATTTTTATCAAAGAAAATATTTTTTTGTATGATATCAGCACCAGTATTTGGTTTGATAAGGAATATCTTCTTATGTTGAGAATTTTTATTGAAATCTTGTTCTAGTTTTTTTTGAAGTTTCTCACAATCAAATTGATTGATAATTTCTGATTTTTGAAAAAGAAAAGGTGTTGTATCCAAAAGCTCTGGATGGCAGAAGGTAAAACCAGTGACTGCAATTGTTGTATTTTCTTCTGGATGAGGCTCTTTTCTGGAACCCAAACCATGATAATCAACATTTTCATTTGTTGCTGGGCGTATACGGATTTCATCAACTAAGAGGCTTTCTGGTATTGGTACAAAAATTTTAACAATATTATCTGCATGAGCATAGTTGAGAGCGATTGAAAAAACACGTTGGTTATTGAAAAACAAATCCATAATACAATTTGTTTTTGTAATATTAATATAAAAACCAATCAGCAATTTTGCATCATTAAAACGAATGTTATTTCCATCACCTAAAATCGTATAGATATCACTTACCAATGAATTTGTGTATAATTTTTGAGGGTACTGATCCGTAGGCCACCAATAAGAAAAGGGATTTTGTTTTTTGGTGGGTAATGGAATAAAATTATCATCAGATAAAGCTGATAAATGCTCACCAATTGAATTACCAATAATATTCATTATACATCTATCTGGATGTGAGGGATGGTAATCATAAATAATATCAGGGTTAATACCGTTTGCTTTAACAAACGTGTTAATAAGAGGCTTTGTATCTACAAAATAAGCGTTAGCATTTCGGGCAAAGGCTATACGGTTATTATAAAATTCTGAATTACAGTTAAAGTAAGCTTGTTCTTCTATACATAAAACAATAAGCTTGGTTTCACTGGCAATTCTTTTAATAATTTCAAAAGTTATTTGATGAAAGAATGCTGTGTTTTTTGCATCATAATGTATTAAGTTTTGATCATGATATGTTTGATCATTGGGTATGCTATCAAAAAAAACAAAATCATAATCTGCAAAGTTAGTTTTCTCAAGATTTACACTAAACTGAATTCCTGGAGAGGCGCCAATCGACATGTTTTCTATTGTAGCGTCTGGAAGAGATTGGCGAAGGCCATAAACCCACCCAGGGTAGATAATTGAATTGGATGTCCCTAATATCAAGATGCGCATTATTATATTATTCCTTTGATTAACTTAATCGTATTTATACAGTATTTTATAGTAATGGGAAATGCGGAACAAAAATTGTGTAATATCCAGTGGCAAGGGTACAGTGATCCAAATTTTTACCATTTTGAATAGGGCATTGATACCAGCGATGATCGGTTAGGATCATGGCAAACCCGTCTTCTTGCTTGCAATCTTTTTTGAGTGCTCCACTGGCTACTGTACATTTTTTATAGTGATCTTTTTCTTTGATATAATAATGACCATCTCCTGGATTACAGTTAATGGTTGCAATCCCATTATCAATCCAACATCTTTTATAATTCGCAAGGGCGGAATATGATCCAGAAAAACTGGCAAAACATATTCCAAAAACAGTTAATAAAGCGATATGTTGGCAAGACATGATACTGGATATTTCCTATAATAAAGCACAGAATACAAAGAATAATATTGTTTTCGAGGAACAAGATAGCTTAGGATGCAAAAGGAATAAATTCTTTTTTATAAATAAAGGATAAAAAAGTGCAAAAAAATAATAAAAGGATATGTTTTTCTTTGATCGCAGCGGTGGGAGTAATCACGAGTGGAATATCTGCTTATGCGATTGACGTGAAAAGTTCTATTCCAAAAGCCAATCAAATTTTACAAGCAGGTAATCAAGAGATCATGGTTAAATATGATCATGAGTTTAACCCTTTTCGCAGCAGGCTATTATTGGTCGGGGAAACAGGGGAGCCAAAGTTAATTCCTGCAACAGTATCTTTGGATCATACAGAGGTTAAAACAACGTATCCGTTAAAAGCCGGCAAGTATAAATTACAGTGGCAGATCTGGACGTGGAAAGGGGAGGAAAGCTCTGGTGAAATTCCGTTTATTGTTTTAGGCAATGCACCTCAGAATGATCATTCTACAGCAAGTTTAAGCCCAGCCCCTGCAACAAATGGGCAAAGTGGTAATGCCAATGCAAAGCAAGCCCCTAGTAACTGAAGATGGGGTATAAAGTTGAGGTGATGAAGCTGTGCATCAGTTACCATAGCACCAAAGATTAAAATCGGGGTCAGTAGAGGGAAGGTGAGTAACGGTAATAAAAAAGCGTTCCTTCTAGCTCCAAGAGCAATACAAGTTGCCATGCCCCCTAATAAGGATAAACATGCTGTGCCAATCATAAGGCTGAATAATAGCAAAGGAATAGTCTTATAAGGCAAATCAAACATGAATGCCAAGGGGATACTGGCAATGAGCAAAGGTAACCCTGTGGTTAACCAATGCCCTGTCATTTTCGCTAATGCGACTCCATAAGCGGGCAGGCCGAGCAACAAGAGTTGTTCCAAAGATCCGTCTTCATATTCATGATTAAACAAGCGTTCTATGGGTAATAAAGCAGCTAGTAAAATACACACCCAAAGAATTCCCGGAGCCATTTGGCGTAGTAATTGTGGTTCTGGCCCCAAAGCTAAAGGGAATAAAGACGCTGTTAAAATAAAAAATAAAATTGTACCCAGACTATCTGTGCTGTACCTGAGGGATAGTTGTATTTCACGGCGAATAAAGAGGAAAAAAATACGCATGTTACAAAGGCCGTGCCACAGAAATAGAGGGGGTAAGGTAAAGAATTTTACTGTTTTCCAAAGGAAGAGGAACATGTGTTGTGGTAATGATCATTCCGCCTTGATTAGTGAAATCTTTAAAGATATGTCCTAATAGTTCAATAGTTTCTTGATCCAGACCAACGGATGGTTCGTCTAGTAACCATAATTGTGCAGGTTTTAATAAAATACGAGCCAGGGCTGTACGTCGTTTTTGCCCTGCGGATAACATACGAGCAGGAATATCTGCCATATGATCAATTTTGATGGTTTTAAGAGCGGATTCAATATCTGTTTGATAAAGCTGACTGATCAATTGGAGGTTCTCTTTGACGGTCAAAGCAGGTTTTAAAGAGTCTTGATGGCTAAGCCAAGCAATGCGTTGGGTTTGTTCTGTGTAATGCTCGGTAATATTATCGTTATTCCAGGTGATTGTTCCAGCATCAATTGACCTTAACCCTGCTAATACTCGTAATAATGTGCTTTTGCCTGCACCATTTGGTCCTTGGATGATCAAAGACTGGCCAGAGGAGAGAGAGAAGTTGACTTTTTTAAAAATCAATTTTTCTCCACGAAAAGCACTGATATTGTCAATTTTAAAAATATTAGTGGGTTTTATCGACAGCGTTTAGATCCTTTTGATGGTTTAGTACACACGTAAGTGAAAAAACAATACAGCTCTCATAATTGCTTTTATTCTATTCGAGATATAAAAACTATATGATAAGTGATAAATTCAAAAAAATAGTTTAATCTATTCATTGTTCAGAAATAAAATATAAAAATTAAGGATGCCATTATGAAATTGATAGGCCAAGACAGCTTAAAAACTCTCCGCACATTGGATGTTGATGGAAAAACCTATCATTATTTTTCTTTGCCAGAAGCAGAAAAACATATAGGATCGGTAAAGCATTTACCAAATACATTAAAAGTATTACTAGAAAATATTTTGCGCTTTGAGAATGGTAAAGCTTTTACAGTTGAAAATGCCAAGTCAGTTGTCGAATGGTTAAAAAACCATCGTAGTGATTCTGAAGTCCCATTTCGTCCTGCTCGTATTTTAATGCAAGATTTTACTGGTGTTCCAGCCGTTGTGGATTTGGCTGCAATGCGTGAAGGTATGATCCATTTAAAAGGTGATCCCCAAAAAGTTAATCCATTAATTCCTGTGAATCTAGTGATTGATCATTCTGTAATGGTTGATTATTCAGCTTCTTCAACTGCATTGACACAAAATATTACGTTGGAATTTAAACGTAATGCAGAACGTTATGCGTTCTTACGATGGGGTCAGGAGGCATTTAAAGATTTCTCTGTTGTGCCACCTGATACCGGGATTTGTCACCAAGTTAATTTGGAACATATTGCTAAAGTGGTTTGGCATAATGAAGAAGATGGTAAAACTTACGCTTATCCAGACACTTTATACGGAACAGATTCTCATACAACCATGATTAATGGTCTTGGTGTTCTCGGTTGGGGTGTTGGTGGTATTGAAGCCGAAGCAGCGATGCTAGGGCAACCAATTACGATGTTAATTCCTGATGTCATTGGGTTTAAATTAACAGGTAAATTGGCTGCGGGTGTGACTGCAACAGACTTGGTTTTAAAAGTTACCGAAATGCTCCGTAAAAAAGGCGTTGTTGGTAAGTTTGTTGAATTTTTTGGTCCAGCTTTGGATCATTTACCACTTTATACCCGTGCAACGATTGCGAATATGGCACCTGAATATGGGGCAACTTGTGGGTTCTTCCCTGTTGACCAACAAGCACTTGATTATTTGCGTTTAACAGGTCGTGATGAACATCAAATTAAATTAGTGGAAGCTTATCTTAAAGCTCAAGGTATGTTCCGTGACAATAATAGTGTTGATCCAGAATTTACGGATACTTTGGAGCTTGATATTGGTACGGTTGTTCCATCTATTTCTGGTCCCAGCCGCCCACAAGATCGTATTGATCTGTCCAGTGCAACAAAGGTTTTTGAAAAAGCATTAACGGATACCTTTAATGTTCCAGATCAAGATAAATCTTATCCTGTTGCAAATGCTGATTATGAATTAGAACATGGTTCTGTTGTTATTGCTGCGATTACGTCTTGTACCAATACATCAAATGCAGAAGTCATGATGGCCGCAGGTTTATTGGCCAAAAAAGCGCATGCGTTGGGATTAACCCGTAAACCTTGGGTTAAAACTTCTTTGGCTCCTGGATCAAAAGTTGCAACGAATTATCTTGAAAATGCTGGTTTAATCGAGCCTTTGAACGCATTGGGCTTTAATATTGTTGGATATGGATGTACAACCTGCATTGGGAATTCAGGTCCGTTAGAAGATGATATCATTGATACGATTGAAAATAATAAAATGGTAGCCACAGCCGTTCTATCTGGTAACCGTAATTTTGAAGGGCGTATTTCTCCGAACGTTCGTGCGAACTATCTTGCAAGTCCTCCATTGGTCATTGCTTATGCGATTTTGGGAACATTGCGTAAAGATATTACCAAAGACCCAATTGGTGTTTCCAAAGATGGAAAAGAAATCTATTTGAAAGATATTTGGCCATCTGCCAAAGAAATTTCTGATGCAATGGCTTCCTCGATTACTCAAAAAGAATTCCTTAAAGGCTATGATGGCGTTGAAAAAGGTCCTAAAGAATGGCAAGCTTTGTCTGTTGCAACAGGGTCTCAAACTTATAGTTGGAATGAAAAATCAACGTATGTGCGTAACCCACCTTATTTTGATGGAATGGGTCAAGAAGCTCCAGCGAAACGTCCTGATATTAAGGGGGCAAGAGTATTGGCAATCTTGGCTGATAATGTCACAACTGATCATATTTCTCCAGCAGGTTCTATTCGTAAAGATTCACCAGCAGGCAGATATTTGACAGAGAATGGTGTTGGGGAAGGTGACTTTAACTCTTATGGATCTCGTCGTGGTAATCATGAGGTGATGATGCGCGGAACTTTTGCCAATATTCGTATTCGCAATGAAATGGTTCCAGGGGTTGAAGGTGGTTATAGTAAACATTATCCAGATGGCAAAGAAGGCGCTATTTATGATGTTGCTATGCAATATATGCAAGAAAATACACCGTTAATTGTCTTTGGTGGTAAAGAGTATGGTATGGGTTCTTCTCGTGACTGGGCAGCAAAAGGTACAAATCTTTTGGGTGTAAAAGCGGTTGTGGCAGAAAGTTTCGAGCGTATTCATCGTTCTAACCTTGTTGGTATGGGCGTTTTACCTTTATTGTTTGAAGAAGGCACAACACGTAAAACATTGAACCTCAGAGGCGATGAACAAATTGATATTCTTGGTGTGGAAACATTACAGCCACGCCAAAAAATGATAATGCGTATTCATCGTGCCGATGGTTCTAGCCAAGATGTTTCATTGGTTTGTCGTGTGGATACTCAAGAAGAAGTTGAATATTACCGTCATGGCGGTATTTTACCTTATGTTCTTCGTTTGATGGCTGAATAAGGTTTGTTGTTATAAACATTAAAAAGGAGGCTTTGTGCCTCCTTTTTTTTTATTATTAATAGTTTTTCTTAATTTGAAGAGTGATTAGTATCAGCACTTTTACAAGAATTCATCAGTTGCACTAAGAAAATAGCAGCATCTTGTTTGTAATAGTTAACAATTTGCTTTAATGGTTTATTCGGAAATTGTGGAAGTACGTAGTAACTAAGGCGTTTTTGGAAAGCTGAGGAAGATAAAAAAGGATACTCTTGACTAATATCGGGTTTTCCCAGAGCGGCTCTTTTTTCATGATCTAATAAAATCTGGCTTGTAATGCCAATATCAGCAAGAATACATTGCTGTATTTCAGGGGATGTTCTATCCGTATTTTCAAAACAATCTGACATTGCATTAACTAGACCCTCGATATCCCCTTTGCATAAAAAAGGAGAAAATCTTTTTGATGCAGCTTCTATAGTGTTAAAAGATAAAGGTTTTTTTATATTTGCTGCATAAAGATTCATAGGTAAAGCAATGAATAAAGTTGCTGCAATTAATATTTTTTTCATAAGAAATCCTATTATATTCATTATCATTCAGTGAATATACATATAAACATAATAGCTATAAAATAGTTTAATTAAAGAAACATTTTTTTGATAATATAGTGTCTGATATACAATTGGCTTTTGTATTTTATCATAAAGATCAGTAAATAACTTTATGCCCATAGCCTTGCAAAATAGATTGTAATCGCTTTAAAGTATCAGCAGATGGGGGTTCGACACCTTCTAATTTATATACTTTGCCTAAAGTTTTCCATTTATGCGCGCCCATTTGATGGAAAGGCAACATTTCTATACGCTCAATATTATCCATATCTTTGGTAAATTGTCCCAGTAAATGTGCTGATTCATCGTCATCTGTCCATCCTGGTACTACGACATAACGTATCCATGTGCGTTGGTTTTGTTTATGTAAATACTCTGCAAATCGTTTTGCGTGTTGGTTGGATATCCCAGTGAGTTTTTTATGAATTTCGTCATTCATTTGTTTAAGATCAAGCATAACAAGATCAGATTCATTGACAAGGTCAATGATATCTTGATTATAGTCTCGAACATAACCATTTGTATCAAGACAAGTGGTGAGTTCTTCTTTATGTGCTGCTTTAAAAAAATCTGTAACAAATTTTGCTTGTAATACAGCTTCTCCACCCGAGGCGGTAACCCCACCACCATTGGGCTTTAAAAAAGCTTTGTAGGTCACAATTTCCTGCATTAACTCTGGAACTGTGACAATCCGTCCCCCTTTAATATCTAATGCATCAGGATTATGACAATATAAACATTGCATTAAACAACCTTGGACAAAAACAATAAAACGAATTCCATCCCCATCAACCGTACCAAAAGACTCAACTGAATGAATGCGTCCTGTAATAAGGTCTGCTGACATGGTTATACTTTCATTTTGTAATGTTTAAAGAGTGCTTTATTCTTTTAAAGAAAGGCCCCTCTCAGGACCTTCCTTTATTATCTTATAGGTATCAAAATAATGAATTTCAGTTACATCTTTGCTGTAAAGGTACGATGAATTACATCATTTTGTTGTTCTCTGGTTAAAGAGTTAAAACGTACTGCATATCCAGAAACACGAATGGTTAAGCTTGGATATTTTTCTGGATGTTCTTGGGCATCAACCAACGTTTCACGGTTAAAGACGTTCACATTTAGATGTTGTCCACCTTCGCGATTATCATTGTGATGGAAATATCCATCCATCATACCTGCTAAGTTTGCTTTACGTACGGAATCGTCTTTACCCAGTGCATTTGGAATAATAGAGAAAGTATAAGAGATCCCATCTTTGGCATATGCATAAGGGAGTTTTGCAACAGAAGTCAAAGAAGCAACAGCACCTTTTTTATCACGGCCATGCATCGGGTTTGCACCAGGCCCGAATGGGGCACCAGAACGACGGCCATCAGGTGTATTGCCTGTTTTCTTACCATATACAACATTAGATGTAATCGTAAGCACAGATTGCGTTGGAATAGCATTGCGATAAGTATTTAGTTTCTTAATTTTTTTCATGAAACGTTCAACAAGATCACAAGCCATATCGTC
This sequence comes from Commensalibacter papalotli (ex Servin-Garciduenas et al. 2014), assembly GCF_000527695.1. Classification (GTDB taxonomy): domain Bacteria; phylum Pseudomonadota; class Alphaproteobacteria; order Acetobacterales; family Acetobacteraceae; genus Commensalibacter; species Commensalibacter papalotli. Next base: position 130,491 of record NZ_ATSX01000002.1, on the reverse strand, counting down.
AACACGAGGATCATTATTACCAAATTGAGGATATTCACCTTCAATTTCGAAATCAACAGCAACACCGTTTTCATCACGAATTGGACGAACTTTTGCGTATTTGATTGCAGATAAAGAGTCAGCAGCAACGGAAAGCCCAGCAATACCACAAGCCATAGTACGAACTACGTCACGATCATGTAATGCCATAAGAGCTGCTTCATAGCTATATTTGTCATGCATGTAGTGAATACAATTTAATGCTGTGACATAGCTTTTGGCTAACCAATCCATAAAATTGTCCATACCAGCCATGACTTTATCATAATCCAGCACATCATCCATCATAGGGGCAGTTTTAGGGCCAACTTGAGCTTTGGATTTTTCATCAACACCACCATTGATCACATAAAGCAAGGTTTTGGCAAGATTTGCACGTGCACCAAAGAACTGCATTTGTTTCCCAACAACCATTGGGCTAACACAACAAGCGATCGCATAATCATCACTGTTAAAATCTGGACGCATCAGATCATCATTCTCATATTGTAAAGATGATGTATCGATGGAAACTTTACTGGTAAATTCTTTAAAAGCTTGTGGAAGTTTTTCAGACCATAAAACCGTAATATTGGGTTCGGGTGAAGGCCCCATTGTGTATAAGGTATTTAAGAAACGAAAAGAGTTTTTGGTAACTAATGTACGACCGTCAAGTCCCATACCACCAACGGATTCTGTTGCCCAAATCGGGTCGCCAGAGAAAAGCTCATCATATTCTGGTGTACGAAGGAAACGAACCATGCGTAATTTCATGACGAAATGATCAATGAATTCTTGAGCTTGCTCTTCGGTAATAACACCATTATCAAGATCACGTTGAATATAAATATCCAAGAATGTGGAAGTGCGCCCTAAAGACATGGCAGCACCATTTTGAGATTTTACCGCAGCTAAATATCCAAAATAGGTCCATTGAATAGCTTCTTGTGCGTTTGTTGCTGGACCTGAAATGTCGCAACCATATGTTGCTGCCATAATTTTCATATCATTTAAAGCATGATATTGATCTGTAATTTCTTCGCGTTTACGAATGGTTTCTTCTAGATTATTGCCATTTTCAAGATCTTCTTGCAAAGAATCAAACTGTTTACGTTTGTCGGCCATTAAAAAGTCAATACCATATAGGGCAACACGGCGATAATCACCAATAATACGACCACGACCATAAGCATCAGGTAACCCTGTTAAAATACCTGATTTACGACAAGCCATAATTTCAGGAGTATAGATATCAAACACGCCTTGGTTATGGGTTTTACGATATTTCGTAAAGATTTCTAGAACTTCTGGATCTAGGGTTTTATCATATGCTTTACAAGAGCTTTCAATCATACGAATACCACCATTAGGCATAATCGCACGTTTTAGAGGCTTATCTGTTTGCAGACCAACGATTTTCTCTAGAGATTGATCAATATATCCTGCGTCATGTGAAGTAATGGTTGATATAATTTTTGTATCGAAATCCAAAGGGGCCTTGGTAGCATTTTCGATTTTAATTCCTTCCATGACCTCAGCCCACAATTTATCTGTTGCTTTGGTAGCAGAAGCTAAAAAGGACTCATCTCCTTCGTAAGGAATGTAATTGTCTTGGATAAAGTCGCGCACTTCGACTTTGCTTTGCCAAGATTGACCTTTAAAGCCTTTCCAGGCAACGGTTTGTTTTTCAGTGAGGTTAGACATATTCATCTCCTTAAGTAGAATAGATAAGAGAAAGTCATTTTCATTTATGCTATAAAATGATAGGCAAATCCTTTTTTGAAATCTCTTTGGGATTATATTCAAGCTTATTTGTGAAGAAATAAGAGAGGCCTTTAAAAGCAGAAATATTCTTGAATATACAAAATTCAATAAAACAGCGTAGATTGGCGAAGCCTCTTAATGATGGAAAAGAGGAGTATAAATTTATTTTATGCTTAGCCAGTCTCTCCATAGATTTTAACTCTATACAACGTTTACTGTTCGCTTATAACGTCTTGGATACACGTTATCGTGATTAGCATTTTAAGATTAAAATTGAATCTTTTCAAGGTTAAACTGTTATATTTATTAATTAATGTTTTAAATTTATCATTAATTACAAAATTTGTTACATTAATATTTTGTTTGAAAAAAAATATCTAAGATAAGGAAATAATCATGCCACATCTTCCTCGTACGGTTACGTCTCCTAAGAAATTTATTATTGGGAGTGGAATTTTAAAAGAGCTGCATGAATATATCAAAGATTTTGGTGATAATGCGTTGTTGCTTTGCGATGAGTTTATTCTTGAGCGTGTTACTCAAAATACATTACCATATTTGCATATGGCTGGATTAAAAGGTAAAGCTGAAAAATTTAATTGTGAATGTACTGATGCCGAGATCAAACGGGTTATGGGTATAATGGATGAAGTATCTGCCAATGTGATTGTGGGAATTGGTGGAGGGAAAACGCTTGATACCGCCAAAGCAGTTGCATTTTATAAAAAGATCCCTGTCATTATTTTTCCAACGATTGCTTCTACTGATGCACCATGCACAGCGTTGACTGTGATTTATAAAGAAGGGGGTGCATTTGATCGTTATTTATATCTTCCGCAAAATCCTGATGTTGTGATCGCGGACACATCCATTATCGCGCAAGCGCCAGTACGTTTCTTTGCAGCAGGGGTTGGAGATGCGTTGGCGACTTATTTTGAAGCCAGAGCCTGTTATGCTGTTGATGGGGTTAATTTGGTATTAAAAAGACCTTCAAGAACAGGGATGGGGCTTGCACAATTGTGCTATCAAGTTTTACAAGAAAATGTTGAATGTGCTATGGATGCGGTGCGTAATAAAATTACTACTCCAGCGCTAGAGCAGGTCATTGAGGCTACAATTTACCTGAGTGGTGTAGGTGCCGAGTCTGGTGGATTAGCTGCGGCACATGCAATTAATAATGGGATGTCAGTCGTCCCTGATTTACACAAAGCACAACATGGTGAAAAAGTAGCTTTTGGATTACTTACGCAATTAGTGTTGGAAAATGCTCCTAAACATGAGTTTGATGAAGTTATTCGCATTATGAAAATAGTTGGTCTTCCATTAACCCTACAGGATATGGGGCTAGTTAATTTCGTTGAGGCAGAATGGCGCAAGGCTGCAGAGATTGCTTGTGATAAGCATGATACGATGCAAAATATGCCTAAGAAAGTGACTCCAGAGGCTGTTTATCAAGCTATTATTGCCGCAAATAGTTTGGCAGAACGTTATAAATAATTGTTTTATAAAGAATAAAAAAACAGGCAAAGCTTTTTTAAAAGTAAGTTAGTGCTTGTATAGTATAATTATTTTTGGTATGTTGGACAAAATTTATCTTCCTTATTGTGGGGGGTGGCCTTAGTCGGCCGCCTTTTTTGTTTTGGATTCATTAGAAATTTCAGATAGTCGCCTTGAACATCGTATTGCTGCATTAATCGAACCAACTTTGGTTGATATGGGGTACGAAGTTGTCAGAATCATGATCTTGGGTAAAGTATCGTTGACCTTGCAAATTATGGTCGATCGTGCTGATGGCTCTTTGATCAATGTCGAGGATTGCGAACAGATTAGTCACGCAGTCAGTGCAATTATGGATGTCGAAGATCCAATTGAAGCAGCTTGGACCCTTGAGGTATCTTCTGCTGGGATTGATCGCCCTTTGGTTCGTCCCAAAGATTGGAATCGATTTTCTGGGCATTTAGCGAAAGCTGAAACAATGATCCCCGTTGAGAGTAGAAGACGCTTTTCTGGTGTTGTTTTAGGGGCAGATGATGCGTTTGCACGTATGCGTCTGGATGATGGGGGCGAGGTTGCACTGCCGTTTTCTGAAATTCGCAAAGCAAAATTAGTTTTGACAGATGCATTAATCGATGCATGCCAGCATATGATTACTCCTAGTAAAAGCGAAGCTGAAGAATCTGTCGAAGAAGATACACAGCACCAGTCTAGTGGATTTGGTGAAAATAATCGTTTTAAAACGCATTGAGAGGTTTCAATGGATACGTCTGTTTCTCGTCCTGAGTTATTATTGGTTGCGGATGCGGTTGCTCGTGAAAAAGCAATCAGTCGAGATGAAGTGCTTGAGGCCATGGAACAGGCCATTCAAAAGGCTGGTCGTGCGAAATATGGTCATGAAAAAGATATTCGTGCAGTTATTGATCGTAAAACAGGTGAGGTGCGCCTTTCTCGTTGGACCGAAGTTGTCGAAGAAGTTGAGCACGAAGATTCTCAAATTCCTCATTATATTGCGATTAAAATTCAACCTAATATCCAAATTGGTGAATTTATTATTGATCCATTACCGCCTATTGATTTTGGACGAATTGCTGCGCAAACAGCTAAGCAAGTTATTGTGCAACGTGTTCGAGAATTTGAGCGTAATCGCCAATATGAAGATTTCAAAGATCGTGTAGGTGAAATTGTTAATGGTACCATTAAGCGTACTGAGTATGGTAATCTATTGGTTGAAATTGGCAGTTCAGAGGCATTGTTACGTCGTGATGAGCTGATTCCTCGTGAAAATTTCCGCAACTCTGAACGGGTACGTGCTTATATTTATGATGTGCGTAAAGAGCCTCGTGGTCCACAAATTTTCTTATCTCGCTCTCATCCAGCATTTTTGGCAAAACTATTTGCTCAAGAAGTACCTGAAATTTATGATGGTATTATAGAGATTAAAGCAGTTGCTAGAGATCCAGGCTCTCGCGCTAAAATGGCTGTGACTTCTAAAGATGCTACTATTGATCCAGTGGGTGCATGCGTAGGTGTCAGAGGTTCTCGCGTTCAAGCTGTTGTGCAAGAGTTGCAAGGTGAAAAAATTGATATCGTTCCTTGGAGTGGTCAGGCAGCAACCTTTGTTGTGAACGCACTTGCTCCAGCTGAAGTAACTAAAGTGGTTATGGATGAGGAGGCTGGTAGAGTTGAAGTGGTTGTTCCAGATGATCAACTTAGTCTAGCGATTGGTCGCCGTGGTCAAAATGTCCGCTTAGCAAGTCAATTAACCCGTTGGGATATTGATATTCTAACGGAAACCGAAGAATCAGAACGCAGACAAGAAGAGTTCAAAACAAGAACGTCAGCACTTGTTAATGATTTAGATGTTGATGATGTTATTGCGGGTCTATTAGTTACAGAAGGTTTCCAAAATATTGACGAGCTCGCTTTTGCAGCACCAGAAGAAATTGCTGAGATTGATGGGTTTGATGAAAATATTGCTCAAGAGTTAGTGCAACGTGCAGAAGAGTTCTTGGTTAAACAGCAAGATTCTTTGGATCAACAACGTCAAGAGCTTGGTGTAACAGATGATATTGTTGAGCTTGATTGTTTTACTCCACAAATGTTAATATTATTGGGTGAAAAGGGTGTGAAAACACTTGATGACCTTGCTGACCTTGCTAGTGATGAGCTGATTGAGATCTTGGGTGCAGATTCTTTGGATGAAGAAACTGCAAATGCGATTATTATGAGTGCCAGAGAGCATTGGTTTGAAGATGAAGAAGTCGATAAAACACAGGAAGAAGAAAAGTAATTAAGTATATTGTCGTAATATTTAGTGCTGTTTTGATTAAACCTCTTTTAATTCTTGATGAACTGCGGTATTGATGAAGAAATCTGAAGCACCAAAAGAGCAACGATGTTGTTTGGTCACAAGAGAGAAAGGTCGTCCAGAAGAATTGATTCGTTTTGTTGTCTCACCCGATGAAATGGTGGTTCCTGATTTGACAGAACGTCTTCCTGGGCGTGGAATGTGGTTGCAAGCAAGTCAAAATGTGCTACATACGGCTATACAGCGTCGCGTGTTTTCTAGAGCAGCACAGTGCCAAGTAAAAATTCCTGATAATTTGTTATCGATGATCGTTGACGGGTTAAAGTTCAGGATAAAAGATGGCTTAGGTCTTGCAAGACGTGCTGGACAGATTACATATGGTTTTGTAAAAGTAAGGGAAAAGATTTCTCAAAATAATGTTGGGTTAATCATACAAGCCACAGATGGTAGTGAAGACGAAAAAAAACGTTTACTCTCTGGGGCTAAATATTTGCCAGTAGTAACAATTTTTACGAGTGAAGAATTAGGCAAGTTCTTTGGTCGTGATCATATAGTTCATGCGGCAATTCACGCAGGCCCGTTTACTGATCGTCTTTTAAATGACAGTAAACGTTTGGCAGGGTTTATTAATTAAGGGTTGGATTTAACGAGATTACTCGTTAATGGGATAAAGAACAGGCAGGTATATGAGCGAAGGCAACGATCAAGAACAAGGACAAGGTAAAAAACGTCTATCTTTACGTTCGTCAGTAAGGCAAGATTCAGGACATACTGTCGATGCCGGGTCAATTAGACAAAGTTTTAGTCACGGGCGGACTAAAGTTGTACAAGTTGAAGTGCGAAAAAAACGTGGTGCGTCTGGTGGTAATGAAAAAGCTCCAGGAAGCACAACTGGGGTTGCACGTAAACCCGCAGCAAAGAAAACGGCAGGTAGTGTTTCTGGTAAACGCGCATTAACAGCGTCTGAATTAGCAACACGTCAACGCGTATTAGATGAACAACGCATTGATATACAACGCAAAGAAGTAGAGCGCAGAGAGCAAGAAAAAATTGCGATTCTATCTGCTGCTGAAGAAGCAAAGCGTCGTGAAGAAGAGAAGTTACAGCAAGAAACAGAAGCTGCTTTAGCTGCAAAAGAAGCCGAAAAAGCCCGTCTGGAAGCTGCAGCCGTAGCGGTGAAAGCCGAAGTTGAAAAAAGAAGTATAGCTAAAGAAGCAGCTACAAAGCAACAAACAGCACCTGAGGCAAGAAAACCTCAAGGTCAATCTTTGACAGCTCGCAGAACAAAAGTTTCACATACACCGATTCCTGGTGAGGTAACGCTTGCTCCGACTCCAAGAAGAGTTGAGCCGCTTGCAAAACGTGCTGTTATGTCAAGTAGGCCTGTTGCGAAAACAACCCCTGTTATTCCTGGTATGGAAAACGAGAAAAACGCAGGATATGGCGGACGCAATAAGGCGGATAAAGATGATAAAGTTGTAAAAAAATCTAACGACTTTGTGCGTGCCCGTCCTGAATTGCGTGGTGATGCAGAAGGTGAAGATAGTGATGGTCGTCGTGGAGCTCGCCGTGGCGCTGGCGCCGGGGCTGGTCCAGGTGCTGGTGTTGGTGCTGGACGTAAAGCAGGTAGTGGACGTGGAAAAAGCGGTGATAACCGCCGTTCAGGAAAAATTGATATTCAAGCTGCAATAGAGGGCGAAGATGATAAAGTTCGTTCTTTAGCATCTGTTCGTCGTCAAAGAGAACGTGAACGTCGTCAAGCTGAGCTTGAAAAGTTGCGTGCAGACCAAGTTAAAGTGGTTCGAGATGTAACATTGCCTGAAACAATTACTGTGCAAGAACTTGCTAATCGTATGGCTGCTCGTCAGGGGGATGTTATCAAAGCCTTGATGAAAATGGGCGTGATGGCTACAGTTAACCAGTCTTTGGATGCCGATACCGCTGAATTAGTGATTGAAGAATTTGGTCATCGTGTTCATAGGGTTGCAGATAGTGATGTTGAACTCGGTATTGAAAAATTTGCAGATACTGATGAAAATCAAGTTTCACGACCACCTGTAGTTACGGTCATGGGGCATGTTGATCATGGTAAAACGTCGCTATTAGATGCATTACGTACAACCGATACAGCCAGAGGCGAAGCAGGGGGAATTACCCAGCATATTGGTGCATACCAAATAAAATTACCTTCTGGTGCAAGAATTACATTCCTTGATACACCAGGTCACGAAGCCTTTACGGCAATGCGTTCTCGTGGTGCATCTGTGACGGATATTGTTGTGTTGGTTGTTGCTGCGGATGATGGTGTAATGCCCCAAACAATTGAAGCAATTAAACATGCTAAAGCTGCTGGGGTTCCAATTATTGTTGCAATCAACAAATGTGATCTTCCTGGTGCTAATCCTGATCGTGTTCGACAAGAATTATTGCAACATGAAATTGTTGTCGAGCAAATGGGTGGTGATACTCAGGATGTTGAAGTTTCAGCTAAAAAACGTATTGGTTTAGATAAACTTGAGGAAGCTATTATTTTATTAGCAGAATTGCAAGAGTTGAAGGCCAATCCAAATCGTATCGCCGAAGGTGCTGTTATTGAAAGTCGTTTGGACAAAGGACGTGGACCTGTTGCAACATTATTAGTACAAAAAGGAACCTTGAATAAAGGGGATGTGGTTGTTGCTGGTGCTGAATGGGGTCGTGTTCGTGCGATGCTTGACGATAAAAACGTTAATATGAAGCACGCGGGTCCATCTGCTCCTGTTGAGTTACTTGGGTTGACCGGGGTGCCTCGTGCAGGTGAGCCTTTTGTTGTCGTTGATAGTGAAAGTAAAGCCAGAGAGATTTCTGAGTTTAGGCAACGTAAAGTTCGTGAAAAGCAAGCTGCTGTTCGTCTAGCTGCGCGTGGAACTTTGGATCAAATGTTAGAGCGTATTCAAGCTGGTGAACAAAAAGAAGTTGCTGTCTTGATTAAAGCTGACGTTCAAGGTTCTGCTGAAGCTATTCAAACAACTGTAATTAAATTAGAGCATGAAGAAATTAAGGTAAATGTAATTTCTGCAACAGTTGGGCAAATCACAGAAAGTGATGTTCAATTGGCAAAGGCTTCTAATGCAATTATTGTTGCCTTTAACGTTCGTGCGACTGTTCAAGCAAGAGAGCTTGCCCAACAAGAAAATGTTGGTATTCATTATTATTCTATTATTTATCAAGTTATTGATGATATCGAAAAAATAATTAAAGGACGTATTGCGCCTAAACAGCGTGAAAAATTCTTGGGTTATGCTGAAATCCGCAAAGTATTCTCTATTGGCAAGACTGTTAAGGTTGCAGGTTGTTATGTAACACAAGGCGTCGTCCGTCGTGGATGTGGTGTACGTTTGTTACGTGATAATGTGGTTATCCATGCAGGTAACTTAAGTCAATTGAAACGCTTTAAAGATGACGTTAAAGAAGTAACGCATGAATATGAATGCGGTCTTTCTTTCGCAGGATTTAATGATTTACGCGAAGGCGATGTTGTTGAGTGTTACGAAATGGAAACTATTGAAGCGTAATGAGTAAGCCTTTATTTACAGGAAAAGGTTCCTTAGGCAATATGCCTAAGGGGCCATCCCAAAGACAATTACGTGTTGCAGAAGAAGTGAGGCATGTGCTTTCTGATCTCTTTGCACGTACGGAGTTCCGAGATCCTGAGTTGCGCGATAAGCGTCTAACGGTAACCGAAGTAAGAATGACTCCTGATCTACGTAATGCAATTATTTATGTGGTTCGTTTGGGGCAAAGTAATGTAGAAGAATTACTACCTGCTTTGAAAAGAGTAGCACCTTTTCTTCGTACACAATTAAGTCAAAAATTACGAATGAAATTTTCCCCTGAGCTTCGTTTTCAAGCGGATACAGGATTGGACTATGCTGCAAAAATCGATGTTTTGTTACATAGCCCTGAAGTTTTAAGAGACTTAGATAAAGAATAAAGTTCTAACGTAGTTGCTGGATAGTATTATTAATATTACCTGCTAACTGCGTTAGCGCATTTTGTTCTAATTTCACAATATCATTATCAGTTTGTATTGTTCCTTGATTAACAAAGCTTATCCTTTGTTTTTGTACAGGGGCTTGTGCGTCTTGTGGAATAATAGACCACGATGCTTCTACGGTTAAAATTCCCGTTTGATTTGCTTGGGCTTGTAAATCAAAACGTCTGATGTTGATTCTGATTTGATAAGTAGGTGGGCTGACCGGAGCTTGATCTGTAATCCACAAATTAGGATTTTTATCGGTTAGAAGGTTTGTAATTAATCCTGTAGCACCAATGGATAAAATGCTGCTCATTCTTCCATTTACACTATGGTTTAATGCCGTTCCATTACGTGTCGTAATATCAGCTGTATTGAGATAGTCAGGTACCGTTACACGTGAGATATAAATCACAGATGTATTGTTTGTATTATATACCTGAGCAGGTTTTGGTGCTGTGACACCTTCTGTTAATGTATAATATTGTAACGCAGGAGCCGCGCACCCAATCAATAAAGAAAAGGTGGCGATAGCACAGCAAGGTATTAATTTATTCATTGGCGACGACCTGTCAGTAAGATTTTAGGATTGCGTTCAATTTGAGTAGAAAATCCACGTAATGAGGTAGCGGCATCTGCTAGATTTTGCAAAATAATTTCTAAATTATTACGAGCTGTAGAACGAACAGATGTCATAGATTTTAAATTTTGTAAAACATCAGAAGCATTGGATAAAGTTTTATTGGTATTTATTAATACCTTGTGGATTTCAGCACCTTTACTCTTGATTTGTTGGTCTCCATCAATAAGTAATGTATTTAAATTAACAAATAATTTATCAAGTTTATGATCTACATTTGCAATTAATTTATTACTACTTTCTGATGTTTTGGTAACATTATTTAACAAAGGTGGGATTTGTTCATTTAATGTGTCTGCAAGTTTTCCAACTTTTAGAATTGTTTCATTTAAATCGTTAGATAATTTTTCTAATTGAAGATTCATCAATTCAGATTTGATTTGTTGAATCGTCGATGGATGAGATGGAATCTCAATTAATCCATTGATTAATTGCGGATGAAAAATAGGTTTATCATTTGGATAAAAATCTAAAAATATATTAGATGATCCAGTTACAAAACTTTCAGTGCTAATTTCAGCACGCAAGCCGTTTGCTATCATCGTATCCATAAAGTCTTTATAATTTTTATAGTGTGTATCAAGACGTATTTTTTTTGGATCAATACTGACGACAACAGGGATATAGGCTTGGTGATCTTTGGGATCAAATTGCAACGTAATAGAATTGACTGTTCCGACTTGCACCCCTCTAAAATTAACTGGAGCACCGATAGATAGCCCTGTCACAGACCCAGGAAATACAACAATTGCTTGTTTTTTAGAAGAAAATAAGTTGAAATTTCCAAAAAGGATAATCGCCGCCAAAGCAAGAATAATCCCTCCTAGAACAAATGCTCCAATAGATGTTTGTTTAGTGATTGCCATAATGGATAGTCTTTCTATTTCGGATTTTGAACGGTTTGGCGATGCATGAAATCATTGACCAATTCACAGGGTGGATTATCTCGTAATGCTCTGGGGGAACCATGAGCAATAGGTCTTTTCGTTTCTGCATCAAGGAATATCCCATCATCAGCAATGGTGAAAAGACTGGGTAATTCGTGACTGACAATAATAATTGTTGTTCCCAACCCATCGCGCAGATTTAAAATTAGATCATCCAGCCGTTTTGAGGTAATAGGGTCTAATCCCGCAGAAGGTTCGTCAAAAAATAATATTTCTGGGTCTAATGCTAGTGCTCGAGCCAAGCCACATCGTTTTTTCATTCCGCCACTCAGTTCGGAGGGATATAAATTAACTGCATGGCTCATTCCAACAAGACCCAATTTCATTTCAACCAAGCGTTGTATCATAGTCGAAGAAAGTTTTGTGAATAGTTGTAGTGGTAAAGCAATATTTTCACCGACGGTCATGGAGCTCCATAAGGCAGCACTTTGAAATAAAACCCCAAATTTGCGCCCGATTTCAACACGATGATTTTTGTTTGCTCGCCAGTAATTTTCACCTTTAACTAAAAAATCACCGTTTTTGGGTGGTAGCAGACCAATCATGGATTTTAATAATGTGCTTTTACCACACCCGCTGCCGCCCATTAAAGCAAATATGCTGCCTTTTTTTACAGTGAAAGTAAGATCTTGTTGAATAATACGTTCGCCATAACCAACAGTTAGATTTTCAACCGATAATAAGATATTTTGAGGAGATGTTGCGTTCATAATTATATACCAATAATGTCGGCTAGAACTGCAAAAACAGCATCCAAAGCAATCACCCCAACAATACCCGCCACAACGGCTTTTGTTGCAGCAACACCCACATCAGCGGCACTGCGTCCAGATTTCATTCCTATGTAACAGCTACTAACCCCAATGAACATTGCAAAAGCAATAGTTTTAGTTCCACCAAAGATAAATTGGTTAAATGGAACGGCGCCAAATGTTTGGTATAAAAAGCCAATAACTGAGACTTTTAACATTAAAATAGAGACTATTAATCCACCGAAAATGCTCATCAAACATGCATATAAATACATGATTGGCATTGTGATGACTAATGATAACATAGAAGGTAAAATTAAATATTCAGTTACTGGAATACCAAATACTTTCAATGCATCAATCTCTTCATTCCCTTGCATAGTTGCAATACGAGCAGCATAAGCGCCACCTGTTCGACCAGAAATGACGATAGCCGTCATCACAGCAGCCAGTTCTCTGACCGTTGCAATCCCGACAAGGTTTGCAACATAAGCATCAGCCGAGAATTTGCGTAATTGCACTGCACCAACAAAGGCTAGAATAGAACCCATCAAGAAATTAACTACACTGATAATGATTAAAGCAGAAGGCCCAGCAGCTTTAATATCTCTGAGTAAATCATTGAGGCGCATATAAGAACGCCCCATAAAGAATTTAAAAACGCCTTTTAAAGCAAAAATAAAAAGTTGAAACGTCATGCCTAGACTATTTAAAGAGTTAATAGTCCATTCCCCTAGATCGTATATAGGACGGAATCTAGATTTTGGAGGTGATGTTGGTTCTGGCTTTCTGTCATTAAGAAGACCAACCAATTGCTGTGCGGCAACGGGTAAACTGTCTTTATCAATAGAAATTTCTTTGAGGGTTGCAAGATTTTTTACATCCCACAAAAAAACTACTAAACCGCTGTCCCATGATCCCAGTTGATCTGTATTCATTTGAACAGATACATTTACAGAACAGTTCTTGAAAATATCATCTGGTAATTGTGGTATGTTATTGTTTTTTGCCAGCCAATCCCCACTTATAACAAGTATTGGTTTATTATTTTCGAACTTTAACGTCCATTGAGGTGGTTGAGATGGCGAACTTGATTTATTATTAATCGTCAAGTGAAAACCTTACTGATATATATAATCCCATTGTAATAAATATGTTTATTATTAGAATAAACACAATCATTTGGTATTGCTTTTTCTGATTTCCCGTTACCATATTATAAAATTCTTGCTTTGTATAGAATATATCATTTTATTTTCATCGCTTACCGTGGTAATGAATACAAAAGATTAAGATGTTCTTGATTATTGAGTCAGGATATTAGGAGAGATATCGTATTCATGCGTAATAGGCGTGGACAAACTGTTGATGGTTGGTTGTTAATTGATAAGCCACTAGAGAAAACATCAGCTTTTATTGTAAATAAAGTAAAATATGCTTTTGATGCACGTAAAGTTGGACATAGTGGTACTCTTGACCCTTTGGCAACAGGGCTATTACCGATTGCTTTTGGAAAAGCGACTAAAACTATCCCTTATATTTTAGACAAAGAAAAAAAATATCATTTTACACTGACCTTTGGGGAATCACGGACAACGGATGATGCCGAGGGTGAAGTGCTTGCACGTTCTGATATCAGACCTAGTGATGAAGAAATCAATAAAGCCCTTGAGTTGTTTCAAGGTGAAATTTTACAAGTGCCTCCTATCTTTTCTGCGATAAAAGTAGAAGGGAAACGTTCTTATGATCTTGCCCGACAAGGGGAAATTCCAGAGCTTAAGAAACGTCCAGCGCGTATTGATTCTTTTCGTTTAATCAAGCGTTTGGACAAAGATCGTGCTAAATTTGAAGTTATTTCTGGAAAAGGCGTCTATATGCGCTCTTTAGCCAGAGATTTAGCGGTTGCATGTCGATCTGTTGGATATATATCCGAGTTGCGCCGTCTAAAAGTTGGTCCTTTTGATGTAGCAGATGCATTTTTACTGGACAAAATTGTCGGAAACGACAACAAAGGAGAAGCTTCTTTGGATTTGATTCTGCCTGTTGAGACTGCGCTGGACGACATCCCGGCTCTAGCCCTAACGTCAGATGAAGCCACAGAGCTTGGTTTTGGCCGTGTTCTAGAACGGGGTCAAATCGAGGATCGCGTTTCACAATTTACGAATATTCCTGATGGAATTGTTCGTGCTGTGGATGGGAAGCGTTTTGTTGGATTATGCCGTTTAGATAATGAATGTCTACGTCCAATTCGTATATTTTAATTTTTAGAAAAAAGGATATCACGATGTCGATTACAGCAGTACGTCGTACAGAGTTAATGAAAGAATACCAAACCAAAGAGAATGATACAGGTTCTCCAGAAGTTCAAGTGGCTTTATTAACTGAGAGAATTGTTAACTTAACCGAACATATGAAAGAACATGCAAAAGACTTTCATTCACGTCGTGGTTTGTTAAAATTGGTTGGACAACGTCGCCGTTTATTAAGCTATTTGCGTAATAAAGACCAAGGTCGTTATGAAAACTTAATCAAACGTCTAGGTTTACGCCGTTAGTTATTATTAGGGGCTGGCTTGATATATAATTAAGTCAGCTCCTATTTTGAAATTATACAAAGAGGATAGATAAAGGTTAAAGAGAAATATTTAGATCCCGTTTACAGCGTTTCAGGCCACATGGTGCGATTAATTAATAAATGCAAAATAAAGTTCCATGCCGTCCGAGACGCTGTCATTTGCAGCCTAAGGTGTAAGAGTGATTTAAATTTTTCCTATAATTTATCTTAAAATAGGACATAATTAATGTTTAAATATTATCGTAAAGAAATTGAATGGGGCGGTCGCCCTCTTATCCTGGAAACAGGAAAAATTGCTCGTCAGGCTGATGGTGCTGTTGTTGTGACTTATGGTGGAACGGTTGTTTTATGTACAGCTGTTGGGGATAAAAAAGCTAAACCAGGTCAGGATTTTTTTCCATTAACAGTGCACTATCAAGAAAAAGCATTTGCTGTTGGTAAAATTCCAGGTGGGTTCTTCAAACGCGAAGGACGTGCTTCTGAGGCAGAAACGTTAAACTCTCGTTTAATTGACCGTCCTATTCGTCCATTATTTCCTGAAAATTTCAAGAATGAAGTGCAAGTTATTGCAACCGTATTAAGTCATGACCTTGAAAATGATCCAGCGATTGTTGCTTTGATTGGTTGTTCTGCTGCATTGACTTTATCAGGTATTCCTTTCTTGGGTCCAATTGCAGGTTGTCGCGTTGGTTATAAAAATGGCGAGTACATTTTAAACCCAACGTTATCCGAAGTTGAAGATAGTGAACTCGATTTGGTGGTTGCTGGTACAACTGAAGGCGTTTTGATGGTTGAATCAGAAGCTAAAGAATTAAGTGAAGAAGTGATGTTGGGTGCGGTTAATTTCGGTCACCAAGCAGGACAAGCTGTGATTGACGCGATTATTGCATTGGCTGAACATGCAGCGCGTCAACCTTGGGATTTAATTGAACCTACTGCTGAAGAGAAAAAATTAAAAACACGTGTTGATAAAGTCGGTCGTAAGATTTTAGCAGATGCTTATAAAGAAAAAGAAAAACAAAAACGATATGCTGCCCTTGGTGAAGCTCGTGCTAAAATTATTGAGAAGATCACCGAAGAAGAGTTGGATGCAGAAAAAGCTGTTTCTGTGATTGATAATCTTGAAGCAGATATCGTTCGTACATCAGTGTTAAAAACAGGTATTCGTATTGATGGCCGTGATTTAACAACGGTTCGCCCTATTATTGGTGAAGTTGGTATTTTACCAAGAACACATGGTTCTGCACTATTTACTCGTGGTGAAACGCAAGCATTGGTGGTCACAACATTGGGTACTGCTCAAGATGAGCAAATTGTTGATGCATTAGAGGGTGAACATCGTTCTAACTTTATGTTGCACTATAATTTCCCTCCATACTCTGTTGGTGAATGTGGCCGTATGGGTGCGCCTGGTCGCCGTGAAATTGGCCATGGCAAGCTTGCTTGGCGTGCAATTCGCCCTTTACTCCCTAATAAAGAGCAATTCCCATATACAATGCGTGTTGTTTCAGAAATTACCGAAAGTAATGGCTCATCTTCTATGGCAACCGTTTGTGGTACATCCTTATCCTTGATGGATGCTGGGGTTCCTATGGCTCGTCCAGTTGCAGGGATTGCAATGGGGCTGATCAAAGAAGATAAAGGCGTTGCAGTCTTAACCGATATTCTTGGGGATGAAGATCATCTTGGGGATATGGATTTTAAAGTTGCAGGAACAGACCAGGGTATCACCGCGTTACAGATGGATATTAAAATTACGTCTATTACGCCTGATATTATGAAACAAGCATTGGCACAGGCCAAAGACGGTCGTATGCATATTCTTAGTGAAATGGCTAAAGCATTAACGGAAAGCCGTGCTGAAATTTCTGAAAATGCACCTCATGTTATTATTATGAATATTCCAAAAGAAAAAATCAGAGATCTGATTGGCGCTGGCGGAAAAACTATTCGTGAGATTGTTGAATATGCGGGTTGTAAGATCGATATTGAAGATGATGGTACGATAAAAATTGCGGTTACTTCAAGTGATCAAGAAGCAAGAGCAAGAGAACGTATCGAAGCGATTGTTGTTGAGCCAGAAGTCGGTCGTGTTTACTCTGGTAAAGTTGTAAAAGTTGCTGATTTTGGTGCTTTTGTAAACTTTATGGGTGCACGTGACGGGTTGGTTCATATTTCTGAGCTTGCAGAAGGTCGTGTTGCCCGTACCAGCGATATTGTTAAAGTTGACGATATTGTTAAAGTTAAAGTGGTTGGTTTTGATGATCGTGGTAAGATTAAACTTTCTATGCGAGAAGTTGATCAAGAAACTGGAGCTGATATCAGCGAAAGCCTCCCTCCACGCGCGCCATCACCAAGCCGTAACAGAACAGATCGTCCTCAAAGAAGGTCATAAAATTAAAAAACTGGTGGGAAAAGGAATGAAAGTTTTTCTTTTTTCCACTAGAAAAAAATATTTTATATGAGTAAAAGACTTTACTTTAAGAATTTATGTTAGGTATTTGCATTGTGAGCTGGAGCAGTAATGAAATCAGTTAATCCAATTCTCATGGGTGGTAAAGAAGTTTTACCACTAATTGAAGGGGGCAAAGGGGTCGCAATTTCCACAGGTGTCTCTGCAGGGCATTGGTCTGCTGCTGGTGGTGTTGGTACTGTTTCTATCGTGAATGCAGATAGCTATGATGTTCATGGACATATTATTCCCCAGGTTTATCACAAAAAAACACGACGTGAACGTCATGAGGAATTGATACAATACGCAATTTCTGGTGGTATTAGCCAAGCTAAGATAGCACGTGAGATTGCAGGGCCTGATGCTCCTATTCATGCCAATGTAATGTGGGAAATGGGTGGGTGTGAGCCTGTTATTTCAGCAGTATTAGAGCAAGCCAAAGGAACGATTACGGGTGTTACCTGTGGTGCTGGTATGCCGTTCAGATTATCTGAAATTGCATCTCAATATGGTGTATATTATTACCCGATTATTTCTTCTGGCCGTGCGTTTAATGCGTTATGGCGCAGATCTTATAAAAAAAATCCTGAATGGTTGGGTGGGGTTGTGTATGAAGATCCTTGGCGGGCTGGCGGACATAATGGACTATCAAATAGTGAAGATCCATTAGTACCTCAAGATCCATTCCCAAGGGTTTTAGAGTTGAGACGCGTCATGCGTCAATATGGATTGGATAATACGCCTATTATTATGGCAGGAAGTGTTTGGTGGTTGTCAGAATATGAGGATTGGATCGATAATCCAGATCTTGGCCCGATTGCTTTTCAATTTGGAACGCGGCCTTTGTTAACCAAAGAAAGTCCTATTCCACAAGCATGGAAAAATCGGTTACGCACGCTAAAACAAGGTGATATTTATCTTAATCAATTCTCGCCAACTGGGTTTTACTCTTCTGCGGTTAAAAATAGCTTTTTGTTGGATTTAAAAGCACGTTCAGAACGTCAGGTTTCTTTTGCCAAAGAACCAGAAGGAGAGATGACTGTTCCTTATGAATATGGTGCACGTGGTCGTGTGATTTATGTGACCTCTACGGATCGTGAATATATTGAGCAATGGGAACAACAAGGGTTTACCCAACTTTTGTTAACCCCAGACAATACTTATGTTTTTGTAACGCCTGAACAAGCGAAATCTATTCAAAAAGATCAAGCTGATTGTATGGGTTGTTTATCCATGTGTCGTTTTTCTAATTGGTCACAACATGGCCCAGAATATACAACAGGGAATCGTCCAGATCCTCGATCCTTTTGTATTCAAAGAACATTGCAAGATATTGCACATGCTTCTGGTGACAATGCAGATTACATCGTTGATAATAATTTGATGTTCAGTGGAACTCAAGGTTGGCGTTTTGGTTCTGATCCATTTTATGCGAATGGATTTACCCCGACCGTCAAAGAGTTAGTTGACCGTATTTTAACGGGATATTAAAAACGTTTGCAAAGCCCTCTAATAATTTAGAGGGCTTTTTTGATATCGAACAATAAATTTGGCATTTAGGAAAAATAACTTTTTATTAGGGTAAAAAAAAGATAAATATATTTAAAATAAGTTCGATAAAATGAAGTTTATTACAGATAACACTTTTTCATTAAAACCTATTTTGAAATGGAACGGTTCATTTAGTGAGAAAAGTCGTGTTTTGATCAATGGACATCATACTCGTTATAAAGTTTATGGAGAAATTTTATATAAGTGCATTCAAGTTTATTCTTATTATTTATTATTTATAACTTATGAAGAGGATATGATATATGTATCGAATGTTTATTTGTTTAATAATAAAGAAAAGAAAATAGATAAAGCCAAAATTTATGCTTCTTATTTACAAGATGATTTAAATGCTCTTTTTGGTTTAATAGATGAAGACACATATTCTGGAGAGTTAACAGATTTTAAGTTTGTATCTTCTAATGAAATGACTTTTAAGTTTTTTAAAAGTATTTGGAAGTTAGAAATTTTAGAAAAACCACGTTGTTATTTATATTCAGATATGGATGATAGATCCTGTGGTCGTTTATTAGAAAGACCACCAGGATTAAGGACATATCTAAAATTTAATATTGTTCACAATTAATCCCTTTAGTTTTGCCTACAAACTGTATTTTAGTTCATAGGCAATATTAAAAAAAAAAGTAATTATTTTCTTAACGCGCGATTACCAATATCATTGCGCCAAATGCCATCTTTCCATTCAATTTTACGAACAGCTTGATAAGCAATCTCTTGGGCTTTAGCTAGATCATCGTGTAAGACAGAGACGCATAATACACGTCCCCCCGCAGCACAAAGTTCGTTATTATTCATAGTCGTTCCAGCGTGAAATACTTTGACATTCGGTAAAGCTTCTGCTGCTTCTATATTGGAAATAACACCACCTGTTGTTGGGGTTCCAGGATAGCCTTTGGCAGCCATGATAATACAAATCCCAGCTTGATCGGAAAATTTGATTTCTGATTGTGCAAGTTTGCCTTGGCTAAGGTTAAAGAGGATTTCCAGTAAATCAGATTGTAAACGGGGTAATAACACTTCGGCTTCGGGGTCACCAAAACGTGTATTATATTCGATAAGATATGGCCCTTTATCAGTCAGCATTAGTCCAGCAAAAATTACGCCACGGAACGGCGTTTCTCTTTGGCTCATTTCTTTGAGCATCGGACGCACGGTCAGATCAAGTGCGTGTTCTTGAGCAGCTTTATCAAAGAAAGGTGGAGGAGATACCGCACCCATTCCGCCTGTATTGGGGCCAGTATCGTCATCACCAATACGTTTATGATCTTGCGCAGCACCAATAAGCACGGCTGTTTCTCCATCACAAAATGCGAATAGGGAAACTTCTTCACCCGTTAGGAATTCTTCAATAACGACCTTGTGCCCAGCTTGTCCGAAAGCAGAGCCTCCCAGCATATCTTTAACTGTTTGTTCGGCTTCTGTAAAATCAGCGGCGATAATAACACCTTTACCTGCGGCCAAGCCATCAGCCTTGATAACAATTGGGAAAGTTTGTGTTTTAAGATAGGAAATTGCGGCATCACAATTGGTAAATTCTTGCCATTGAGCTGTTGGTATATTGGCAGCATCACAAACGATTTTAGTAAAGCTTTTACTGCCTTCTAATTGTGCGGCTTCTTGCGTAGGCCCTGCGCAGAGTATATTGACAGCATTACACGCATCGGTTAACCCTTTGACAAGTGGTAATTCTGGGCCAGGAATGACAAGGTCAACATGATTTTCTTGTGCAAATTTTATTAAATCAGTGATATTATCGACTTTGATATCAATATTTTTACCATATTGAGCAGTACCTGGATTTCCTGGTGCGATAAATAGCTCTGTAAGTTTTGGGGAACGGGCAATAGCCATGGCAATGGCGTGTTCTCTGCCTCCTGAACCGACCAGTAAAACTCGCATTGTGATTTCTTTCCTTTTTTATATTCTTTACTTAAGTAAGGTTTATCATATTTTATGTCTATGAATGACCAACTTTCTGATTCGATGACTGATAATATACCAGAATTTACCGTAGGGGATATCTCTACAGCGATTAAACGTATTTTAGAAGGGAATTTTTCACGGGTAAAAGTTCGTGGAGAAGTTACAGAGTTAAAGCAATATCCTTCGGGTCATATTTATTTTTCATTGAAAGATGAGCAAGGGAAACTGACCGCAATTATTTGGCGCTTTACAGCCGCCAAATTGAAAATGCAGCTGGAAAATGGAATTGAAATTGTTGCCACAGGTAAAATCTCTTCTTATGGTGAGCGTTCTTCGTATCAGTTGATTGTGGATCAAGTCGATTATGCAGGTGAGGGAGCAATGCTTGCCCGAATCGAAAAGCTGCGTAAAAAATTAGAAGAAGAGGGACTTTTTGCTCAGGAACGAAAACGGTTAATTCCTTTATTGCCTCAAACGGTTGGTGTGATTACTTCTCCCAAAGGGGCGGTTTTACATGATATTAAAACAACGATTGCACGGCGCTTTCCCAGAGACATTATTATTTGGCCTGTTGCTGTTCAGGGGGATGGAGCTGCAGAGCAAATTGCTTTAGCGATTGAAGGGTTTAATCAGTTTAACTCGGAAACGCCAATTTCTCGTCCGGATATTCTTATCGTTGCCAGAGGGGGTGGTTCTCTTGAAGATTTGATGGCGTTTAATGATGAACGCGTCGTCAGAGCGGCTGCGAACTCGCAAATTCCGTTGATTTCTGCTGTGGGGCATGAAACAGATACAACTTTAATTGACTTTGCGTCTGATCGTAGAGCACCAACACCGACGGCTGCTGCTGAAATGGCTGTGCCATCAAAAGCGGATATGATCGCAGGATTGATGCAATATACCACACGGTTAAGTAAAGGATTGATTCATCTTAATCAGGCTTATCGTTTGCAGCTTAATAAAGCAGTTGCTAAACTTCCTGATATTCCTACCTTACTGGCACAAAGTCGGATGCGTTTGGATGATCGTTCATATCGCTTGGATTTGGCATTGCCTGCTTTGGTGATGAAACGCCGTCATCGCTTATCGGCTATAAAACCTGTAGATCAATATGTTGTTGGTTTAATTCATCGTTTTAAAAATTATCTAGAAATGAATAAGATGCAAATGGCGTCCTCTTGGCGACATTATGTGCAACAGCAGAAAAGCGCACTTCCATTTTTTTCTGTATCAACTATTAAAACATTATCTAGAGAGAAAACCTTGCGTTTGGAAGGTTTATCTGCACGTTTAGAAGCGTTATCACCTCATGCTGTGCTGTCGCGCGGTTATGTGTTTGTTAAAGATAAACATGGGAATACGGTTACTCAAGCTAGGAAATTGAGGGCAGGTTCTGAACTAAACTTGATTTTTTATGACGGAGAAAAAACAGTTCGGGTTGTTAAAGAGCAAGATAAACGTCAAGAAATGTTAGATATATAATAATTATTTGATGTAATTTAGGACAGGTAATTGATTGATTAAGTGATCTTAAGAGGACAAATATAATTTTAATTTATATTATTTTGTTATAAAAGATTATTTTAAATCATACATATCCGATTAGATAATAAAAAAGCTCTTTATTTAAATCTGGAATTGTATAGTACATATAAAAGATTGAGATTATATTTTTGGTGTTAATAAATAAATAATATGGAAACATACTGGCAGGAACTATCTCTTGAGCAGATGGATAAAGAGCAATGGGAGGCTCTGTGTGATCGTTGTGGTCGCTGTTGTTTGCATAAATTACGTGATGAAGACACAAATGAAATTGCTTATACCAATGTTGCGTGTCGATTATTAGATACGCAAACAGGGCAATGTTCGGATTATTGTCGCAGAAAAATTCGTATTCCTGATTGCATTCAGCTGACTCAAGAAATGCTATCTGAAATTGATTGGTTGCCTCCTACATGTGCGTATCGTCTTGTTTCAGAAGGAAAAAATTTGCCTGAATGGCATTATTTGCGTTCTGGAAGTTTTGATACAGTCCATAGCTCAGGAATTTCCGTTAAGGGGCGCGTAATTAACGAACGAGATGCTGGTGATATAGAGGATTATATTGTTGATTGGCCAGCACAAGAATCGTAAGTTAAAGCAACATAAAGTGGCGGTTTAACCTTTACCCTTTGAAAATTTTAGTTTTTTTAATAGCAATAAAAAAAATTGTTTTTTTTGCAATTATTTATTTGACCTTTTAGATCTTCATGCTATTAATACCATACAAACATCAAGAGCGAGCTTGGCGGAATGGTAGACGCTCAAGACTTAAAATCTTGTGTCCAATTGGACGTGTGGGTTCAAGTCCCACAGTTCGCACCATTGATGTTTGTTTTAATCCATTGATAATACTAGTTTCATCAGGTTATACATAACCTAAGCTTGGGTTTTGTCAGATCAATTTATAAAATACGAAAATTCCGATATTTGCAAAAAGATCTCAAATAATTTCCTATATTAAAAAAATTTCTCATTATATTAAATAGTCGGAAAAAGTGTAATTCATTTTTTTAGTTATAAAAAATGACAAAGTTGCTGATAATTTAATATTGAACCTTATCGTTTAATGAATGAATAATTTGAAAGATTAAGACCTATATCAATCAAAGTAATGAAATTGATAACGATATTATAATATCATTCGAGGAATTACTGAGTTTTGTGGTGAAAAAGAACCTCATTATTCAACAGGGCTGGGCGCAAGAAATTGTAAATAGTTGATTGAGTAGCTGCCTGACAATAATGGCAGCAACGCAAAAAATAAAAAAAAGTATATTTACGATATTAAAATAAAAGAATTTTATAATAAAGCTGCCAATGTTTAAGATTAAATGGGGTCGCCTATTATAAAAAACAGTAATCTATACCCCATAATCTATTGTTAAAACTTAAATCTAGAATCTAAAATCTAGGGTTTCCATAACAAAAGCACCATTTTTTGCACCAGCATTTCTTATTGATTTAGACCCAATAAACCCTGCAAAATCATTCGTTAAAACAAGATGAGGCGCAATGGCATAAGCAAAGGTAAATTGAGGTAAAGCACCAACAAATCCGCCTGAAAAATTTTCTCTGAGGGGATAATTAATACCAATACCATAAATCGTATCATTAGTGCTTGCTCTCCACATCACAGGAGCATGAAGTTTAAGTAAAGTTTTTGGTGTTGGGTTATAAGTAATTAAAGGCCCTGTACTAATAACGTTAGATAAATTCATATAAAGAGTCATATCTTGATAATTGGCTGTTGGGAAATAAGGGGAGGCAAAATTATGAATAGCACCTTTTGTTTTTTTATAATTTCCCCCAGAGTAATAGTCACTTTGTAACCCTAGGGTTGGTTTACCTGCAATGTTTGTAAAAGTGTAAGAAAACAACGTATTGAATGCAAAAGCACTTACAGGGCGTGAATCTCCTCCTTTTGCAGGTCTGAATTCTCCTCCTTGATAGATACCAATGATTTCAAGGTTAATATCTCCAATATTTCCACCTATTCTTCCACCAATATTATCTCGGCGGCTTGATCCCTTTTGCCAACCTCCAATACTTGATGTTGGAATAGAGGCCGGTGTTCCACTGTATAAATATCCCATAAAGAAACTATCAACATAAAGCTGGCTTTTTTTCCCAAAAGCAGTAAATGTTGGTAGGGCTAAGCTTGCATATCCACCATAAAGTCGAGCATTCCAGCTGGGACCGTATCCAAAAATTTTTCTATCGGTTAAATCTGTTTGCCAAAAATCAAAAAGGTCAACGCGAAAACGCTCCCATATGGCGTAACCTCTGACTCCATCCCAACTTTGCCTGACGTTTGTAATTTCGCGTGGTGAGGTTAGAGATAGTGGAGCATCCACAAAAAATTGTCTTCCCCCCATAACCCCCATCTTAGCCCCAAGCAAGTTTACTTTTAACTCTAAAAAACCTTGTTGAAGATCAAGCCTTTTACGTTGAAAACCTGTTTGATATCCAAAAGTATTGCTGCCTCCAGCAACGGCATTAATAAGCTCGGCATATGCACGAACATGTTGGCCAATATGTAGATCAGCACCATATAAACTGCGTAAAAGAAGCTTATTAGAATTCTTTTTGGTTGTATATCCTAGATAAGGCTGAGAATCATAAACATAACGTAAACGCTCATTTCCATTTAAACTTAGCCAAATTGTACCAGAATCATTAAGAGGAATATATTTTAAGCGATTAAACCAATCTTTGTTTCTATTGGGGTCATTGCATAATCCACTCCAGTCTTCAGCCCAGCGCGCTTGTGCATATGGTGCATTATTTCCAAAACCATACCATGAATAGTTACCGACGGCACCAAAACCAGCAGCAGCTCCTTTATTATTGTTAAAGGCACTTCCCCAATCTGGATGCCTGCTTTCTCCATATTTTCCTGCAGCAGTAACAACTTTTTTACAACGCTTATCAATCAATGTGTTATCATCAATGGAACTATTAGCAGAGGAGCTTATTTTTGTAACGGTTTGTGCAAAGCTAGGTGAAAAAGAGATAAAAGTACAAGATAGCAATAAAGTGATTGTTTTTAATTTTTTATAAATAAGCATTTGGTTATCATTCATGATATAACGTCGCTTTTTAATTAGAGTAACTTTATCTTATCTTATCTTTTTAAATTTTTAATCCTATTGGCTTGAAGTGTATAAATTATAGTTATTGAGCACAGACAAACTATATACTTTTGAATAATACGAACTACCTATTTTAGTAATAGAATATTCAAGAAAAAAAAGACTATAATTAAATTTTTATTTTTATAGTAATAACCAAATGGATGATTCTCAATTAATACGATATAGCCGACATATATTATTGCCCCAAATTGATTTAAAAGGGCAACGAACGCTATTGAACAGTAAAATACTCATCATCGGCTGTGGGGGATTAGGGTGTGCTGTTATTCCTTTACTAGCAGCTGCGGGTATTGGGGGTTTAACTTGTGTTGATGATGACAAAGTGGATTTATCAAATTTGCAAAGGCAAACACATTATATACATGCTGATATTGGGAAATATAAAGCAGAGGTAATGAAAGCCTTTATACAAAAGCAAAATCAAGATGTACAAGTCCATACCATAACTCAAAGATTAATCGTAGATGACTTGATTTTATTATGTAAACAGCATGATATCGTAATTGATTGCAGTGATAATTTACAAACTCGACATAATGTTAATCAGGCGGCTTTTACCAGTAAAACTCCACTGGTATTTGGCTCAGCACTTCGTTTTGAAGGACAGTTAAGCGTTTTTAATAGTCGCAATATATCGTCTCCATGTTATGCTTGTTTATTCGATGGACAGGATAATGGGCAAGATAGTTGTTCTTTTTCAGGTGTTTTTTCGCCGCTGGTCAGCGTTATTGGTTCAATGCAAGCTGCAGAAGCTTTGAAAATTATTTTAAATATTGGCGATATTGTTACAGGAAGATTACTTCATTATAATGCATTAAATGCACAGTTTTACCAAGTTGCTTTTGATCGTAATCCTAGCTGTAAAATCTGTGGTCATTAATTTATATTTTATTAAACCCGTGTTCAAGTGCAAAAACAGCTGCCTGAACGCGGCTATGTATATTTAATTTGCGTAAAATATTTTGCACATGCAATTTGATTGTGCTTTCGGACAAATTAAAAAAACGAGCAATTTCTTTATTGCTGACACCTTTGGTTAACCATGCCAGAATTTCTTTTTCTCTTGGCGTTAATGTTTCGTACAGGTTATAAGGTTCATCATTATGTTGTTTTGAGGATTTAAATTGCCCAATTAACTTCGTTGTCATTTCAGGGGATAAGATATTATTGCCCTCTAATGTTTTGCGAATGCTATTTAATAAAAAATCGGTATCGATATTTTTTAATAGATATCCTTTGGCTCCAATTTTCATACATTCCAACAAATCTTCATCATCTTCAGAAACAGTTAAAATTAATATTTTTAAAGTAGGATCAGTATTTAATAATTGTTGTAATGTTTCTTTACCAGCCATAACAGGCATGTCAAGGTCAAGTAAAATAATATCTGGATGGAGGGCTCCAGCAAGTTTTACCCCTTGCAGGCCATCTTGTGCTTCACCAACGATTTCAAAATCTTTTTCAGTTTCGAGTAAAAATTTTAATCCCGAGCGAAAAAGAGCATGATCGTCAATTAATAAAATTTTGATTATAGGATGGGTCATAGTTATTTCCATTATTGTTGTGGAATTATTAATTCAATGGTTGTTCCATGTTGTAAAATAGAGGTTATATTAATGATTCCACAGGCTTTTTCAGTTCTTTCTTTCATGATAGATAAACCTACATGACTTAATTTTTTCTTTTTAATTATCTCTATATCAAAACCAATACCATCATCTTCGATACGCATAATAAAGTTTTTTCCATTTTCAAAAGTAACTTTTGCTTGGCTGCAAGAGGAGTGTTTGCGGATATTGGACAATGCTTCTTGCAAAATAAAAACAACTTGTAATTGTTGTTGTTGGGTTAGAAAAAAATGTTGATTTAGATTATTGGTTTCAATTGGTATTGAAGTTTGAGCTTTAAAACGTTTTAAGACTTTTTGAACGACTTCTTGAAAATTTTCAGTATGGTTGATTTTAGTTCTGAAATTTAAAAGGAGCTCTCTGACATCTTCATAGGATTCTTGGATACCTTTTTGTATGAAATTTAGATTTTGTAGAATTCTATTATAATCTTTTTGATTAATTGCTTTTTCTAGCATTTGCGTTTGTAAATTCAAAAAGGAAAGGGATTGCGCTATACTGTCATGTAAGCCTTGTGCAATCATATTTCTTTCTTCGAGAATAGCAAGTTGTTTTTCTTTTAGTGTAAGTTGTTGATTTTCTATAGAAATTGCTAATTGCTTGGTTAGTGTTTTAATTAAATAATGATTTTGATTTTCTTTTTCAGAAGAAGTTCTTGGATTCTTAAAATACAAAACAACCATTCCTATTTCATTATTATTATGCCAAATAGGAAAAATAACAAAATGGTCAAAAGCTGCTTCTATACAATTTGGAATTGAAAGGTCTAATTTATTTTGTTGTTTGGTTTGAATATATATAGGGTTTGGATTTTTAGGTAATACAGTTACATCAAAAAAACAATGTGAAGAAAAATAGCATTTTTTTACAATGTCTGATTGTTTTGGCAGTCCTTGACTATATAGAAAATCAAGAGAGGTCTTATCCTTATTAAGAACCCCGATAAAACCACCATCTGCATATCCTAGTGAAATGATTTTATTTAGAAAACTTTCTAAAATAGTATCTTGCATATGACTTTCATGTAAAAAAATTGTCATATCATACAGAATCGCAAGTTCGTGGTTTTTTTCTTCTAATGCAATTGTTTTTTGAGATACTTTTTGTTCAAGATTATTATATAAATCTTGTAAATTATCTGCCATTTTATTGAAACCAGCTGATACAACGCTAAACTCATCTTTGTTTGTAATAACGATACGTTCAGATAAATTGCCAATGCTTAATTGTTGAATGGCATTTTGTAAGCGTGTTAAGGGACTTATTACAAACTTATATAAAAGATAAATGGCAGAAAAAGCAGTAAAAATAACCATAATAATTAAGATGGTTTGTATAAATCTTAACCAAATAATATTTTGAGTATTTTGATTTTCAATTAATTTTACGAGTTGATTAATATACCCTACAAACTGATCTGCAACTTGTAACTCTTTTGGGGATAAAATAGTATTAAAAGCATAGGGCTTGTTTAGTAAGGGTAAGACATTTTTTTGATAATATTGTTCTATAACCTCTATTTGTTTATCAATTTTGGCATTATTTGGAAAAATAAAATTATTTCTGTCTGATTTTAACAAATTATTCAGAATAAATACAAAATCATTTTGTTCAGATTGTAATGCTTTTTGATGATCAGGTTGAGAAACTAAGGTAATCATATGATAGATTTTCATGCGTAAACTACCTGCATAATTAATATCTTTACCTGCATTTTCTAGCTGCCAAAGTAAGGTAAGAGCATATCCCGTAAAAAAAATAGCTCCTGTTACCCATACAATAATTGAAATGAGTAATTTAAGAGAGAGGCTATGTCGTCTTGATATTTTTTTCATCTCATTTTTTGTATGGTTAATTTTTTGAGTAACTGTCATATTTTATTTGATATAAGTGTTCGTCAGTATATTTAAAGTCAAGTTTCGATGTAAATTGATGTGTTCACGTTAATTATGTATCGGTATTAATAGAACCTGTTGGATCTTGGTCTTTTCTTTATTGTGGAGAATAAGGCAATAGCATAAGCAATTTTTTTTATAGATTACAAGATACCAATAAACCCAATAAAAAATTAATTAATAACTGAGAGATATTGTTACTCTTAATTTATTTTATACTTTTCCAACCATTATACTAAATATGAATTTTAATCTATAACATTAAAAACAATAACAAAAACTAGTCCGAAAGTACTAGATAATACCTAGCCAAGTATATGGTTTTTTTTGCCCCTTAGTTGAATAGGTTTACAATTTCAAATGTATTAAATTGATATGTAATTTTAAGCCAGAATAAGAAATATTAACTATATTGAATCTTTTATTTGGCAAATTACACAAGAAATTATCTTGTAATAGGAAATTATACATGTCCAAATATATAACCAACTGGGAGCCAGAAAATAAAGATTTTTGGCAAAAGCAAGGGAAAAAGATAGCAACAAGAAATCTATGGATTTCAGTACCAGCACTTTTACTTGCTTTTGTCGTATGGTCTTTGTGGAGTGTAGTTGTTATTTACTTACCCAAACTGGGGTTTAAGTATGATGCAAATCAGTTGATGTTATTAACTGCTTTACCTGCATTATCTGGTGCAACATTACGAATATTTTATGCATTTATGGTGCCTATTTTTGGTGGCAGAAAATGGACTTTTTTCTCTACTGCAACTTTGTTAATTCCCTTGGTATGGTTTGGAATAAGTGTTCAAAATCCAGATACAAGCTTTACAACAATGGCGATTATCGCCTTACTATGTGGTTTTGGTGGAGGGAATTTTAGCTCATCCATGGCCAATATTGGATATTTTTTTCCAAAATCAGAAAAAGGATATGCAACAGGGGTTAATGCTGGTTTAGGTAATATTGGGGTTTCCGTATTGCAATTTGCAGCACCTTTAGTGATCGGTATGGGTATTTTTGGTGCTTTTGGTGGTGATGCTAAAGCAATTGTACAGAATGGCCATGATACTTCTATCTGGATTCAAAATATTGGCTTTGTTTGGGTTCCATTAATTGTATTAGTTTTATTTTTTATTTTCTTTGGAATGAATGATCTTGCTTCTGCAAAAGCATCATTTTCAGATCAATCTGTTATTTTTGGTCGCAAAGATAATTGGATTTTATGTTGGTTATACTTAGGCATGTTCGGGTCTTTTATTGGGTATTCGGCTGTATTTCCAATGTTGGTTAAACACGAGTTTGCTAATATTGACCCACTAAAATATGCATTTTTAGGTCCGTTATTAGGATCGATTTTTAGAGTTGTTGGTGGAATGATTTCTGACAAAATTCGTGCCACTATTGTTACGCAGATTGCTTTTGTTGGTGTGGTTGTATGCACATTAGCTGTTTTATATTTCCTACCAGATCATGGGCAAGATGGAAATTTCATGGGCTTCTTTATTAGCTTTATGTTTGTTTTTGTTTTCGTTGGTTTAGGGAACGGATCTGTGTTTGCACAAACCCCTGTTGTGTTTGGTATATTTCATCGTAAGCTTGCAGCTCTCACAAATCAAAATACTGAAGAATCTGCCAAAAATGCTATTAAAGAAACAGGCGCTGTTCTTGGGTTTATGGGTGCAATTGGTGCTTATGGCGGGTTTATTATTCCAAAACTTTGCGGAACAACAGTAGCTTATACAGGATCTTTCTATTTAGCTTTTTGTTGTTTTATTGCTTATTACTGCACTTGTTTGTTGGTAAATTGGTGGTTTTACCTTCGTAAAAGCGCAGCAAGCGCATGTTAATTGGTATTATAGCTTAAGAATTGGAAAAAATTATGAGTCACTTATTAGATCGTTTATCCTTTTTTAAAAGAACTAAAAGTAATTTCGCCAATGGTCATGGTGCTGTTGTTCAAGAAGATAGAAAATGGGAGGACGCATACCGTCAACGTTGGCAACATGATAAAATTGTTCGTTCAACACATGGTGTGAATTGCACGGGTTCTTGTAGCTGGCAAATTTATGTAAAAAGTGGATTGATTACATGGGAAACGCAACAAGTAAACTATCCTCGCACGCGCCCTGATTTACCCAATCATGAACCCAGGGGATGTCCTCGTGGTGCTTCCTATAGTTGGTATGTTTATTCAGCTCAACGCGTAAAATATCCAATGTTAAGAGGGAGGCTTGCTCAATTATGGCGTGAGGTTCGCAAGAGTAAAGATCCAATTGCAGCTTGGGAATATATTAGTCAAACTCCAGATATTGCGAAATCTTATAAATCTCGTCGTGGTTTGGGAGGGTTTGTTCGTTCTAACTGGGATGAAGTGAACGAGATTATAGCAGCTGCTAATAGTTTTACAGTCAAAGAATTTGGTCCTGATCGTGTTGTTGGTTTTTCTCCAATCCCTGCAATGTCAATGGTTAGCTATGCTTCTGGTTCCAGATATTTGTCTTTAATTGGTGGTGTTCCTTTATCTTTTTATGACTGGTATTGTGACTTACCTCCTGCTAGCCCTCAAGTTTGGGGAGAGCAAACGGATGTTCCAGAATCTGCAGATTGGTATAATTCTACTTATTTAATGGTTTGGGGATCAAATGTTCCTATGACCAGAACCCCTGATGCTCATTTTTATACAGAGGTTCGTTATAAAGGTACGAAAACTGTTGCTGTATCTTCTGACTATGGTGAAATGGTTAAATTTGGTGATATTTGGCTTGCTCCTAAACAAGGTACAGATGCTGCCCTTGCTATGGCAATGGGGCATGTAATTTTTAAAGAGTTTCACTTAGATAAGCCTTCAGAATATTTTACAAATTATTGTCGCCAATATACAGATATGCCTATGCTGGTTATGTTGGACAATAAAGGCGACCATTACTTACCAAATTATTTCCTAAGAGCTAGTCATTTAGATGACAATTTAAATGAAAAAACGAACCCAGAATGGAAAACCCTAGTTATTGATGGTGCAACAGGGAATATTGTTGCTCCCAAAGGATCTATTGGGTTTAGATGGGGTGATGATGGTAAATGGAACTTGCAAGAGCAAGATAGTCAAGGAAGAGCTGTTGAAGCACAACTTTCCCTTTTAGATATGCATGATCAAGTTCTGGATGTTGCTTTTGATTATTTTGCTGGTGAGGGAAATAATGAGCAATTTGTGCGTAAAGTTCCTGTAAAAAAAATCAAATTAGCAGATGGGTCAGAAGCTTTTGTAACCACTGTTTTTGATTTGATGGCTGCAAATTACAGTATTGATCGTGGATTAGGAGATGGGGCAAAGGATTATTTTGATGATGTTCCTTATACACCTGCATGGCAACAAAAACATACTGGGGTAAAGCCAGAGCTTGTTATTCAAGTGGCTCGTGAATTTGC
This sequence comes from Commensalibacter papalotli (ex Servin-Garciduenas et al. 2014), assembly GCF_000527695.1. Classification (GTDB taxonomy): domain Bacteria; phylum Pseudomonadota; class Alphaproteobacteria; order Acetobacterales; family Acetobacteraceae; genus Commensalibacter; species Commensalibacter papalotli. Next base: position 98,378 of record NZ_ATSX01000002.1, on the reverse strand, counting down.
ACAAAATGCAGACCAAACCCAGGGTAAAAGTATGGTTATTGTTGGGGCAGCCTTAAACCATTGGTATCATATGGATATGACCTATCGTGGTATTATCAATATGTTGATGATGTGTGGTTGTATTGGACAAAGTGGTGGGGGTTGGTGCCATTATGTGGGACAAGAAAAGTTAAGACCACAAACAGGGTGGACACCGCTTGCTTTTGGTTTGGATTGGTATCGCCCAGTACGTCAAATGAACGGAACCTCATTCTTTTATAATCATACCAGCCAATGGCGTCATGAAAAATTACATCTTGATGAAATTACCTCTTCAACAGCATTGAGTGATTTTGAAGGATTATCATTAATTGATTGTAATGCCAAAGCTGAACGGATGGGGTGGTTACCTTCTGCGCCACAATTAACAACCAACCCGTTACAAGTTACGCAACAGGCAATTGCTGCGTCAAAAGATCCAATTGCTTATGCTGTTGATGGGTTAAAAGATGGTTCATTGGACATGTCTTGTAATGATCCTGACAATCCAAAGAATTTTCCAAGAAATATGTTTGTATGGCGCTCAAATATATTGGGATCCTCTGGAAAAGGACATGAATATTTTCTGAAATATTTACTAGGCACACAAAATGCAGTGTTGAGTGAAGAGACACAATGTATTAAACCACAAGAAATCACAGTAAGACCTGCTGCTGAAGGCAAGTTAGATTTGATGGTTGTACTTGATTTCCGTATGTCCACGACGTGTTTATATGCTGATGTGATTTTACCAACAGCAACTTGGTATGAAAAAGACGACTTAAATACCTCAGATATGCATCCTTTTATTCACCCATTAAGTGAAGCTGTACAACCTTTATGGCAAAGCAAAAGTGATTGGGAAATCTTTAAAGGGATTTCCAAGAAATTCTCTGAATTAGCAGAAGATTACTTGGGTGTTCAAAAAGATTTAGTTTTAACCCCGTTAATGCATGATACGCCTCAAGAGCTCGGACAGCCTTTTGATGTTAAAGATTGGAAGAAAGGTGAATGTGATCCTATTCCAGGAAAAACAATGCCGGCAATGACGGTTGTTGAACGCAATTATAGTGCTGTTTACCAACAATTTACGTCTATTGGGCCTTTGCTCGAAAAAATAGGGAATGGTGGTAAAGGAATCAGTTGGGATACAAAACACGAAGTAGAAGTTTTACGTGGGCTAAATAAAACTGTTTCGGAAGGAATAGCCAAGGGGCAACCTAAGCTGGATACAGCAATTGATGCTGCAGAAATGATTTTGGCGCTGGCACCTGAAACAAATGGTCATATTGCGGTGAAGGCATGGGGTGCTTTGTCTAAGATTACAGGCTTAGATCATACACCATTGGCTTTACCCAGAGAGCATGACACTATTCGCTTTAGAGATATACAAGCACAACCTCGTAAGATTATTTCTTCTCCTACTTGGTCTGGTTTGGAAAGTGAAACTGTCAGTTATAATGCTGGTTATACCAATGTTCATGAGTTAATACCCTGGAGAACTATTACAGGGCGTCAACAATTTTATCAAGATCATCAATGGATGCGTGCTTTTGGTGAAAGCTTATGTGTATATAAACCTGCTGTTGATCTCAAGACGACAAAACAAGTATTGGGCAAACATGGAAATGGCAATACCGAAATTGTATTGAACTTTATTACACCACACCAAAAATGGGGCATTCATAGTACTTATTCTGACAATATTAGAATGCTTACTTTATCACGTGGTGGGCCTCATGTTTGGATTTCTGAGATTGACGCTAGAAAAGCTGGAATTGTTGATAATGATTGGATTGAGGCCTTCAACCTAAATGGCACTTTAACTGCAAGAGCTGTGGTCAGCCAACGTGTTCCAGAAGGAATGACCTTGATGTACCATGCTCAAGAAAAAATTATTAATGTTCCAGGCGCTGAAGTTTCTAAAAAACGCGGCGGTATTCATAATTCTGTGACGAGAACTGTTTTGAAACCAACGCATATGATTGGTGGTTATGCTCAGCTTTCTTATGGATTTAACTATTATGGAACGGTTGGTTCTAATCGTGATGAATTCGTGGTTATTCGTAAAATGAAAAATGTTGATTGGTTACAAGAAACCGCTGATTTAGCTCAACAAAATGTCAAAGCGTAATAAGAGGTCAGTATTATGAAAATTAGAGCACAAATTGGTATGGTGTTAAATCTGGACAAATGTATTGGATGTCATACTTGTTCAGTAACTTGTAAAAATGTTTGGACCAGCCGTGATGGTGTTGAATATGCATGGTTTAACAATGTTGAAACAAAGCCTGGTGTTGGTTATCCAAAAGAGTGGGAGAATCAAGATAAATATAATGGTGGATGGGTTTTAAAAAATAATAAGTTAAAACCTCGCCAAGGGGGTAAGTTAAAAATTATGGCAAATATATTTGCCAATCCAGACTTGCCTCAAATTGATGATTATTATGAGCCATTTACGTATGATTATGAACATCTACAAAATGCTCCTGATATGAAAACCCCACCAACGGCACGCCCTGTTTCTGTCTTAACTGGCAAAAAAATGGATAAGATTAAATGGGGGCCAAACTGGGAAGATGATCTTGGAGGTGAATTCTCTAAAAGATCAAAAGATGCACTGTTTGAGGGCATTCAAAAGGAAATGATGTCCACATTCGAAAATACATTTATGATGTATTTACCAAGATTGTGTGAACATTGTTTAAATCCAGCTTGTGTTGCAAGTTGTCCTTCTGGATCTATTTATAAACGTGAAGATGACGGTATTGTTTTGATCGATCAAGATAAATGTCGTGGTTGGCGTATGTGCGTTTCTGGATGTCCATATAAAAAAATTTATTATAACTGGGTTTCTGGAAAATCTGAAAAATGTATTTTCTGCTATCCAAGAATTGAGGGCGGTCAACCAACAGTTTGTTCTGAAACTTGTGTAGGACGTATTCGTTACCTTGGTGTTTTATTGTATGATGCTGATAAAATTGAAGATGCAGCTTCTGCTGAAGATCCAAAAGATTTATATCAATCTCAATTAGATTTATTTTTGGATCCTAATGATCCAGAAGTGATTGCTGAAGCATTGAAGCAAGGAATTCCACAAAGTTGGTTGGACGCTGCAAAGAAATCACCTGTTTATAAAATGGCAGTGGATTGGAAAGTTGCTTTCCCACTACATCCCGAATATCGTACATTACCAATGGTTTGGTATATTCCACCTCTATCTCCGATTCAATCAGCTGTTGAACAAGGCGTCATTGGGGAAAAAGGAATTATTCCTGGTATTAAAGAGCTACGTATTCCTGTTCGCTATCTTGCTAATCTATTAACAGCTGGCAAAGAAGAACCAATTGTTGAAGCATTAGAAACAATGATTGCAATGCGTCGTTACATGCGTAGCAAATCAGTTGGTTCTCAAGCAGATTTATCAACAATAGAAAATCTTCATGTATCTGAAGAACAAATTAATGAAATGTATCAAATTATGGCGATTGCCAATTATGAAGATCGTTTTGTTATTCCCTCCTCTCATAAAGAAATGGTTGAGGATGCGTTTAAAGATAAAGCTTCTTGTGGTTTTTCTTTTGGAAACGGATGCTCTGATGGCGTTAGTAAAGAAAATCTATTTGGTAAAAAACAATCTCCTATTATTTTCACAGATATGATGAATGATCGTAACCATAACAAAGAAAAAGAAAGTAATAGCTAATGGAAATTTTTAAAATCCTTTCAGTGCTTCTTTGTTATCCAGAGCAAGATCTTATTGATGCTGTTCCTGAGTTGGTTGCACGCTTGGAAAAACTAAAAATAGATCCTAATTTTCTTTCTCCTTTACTAAAAGAGTTAGGCGAGCAAGATTTGCTTGTTTTACAAGAAAATTATGTAAATATTTTTGACCGTAGTCGTAATCACTCTTTACATATGTTTGAGCATATTCATGGAGAGGATCGCATTCGCGGACAAGCTCTGGTTGATTTAATGAACGAATATAAAAATCATGGGTTTGAGCTTTCTGTGATAGATGAGCTTCCTGATTATTTACCTTTATTTTTGGAATATTTATCTGTTTGTGAAAAAAAACAAGCAATAGAACTATTAACATCAGCAATTGATGTCATTGGTCATATTGGTAAAAAGCTGCAAGAGACAAAATCTGCTTATATTGGTATTTTTTCACTCTTAGAGCAATATTCAACAGCAAAACCAGTTCCCTTGGTAACTCCTCCTATTCGAGATATGGATGAGGCATTAGAAAAATTTGGACCGAACATAGAAGGTGTAGAGCCTTTATTACAACCAAATGCTTGTAAAATTTGTCCAACCTATGATCAAAATAAAGGAGGAAGTCATGGATTATCTAGATAAATTTATTTTTGGAATTTATCCCTATATTGTATTAGTAATTTTTGTTGTTGGCTGCCTTGTTCGGTTTGAACGTGAACAGTATTCTTGGAAAAGTGATTCCAGCCAGTTATTATATCGTGGGCAATTACGTGTTGGCAGTATCTTATTTCATGTAGGCATATTAGGTTTATTTTTTGGTCATCTCGTAGGGTTATTAACCCCAGTGATTGTATGGGATACATTAGGGGTCAGCCACTCTTTAAAACAAATGGTGGCAATGACTGCTGGTGGAATTATGGGCAGCATGTGCTTTATTGGGTTGGTTATCTTAATACACAGACGTTTTTCTGTAGATCGATTGGTACAAAACAGCAACTGGCGTGATAAATTATTACTTTTATGGTTGTTTGTTACGTTATGTCTTGGGCTATCAACGATTGTTGTTTCTGCTCAACATTTAGATGGTCATGAAATGGTGCGTTTGATGACATGGGCACAACATGTAGTGACAGTACGTGGGGATGCAGCAAATTATGTTATGAACGCTTCTATTATTTTTAAAATTCACTTATTTATGGGAATGAGTTTATTTGCTATTTTCCCATTTACTCGACTAGTACATATTTTTAGTGGATTTGGGATGGTCACCTATATTACACGTAAATGGCAATTGGTAAGGCCTCGTTAATGTAAAGAGCAAATGAAAATTATGAAAAAATACTATTTTCTCCAAAGGGTTGTTCGACAATTTTTAGTTATAGCAACTATTCTTTTTAGTGGGTTACATTATGCGAAAGCAAATGAAATTAATGTTTCAGCTGCAATCAGTCTCAGTAATGCTTTTAAAGAAATAGCTGCTTTATATGAGGCAAAACACCCTATGGATAAAATTTTATTTAACTTTGGTGCTTCTGGCAGTTTGCTTCAGCAAATTGACCAAGGCGCACCAACGGATATTTTTGCTTCTGCTGATGAAGAAACCATGGATCAGGCTGTAAAAAAAGGCCTGATTATAGAGAATAGTCGAAAAGATTTTACTAATAATAGTCTTGTATTGATTGCTCCGATTCATAGTAATTTAGATATACACAATGCAGGAAATTTATTACAGCCTACCGTTCAAAAAATTGCTGTAGGTCAGCCAAAGATTGTTCCAGCAGGTAGATATACACAAAAATTTTTACAACAAAATCAGTTGTGGGATAAATTGCAAAATAAGTTAATTATTGGGCAAAATGTCAGACAAGTTTTGGATTATGTTGCGCGTGATGAGGTAAATGTTGGATTTGTTTACCACAGTGATGCTACGATTTTATCGAATAAGGTTAAAATCTTGCTAGATTTTCCTTTAAGCCATTCTATCCGCTATCCAATTGCATTGGTTAAACAAAAGACAGAAAATACAAAAGCTCAAGGGTTTATTGATTTTATTTTATCCTCTACAGGGCAAAATATTTTAAATAAATATGGTTTCACCAGTGTTTCTCGATAGAAAAATATAATGAATTTTGCTTGGGGTGCATTGTTTTTATCATTAAAAGTTGCTGGATGCTCAGTTGTTGTTAATTTTCTGATTGCTGTTCCAATTGGTTTTTTACTTGCTCGTAAAAAATTTGTTGGTAAAGAATTTTTAGATACAATTTTAACATTGCCTATGGTAATGCCGCCAACCGTTTTAGGATATTATTTATTGGTTCTTTTAGGTCGGCATGGCTGGGTTGGACAGATTTTAGAGATTTATTTTGATATTAATTTAATTTTCACATGGCAAGGGGCGGTAATCGCCGCAACAATTGTTACTTTTCCGTTGGTTTTTAAACCAACTCGAACCGCTTTTGAAAGTGTAAATCCTTGTTACGAGCAAGCGGCAAGAGTGCTTGGAGTATCAGATATTTCTATTTTCTTTCGAATTACCTTGCCACTTGCTTGGCGAGGAATTTTTGCAGGATTATTATTATCTTTTGCCAGAGCTTTGGGAGAATTTGGAGCAACCTTAATGGTCGCAGGAAGTATTCCAGGAAAGACAGAAACATTATCCATATCCATTTATGAAGCAGTTCAAGAGGGAAATGATCATGCTGCAAATATAGCTGTGATTATTTTATCTTTTGTTTGTATTGTTGTTTTATTTATTGCCAAAAAACTAACTGGCTATAAGATATTTTATTAAAGATTTAATATGAATTTTAATTGGAATATTCAAAAAACATTGTTGACCAATCAATCTTCTTTTCAATTAAACCTTGAATATGCTTCATCTTGCCAATCTATTGCGATTTTTGGTCCATCAGGTGCAGGAAAAACAACTTTAATTAAAATAATAGCAGGGTTAATGATCCCTGATGCAGGGTCTATTACAATTAAAAATAATGTTTTTTTTGACGATAAACAAAAGATTAATTTAAAACCACAACAAAGAAATTTAGCGTATTTTTTTCAAACTTATAGTTTATTTCCTCATTTGACAGTGCAACAAAATATTGCATTTTCTCTTAAAAAAGGGTTTTTAAATCCAGGCAAACACCGATATAATACAGAGGTTTCTGAGTTATTAGAACAGTTTGAATTATCGAATTTAGCGCATCAATATCCTCATGAATTATCGGGTGGACAACAACAAAGAGTTGCCTTGGCAAGAGCATTAATAACTAAGCCTAAACTTCTCTTACTTGATGAACCTTTTTCAATGTTGGATTATCAGTTACGCCAACGGTTACGTGTTGAAGTAAAATACATTCAACAGCAAATAAATTGTTTATTACTTATTATTTCTCATGATCCAGAAGATATAAATTTTTTTGCTGATGACGTTTTGTCTTTAAAGAATGGAAAAATGGAACGTTAAAGATTAAATACTTAGTGTGAAAATGTAGAATATATATAATTTTAAAATATAGTTTTGAGAACGGTCTGTATGATGCTCATAGATGATTTTGGTAGAAAAATAGATTACTTAAGAATATCTGTTACAGATCGTTGTAATTTAAGATGTAATTATTGTATTCCTAAAGGTTTTAAGGGGTTTGAAGCCTCTGATAATTGGATATCTACTGAAGAAATTTTAAGAATTGTTTATAATTTCTCTGTATTAGGAACACATCATTTTCGCCTGACAGGTGGAGAGCCTTTACTTCGCAAAAATATTGTCGAATTGGTGCGTGATATGAAGGCAATGGATCAGGTCAAAGATTTGTCTATGACAACCAATGCGACTTTATTGGCAGATAAAGCCGAATCATTATTTGAAGCAGGTTTGGATCGATTAAATATTAGTCTTGATTCTCTTAGCTCTAAACATATGGAGGAAATAACAGGAAGTAATTGTTTAGATACTATTTTGGCTGGGTTATCTGCAGCTAAAAAAGCAGGGTTTCAAAAGGTTCGCATTAATATGGTTGTGATGCCAGATCGTAACTTTGATGAAGTCGAGGAAATGCTACGGTTTTGTATTCAACATCAATATATTTTATGTTTGATTGAAGTCATGCCGATGGGCGAAAGTGGGCGGAGTACAGCTTCTGTCTATTTGCAAGAGAGCGTTAAAAAACTAGAAATAAAGTTTAACCTACAGCCAACAACCAAGAAAATCGGGAATGGGCCTGCTCGGTATTGGGAAACAGCAAGCGGGTTTGTTAATTTAGGATTGATTACCCCATTATCTCAGCATTTTTGTGAAACTTGTAATCGTGTTCGATTAACGGTAGATGGCACGTTATTGATGTGTTTAGGGCAAGACAATAGTTTTCAGTTGAAACCTTTTCTAAGAAATCAATGTAGCGATGAGGAATTACAAAATGCTATAATGCAAGCCATCAAGTTAAAACCTCAATCTCATGATTTCCTAGAAAAGCCAAAAAAAATCAACCGTATAATGTCAATGACAGGGGGCTGATTTATATTTTAGGTAAAAAGGCTTTGACGATTTTTTCGTCTGTTTCCATTCTTGGGCCGCCAATGACCTCTATGCACATTGGAACAGAAGCAAAAACACCATGAATTTTTATTTTGCCATTGTCGTCTTTAACGCCCTCTAAGGTTTCTTTGATAGCATTTGGACGACCAGGAAGATTCAAGATTAAGCTTTGCTTACGAATAACCCCAACTTGTCTGGATAGAATTGCTGTTGGCACGTAATATAAGCTTACTTGGCGCATTTGTTCACCAAATCCTGGCATAACTTTATCTGCAACAGCTAAGGTTGCATCTGGTGTTACGTCACGAATATAAGGGCCAGTTCCACCTGTTGTTAATACAAGAGGGCATTTTTCTTGGTCAACCAGTTCAATCAGTGTTTTCTCGATAAGATCTTGCTCATCTGGGATTAGATGCTCAACATATTCTTTGTCGTTTAAAACAGCAAGATCTAACCAATCTTTAAGTGCAGGGAGGCCTTTATCTTCGTAGATGCCTTTGCTGGCTCTGTCGCTGATAGAAATAAGACCAATTTTAATTTTTTCCATAATAAATACTCAGATGATTTTAAGTGTTAAAATTGTAAGAAAGAGGATAGACTTTGATATAGTCATTTTCATGCACCAGAGTATTTTCTGGTATTTCTGCCAAAGCATCAGCTTGTGTGAATGCGGAGAGCATGGCAGACCCTTGATGTGAAAGCAGCTTTACATAAAGTCCAGTTGCACTCGGTTGTAATTGAACCCTAAGAAACTCTTTGCGGCTTTGTGTTTTCTTGGTAGAGAATGTTGCTTTGGCCATGATGGCTTTTGGCATACATTGTTCAATATCAATTCCTGATAATCTTTTTAGGGCTGGAACGACGAGCTGTTGGAAAGTCACAAAGGTACTGACAGGATTTCCAGGAAGCATAAAGACCGTTGTGTTATCAATCTCTCCCCATGCGAAAGGTTTTCCTGGTTTGATAGCAAGTTTCCATAAAGTAAGCTTACCTAATTTTGTAATCGCTGTATGGACGTGATCTTCCTCCCCAACAGAAACACCACCTGAAGTGATAATAATATCTGCTTTTTGACTGGCATCACTTAGCGCTTGTTCTGTTGCTTCTTTGTTATCAGGTAAAGTGCCTGCATCAATGATCTGGTGAGGCGTTTGTTTTAACCATGATAACAATAAATAGCGATTAGCATCGTAAATTTTTCCAGCAGTTAGAGGTTCTTCTGGATTTAGCAGTTCATTTCCTGTTGAAAATACATAAATTGTTAATGGTTTAAATACAGGGATTTCAGCGTATCCTTGACTCGCCAGTAGTGCAATAACTGCAGGGGTAATATACTGGCCAGAAGATAGGAATACATCTCCTTTTTTTAACTCTTCGGCTTGATAGCGAATATTCTGCCCTTTTCTAAGTGTTGAAGTAACGGTTAAAATATTACCATTAACTTCAGTATTTTCTTGTTGAATAACAGCGATTGTTCCCTCTGGGATGGGGGCTCCTGTAAATATTCTTGCTGCTTCGCCAGTTTTTAAAGTCATTGATTGTGCTGTATCGCCTGCTGCAATACGATGAATGATTGTCCATTCTTGACATGCGTCAATATCACCGCCTAGAGCATAACCATCCATTGCACTATTGCTAAAAAAAGGGGTGTCATATTGGACGGTTAAATTTTCAGCTAAAATAAGGCGATCCGCTTCGGTTAAAGGAACAGTTTGTTTTGTTAAAGAAGGGGTGTTTTGGGTTAATAAATTATGGAGTGCTTGATAATAATCGAGCATGATAGGTTCCTATTGGTTTTGGTGAAGTGTTTTCATGTCATTCATATTTGTAAATGCATGCTCATCTTCAAAAACAGTTTTAATTGCATTATGTTTAAAAATCCAAGATTTCAAACTATAGTGTTGTTGCCTTAGATGCTCTGCTAATTGATTGTTAATTGTTGGCTTATATAAAAAGATGCTGGGGTGAATTTGGGATGGCGTTGCAGCATACGCGATCTCATGTTCTGCTTGATTATATAAAGCATTTGTTAATGTAGATACTAGATGAATGGGTAGGAAAGGGGTATCACAAGGTACAGTTAGAATGGCATCAGTATCTTGGGGAATAAAAGGAGTGGTGCTGAGAATACCAGCAAGAGGTCCTTTGTTTTGCCATTCAGTTTGATCCGAAATAACAGGAAACCCAAAGTTTTGATATGTTGAAATGTCCTCATTAGCACTGATGATGATGTGATCTAGTTGAGGGCGTAATTGTTGAATAACATAGTGAATAAGAGGTAAGTTATTGAAAGGAATGAGCCCTTTATTTTTCCTTCCCATACGTTGTCCCTCACCGCCTGCTAGGATAATGCCTGTAATAACAAGTTTTGGTTTCATGACGGAAGTTGCCAGCGTTTTTTTTGTTCTATGTCTGACTCTTTGGCTTTAACCCAACGAGATGTTTCATTTTGAAAAAATTCCTTTTTCCAGAATGGTGCTTCTGTTTTTAAATAATCCATAATAAATTGAGATGCTTCAAAGGCCGCTTTACGATGAGAAGCCGCAACCATAACCAGCACAATGCTTTCCCCTATGTTTAGTCTGCCGACACGGTGGATTACAATTGCACTTTCTATTGGCCAATATTCTTTTGCTTGTTGTAAAATACGTTCAATTTCCTGTTCGGTAACTCCAGGAAAATGTTCCAAATAAAGGTGGCTTAATGGTTCTTGTTCATCATACCCACGGACAATGCCTTTAAAACTGACGATTGCGCCACAATTATTAATTTGGATTTGTTGATCTAGAACTGGAATTTCTGCATCAAAAGGGGACTCTTGGATTTTTACCCAAAACATTTTTATCCTCCTGTAACGGGAGGGAGGATAGCGACTTCATCTCCTGAAGAAATGGGGGAAGTCTGATAAATAATTTTTTGATTAATGGCCAAGCGGAAAATATTTTGTTCAGAAAGGCTTTCTGCCCAAAAATCGCTGCGGGATCTTAAATAGGTTAATAAAGCTTGTGAATCGCCCTGTGGCCATTCTATTTGTTCTTCTTCAAGGTTTAAAATTTCTTTTAAAAATCCAAAATAACGAATTTTAATCATGGTTTCCTTCGTATCATATGTTTATGATGGTTAAAGCAAATTATAATAGGAAAAACACATGACTAAGTTATCTCATTTTGATGCTTCAGGGCAAGCGCATATGGTCGATATTGCGAATAAAGAAGCAACAAAACGTACAGCGATTGCTACTGGTACAATTATAATGTGTGCAGAGGCATTTCAATTATTAGAGTTTAATGCCAGCCATAAAGGAGATGTATTGGGGATTGCTCGTATTGCAGCAATTCAGGGGACAAAGATGACTGCCACTATTATTCCTTTATGTCATCCTTTGTCTTTAAGTCATGTGCATGTTGAGTTTTACAAAGATGAAATCAATTCAAGCGTCACCATTGAGGTCACTGCTGAAACGGTTGGTAAAACAGGTGTTGAAATGGAAGCTTTAACAGGAGCGTCTGCAGGGTTATTAACAATTTATGATATGTTAAAAGCAGTAGATAAAAAAATGATCATTCAAGATATTCATTTAGTTAAAAAGCAAGGGGGAAAAAGTGGAGAGTTTAATTTTTAAATTAGAACGCTGCACCTAATATACAAATCTCAATTTAACATAGAAATTCCGTCCTTGCTCTGGGTATCCTGCGGCGAGTTGATAGTTTTGATCAAGCAAGTTTTTAGCACCAACCCCAAGCTCTAGTTGATCTGTGACTTGATAGAGAGCATTTATGGATAGATTCACATAATGACCTGTTTTAAAGTAATCTATCCCTGTGCTATCAGTAGTCCAACGATTTGAGGCGATATCCAACGTGGGTAAAAATTGTAATTTCTTAATGGGTTTCCATGTCGCATAAACAAAGGCTTTATGTTTTGGCACATCAGTAGGGTGATAATTTTGAATATTGGGATCATTCAAGTTGCGATGAATATAGGTATAGTTACCACCCACTGATAAATTCTTTAAAATTTCAATTTCGGTAGAAATCTCGAACCCATAATAATCTCCGTGTCCTACATTACGGTTTTGGTTGACTGAAACACCTTCGTACAGCATCGGAAAAGCAACAATTGCATTGGTTAATTGAGAATAAAATAAAGCTGCTGTAATGTTAACTCGATTGAAATTATGACTTATTCCAATTTCATAATTTTTGGCTCGTTCTGGCTTTAATGCTGGGTTGGAAACTGCGCCACCAAAACGCGTGCTGAATCGCTCAAACAAAGAGGGAAATCTTACCCTATCGGAAAAACTGATATAAGAACTAGTTTTGGTATTTATTTGCCATGCTAATCTTGCCTGACCGTTCAAAGCGCCTTTGTTTTTGGTTGGATAAGAAATAATATTTTTTGTATCTGAGGAGAAACCCTCCGCTTGATCTAACTTTCGCCAATCGTAACTGCCTCCTGTAGTTAATTTTAACTCTGGTAGAATATAGAACGTATTTTCAAGGGCAGTACTATAACTTTCTTCGATTGATTTTTGGTTTGGTTGATTATATCCCCCAGGAAAATTTTGAGTATGTTCGTTATGTTGATCCAGACGGCCATAAAATGCAAAATTAAGTGAATCTCGCTGGCTGATATCCCATGTTAAACGTGTGTCCCCACCATATCCTACATCGTAGTAATAGCTGTTAAATGATTTTTTCATATTTTGAGTAGTCTGAGAAATATTATCAAAACTACGTAAAAGATTGTCAAATGTATTTCGATAAAGGCGGAATTTAAGGGTTAAATTATCTTTTAATTTTGTATTCGTCATAATTGATAATGAATCGATATTCCAGGTTGGCCATGACCAAACCTTTTGATATGACGGCGGGTCGATCGTGTTTAATGGAGCGTTTTTTTGTCCTTCTTGCCTAGTATAACTTAATACATACTCGTCGGTATCATTGGGGGTAATACCAATTTTTGTATTAATTCTCCAATCCAAAGAATCAGACAGTAATCGCCTACCTTTGCCTTGTGAGGCAGTTGGGGTATATTTAGATGATACATCTGTATGATCAATATTATTCTCATCAAAGCTGAATTGAGTATACCATTTTTCCTGACGAGTACCGATAAAGCCAAAAACATTATATCCACCATATTCAGCGTTATGGCCAAGATTGACGTTGCTTCGAACTTCGGCATCAATTTCCTTTTTTGGCTTACGGGTAACGAGGTTGATTAATCCGCCCATGCCATCTGGTCCATCAATGACTGAGGCATATCCTTTGCTAATTTGAATTTCACTAATATCAGGGGTTACGAAACGACCAAAATCTAGTCGATTATCATAAGGTAAATAAATCCTAATTCCATCAAGTAGCAAAGGGACCTGCAAACGACTGAAACCACGTACATAAATTGTACGTTCATTACGTGAGTTTCCTGTTGATCCTATATTGACACCAGGCAAAATATTAACAGCTTCATCTAATGTGTTTAAGTTCAGCTTATCCATAGCCTTTTGTGTTACAACAGAGTTACCAATGAGTGTTTTATTCTGTTTTCCATAGACTGTTATTTCCTCAGAAGATGGTTGTGGGAAATATGTCTTCACATCAGAAATATTTTTGTACTGATCATTCGAGGGAATTAATTTTTTATTCTTTTCTTTTGTTGATACAGAATCTGTATCTTTAGATCTTGTAGTTTCTTCTGCGATTGCATTAGAGGATGCAATTAAAAATAATGAACATGTCGAAATACAAAAAAATCTAAAAGTATTATTCATAATAATTCTACGTTCAAATAATTCGTTGGTGCATACTCTGAGATGTAATGAATATTATGTATATGGTTTCAGTCAATACACCAAAAGGATTAGTCCAAAAGGGGTATTTCCTATATTCATATTTTTTGTAAAATCGTTTTATATAAAAATATTGAAGGGTTTTTTATGTCATACCGTCATTATCTATTTTTACTTGTTTCATTCACAACTTATTTAGCTATAGGTTCTGCAACTGTATATGCTCATGAAGATCATTCTTGTACGCCACTTACTGGAAATTTGGCATCATGGAATAAACCTCTTATAGTAAAAACCTCTCAAACGATTGCAAATTTAAAACAAGCAAATCCTGTTCCTATTTCACAAACTGTTGAAGCCTCTTTGTTTCCTGCACGTTCAGTAGAATTTCCTGTTTCACCACAAGAGCGTGGAGGAAGTGTGAGTTTTGCGGGAACTTTAAAATTCGATATTACTAAGAAATCAACCTATCGCATTATTACTAATGGTCGTCCTTGGGTAGAAATTGTTCAAAATGGTAAAATTATAGACTCTAGTAAACATCAGCATGGTGAAAAATGTTGGGGAATGGAAAAAGTATTAGATTTTCCTCTTACTCCTGGTCGTTATGTGATTGAATTAACAGCTAATGGTAAAGAGACTATTAAATTCATGATTATCCCAGTCACTCAATAACCATTAAAAAAGCTAGCTTTGTTACAATGAACCTCAAAATAATATTCGCAACTTTTTGTATCATAGGCACAAGCACAGGCGCTTTGCTTTATGCACAACCAAGAAAAACAGAGATTCATTCAGCACAGGTTCCTGCTGCTCAAGAAAAAATAAAGCTGGGGCGTTATCTGTTTTATGATGGTGATTTGTCTAAGGATGGCAGCATGTCATGTGGCACCTGTCACAGGCAAAAACACGCCTTCACTGATGGAAATAAAACACATCCCGGAGTGAATAATGATGAGGGGATTTTCAATGTTCCTACATTGGGAAATATAGGTGAGTTCAATCATCTTACATGGGAAAATCAAAATGTAAGAACTCTTGAACAACATGCTGTTATTCCAATTACAGGAACTATTCCTGTTGAAATGGGAATGAATCAACAAGAAAAAGAAATTGAACGGCGTATTGCTGCTAATCCTTGTTATGTTGAATTGTTTAATAAGGCTTTTCCTGATGCTCAAGGGGATAGTAAAAACAAGGTTACCATAGATCACATTATACAGGCCATTAGTGATTTTGAGCGAACTTTAATTACAAATCAGAGTATTTGGGATACAAAAAAAGGATTCTCCTTTGAAATGCAACAGGGTGAAACAATCTTTTTTGGTAAAGGACAATGTACAAATTGTCATACGCCACCCCTTTTTACAGATCAAAAATTTTATAAGATTAATGATCACATAAAATCAGAAATTCGCACTCCAACTTTACGTAATATTGAATTAACGGCTCCATATTTTCACGATGGCTCTATAGCAACGATACAAGAGGCCATTATAGGTCACAGCCCAAGCAAAACGAATGTCCCAAAACTTTCTCAGCAAGAAATAAATGAATTAATCGCGTTTTTAAACTCTCTCACTGATCAGAAATTTATTACCAATCCTAACTTTTCACTTCCTCCAGCTGTTTGTGAAAAAACAAAAAGTAGTAAATAAAAAGTAATAAATAAATTGAGTGGGTCTATTATGATTGTTCTTTGTTAAAATAGTTACGTTTAAATTGTAAAGCGACAATTACCAATAAAATAAGAGCTGAGAGCTCTACAAAGGGCCTGATTACAGTTTTAAACGCAACAGAAGAGCTTAATCTAAATGTTGCAATTGCAACGGCTAAAGCAAGCTCAAAATTATTTACTGCTGCTCTAAAAGAAATTACAGTGGTAGTGGAGTAAGTCGCTCCTTTCCATTTGCTGATAAAAAACTTATTTTAAACATGGTGACAAAGCAAATAATTAAAGGTGTAGCAAGCCGTATTACCTCTAAAGGTAAGAGAATAACCCCATTGCTCTTGAAGGAAAACATAGCGACAAATCAGAATAAAAGGGTATTAAGGCTGAGTTGGGCCTATTTTTGGAATAATGTGATTTTGATACCAATGCTTGCATTTATAATTGATTAAAACCCTTTTCAATGCCTACAGAGTTATTATTTTGTCTTGTCTGGATTTAACTTGTTCCAGCGTATGGAGGTGAGCAAAGCAAGGATAATGAAAGCAGCCCCAATTAAGCCCGTTACAACTTCAGGGATTTCTTTACAGACGCTGGCGAACATTAATCCTGACAAAGCCAAGATCGCCCAAAAAGCACCATGTTCTAAATAGCGATATTTGGTTAAGGTATTTAACTGTACTAACATAATGGTCAAGGATCGTACAAACATTGCTCCAATACTGAGACCCAGTACAATAATAAATAAATTATTAGACAATGCAAACGCCCCAATAACCCCATCAAAGCTAAAGGATGCATCAAGGATTTCAAGATAAATAAATGTTCCTAAGCCAGCTTTGGCAACTGTCGTTGTTGTGTTTTCTTTTTCAAGTAAAACTCCCAAAGCTTCAACCAACACAAATACGATAATTCCAAAAATACCCGCAGTGATAAAAGTCAGAGCTTCTTCATTGGGGATGAATTTTGCAACCCCTAATAGAGACAAAAGTACAACGACGACTTCAATAGATTGGACTCTTGAAAATTTTGTTAAAAATTGCTCGATATATGCAACCCAATGTACATCTTTCTCTGCGTTAAAAAAGAATTTTAATCCGACTAGTCCTAAGAAAGAACCTCCAAATCCCATAATACCAATATGTGCCCCAGACAAAATCTGAGCATATTGACTAGGTTGTTCAATAGCGAGTTTTAAAGCGGAAATTGGATTAAGATGTGCTGCAATCCCCACGATAATCAATGGGAATAATAATCGCATTCCAAATACAGCAATTAAAATCCCCCAGGTTAAAAAACGTCTTTGCCATAATGGGCTCATATCTCTTAAAACCGTAGCATTCACCACCGCATTATCAAATGATAATGAGACTTCTAAGACACCTAAGATTGCACAGATAAACACGGTTGATAATGTACCTGATAACGTGCCCGTCATATTGTATCCAAGCACTGCGGCCAAGCCCAGGCAAATAAATGTAAAGACAAAAGAGCCTTTAAAATATTTCATTTGTGAATATCCAGTAAGTGAGGTCGATAAAAGTTGGTAATAAGCGTTTATTAATGAAATTACCAGCATTATTCACAATTTCTATCGTAATAGAATATTAAAGACGATTATTAAATTATAGAGAAATATAAAGATTTTGTATTTGTTTCTTATAATTTACATCTTATATACTATTTAAGAAGATTGAAAGAAAAGGTAAAATGGAAGATTATTTTTTATTAAAAAGCTTATCTCATGCTTTAATTGCATTACTACTAGGTATTATTTTAACTTTTACAGATCTTGTGTATATAGCAATGCATATTTATGTAGATGGTTATTCTTTGACTATTCCAATTATTCTAACAATTATAGGAATTGTTTTAATTGCTTGGTCGAGTTATCGGATTGCAATTATGGGGCGTGATAACGAAATATAATCGTTATCAGTGCTGTTATTGTTTAATAGCCTTTGCCCATATATTTTGTTGTTCCAAAGTAACCGGCAGTTCTGTTTTAGTGATATCCACTCCTTGCCATCCTGCACCTAATGCAGTGAATAAGTTAACAGCATCTTGGAAGCGATCTAAAATTGCAACTGCTTCTGCATTGGCAGCTGTGGTAGCTGTTCTTTGAGAGGTAAGAACGTCCAAATATCCTGTCAAACCCGCTTTATAAAGTTTTTGAGCGCGCTCTAAAGCTAATTGGCTGCTTAACTTTGATTTGTGCAACAGTTCTACATGCTCTGAATCATCACCCCATGCCGCGATGACATCTTCAACTTCTTTCAGAGCGTTTAGGATGGTTTGGCGATATTGTAACCTTGCTGCTTCTGCATCAGCTTGCGCACCTTTAACCTGGGCACTTAAACGACCACCATGTAATCCTGGAATGGACATGTTAATAAAGCTGCTTGATACTAAGCTGGCAATGTTAGCCATTTGACTGGTAAAAGAAGTCGTCGGCATTGCGCTCATATCAATAGAGAATTGTGGATAGAGTTGAGAAACCGCAACACCAATATTAGCTGTAGCCATTGCGTATTGCCGCTCTGCCATTCTAACGTCAGGACGGTTGGCAAGGGCAATGGAGGGTATAGAGGGTGGATAAGGAGGAAGATCAGGCTGAGGTTTTTCTTCTTTAAGTAAAGCCTCGGTTGTTCCTGGAACTTGCCCAATCAGAACGTCAATGGCATGTGTAATTTGTGTAATGCTGGTTTTAATTGGCTCTCTGGATGCTCTTTGAGCTTCCAACTCGGCCTGAGCTTGCGCTGTGCTTAGCGTTGTACCAGTACCTTCAAGATATTGTTTTTGGGCTAAATTGTAAACATATTGAGCAATAGCAACATTTTCATCTGCAATTCTAAGGCGAAGTTGCATATTGCGTAACGTTACGTAATTATTTGCCAATTGAGAAAGCATCGTTAATAAAATAGAGCGTCTTTCTTCAATAGAAACTTTAACAGCTTCTTCTTGAGATTGAACCATACGCCTTATTTGTCCAAAAGCATCAATCTGCCAACTGAAAGTGGCGCCATAACGTCTGATAGCAGCGTTATTCGCATTACCGTTTTGTGCAATGGTTTGCGATGTTGTATAGGAAGTTGTTTGATAGCCATATCCTGCAGAGCCATCTAATTGCGGGTACCAACTGGCTGCATTTTTATCTCTTAAGGCCTGAGCCGATAAGATACGTTGCCCCGCCGTTTTAAGATCATAATTATTATTGATGGCTTCTTCAACAAGGTGGTTTAACAACGGATCATGAAATTGTTCCCACCAACGTTTCATATCATTGGTTGCTTGAGCAATTTGTTCCGCGGTAGCAGGTTTTTTCCAAACTTTTTCTGTCCATTGGTCTGGGATCTTCATGTGATCTCGACGAAAATCAGGGCCGACTGTACATGCTGCTAATCCACATAAAAGAACAATTGGCATTGTATAACGAAGAAATTGTTTATACATAAAATTGTTCCTTATAAATGATTTTGCAACCATGAGGCCAAAATACCTCTGCGCCCTTTGGTTTCAGGGCCAATACTGACGGTTGCAGTCATACCAGCAGACAAGTGCATAGTATCAGGAACATGATCAATATGAATTCTAACGGGAATACGTTGGGCTAATCTGACCCAAGTAAAGATTGGGTTAACATTTTGCAATCCAAAAGCATCCGTATCAGCATTGGCATCATTAATACCGCGAGCAATACTGACTACATGCCCAGGCAGAATTTGTTTATATCCCATTAATTTGATCCGGGCGACGTCACCTACGTGAATACCCCACATCTTGGTTTCTTCAAAATATCCATAAACCCAAAAAGAATCGGCATCGACAACGGATAAATAGGATTGTCCTGTACTGACGTAATCCCCAACCCGCAGGTTCAAGTTGGTAATATAGCCATTAACAGGCGAGTACAAAATAGAGCGCTGCAAATTCAATTTAGCTTCGTCTAATGAAGCTTTTGCACTATCAACGCTGGCCTGCGCGGTTGCAACTTTAGTATTAAAATCTTCTTTTTCTTCAGTTGATACGATGCCTTCAAGCCCTTTACGACGCATTGCGTTACGACGTTGTAAGGTTAGGTTTGCTTCTGCATTTTCCAAGCTTGCCTGTGCTTGCTGAATAGCAATCCTGAAACGTGCAGGATCAATAATAAATAAAGGCTCGCCTTTACGGACATATTGGTTATCTTTAACAGGAACTTGAACAACAGTCCCAGCAACTTCGGGGGCGATTTTAACAACATAAACCCTGACCCGTCCGTCACGTGTCCATGGGGCAATCATATACGTATCCCAAAGGGTAACCCCTAGAATAATGGCAATGATAACAACAATAAGTGTTAAACTGATACGGATGATATTGCTAAGAGAAAACATGATATAGGATCAAAACTTATAGGAATAAAAGGGTTATACGTAAAGAATAAGCAAACATAGAATACAAAAATATAAGGCTACTTCAAACAAAGCAAGGTGCCAAAACATTTTTATTAAACCCGTTCTCCATAAAATAGAGCGTATAATCATTGTCACCACCAAGGCAAGCAATGCGTATACAATAAAAGGGGCAATAAAAATGCCAAAAAAATCAAATTCTGCGATCATTTCATAGGAACTAACAGGGTATTTTTATGGTTTTTTATAATATGAATTATTTCAAAAAAAGTAAGAATACAGTTTACAGACAACGTAACATAAGAAAAGAAGATAACTACGATAGAGGAAGTAATAGATAATAATCTACATATCTTTACTAGGAAAGATAATTGAAAAAAACTTGCGATAAGATTATGTATAAAAGACATAAGAAGCATCATAAAACTGTTTCGATATATCTGTTTTTTAAAAGGTGCAGATATATATTCCATTTTTCTAAATATACTATGCGAATAAGTCTTTGTTCTTTTTCAGTCAAGAGATTTTCATCACTTTTAGTTAATTAATTGACTTATTGTTTTGTTAAATGAAGCCACTCATCAAATATTTCATCTAAAGAAACAGAAGATTGTTGAGGGGAGATGGATTCTTGTGGAATGCTTGTGTGCCATATGCGATGTTTTGGATTAGAAGTGGAAAATGGATGTAAAGGATGTGTTTTTAGTAAATCATTAATCATTTTAATTCGATGTGTCTGTATAGTAACAGGAATACTTAATACAATGGGACTTTCAACGGTATTTTGATGTTGAAATTGAAAGTGTGATAATGGGTGCTGTTGTTGAAACGCATTGATACTTAGGACAGAGGCGCTGGTCATTAATACTTGGTTTTTATATAATAAAAAATTAGCTTCATTGGGAGTTGTCCACCAAACAATATAAGGACGAAGCTGATTTAATTTTTTAAAAGCGCGTAGAATCCCCGATGGGGTCGATAAAACCTCTATAACATCCTCAGAAGAGACCCCATCAGCTAATAGCGCGATGGATAAAGCACTAAGTGCGTCTTTTTGTAATCCTCTTTTTCCTGGATATTGTGTGATATTCCAAAAATCTTTCCAAGTAGGGTTAAAATGTAATTTTTGTGTATCCCATGCAAGAGCAATATGATCAGTGAATGTTTGAAAATCACATTGTTTATTATTAGACGATAGTAAATCATCATGAAGAGGTATTAGTAATCCTAGATTACATGCCTGTTCTGCTGTTTTTTTGTTTAATAGCAAAAGATCTATAATTTTATTATTTAATGAAAGTGCTTGTTGTAGTGTCTGAATATTACCATCCCAAGTGATGAAATGATATCTGTTTGAATATTTTTTAAAATAAAATTGATAACCATTTAATACACCTAAACTCGCTCTTTTTTCTCTGGTATTTCCAAAGCAAAAAGAAGGGGTTAATATTATTGAAACTAAAAATAAAAGCAAAAATCGATATGAGAACATGTAAAGTTTATAAATATTACGTGAAAATAATTTTTAAACTATAAATTGTTTATGTTAGTATGTAAAATTAATTTATAAAAAAACAAAGAAACATTCATTTTTTATATATAAATTATTAAAATATAGTTATACTAGGTTCGTAAGATAATTGTAATGAGTGTTTTGTTGTAAGTAATTGAGATTTTCAGTATTCAATATAAAGGAAACGGCAATGTTTTTTAGTAAAAAAGATAAGAAAAAAGTGGCTGCATTGCAAAAAAATGCACAAGAAGAAATCAAATCTTTGAAAAATCAAGTTGAAGAGTTGCTAAACGATCGTGTAACACCAGCAATTGTTCAAGCAGCGGATAAAGCTGATCAGGTTGTTCACAATACAAAAGAAATGACCGATCATCAAATTAAGCACGTTTCTGATAAAGTTCAATCAAAGCCTTTAATTGCTATTGTTCTATCTATCGTCATTGGGTATTTATTAGGAAGAGTTATTCGTTAATTTCATCCTAATTAGAAAGTGATTTTAAAAACCATGAAGATTGCTGAATACGGTAAGGCCGCAGTCGATGCTGAGGTTATGCTTCTTAAGAAAAAGTCAATTAGAATTAGCAAGCAAGTTATTTTATGTTTGGTTGGAGCTCTTTTTGGTTTATTTGCTTTGATTTCTATTCATGCCGTTGTGGCAGCACTTTGTTTGAGTTTGCTTCATACAGGATTTTTGGGAACATCTTTAATTGTTTTTGCTTTTGATCTTGTATGTATGTTGCTTTTATTTTTGTGCGCATTCAGACAAAGAATTGGTGAGGCAGAGATTGAGGCAAAAATTGTTCGTAATCATAATTTAAAAGAATTACGGAATTCGTTGGCTATTACAGCATTAATAGGTGCACTTAGTGGTCCTTTAGGTGGTTATCTACGAGGATTTATTTGGCAATTTATTAAAAAAATATTTGGAAAAAGTTAATTCTTAACGAGTATTATTGAGGTTATGAAGTAACCTTAATAATACTCTATAAATAATAGATTCATATTTATTATAACTTTATTAAGTTTTAATTGATTTATTTTCAACCTATGGTAGTAATTAATTATAAAGAACTATCTGGAGTAGATATAATGCATGTTCTTCTTATGGGCGAAATATTTTTTTCCGAACATGATTTCTATCAAGAGTTGAAGGCAACTGGTTTTTCTATCGATCGTGTCGGATATGATCCACAGATTTTGTCAGCCTCTCGGTTTTATGATTATGATATGATTATTGTTGAGCTAGATGCTTTAGACAAGCAGTTTTTTGCGACGATTAAGTTGTTAAGATCAATCAATGATAAACTACCCATGCTTGTTGTCTCTAAAAAAGCAGACGTAGAATTAAAAGTGCAAGCATTTCAAGCTGGAGTCGATGATTATGTTGTTATCCCTTTTGCGACGCAAGAGTTATTAGCTCGGTGTAAGGCTGTTTTAAGACGCTCAGATAAAGTTGTTGCTGATCGTATTATCAAGGTTGATCAATTACAGATCAATTTAGAAACACGTGAAGTTTTCGTGAATGGTAATATTGTTCGTCTAACGGGTAAAGAATATGCCATTTTAGAAATGTTGATTTTAAGACGTGGTGTTTTAATTAGTAAAATAACAATTTTAAATTATTTATATCCTGATGGTGTAGACGAGCCAGATATGAAAATTATTGATGTCTTTGTTTGTAAGCTTAGAAAAAAGCTACAAAATGCTGGTGCAGGAGATTTGATTTCAACCATGTGGGGGCAGGGCTATATTTTCCGTCAATCTAACCCTGCTGTAAAAGATAATTTGCATCAAGCATAATTATTAAGCAGTAAATTGTTCTGCTACAATCCTATCGGATAATTCATGTCCTGGATTAAATAAAATCTGAGATTTGATATATCGATTTTCTCTGACAAAAACTTTGGTAACATCTCTTATTTCTGTAAAGTCAGCAACAGCTGCAATAGGACGCTTTTGTTCTTCAATTGTTAAAAATTGAATTGAAGTATTAGATGGTAATAATGCCCCTCTCCATCGACGAGGGCGGAAAGGACAGATAGGTGTTAATGGTAAAAGGCCTGAGTTAAGCGGAACAATAGGGCCATGTGCTGATAAGTTGTAAGCTGTTGACCCGGCTGGAGTTGATACAATAATGCCATCACAAATTAACTCAGATAATCTTATTTCATCATTAGTTATAATTTGAATTTTTGCAGCCTGCCTCGTTTGTCGATAAAGGAAAATATCATTAAAGGCTAATGCTGTATGTGTTTTCCCGTCTGCCGTATAAGCGGTCATCGATAAAGGATGCAGACAGGTTGGTTGGGCTTCATGTAAAATAAGTGGCAAATCTTTTTCTAAGGTCACGATGGGATTGGTTAAAAAACCAACAGAGCCAAAATTAATACTATAAATAGGTATTTGATAATTCAGATAATTATGCAATGTTTCAAGCATAAAACCATCACCACCAATGCAAATGATGACTTCTGTATTATTAATATCTGAATTTCCATATTTTTTAATCAAGTTTCTTTTGTATTGTACCGCTTTTGGATTAGCTACAGATAAGAAATGTATTTTTTTTGGTGGATCAATTGGTGGCCACATAATATTTCCAAAATTAATTTAGATGAGTGCGTTATTATTTATATAAAGATATGTTGAACAAATGATTCTACAAAAAATATTTACAACGGAAAAACTATAATACTTAGTTTTTAAAATAATCATAGATAGGTAGACTAAATTAGTCCTTTTGGAAAGAAATAAAATATCAAAAACAAAAAATGATTATTAGGTATGGTTATTATTTATTAAGTCATTATAAATAACTAACTGTTACAAAATCTATTTGTAAGCACCGATAAAATACAATTTATAGTTTTATTTTTCAACCTTTAGTAAATATAATAAATATTTTTAATGTATATTTTATTTTTGAGATAAGTAGATCAAATTAAACTAACTATACTTGAATTTATTTTCCATTGCTGTTAATTATTAATTTATTAATATTCAGTTATTATTCAAATGAAATTTTTTTTTTGTTTAACAATTCTTTTCGCTATGAGAGTAAGTGTTTTTATGACTACAAATCAAGAATCTCCGAATCTTCATTCGAAAGAAAATAATACGGACTCTAGTTCAATTGATAAAAGAGTCGGGGGGCGGATTCGTTTAAGAAGAAGATTGTTAGGATACTCTCAAGAAAAATTGGCTTTAGCCTTAGGGCTTTCTTTTCAGCAAGTTCAAAAATATGAAAAGGGCAGTAATCGTGTAGGTGCTTCAAGGCTGTTTGATATTGCACAAATATTACAAGTGCCTATTAATTTTTTCTTTGATGAGTTATTAAACCCTATTTATATAGAAGAAAAAATATTACCTACAAACTCTACTTCTGCCGCTACAGCACAAGACGTAGAAAATATTATAGATGATACAATAGTTGATATGTCTTTATGTCATAATGAAAATACTTTCGATTTGATGAATAATAAAGAAACGACAAACTTGTTAAAGGCTTATTATGCTATTCAAGAACCAGAAGTGCGTCAAAAACTTTTACATTTAATTCATGTTATGGGTCATCAGAAATAAAACAAGTTATTCTCTGTGGAGAATTTTATCTGTTATAAAAGAAAAAGTTTTTTTTGCTTTAAATTGTTCTCTTAAAGCATCTTCATGATAATGATGTTGAACCCAAGTTAAAAAATTACTTTTACCGTGGGTTTCTTGAAAATAATAAACAAAAAACTGATCTAAAATTCCAGTTTTGGCTTGTTTAAAGTGACCATATTTCCAAGAAAGTTGGCTAATAGCCTTTTCTATCGTTTTATGCTCAAATAACATGATTAAAGCTGAGACCAAACCTGCACGATCTGCGCCAGATTTACAATGAATTAAAATTGGAAATTCGAGTGTTGGATAAATTGCAGCAAGATTCAAGATACGATCTTTATGAGGAGCGCCACGGCTTTCAAATGGTAAATCAAGCTGTGTTATCCCAAGTTGTTTTGCAGCATTACGAGATAAAGCATCTGATCCACAATCTCGTTGACCCCGTAGATTAACAATCGTTTTTATATGATATTTTTGCGAAAATTTGCGTAATCGGCTGGGCGTTGGATGGTTACAACGATATACTTTATTTGGGATTACGGTGTTAAAATTTGTCCATACCAGTCTAAAAATTGAATGATCAATAAATAGGCTGTCTAACCATGCTTTAAAATGGTCAGAGAAACGTATAAGGGATGGATCAAATGAAATTTTCTTGCTCATGATCCATCCTTATAGGATTTACATCTTACGTTCAACCTGTAAATGCTTTAACTCAGCAATTGCTTTTGCAGGGTTTAATCCTTTTGGACAGGTTTGCGTACAGTTCATAATTGTACGACAAGCATATAAACGCATAGAATCTTCTAACTCACTTAGACGCTCTCCAGCGTATTCATCACGGCTATCTGAAACCCAACGCATGGCAGCCAATAAAACTGCTGGGCCTAAATACTTGTCACCATTCCACCAATAAGATGGGCAGGATGTTGAACAACAAAAACATAAAACGCATTCATAAAGACCATCAAGCTTTTTGCGTTCATCTTCACTTTGCAAACGCTCTTTATCAGGTGGAGGAGGCGTATCTGCTTTTAACCAAGGATCGATTTCGCGTAATTGCGCATAGGGGCCACTAAGATCCGGGATAAGATCTTTGACTACAGGCATATGAGGCAAAGGATAAATTGGCACGTCAGAGTTAATATCTTTGATATATTTCAAACATGCCAGCGTGTTATGCCCGTCAATATTCATTGCACATGAACCACAAACCCCTTCGCGACAAGAACGGCGGAAGGATAGAGTGGGATCAATTTCATTTTTGATATAAATCAGTGCATCCAATACCATAGGACCAATTTTATCTAAATCAACTTCATAAGTATCTGTAACAGGATTACGATCATCGTCAGGACTCCAACGATAGATTTTAAACCGTTTAACGTTTTTTGCATCAGGCGCCGCATGGAAAGTTTTACCAACACCAATACGACTATTTTGAGGTAATCTTAATTCAACCATAATTTTATAACCTTTCTTTTCCTAGTATACCCGTTTTTTTGGTGGAAAGGTTTGAACCTCATCCGTCAGTGTGTTCATATGAACAGGACGATAGCTTAAGGAAACTTCACCCTTGTTATTAAGGAAAGAAACAGTGTGTTTTAACCAATCTTTGTCATCACGCTCTTCATAATCATCATGAGCGTGCGCACCACGGCTTTCTTTGCGAGCTTCAGCACTGACCATGGTTACGGTTGCATTGGCTAGAAGGTTTTCGAATTCAAGCGCCTCCATTAAATCTGTATTCCAAATTAATGATTCATCTGCAACAGAAATATCAGCAAGCTCAGGCCAAAGTTTTTCGATTTTCTCAACACCGCCTTTGAGGTTTTCATTATTACGGAAAACAGCTGCATGGCGTTGCATAGTGCGTTGTAATGAATCGCGCATTTGTGCCACTCTGGTATTGCCTTTGGCATATCGAAGCGCATCTAAACGTGCGATTGCGTCTTCACCAGCTTTTTCGGGTAATGGAGCAATATGGCTATTTGGTTTTACGATTTCTTTAGCACGTAATGCAGCAGCACGACCGAATACGATCAAATCAAGCAAAGAGTTTGTCCCAAGACGGTTTGCACCATGAACCGAAACGCAGGCAGCTTCACCAACGGCCATTAGGCCTGGAACTGTTGCATCAGGATTCTCTTTGGTTGGGCGGATAACTTCGGCATGGATATTGGTTGGAATTCCGCCCATATTATAATGTACGGTTGGTAATACAGGCACAGGATCTTTGGTTACATCAATTCCAGCAAAAACTTTTGATGTTTCAACGATACTAGGTAGGCGTTCATGTAAAATATCAGCACCAAGATGTTCCAAATGTAACATAATATGGTCTTTATTTGGACCACAACCGCGCCCTTCGTTAATTTCAACGATCATAGCTCGAGATACAACGTCACGAGAGGCAAGATCTTTGGCGTGGGGAGCATAGCGTTCCATGAAACGTTCACCTTCAGAGTTGGTCAGATATCCACCTTCACCACGACAACCTTCGGTTAATAGACAACCTGCTGGGAAAATACCTGTTGGATGGAATTGTACGAATTCCATATCTTGAGTTGGAATGCCAGCGCGCATTGCCATTGCATTACCGTCACCAGTACAAGTATGCGCAGAAGTACAAGATTGAAAAGCACGTCCATAACCACCTGTGGCAAGCACAACGAGATTAGCACGGAAACGGTGCATAGTGCCATCATCAAGGCACCAAGCCATAACGCCTTTACAAGCCCCTTTGTCATCCATAATTAAATCAATGGCAAAATACTCAATAAAGAATTCAACATCGTGTTTTAAGCTTTGTTGGTATAAAGTGTGTAAAATTGCATGCCCTGTTCTATCTGCGGCAGCACAAGCACGTTGCACAGGCTCTTTACCGAAATCGCGCATATGCCCACCAAAAGGACGTTGATAAATTCTTCCGTCTTCGGTGCGGGTAAAAGGAACTCCCATATGTTCAAGTTCATAAACAGCAGGAACCGCCTCGCGGCACAAATATTCAATAGCGTCTTGGTCGCCCAGCCAGTCTGATCCTTTGATGGTATCATACATATGCCATTGCCAATGATCCTCTGCCATATTTCCCAAAGATGCAGCAATTCCCCCTTGGGCAGCAGTTGTATGGCTGCGTGTCGGGAAAACTTTGGTAATACAAGCAGTTTTCAGCCCAGCAGCACCCATTCCTAGTGTAGCACGAAGTCCAGAGCCACCAGCGCCAACAACAATAACGTCATATGCATGATCAACAATGCGATAACTGCGTTGTGAAGGTAAGGTTATGGTATTCATTATTTAATATATCCTGTTTCTTTTATTTTTTTGATTATTTTTTTGCAGGGGCCAAAGCAAGCTTTAGAATGGAAATAACGGATAATAACCCCAAAAAGAAAGTTCCGCCTTTGATAATTAAGTCAAGGATAGTTTTGTTTTTACCACGAGAATAGTCGCTGGTGATGACTTGTAAACCCATTTGCATATGATGAAAGGTTAAGATCATCAAAGAAAGCAAAAGAACAGTATTAACAGGTTTACCAGCCCATTGCACAACAGTTTTATGGTCTGCATCAGCTAGTCTTAACATTTGAATGACAAACCAAATGGACAAAGGTGCACTGCCAATAGCGGTAAGGCGTTCTGCTTTCCAATGCTCAACAATATGGTGGCTGGCACCTAGTTGGCGCATACGACCTAAGTTCGAGCGTAAAATTTTTGGGTGATCGAAAGAATTAGTCACTAATATTTTCTCCTAAGAAAATAAGTAATAAATTAAAGAATTATGGATGTTGAGTGATAATATAATTAAAGAATTTATTACTTTTTCTTTTTACGTAAACGCTTGCCTATAATAATGGTCCATAACCCAAGGGTTAACGCAGTAATGCTGATAATATCTATTTTACTGTCTTTGTTAATTTCTTCTTTTTCCAAACGTTTAGCAGTGCTATCCCAAACTAGATGACGGATGCCTCGGATAAAGTGCAAAAAGAATGAAACAGAAAAACCAAAAAGAACCAGTTGCCCAGGAAAACTGCCTGTTAGTTTTTGAACTTTTTTAAAGGATTTAGGCCCCTTAGCAGCAGAAGCCAGCCATGCAACCATAATGGCTGATCCAAAAGATAAGGCAGCCCCTGTGACACGATTTAAAATAGACAGTGTCATTGACGGGATTGGTTTGTAAACTTGCAAATGTGGTGACATAGGTCGTTTTTTAAGAGAGCCGTCGCTGGTATGGCCAACATAAAAAGTTTCGCGTATATCCGACATAATTAATTCCTAATGTATCATTTTCGACATGGTGCCGAGAAAAACTATTTTGATGCCAAAGTATACCGCGTAATTAAATCGGTCTAGTCAATTAATTAGGAGAAACAGGTTTTTTTGATCAAAAAAATGATAATTTCTTGCATGAAAGATATTATTTGAGTTTTATCTAATTTATTTGATGATGTGACTGTTATTGTTCAATAATCTGATGAGGAAGCATTGCAGGTAATTGAGCAGTTATTTTTAAAACGTGAACCAACAAACAATGTAATATATAATATAAATAGTTCAGTGACTCATATTCCAGCACAAAATAATTTTTATATAATTATAAAAATATATGCTAGCTATAGATGGTTTTCAGACTAATTAGACAGTAAAAAAGGCGAGAATAAACTCGCCTTTAATTAATCTATAAACTTCTGAGGAGTAATTATTTTTTTGAAACTAAATTCTGTTCAACCATTGATTCTGCAATTTGCACAGTATTTAACGCAGCCCCTTTACGAAGGTTATCGGATACGCACCAAAAAGCTAAACCATTAGGAACGGTTGGATCAACGCGTAATCTGGAAACATAAGATGCGTCTTCACCAGCAGCTTCGATTTGGGTAACATAGCCTTCATCTTGGCGTTCATCGTACAAAATTACACCATCAGCATTACGCAGTGCTTTGCGCGCTTTTTCAAGATCAACAGGGCGCTCACACTCAATGGTGATTGCTTCACCATGACCAATGAAAACGGGAACACGAACACAGGT
The DNA here is from genome assembly GCF_000527695.1 of Commensalibacter papalotli (ex Servin-Garciduenas et al. 2014). Lineage (GTDB taxonomy): Bacteria > Pseudomonadota > Alphaproteobacteria > Acetobacterales > Acetobacteraceae > Commensalibacter > Commensalibacter papalotli. The sequence continues at coordinate 68,098 of NZ_ATSX01000002.1, read as the reverse complement.
TGCAACAACAGCAATATCTGGATCCAGAATTTTTCTGGTCTCAACTGTCATTTTCCATTCTTCTTTGGTAAACCCATCATCCATAAATTTATCAATATGAGGAATACAGTTAAATGCGATTTGTTTGGTAAAATTACCGCGTGTAATGCTTTCTCCAATTAAAGAAGCTTTGGTTTGATTAAAGAGCTCATCCATCCCTTTTTTACCTGCACCACCTGTTGCTTGATAAGTAGAGACCACGACTCTTTTGATTTTAAAAAGCTCATGTAAAGGTTTTAATGCCACTACCATTTGAATGGTAGAGCAGTTGGGATTCGCAATAATATTCCGTTTTGCTTTTTTTAAAGCTTCTGGATTGACCTCTGGAACCACCAAAGGAACATCGGGTTCCATACGGAAATAAGAGGTGTTATCAACGACAATACATCCAGCTTCAGCAGCTTTGGGTGCATAAATGGCTGAAACAGAGGCTCCAGCAGAAGCTAATACGAAATCCCATCCCTTAAAGTCAAAGGTTTCAAGATTTTGAATCTTAAGAACTTTTTTATCGCCAAAAGAAATTTCTTTGCCAGTAGAACGAGGAGAGGCAAGCGCTGCAATATCATCAATTGGAAAGTCCCGTTCAGCAAGAATTTTTAAAATTTCTCTGCCAACAGCTCCTGTGGCGCCCATAACGGCTACGCGATAACCCATAGTTCTTTTATCCTTAGATTTAGGTTCTTAAATTTTAAAACGGAATTTAATACTTTACCTGTTTATTTTTGGATGTAAACGAAGAAAACCAAAATCATAAAAATAGATCACGATTGTAGGAGATATGCAAAAAAAACTATGAATTTTTATAGTTCCCTTTAAAAAGGAAAAGACAAAGTTTAACGAGTTTTGACCTAAGAATATAAAGAGTAGCGTATGAATTTGCCAAGCAATGTTTATCAGGCAAGAGTAAAGGCAGGAATTTTAAAACAAGATAATGCGCAACAAAATGTTGTTATGTTATTGGATCAGTTATGTAAATCATTATCCACGTATCAACCATCAGTGCATTCTAGTGGAGGTATGTTTGGCTCTTTTAAAAGTCTATGGCAAAAGCCTCTTCCCCCTCCAAAAGGGATTTATTTGGTAGGTTCTGTTGGGCGGGGTAAGTCTATGTTGATGGATCTTTTTTATGAGCAGGTTCCAGTTCAGCATAAACTTAGAACTCATTTTCATATCTTTATGCAAGATACTTACAAAAGATTTCATACGTTAAAACAACAATCGGGAAAAGGGGGCGATCCAATTCCTGATTTAGCCAAAGAGTTGGCGCAAAAAGCATGGTTACTTTGTTTTGATGAGTTTCAAATTAATGATATTGCGGATGCGGTTTTATTAGGGCGTTTATTTGAGCAACTTTTTGCACTAGGTGTTGTGGTTGTTGCGACCTCTAATGTAAAAATAGAGGGGCTTTTTCAAAATAGGCCTGGGTCTGATGCGTTTAAACCCTTTATAAAAGTGTTATCTCAACAAATGACTCAGATAGAACTGAATGCAGCCCAAGATTACCGTCTGGGTCGTCCCGAGGATGAAAAGCGTTGGTTGGTGCCTTGTAATCAAGAAAATAAAGAACGTTTAGATCATGTGTTTTTAAATGAAACTCATGGTCGGCCCGTCAAAGAAGAAACCTTAATGGTTATGGGTAGAGCACTTCATGTTCCTTGTGCCTGCGGGGTTGTGGCACGGTTTTCATTCCAAGATTTATGTGATGTTGCCTTGGGTGTTGGGGATTATTTGGTTCTTGCTCAACGCTTTAAAACAATTATTTTAGATGATATTCCACAGTTCAATCCTGAAAATATGAACGTTATAGAGCGTTTTACGATGTTAATTGACGTGTTATATGAGCAAAATGTTAAATTATATGTTTCTGCAGAAGCTGACTTAGAAGAGATTTATCGTAAAGAAGATCGCAGAGCTTTTTTTGAGCGTACAATTTCCCGCTTGAATGAAATGCAGGGGCAAAACTGGGGAATTACAATGCGGGGCCGCTAACTATTATTACCTTGTTCATTATAATGAGGTATATAAGCGGTTGCTAAAAGCTTAAAGTAAGGAAGAAAAAAGATGGCGATGAAAGATCATATTGCAAGTGTGTTCAGCGGATCGAACAGTGCCTATCTTGCGGATTTGTATGCACAGTGGGTAGAAGACCCTCACAGTGTTGATCCTTCATTTTCTGAATTGTTTGTGGCAATGGATGATGCCCAACATATTATCACCAAAGATGCCAGAGGGGCTTCTTGGTCTCCACGTCCTTTGACCGAAGTTGAGATTGAAGGAGATGAAGCGGTTAATACTGATGCTCCTAAAACCGAGAAATCTATAAAAGGACAGATCACTCAAGCCGCATATGATAGTATACGTGCTATACAGTTGATTAATGCTTATCGTGTTTTTGGACATCAATATGCACAACTTGACCCTTTACAACTTGAACAAAGACCTTTGGTTGTAGAGCTGGATCCTCAAAGATATGGTTTTACTGCTCAAGATATGAACCGTCTTATTTTTATAGGGAAAAATGCGGCTCCTTTTTTATCTAAAGAGATTCATCCGTTACGTGAAATTATTGCAGGATTACAGAAAGTATATTGTCGTTCTATTGCTTGGGAATATATGTATTTGCAAGATAATGAGCAGCGTCAATGGTTAAAACAAAAAATAGAGAAACTCGGTTCTGTTACGCTGGTTAGTGATGATAAGAAAAGAATCTTACAACAACTTACCGAAGCGGTGGGGTTTGAGGCGTTTTGCCAAAAAAGATATGTGGGGGTAAAGCGTTTTGGTCTTGATGGTGGTGAAGTAACGATTCCTGCATTGCATGCCTTAATTCGCCAGGCCGTTACGCAATATGATGTAAAATCAATTGCTATGGGAATGGCTCATCGTGGACGATTAAATGTATTAACCAATGTGATCGGTAAGCCTTTTGTTGCTTTGTTCCATGAGTTTTCGGGTGGTTCTTATAAACCAGATGGAATCCCTGGTGCAGCGGATGTGAAGTATCATCTGGGCTATCGTAAAAAAGTGGAAGTGGCAGGAAAAGAGGTGGAGCTTTCATTAGCTTTTAATCCATCTCATCTTGAAGCTGTTGGTGCGGTTGTCGAAGGGCAAGTTCGAGCAGAGCAAGATCGTGATCATCAAAAACATTTAGCTGTTCTTTTGCATGGTGATGCGGCTTTTGCTGGACAAGGGGTCGTATATGAGATTTTGGCAATGTCCCAATTGCCAGGTTATGAAACGGGTGGAACAATTCACGTTGTCACGAATAACCAAATTGGGTTTACAACACAACCTGATGTTGCGTTCTCAGGATATTATGGCACTGATGTTGGTAAAGTAGCGCGTGCACCGATTATTCATGTGAATGGGGATGATCCAGAGGCAGTTGTCAAGGTGATGCAATTAGCGGTGGATTTCCAAGCACAATTTGCAACAGATGTTATTATTGATTTGGTTTGTTATCGTAGGAATGGTCATAATGAATCAGACGAGCCTGCGTTTACACAACCTTTAATGTATCAAGCTATTCGTAAACGCGAAACAATTTACAAAATTTATGCAGATAAGCTTGCCCGTGAAGGGATTTTGGTCACATCAGAGAGTGAGAAAAATTGGAATTTATTTCAAGAATATTTGCAATCAAGTTATAAAGCTTCTGAAGATTACCGTGTAAATGAAATGCAATGGGTTACTTCAGAATGGCGAGAAATGAAATGGCGCGGCCAAGATCGTCAAGAAACGCCTACAGCTATTTCTGAGGAAATTGCACAAACAATAGGTAAGGCGCTTTCTTCTTATGCAGAAGGGTTTGAGTGTCACCCTAAATTAATACGTCAATTAGAGGCTAAGGCACAAATGTTTGCCAGTAAAGGCGGAATTGATTGGGCAACGGGTGAGGCTTTAGCATTCGGTAGTTTGTTGATAGAAGGCCATCCTGTGCGTATGACAGGTCAGGATTGCCAAAGGGGCACTTTCAGTCATCGAAATGCCGTATTATTTGATCAAATAACACAACAACCTTATATCTTATTAAACCATATTCAACCAGAACAGGCCAAGTTGGATATTTATAATTCATTTCTTTCTGAATTTGCCGTACTTGGGTTTGAATATGGTTATAGTTGCACCAACCCAAATACATTAGTGCTGTGGGAGGCTCAGTTTGGTGATTTTGCCAATGGGGCTCAGATCATCATTGATCAATTCATCAGTGCAGGTGAGAGTAAATGGTTGCAAATGTCTGGTCTGGTATTGTTATTGCCGCACTCTCAAGAAGGGCAAGGGGCTGAGCATTCTTCTGCTCGCTTGGAACGTTTTTTACAACTTTGTGGAGATGATAATATGCAGGTTTGTAATATCACAACGCCTGCGAATTATTTCCATGCATTACGCCGTCAGATGAAACGCAATTATCGTCAACCTTTGGTAATTATGTCTCCTAAATCTTTGTTACGACATAAATTGGCACAATCACCTTTATCAGCTTTTACAGATAATACATGTTTTATGCCTGTAATTAACGAGGTTGATCCAGTGGTTAGTGATAAGAGCAAAGTCAAACGGGTCGTTTTATGTTCGGGTAAAGTTTATTATGATTTATGGATGCGTCGTCTTGATATGCGCTGTGAGCTACAATTCGAACAAGTAGCTTTGGTACGTATAGAGCAGCTTTATCCTTTCCCAGAGCGTGAATTATCCGATATTTTGTCACAATATCCGAATGCTGAGATTGTTTGGTGTCAAGAAGAGCCCGAAAATATGGGGGCATGGAATTTTGTGGATCGTAAAATTGAAAAAATTTTACGAATACTTAATCATAAATCGCCTTGTGTACAATATACAGGAAGATTGCCTGCTGCCAGTCCTGCAACAGGATTATCTTCTGTTTATAAAACAGAGCAAGAAACTCTGATTGATGAGGCCTTAGGTCATAAAAAAGCTTAAATTTGTTACGATAAAAATCTATGCAAGACAGAATAAGAAAGTAAGTTAATAATGTCAGTAGAAATTAAAGTACCACAACTTGGAGAAAGTATCTCTGTAGCGACAATTGCTAAATGGTTGAAACAACCAGGTGAGCATGTTGAAATGGATGAAGCAGTTGTTGAGCTGGAAACAGATAAGGTAAGTGTTGAAGTGGCAGCACCCCAAGCAGGCGCTTTGGGCAATCATTTGGTTTCAGAAGGAGACGAGGTAGAGGTTGGTGCTATACTGACAACAATTGAGGCGGGTGGTTCTAAACCTGTGGCTGCACCAACAGCACCAAAGTCCGTAGAACCTCCTAAGGTCTTAGAGGTCGAAGCTCAGATAACAGAAACACATCAACCTATGCCTGCTGCACGTAAAATGATGGAAGAAAAACAAATTGCAGCATCTCAGATTGGGCATGGTACAGGTAAAGATGGCCGTATTACGCGTGATGATGTGGTTAATTTTGTTGCTGGTGGTGGTTCTAAACCAGCAGTTGCAAATGTTGCGGCGGTTTCTACACGTCGAGATGATCCTCGTGAAGAACGTGTAAAAATGACTCGCTTACGTCGTACAATTGCACGGCGTTTAAAAGATGCCCAAGAGACAGCAGCGATGCTGACCACTTTTAATGAAGTGAACATGTCTGCGGTTATGAAATTGCGTAGTCAGTATAAAGATGCATTTAATAAAAAACACGAAGGTGCGCGCCTTGGGTTTATGTCATTTTTCGTAAAAGCAACAATTTCTGCTTTACAAGAATATCCAGCTATTAATGCTCAAATTGATGGTGAAGATGTGATTTATCGCAATTTTGTTAATATGGGAATTGCGGTTGGTGGCCCTAATGGTTTGGTTGTACCAGTATTACGTGATGCTGATCAAATGAGTTTTGCGGACATCGAAAGCAATATTATTGGTTTTGCGCAAAAAGCTAAAAATAATCAGTTAAAGTTAGACGATTTATCAGGAGGTACTTTTTCCATAACCAATGGTGGAATATATGGGTCGTTGATGTCTACCCCGATTATTAATATGCCTCAATCAGGTATTTTGGGTATGCATGCGATCAAAGATCGCCCTATTGCTGAAAATGGTCAAGTGGTCATTCGTCCCATGATGTATTTGGCACTTTCTTATGATCATCGTATTGTTGATGGTAAAGAGGCGGTGAGTTTCTTGGTCCATATTAAGGACAGAATTGAGCATCCAGAGCGTTTATTACTTGATGTTTGATCATTTCATATATCCGATATTATTCTTATTGTAAAAGAAGGAAATTGATCCTGATGGCTGAGAAAATCGTAGTTCCTGTTCTAGGCGAAAGTATTACTTCTGCTGTTGTTTCTAAATGGTTAAAGCAACCAGGAGAGTCGATCAGTGCTGATGAAGCTTTGATAGAGTTGGAAACGGATAAGGTGAATGTTGAAGTTCCAGCCCCTGTTGCAGGGATCGTTGGGCAGCATCAAGTCGCTGTTGGTGATGAGGTTGCGGTAGGTGCATTATTGGTAACGATTGGAGATAAAGCTGAAGCTGGGGCTTCTATTAATACTGCGGTAGAGGTTCCCTCTGTTACTGAAGTAAAGCAGGAGTCTATTACTGCAAATCAAAATAATGATGCTGAATATGATTTAATTGTCATTGGTGCGGGCCCTGGTGGATACGTGGCGGCTATTCGTGCTGCACAGTTAGGCATGAAGGTGGCTTGTGTTGAAAAAAAGAAAACACTGGGTGGAACATGTTTAAATGTTGGATGTATTCCATCCAAAGCTTTGCTTTATGCTTCTGAACAATATGAAGCTGCGCACAAACAATTGGCTGATCTTGGTGTCATTGTCAAAGATGTAAAGCTTGATCTAGCCAAGATGCAATCTCATAAAGATGCTGTGATTAATGCCAATGTTGCTGGGATAGAATTTCTGTTAAAGAAAAACAAAATTACATGGTTAAAGGGTTCTGCAACGATTACAGCCCCAGGTCAAGTAAGCATTGATGGTAAAGAACATACAGCGCGTACCATTGTTATTGCGACAGGCAGTGAATCTGTATCTTTGCCTGACGTAGATGTTGATGAAAAGCACGTTGTTACGTCGACTGGTGCTTTGAGTCTTGAAAAAGTGCCAGAGCATATGGTTGTGATTGGTGGTGGTGTTATTGGTGTAGAGCTTGGCAGTGTATGGCATCGTTTGGGTGCCAAGGTGACTATTGTAGAGTATTTTGATCGTCTTTTGCCTGGTTTTGATAAAGAAGTATCTCTTAGTTTTGCCAAAATTTTAGAAAAGCAAGGAATGCAGTTGAAACTTGCGCATAAAGTTGAAAAGCTTGAGAGAAAAGGCAAAGAGTCCCAAATTACGATCAGCAATATTGGAGGTGATCACAAAGAAACCCTTTCTGCGGATGTAGTTTTGGTTTCAGTGGGTCGTAAACCGGTTACTCAAGGGCTAGGATTAGAAGCTTTAGGTGTGGATTTGGACGAAAAAGGACGTATTCAAACGAATGCACAGTTCCAAACCAATATTGCTGGGATTTATGCGATTGGCGACGTTATAGCTGGCCCAATGTTGGCGCATAAAGCTGAAGAAGAGGGTGTTGCAATTGCCGAGCTTTTGGCTGGGAAAAAACCGCATATTGACTATGGGCTTATTCCGGGTGTGGTTTATACTGACCCAGAAATTGCGATGGTCGGGAAAACCGAGGAAGTATTAAAAGCGGAATCTGTTGAATATAGTGTTGGTAAATTTCCATTTAGTGCCAATGGCCGTGCCAGAGCGATGAATCAAACTGAGGGCTTTGTTAAAATTTTGGCTGATAAACGTACAAACAAAGTATTAGGTGCGCATCTTATTGGTCCTCATTGCAGTGAATTAATTGCTGAGATTGTATTGGCAATGAATTTTGGGGCTTCTGCGGAAGATATTGCGTTAACTTGTCACGCGCATCCGACATTGACAGAATCGATCAAAGAAGCGGCTTTGGGAACACAGAAAAGATCAATTCACATGTAATCTTATAGAATATTGTTTTCTTTGCTTTTACATTCTATTAAGCTACATTTTTTAAAGTTTGACCGAATAGATTTAAGGAGAAGCAGGGATGAAGCATAGTGTTATTGCTGTCAGTATGATTGGTGGATTAGCCATCTTGGCACAAATACAAACGCATGCAGTCCCTGCTTCTTTTGATATCAGAGACGATATTAAAGGTCTGGAAGATAGTTTGCCTCAAAGTTCTATTCCTGATCCGCAAGCCAATCGTTCTTATGTTCATTTTTATGAATATGCTGATCCAAATATTTCTTTATTTAAGAAGGATCATGAATTGCATGGCTTGCCTCCTTTACCTTCTTTAACTGAAGAACAAGCCTATCAAGAGGCAGAAAAAATTACAGCACAGCTTAAAAAATCAGTGCCGAATGCTATTATTTATTCTGCTCAGCGTAATAAAAAATGGGTCGCTCTTGCCAAAGAAGAAATGGAGCGTAAAGGCCCTCCCGTCAAAAGAGCTCAGTTGTTGATTGTTGTTGATCGTAATCCCAAAGTGCAAGAGTTGTGTTTTGTCTTGGCTTTGCCTAAAGGGCAGGGGGAATGGAAAGCTTTGGGTGGAGGAAAGGTTTCTACGGGTAATACTGGGCGCAAGCTTTATTATATTACACCAACGGGTGTATTTTATAATACAATTGAGCGTATTGGTTATCGTGCTTTGGGCACCAAGAATAAAAATGGTATTCGTGGTAATGGTATCAAAGGAATGCGAGTTTGGGATTTTGGATGGCAGTGGGCAGAGAAAGGTTGGTTGCCAAACAGAGAAAAAGGACAAATTCGTTTAGAAATGCATGCAACAGATCCTGATTATTTAGAGCAACGTCTGGGGCATCCTGCGTCCGAGGGTTGTATAAGAGTTGCTACCAAAATGAATGAATTTATTGATCAGAATGGTATCATTGACGTGCTATATAATCAAGCAGCACACAAAGATAAGCGTTTTAGCTCAGTTTTGTTAAGACAACGACAATCAACTCCACTAGCAGGGGACAAGCTGGTTGTAGTAGATTCTTCTCAGAGTATTGATCTACAAGGTAACTAATTCATTCAAGATAAGTTTGGTTGTTTATGTTTTATGGTGCCTAATAATGTATGTAAGCAGCTTTGTTGTTGATAAATAAAAGATGGATTATGTACTGATTTCAGAATAGTCGCTAAATGGAGTTTTTCATTTTTATCAAGGCTAGGCGCCTTACAAATCATATCGATATTGTTTAATGTTGAATCAGTTAAGGATAAATTTTGTAAGATAATACTAGGATTGATGAATAACGCATGTGCTATTGCATGATTTAGCTGTGTTTTCAGTCTGGTAGGGGTATGAGGAAGAATATTGGGAATTAAATTAGCCCATTCTTTGTTACCTTTGTAAATTTCATGAATAATGTTTTTCCACTCGTAATAATTTGTAATTTGCTTTGCGATTAATTGTGGAGTTTGTTGATCTACCGTTTTGTAAGGTTGATTATAGGATAAAGTTTGCTTTTGCTGATATTGTTTAGTAGAGAAATGAGCAGCAAAATTTTTATTTTGATTAGTATAGTAATGTGTATGTGTGAGTACAACTATTAAGAATATTATAGGAAACAAAATTATTATGGATCGAACGAAGTGAAATAATGGTTTTTTCATAAGCTTTTCAATATAATCACATGAATAATAAAATTATTTAAATTGTTGGATTAAAAAATGGCAGAATAATGGTATAAACTTAGCAAAAGATTGTTTTTAATCTAAGCCATTTTTCTTGTTGCTAAATTAGAGGAGTAAAATAGGGATGCCTATACAACCAAAAGAAGCTGAAACCTTAGAAAGTTATTTACAAAAAAAATTAGGAAGTAATTGTTTGAAAGTAGTTTTGCCCAAACGTGTTGGGCAACCTGTCGAATTATGTATTCAAAATAGCAAAGCCTTAGAGTCAATTGGTACGATTTACCGTGATGAAGATGAAGGCGAAGTTTCTTATGCGATCTCTCTGACTGTTTTAGAAGAAGATTTGACTTAGGATAACTTTGTTTTATTGATCTGATTGTTTAAAAAGTTGGAAAGTACGCTGTTCTGAAAATCTAAAGGAGGTTACTTTCCACTTCCAATCTTCAAGGCGTAATGTCATTTGAATTGGGTCATCCTTTGCTTCTCCTGGAATTACGATCACTGCACGCAATGACGTTGGGGATAAAAAACGGATTTGAGTTGCCATAAAAGATTGTAATAATGCTCGAGCCGTTGATATATTTTGTCGAGATGCATCTTGTTTGATTCGATTAATAAATTTGGTTAAATTATCAGGGGTCAAATTGTGATCAACAGCGTTGGAAACCGCTGTGACCGCAAAAGAATTTCCAAAATCTGGCAAATCGTCCTCTGAAGAAGGGATGTTTTGAATTGCTTTGGCAAGGTCAATTTGTAGGTTGTTTTTGATCGAGTGCCAATCTAAATAGGTTAATAATTTTTTTGTATCATGCGTTTCAATGGCTTTGGTAATAGACCACAATGTCATATAAGGATATGCAATATAAAGTCCACCTAGAAAAGCGAGTATAAAAATAAGCTTCCATTTTTTTAAAAATGAAAAAAACATTGAGTATTCCTTGAGCGTAAAGTTATATCTTTTAAGGTGGCGATTATAATAAAATGAATATGTATGATGGTATAGCATATATTTTATCAAAAGGATGATATAGTAATATATACCAAAAGTGTTATAGTAATTCTGGTGAAAATGATACGATTTATAATCTTTTTACAAAAATCGATCTCTAGGATAATGGAATGTGTATATAAATAATCTTAAGATGTAATATTAACATTAGATCATTTTTATATTATTAGTAAAGAGGCCTATAAAATTATTTATTCACTTTTCGAAATAAAAAAATTTATATCTGTGAAAGATAGGATCGTATGAAATATTGTTTTTCTAAATACTCTATACCTAAAATTGTGACCCAATATAAAACTGGTGCAGCTTTTGTACTGGCTTTATTAGCTGGAGGTTTGACTTTTCCTTTTTCTGGACATGCACAAACCCAACAAGAAAAACAATATATACCTGCAGCCCCTGCATCATCTCAGGCTGTAACACCACAAAATGGTAATTTACCTGCGGTAAGTGGTAATGGGCAAATTCTTCCTTCTGCGGGGGATGCTGCTGAAAAAGGTGCTGTTTCTGGAAAACCCATACCTTATTTTTTGTCTCTACGCGCAGATGAAGTCAATATGCGAGCAGGGCCAGGATCACGTTACCCAATTATTTGGACGTATCATCGTCGCAATATGCCAGTTAAAGTCACAAGAGAGTTTGATATCTGGCGTTTAGTTGAAGATGCTGATGGTCAGAAAGGCTGGATTCAGCAAGCTATTTTATCTGGAGGCCGTTCTTTTATTATTTTAGGAGAGCCCCTTTCTGTTGGTCAGGAAGTTCCTGACCAAAACAAGGACAAGGATAAAGATAAAAAGAAAAGTGAACACATGGACAGTCGTATTGTTGGATATATTGCCGATGCTCAATCGATACAGCCAGGTAAAAACAGTATTATTGTCAGAGCTGAACCCAAAGATACAGCAGCACCTGTAGCTGTTTTAAAGCCAGGGGTTGTTGGTAATATTAAATCATGTCCATCAGGTTCACAGTGGTGCAATGTTGCCATTAAAGGATATAATGGTTGGATACCACGAGATAGTTTTTGGGGAATTACACCTCAAGAAGTGATTGAAGCACATTAAGTTATTTGAGAATCAATTTTTATCTATGTTTATTGTTATAAAAACAAAATAACTATGATTCATTAATTTAGAATATATAAGGAATTAGATACATGGCTGATAAAATTAATTTATTAAGAAGTCGTCGTACAAAGATTGTTTCTACTTTGGGACCAGCATCTTCAACAAAAGAAATGATCAAGACTTTATTTATCGCTGGTGTGGATGTTTTTCGCCTGAATTTTTCTCATGGTTCTCATGAGGAACAAGCTGCACGTTATCATATTATTCGTGAACTTGAAAAAGAGACAGGCAAAGTTATCGGTGTTCTTGCTGATATTCAAGGACCAAAATTACGCGTTGGTGATTTCAAAGAAGGTAAAGTTATCCTTAAAACTGGCGCAACATTCCGTTTGGATTTAGATAAAACCTTGGGAAATGAAGAGCGCGTTTGTTTACCTCATCCAGAAATTATCAATAGCGCAGAGCCTGGATGTCGTTTATTACTTGATGATGGTAAGCTATGTTTGATCGTTCGTAAAGTTGGTAAAGATTTCCTAGAAACAGAAGTTCTCGTTGGTGGTCCTTTATCTAATCATAAAGGGGTTAATGTTCCTGATATGATTTTACCAATTCCTGCATTAACTGAAAAAGATCATAAAGATCTTAAATTTGCATTGGAATTAGGGGTTGATTTCATTGGACTTTCTTTTGTTCAACGTCCAGAAGATGTTCAAGAAGCCAAAGATATTTCCAATGGTCGTGCGTGGATTGTGACCAAAATGGAAAAACCACAAGCAATGCAAAATATCGATGCGATTTTAGAATTAACTGATGGTGTGATGGTTGCTCGTGGTGATCTTGGGGTTGAAATGCCTCCTGAAGAAGTGCCATTGGCTCAAATTAAAATTATTCGTAAAGCACGTAGTTTGGGTAAACCGGTTATTGTTGCAACGCAAATGTTGGAAAGTATGATTAGTTCTCCTACACCAACACGTGCTGAGGCTTCTGATATTGCAACAGCTGTATTTGAAGGGGCGGACGCTGTGATGCTTTCTGCAGAAAGTGCTGCTGGTCAATACCCAAAAGAAGCTGTTGCTATTATGGATCGTATTATTTCTCGTGTTGAAAAAGACGAAGAGTGGCGTAAATTAATGGAAGCAACTCGTGAACAGCCTCGTCATAATGTTGCTGATGCGATTGTGGCTGCTGCTCAAACTATTTGTAATACTTTGGAAACACCTGCTGTTGTTGCTTTTACAAGAAGAGGAAAAACAGCTCAACGTATGTCAAGAGAACGTCCTAATTCAGTAATTTTCGGCGTAACACCTACAATGGATTCAGCAAGAAAGCTCGCTTTGGTTTGGGGTGTGCATCCATATCATTCTATTACAGTTGATAATCCAGCTTGTAGTGTTGAAGATATGGTATCAGAAGCTTCTCGTATTGTTGAAAGTTACCAAGTGGTGAAAAAAGGTGATCATATGGTTGTGATTGCTGGTATGCCTTTTGGTCAAGCTGGCAGTACAAATCTTATTCGTGTTATTGATATCAATTAATTAACCAGATTAAAAAAGAGAGGGGCTACTCCTCTCTTTTTGCATTCGCCTGTTTGGAATCCTCGATTGCTTTAATAGAATCCGCAATCATTGTATGGGTTATTGGTTTGCGAATAACAAAACTTTGTTCTTTAATAAATGATTTTAACATAATTGGTGTTTCCTCATATCCTGTAATAAATAAAATAGGAAGATCGGGATAATTTTCATTAATAGCGGACAAGAAATTTGTTTGTGCGTCAGATAGCAAGCGTGTATCAACAGCAATAAAACAAAAATTATTGCAGCTTTTTAATAAAGTAAAAGTTTCTTTTTCAGTTTGTGCGATTGTCATTGAATAGCCTAGATTTTCTAGGTTTTCACTTAGCAACATACATAAATGATTATCTTGTGAAATTAATAATGTTTTAAGAGTATTGGTTTTTGCAGGGTTATTATAGAGTTTTTGAATAATTAAAGGGCGGTAATAACGCGGCAAAAACAGGCTGACAATTGTTCCTGTTTTTGGGTCGGAATCAATGGTTAAATGTCCACTGGATTGTTTTGTAAAACCATAAGCCATAGATAATCCAAGTCCAGCACGTTTTCCCAAGGGTTTTGTTGTAAAGAATGGATCAGTGGCTCTGCTGATCATATCAGGGGACATCCCTGTACCATTATCTTGAATAGTAATAACAATATAATCATTAGGCTTAATAAATTTACGCAAATGATGAGCAGACGTAATTGTTATATTTTGTGTTTTAATTAAAATTGTTCCATTTGAAGCGTGAATAGCTTCGCAGGAATTTTTAAAAATATGTAAAATAGCATTTTTTAAATGTTCTGGATCACAGAATATAGACCAAATTTCGGGTTCAAGTTGTATTTGTATATTGCTTGTTTGTTTAATATTATCTTCTTTAATAAGATTATTAAAACTGTCGAGTAAAGCCTGTATTGTGTGGTTTGGATCAATGACATGTGGGACAAGCGTTTGCCTTCTGGAAAAAGAAAGGAGCTGATGTGTAATATCTGTAGCTTGTGTTGTGGCTTTTTGTGCGGCTTCAATGTAACGGGGTAACATATCAAGTTTATTTTGCTTGATGCGCATTTGCATAAGCTCTAGATTACCAATAATTCCAGCCAGTAATGTATTAAAATCATGGGCTAATCCCCCAATAAGTTGTTCTATTGTTTGTGCAGGGGAAAGATTTGCTTCATGTGTCTGTGTGATTATACTTAACATTCCCTGCACTTGGTTATTTTTATCCAGAATAGGGCTAAATGCTACTTCGATTTGTGTTTGTATAGAATTAGGGTTTTGTGTTCCTGGAATTTGATAATCCGTAGTGTAACGAATGGTTTCTTTTTGATAAATAGCACTAACAATTTGATTGAAATGTGCTTTACGTTCAGGCCACATTTGAATTAATGGTCTTCCAAGTAAAGCAGGGTGTTTGACGCCAATCAGTTTTGCATAGGCATCATTATATAAAGCAATATTTTGCTTTCCCCAATAAATGACCATTGGTAAGGATGTATTTAAAATCAAGGATAATAAGGCTTGCAAGTTTGGTGACCAAGAATCTGGATCACCCAAAGAAGTGTTATTCCAGTCAAAACTGTTAATCAGTTGTTTGACAGTTAATGGCTCTGAAATGAGTATAGTCTTTGTCATTACGATAACTTTGCGAGTTTAAACACTGAATTATTATAACATCAAAGTACAGGACAAATAGCCTCAATGGCTAGTTTATTATTCTATTTATTATTGCACTTGTTTGTTATCAATCAAGGATTTACGGATACGCCGCCCTTTTTGAATAGTTTCAGTGATATACTCTTCATCTTTCCATCTGATTGCTTTGGCCATAGCTTGAGCGTCTTCGGTAAAGCGTGCTAGCATTTCTAAAATGGCTTCACGATTATTAATGAATACATCACGCCACATGGTTGGGTCCGAGGATGCGACGCGTGTAAAATCCCGAAATCCAGAAGCTGCATAGTCAAGGACTTCAGACCTTGTTTCCTCTTCTAGGCTATCGGCAGTGTTACAAATTGTAAAAGCAATAAGGTGAGGTAAATGGCTGACAATGGCGCAGACTTTATCATGATGTTTAATGTCCAGGATGCGGGTATTAGAACCCATTTTTTGCCAAAATTCGGTAATTTTATCGATCGCCTCTTGGGTTGTGTTTGGAGTAGGAGTGATAAGGCACCAACGATTCTCAAACAAGCTTTCGAATCCAGCATCAGGACCAGAAAATTCGGTTCCTGCCATAGGATGCGTTGGAACAAAAACAACATCAGGAGGCAAATGCGGTTCAATAGCAGCAATCACAGATGCTTTGGTAGAGCCTGTATCGGTTAGGATAGCCCCTTTTTGTAAATAAGGTGCAATTTGCTTGGTCACTTCTCCCATAACACCTACAGGGACGGCTAAAATCACACAATCAGCATCTTTAACCGCAGTTTCAGGATCAGAACAAACTTCATCGGCGATTTGTAACTCTTTTACGCGATTACAAACATCTGGGTTATTATCATAAGCCACTGTATAAGTCGCAAGAGAACGATCTTTTTGGATACGTCTTAAAATAGAAGAGCCAATGAGCCCTGGTCCAATAACAGTAACACGATGGAATATTGAAGATGTCATGATGAGTAATCGATATAAAAAGGTTAAAAAGAACGAAGAGGCTAAGTTGACGTTACATCAAGTTTTTTATTTTTGTCAGGATTTTTTCGTAAATATTGAATCTCGCTGAATTGCCACAAAAGCAAAGCTGGAATACCGATAATTAAATCTCTTGCTCGGCGTAATATGGATAGGCCAAAAGATAATGAAGGATCAATTCCAAAAATGGCACCAATAAGAACATAGGCGCCTTCTTGGATACCAACACTGGCGGGAACAATAAATCCTATTGTTAAAACAACACAGACCAAAGCTTCAATGGTAATGGCTTCCATTAAGTTAATATCAGCACCCAGAAAGTGGTAACATATCCAAGTTCCGATACCGCTACCCATCCAACCAGCAAAATGAATAAAACAGCTATAGATGATTCGTGTGGGATTAGCCCAAATTTGATCTAGTGGTTCTTGTAACGATTCCGCACTGGATGCGATTTTACCATTCCATTGTTGGGCGATATTAGAGCTGAGTGAGTTGAAGATTTTTCGAAATAAGAGACTTCCTTGCCTTTGTGTCCAAATGAAAGGAATCAGTCCTAATATTAATAAAAGGATACTAAGAATAATAAACCATTTTAAGTTTACATGAATACCGAACAAAGGGAAGTCAGGTAAATGAGTATGATACCCGCCGATAAGTAGGGTAATAATTCCAATAATAATAAATAAAACCTGTCCCAGCGTTTCGGTTGTAATATCAACAATATTAGAGCTTATCCCTTGGGAAACTGATAAATCAGAAGGGTTTTTAATATATTTATATCCTTTAAAACAAACAGCACGTACTCCGAGGACAATGCCACCAATTTGTGAAAATGGTAAGCATGTTGCTGCAGATTCCCTTAGAGTTCTTGCCCAAAATAATCTGACCAACCCTAATTGTGGACAAATACAGTGCCATGCCCAACCCAGGACTACAATAATCATTAATTGCCATAAAGACAGGATTAAGAGCTTTCCAACACCTATGGAAAAGACGGACTTAAAGATACTGTCTGCACCTATCCAAGCTGCACCAGCAATAATGAGGCTGAGCCCCAAAAAGAATAGAATAATTGAAATTTTTTTCAAAATAGACCGTGTATCTTTGTAAAAGAGAAGTTATTATCTGATTTATTGGAATGCATAGTAATGATATAAAAGCCATTACTATTATGTTTGAATAACAGATTCAACGTTCTATGTGAAATTTTTATAATTTTGATCGGGGGCTTTATGACTACCTCAACTTTTATCACTGGGGTTACAGGGTTTGTTGGTTCAGCAGTTGCACGTAAACTGATTGAGAATGGACATCGTTTGAAAGTCCTGGCACGTCCCAGCAGTAATAAATCAAATTTACAGGGCTTGGACGCAGAAATTGTTGAGGGGGATTTATTGAACCCTGAAGCTTTTACGCAATCTTTACGTGGATGCAAATATCTGTTTCATGTGGCGGCAGATTATCGTCTGTGGGTTCCTGATCCCAAGCGCATGATGGAAATTAATGTTGAGGGAACACGCCGTTTAATGTTGGCCGCACAACAGGCAGGTGTTGAGAAGATCGTATATTGCTCTTCTGTTGCAGCGTTGGGATTGGTGGGCGACGGCAGTATTGCAGACGAGACAACACCTGTACATAAAATTATTGGTGTTTACAAACAATCAAAATATGAAGCAGAACAAGCGGTATTAAAATTAATTAAAGAAAATAAATTGCCAGCGGTTATTGTTAATCCGTCAACACCAATTGGTCCCAGAGATATTAAACCAACACCAACTGGTCAAATGATACTTGATTGTATCAAGGGAAAAATGCCAGCTTATGTTGATACAGGGTTGAATATAGTGCATGTTGATGATGTTGCTCAGGGGCATTTATTAGCTCTTGAAAAAGGTATCATTGGTGAAAAGTATATTCTTGGAGGTGAAAATATGTCTCTTCGAGATTTATTTGCGATGACCTCCAAGATTGCGAATGTCAGGCCTCCTTTGGTAAGGTTAAATCAAAAAGTTATATGGCCCGTGGCAGTGGTTTCTGAATGGATGGCTAATCAATTCAACATTCAACCGCGCGTTACGCGTGAGATGTTATTAATGTCATATAAGAAAATGTTTTTTTCTTCTGCAAAGGCAGAAAAAGAATTGGGATATACGCATAGACCTGCACATGAGGCAATAAAAGATGCGGTTGATTGGTTTCGCCAGCAAAGATATGTAAGCTAGTGCATGAGTTTGTTATTTATATATAAAGGGTTTACGAGTTAATTTACTAATTAGAGAATTTTAAAATTATGACTATTATTGCTATTTGCTCTTTTGTGATTTGGATTTATTTATTTTTTTTGCATGGACGTTTTTGGGGAAGAGGACCTATTTTACACTCTTTTCCTCAATCAACTTTAGAGACAATGCCTGAAAAATGGCCTGATATTTATGTGGTTATTCCCGCCCGAGATGAGGCTGAGACTATAGAATGTGTTACGAACTCTTTGCTCCATCAAGATTATGTTGGTGACTATAAGGTTCTCGTTGTAGATGATGCTAGTGTTGATCATACAGGCGATATTGTTAAAAATTATAAACAAAATTTACCAGCATCTTTTCAAAACCGTTTGGACGTTATTGAAACAACCGAACGTCCCGAAGGATGGAGTGGAAAATTATGGGCATTATCCACTGGGGTTGATTATATAAAAAAAAAATACACAACGGAAAATGCTTTTTTCTTTTTTACGGATGCAGATATAGAACATGAGCCATCTCATTTAACGACCTTAGCTTGTAAGGCGTTAAAGGATCAATTAGATCAAGTCTCTGAGATGGTTAAATTAAGATGTAAGAATCTCTATGAAAAAGCGCTTATCCCAGCTTTTGTTTATTTTTTTTGTATGCTTTATCCTTTTTCCAAGGTGAATAAAAAGAGTTCTCCTGTCGCTGCGGGTGCGGGGGGAACGGTTTTACTTCGTAGCCGTATGTTAACTAAAATTGGTGGTGTTGCAGCATTAAAAAATGCTTTGATTGATGATGTTACTTTGGCTTTTTTAGTTAAAAGGAACGGTGGTAATATTTACCTAGGGCATAGCAGTTTGGCTCGCTCATTAAGACCTTATGACAAATTAAGTGATATTTGGAATATGATTACACGCACAGCTTATGTGCAGTTGCGCTATTCTTTTGCTATGCTATTAGTGACAGTTATTTTAATGTCATTGATGTGGTTTGTTCCTTTTATACAAATATTAATAGCCCATGGAACAGCTCAAAAATTTGCAATTGTTACATATGTTATTTCGATTTGCTCTTTTATTCCAACTTTATCGAGATTCAACCTATCCTTTTTATGGATGATTGCACTGCCAATTGTGGCTTTATTTTATTTACTGGCAACGATTGGGTCTGCGTTAAATTATTACCTTGGCAAAGGAATGATGTGGAAGGGACGGGCTTATGTTACCCCTGCGATTGGGGGGGATAAAAAAGAATTACAAATCGAATTAGAAAATATGGTAAGCTCTGAACACAATAATCAAACTATAGAGCAAAAGGATAATTCATGACGGCTGCCAAGCAAAGTAAATCGTATTTATATGATTCTTCTCTTTGGGGGGATAAGGATGTTTCCTCTGGAAAAGCGGCCAAAGATGAAAATTTTCCTGTTGGCTCACTGTTAATTAGCCGTCAACTAAGGCCCCATGTGCAAGCATATTATGATTTTGCCAGGGTTATAGATGATATTGCTGATGCAGAAACGTTGTCTTCTGAGGAAAAAATTAACCGTTTAAATGCGATGGAAACTGTTGTATGTAAGGATGTCCCTGCGCCTGATCGTGCTGATGTTTTAACGGCTCGATATTTGTATAACAGTTTTATTGAAACGGGCGTTCCTGTTGATACAGCAACCGATCTGCTGATTGCTTTTCGTCAAGATGCGGTAAAAAATCGTTATGAAACTATGGATGAATTGATGCAGTATTGTTGCTATTCTGCTAATCCTGTGGGGCGTTTTTTACTTCATTTACATAAAGAGGGACCAGATACCTTTCCTGCTTCTGATGCATTATGTACTTCATTACAAATTTTAAACCATTTGCAAGATTGCAAGACAGATTTAATTAAATTAGATCGCTGTTATATACCTCTTGAGTTAATGAAAAAATATAATGTTAAGGTAGAGGATTTGCTTGCCCCTCAAATGAGTTTTTCTTTGAGAAAAGTATTTCACGTTTTATTAGATCATGTTGATGTGCTTAATAGAGAGGCTGAGTTTTTGCCACGATTAACACAAGATCGACGCTTGCGTCTAGAAGCAGCAGTCATCGTATATTTAGCCAAATTTTTGGCACAAAGATTACGGAATGAAGATCCTTTGGCGGCTGATGTTAAATTAAGCAAAAAAAATGTTTTATATTCTGTTTTAAAGTCATTTCGTTATTTTATGTAAAAATATGTGATGAGATAGATGATATTTGTTTGTATCCAATTAAAAGAAAAGGATATATAGCTTAAAGCTGTATGTTTTTTCAAAATTGACAGTTGTGCACTGAGTTTTATTGTCATTAAAGAAAGGTCTGATCAAATTATGCCTAAGCCGTTAGCTGAAGCAGCACAGATAATGGGGTGCAGCGCACTTGATTTGACTGAGGTAGAAAAGGTTGTTCGCAAATCCAAGACCTCTTTTGCTACGGGGATGCAAATATTACCCCCAGAGCGTCGTTATGGAATGTATGCGCTTTATAGTTTTTGTCGTATTGTTGATGATATTGCAGATGAAGACGGAGATGTCCCAACAAAACATCGTTTGTTACAAGAATGGCGTGACAGGCTTGATGGTTTATACGCAGGACAAGCTACAGATGCAGTTGAACGAGTATTATTAGCAACGATTCAGCGTTTTAATTTAAAGCAACAGGATTTTATCGATATCATTAATGGTATGGAGATGGATGTTGAACATCCTATTGTTGCCCCAGATGAACAGACTTTCGATCTTTATTGCGATCGTGTTGCTTCTGCTGTGGGTCGTCTGGCTGTACGTATTTTTGGTGATAGCTCTGATGCTGCCCAAAAAGTAGCGTATCATTTAGGCAGAGCTTTGCAAATCACGAATATTTTGCGTGATATACAAGAAGATGCAGAGCGTGGCCGTTTATATTTACCAAAAGAGTTGTTGGAACGCTTTCACCTTCCTTTAACACCCAAAGAATGTGTTAACAGCGTTTATGTTGATCATGTATGTCATATTTTGGCGTATAGAGCTTTGGATCATTTTAGGTTATCACGTGAGTTTATGGCACAATGTAGTCCAACGGCCTTACGTCCAGCCAAAATTATGGCAATTACGTATAAATTTTTACTGGCTAAGCAAAAAAAAGTTGGGTGGAAACCACCCTTTAAGAGAGTCTCTTTGTCTTTGATTGAAAAAATCGGAGTTGCAGGAATTGGAGTAATCATGAGTTATATTGGTTTGAAGAGATAGATTTTTGGGATGGCAAAAAAACATATTCATATTATTGGTGGCGGGTTAGCAGGGCTGGCAGCTGCGGTTTCTTTATCTCAAAGATCTGATGCTCAGGTTATTCTATATGAAAGCAGTCCGTCTTTGGGGGGCAGAGCACGTTCTTTTTATGATGCTAATCTAGATCGTACGATCGATAATGGTAATCATCTGATTTTATCAGGCAATGACGCTGTTTTTAAATATTTGAATTTAATTGACGCAACCAATAGTTTGACTGGATCTGGGTATCCTTTATTTCCTTTCGTTGATTTAGAAGAAGGAAAACGTTGGGATTTATTATTATCAAAAGGTCGTTTTCCTTGGTGGTTATTTTTTGCCAAACATCGCGTGCCAGATTTTAAATTTCCAGAATTGTTGGCGTTATGGAAATTATTAAAAGCAGATACTCAAAAAACTGTTGCTGATTGTTTGGTAAATGGACAGCTATCACGTCGGTTATTACAACCTTTTGCAGTTTCTGCATTAAATACGTCTTGTGATGCTGGCAGTGCTTTATTAATGGGCTCTGTGGTGCGTCAGTCTTTGATGAAAGGTGGGAAGGGATGTATTCCTTATTTTCCTAAAATAGGCCTTTCTGAAAGTTTCGTGCAGCCAGCAGTATCTTTGATTGCTTTGCAAGGTGGTATAATTAATACTAAATCAAGGCTTTCAGAGTTACATGTCCAAGACGGTAAGATTGATTATTTTATTATGAATAATAATAAAATAGATGTGGGCCCAGAAGATACTGTTATCCTAGCATTAAGTGCGCATGTCGCAGAGCAAATACTTGGTGCTGTTTGTCCTAAGGTTAAAGTTCCTAATCAATTTGAAAGTATATTAAATCTACATTACGCAGTAGATCCAAATTTGCGGATTAAAGGTAGTATAGATAAAGCTAAATTTGTGGGTGTCATTGGTGGTATAAGTGAATGGATTTTTGTAAGGCCTGGTGTCATTTCAATTACGGTCAGTGCGGCTAATCGTTTTACAGGATGTCAGCATGAAAATCTTGCCTCGTTAATTTGGCAAGAAGTTTGTGAGGTTTTATCTCCTGTTATAGAAACACCTTTACCTCAAGCCATTCCTAATCATCGTTTATTATGGGAAAAAAGGGCAAGCTTTGTTGCTACAGTTGAGCAAAATCATCGTAGGCCTTCTTGTTACACACCATATCAAAATCTTTTTTTGGCGGGTGATTGGGTTGCAACGGGGCTTCCTGCAACAATTGAGGGGGCTATTCGTTCTGGGTTTGGGGCTGCTGAAGCAGTTTTTTCTTCTAAAATCGTTTAAGAATATATATGATTATAATTGTTGAAAGATGTTCATTCGCTTTCAACACTTTGTATTGAATCAATAAAAAGGAAATATTTGACTATGCTGAATCATGTTGACTCTTTAGAAAAGCCAATAAAAGACGAAGCATTGGATCGTGCTATTTTGCAGGCACAAAATATCTTAGCAAATCGTCAAAACGAGGATGGACATTGGGTTTTTGAATTAGAAGCTGACGCAACAATTCCTGCAGAATATGTATTATTAGAACATTTTCTTGATCGTATTGATACAGAATTACAAGAAAAAATCGGTGTATATTTACGTCGAATTCAAGGGGATCATGGCGGATGGCCACTTTATTATGGTGGTAAATTCGATATTTCAGCCTCTGTCAAAGCATATTTTGCATTAAAAGCGATTGGCGATGATGTTGATGCACCGCATATGATACGTGCCAGAACGGCAATTTTGGCTCATGGTGGCGCGGAAACGGCAAATGTTTTTACACGTACTCAGTTAGCCTTGTTTGGTGAAGTCCCTTGGTATGCAACCCCTGCAATGCCTGTTGAATTGATGTTAATGCCAAAATGGGCTTTATTCTCAGTCTGGAATATGTCTTACTGGTCCAGAGCAGTGATTGCACCATTGGTTTTGTTGGTTTCTTTGAAGGGTAGAGCTGTTAATCGTTATAATATTCATGTTCAAGAACTTTTTATAACACCACCTGATCAAATTAAAGAATGGATTAAAGGTCCATTTCGTTCTCAATGGGGATATTTATTTAAATATCTTGATAAAGTTGTTCGTCCTATGGAAAAACTATTTCCTAGTTTTTTACGTAAACATGCACAAAAGAAAACAGTAGAATTTATTGAAAAACGTTTGAACGGCGAGGATGGATTGGGTGCGATTTATCCAGCAATGGCGAATTCTGTGATGGCATTTCGTTGTATGGGTATGCGTGATGATGATCCTCGCGCAGTAATTGCCTGGAAATCAGTAAAAAAACTGATGGTTGTCAAGGATGATGAGGCATATTGCCAACCTTGTGTTTCTCCAATTTGGGATACAGCATTGACAGGGCATGCCATGATGGAAACGGCTTCTGGTATTCGTGCAGAAGATCGTGAAAAAACAATGGATAAGCTTGCCAAGGCATCTAAGTGGTTAAAAGAGCGTCAGATTTTGGATGTAAAGGGCGATTGGGCAATTAATTGTCCAGATGTTGCCCCTGGTGGATGGGCATTCCAATATAATAACGATTATTATCCGGACGTTGATGATACTGCTGTTGTTGGGATGTTATTACATCGAGAAGGAAAACCAGAGCATCAAGAATCAATTGAACGTGCGCGTCATTGGATTATTGGAATGCAAAGCTCTAATGGTGGCTGGGGTGCATTTGATATTGATAATGATAAAATGCTGTTGAATCATATACCATTCTCAGATCATGGTGCATTGCTTGACCCACCAACAGTGGATGTTGCAGCACGTTGTATTTCTTTTCTTGCGCAATTGGGACATCCAGAGGATAAGGCAGTCATTGATCGGGGAATGAATTTTTTACGTGCTGAACAAGAGAGTTTTGGTGCGTGGTTTGGTCGTTGGGGAACGAATTATATTTATGGAACCTGGTCCGCATTATGTGCTTTCAATGCGGTCGGTATTTCTAATCAAGATCCCGCGGTAAAGAAAGCTGTTGATTGGTTGCTTTGTGTTCAACGTCCTGATGGTGGTTGGGGTGAAGGTGAAGAATCCTATGAAGGTGGTACTCCGGGACAATATCATACCAGCCTTCCTTCTCAAACGGCTTGGGCTTTGCTTGGATTAATGGCAGCAGGTCAACATAACCATCCAGCAGTACAAAAAGGTATTCAATGGTTGATGGAAAACCAAGAGGAAGATGGGCAATGGGATGAAAAACCATATAATGCGATTGGTTTCCCAAGGGTCTTTTACCTACGTTATCATGGATATCGTCAATTTTTTCCTTTATTTGCGTTATCTCGTTTTCGTAATCTACAATCTAGTAATACTGGTAAAGTCGAGGTTGGTTTCTAATGCAACGTATTGGTGTTTTGGTTGGAATGCAATCAGAGGCGAAGTTAGCTCGTCATTTATATCCAGCAGCTATTGAAGCAAGTGGTGCAACCAAAGAAGGTGCAAAATCTGCATTAAAGCGTTTGATTGCAGCAAAAGTTACCTCGATTGTGTCTTTTGGTTTCGCAGCAGGATTAGATCCGTTAATTAAAGCTGGAACGATTTTACTTCCTAATGTTATTCACGTAAGGGGTAAAGATTATGTTTCGGATCCTGCTTTACGGTTAAAGCTAGGTGCCGAAAAATCCCGAATTAAAGTTGGCGCTTTATTGCACAGCGATGAGATTATTACGGCATCTGCTGAAAAGCAAAAGCTTTTTGTGCAGACAGGTTGTGTGGCTCTAGATATGGAAAGTGGTATTGTTGCGCAATATTGTGAAGATCATAAAATCCCCTTTGCAGTTTTAAGAGTTGTTTGTGATTCTGCGGCAAGGGATTTGCCTCCGTTAGCTTGTTTGGCTTTATCTCATGACGGTAATTTAAAAATATCTCAGATGGCTAAGAGTTTACTTGTCAATCCAGCACAGATTTCTGGATTAATTAAATTAGGGGTGGATGCTGGACTTGCTTATAGGCAATTAAATAACTTTGTTCACCAAAAAAATATGTTTGAAAGTGTTTAATATTTTTAGAATATAGGCATTTATTGTTTTATTTTAAAAGATGATTGAGAATTCTGTCGTTAAATAGTGATAATTAAAATTGATAGAATTCTCAATCGATTATTTACTCAGAGAGTTTATTTTGCAAATAGTTCGGTCAAACGATTTAATGTTGTTGGAATATCGTCAATAACTTCGAATAGCTCTAGCATAGAGGGGTCGGCAAACCCTTCATCAACAATAGTTTTAAGTTGATTACAAACCGCTTCTGCCCAGTTTTGGATGTTTATAATAATAATTGGTTTTGTATGAAGATGAAGCTGTTTCCACGTTAAAATTTCAAAGAATTCATCAAAAGTTCCAATACCTCCAGGTAAACACAAAAAAGCATCAGCTTCATTATATAGGATTTCTTTACGTTGATGCATGTCTTCGGTAATAACAAGATCTTTAACGCGAGAATGTTGTCCTTCTTTTTTTTGTAAGAATTTTGGAATAATCCCTTTTACAGCACCATTCAAATCTAATACCGTATTAGAAACTGTACCCATAATACCAACATTTCCTCCTCCAAAAACGAGGCGGAAATTATTATGTACTAGCCCAATACCAAGATCCTTCCCCGCTTGTTCATAAGCAGGATGATTCCCTAGATGGGAACCACAAAAAACAGTAATAGAATGCGTATATGTAGACATTAATTTTAACTTTTTAATATTTGTTTTAATAAGATTGGGGAAGGTTACGATATTTTGATTGATAGTGCAAAATATAGGTTAAAATAGTTCCTGTAAGGGTAAAGACAGCTGCGCTAAGAAATAACCAATAATAACCCCAATGTAGGTGAATAAACCCTAATAATGGTCCGGCTATAAAAAGGGCTATATCAAGAAAAAGTCCAAAACAGGCAAGTGCCGAACCGCGATTTTCTGCACCTACGGTAGAAATAGCAATAATTCCTAAAGCAGGAAAAATCAAAGAAAATCCACATCCAGTTAGGCCTGCACCGATATAGGTGCCCACAACAGAATGACTAAATGCAATTAAGCATAATCCAATCGTTTCAACGCTCAAAGAAACAATAGAAACAATATATCCTCCAAATTTATCAATAGAGCTTTTAAAGATAAAACGGATAAGGACAAAACATCCTCCAAAAAGAGAAATAGCATAAGCAGACCCATTCCACCCATTATAAACGAAATATAATGCCATAAAAGCTTGGATACTGCCAAAGCCGATGGTTCCTAGTCCCAGACCTGCACCTGTAGGTAAAACGCGCATAAAGACTTTGGCAAAAGAAAGGCGCGGGGCGGTTGATGGGTTGGGGGGAATATTTTGAAAGGTTAATGCTAGTAATGCTCCTCCTGCGGCGAGAACTGTCGTTAAAATTGCAATACTATTTAGCCCTCCCCAAAAGCCAGGAAGTTTTGTAAGAAAAATTCCCAAAGGTGCTCCGATTGCCATTCCACCATAAGAAGTGACACCATTCCAAGAAATGACTTGAGTAGCATTTTCAACACCGACACGACTAATATTCCAAAGATTGGTTCCTGTGGATGCCCAACTTTCAGAAGCGCCCATACAAAAACGTCCTAGTATAATAATTAAAAGTGCGATTAATGGCTGACTGAGGAAGAATGAAGAACCAAGTGTAAATAATCCACCACAAGCACTGACAATAAGACCTATCACAACAGAGCTTTTAGCACCCTTGGTATCAATCCATTTACCTGCGCCTGGTCTGCTAAGGAAAGTTGCAATATATGCAATAGAAACAGCCATCCCAGCAATGACAGAGTTATAGCCTAGTTGTTGATTAACAAATAAAGGAATAACCGCAAAAGGCATTCCAACATTGATGTAACAAATCAAATTAAAAATAACAACAGCGAGGATTTTAAGCGTAATTTTACTGGGTTTAAGGCTATTAATAGGCATTTTATGGAGGCACAATTCTTCGATTTAATTATTATGTTGATTATAAAGATAGCTATAAGAGAGATTAGTTTATATTTTAAGTAAACAGCTACGATGATAAAATGATTGTGTGGATAAGGAAAGGAAATATTTGTGCAAACAATTTTAAGTGTTGTTGATCAAGGGCTACCCCAATCTTTGGATAAATTATTTGAAATTCTAAGAATACCCAGTGTTTCAGCTGATCCTGCTTATGTTCACGAGTGTCGAAATGCGGCGAATTGGTTTAAAAACTATTTAGAGTCTTTTAATTTTACAACTAAAATTTGTGAAACAGAAGGTCATCCTATTGTCTTAGCACAAGAGCTCTCAGCAACAAATGCGCCACATATTTTATTTTATGGTCATTATGATGTGCAGCCTGTTGATCCAATTGAGTTATGGAAGATACCTCCATTTGAGCCTTGTCTACGTAAAGATTCAGAAGGTCGTGAAATTATTCATGGCCGAGGTTCTTCTGACGATAAAGGACAGATTTTAACATTCCTTGAGGCTTGTCGCAGAATATACCAGCAAACAGGTCAGTTTCCTGTTCGTATTACCGTGATTTTAGAAGGTGAAGAAGAAAGTGGCGGGGAGCATTTGCCAGGTTTTCTTGCTGAACAAAAAGCAAATCTTCATCCAGATATGGCTTTTATTTGTGATACGGATATGGCAACACCTGATGTGCCAGCCATTACCGCAATGGTGAGAGGTTTGGTGGGTGAAGAAGTAACCATTTATGCAGCTAATCGTGATTTACATTCAGGCCTCTATGGCAATGCCGCGCGTAACCCTATTCAAGTATTAGCAGAGATCATTACCTCTTTAAGAGATGATCAAGGTCGTGTAACAGTGCCAGATTTTTATGAAGGTGTTCCAGAAATACCCGTTGATATTAGGACCAAATGGCAAGAAATTGGGAAAACGAATGACAACCTTTTGACTCCTATAGGATTAAAAGAGCCTGCAGGTGAAAAACAGTTTAATGCTATAGAGCAAACATGGTGTCGCCCTAGTTGTGAAATCAATGGGATAAGTGGTGGCTATGAAGGTGCGGGATTTAAAACGGTTATCCCTGCTAAAGCCACAGCAAAGATTTCTTTTCGTTTGGTAGGAAAACAAGATCCAATAAAAATTAGAAAGAATTTTCGTGATTTTGTCAGCAACATTATCCCAAAAGACAGTACAGTGGAATTTGAATCACACGGAGCCTCTCGGGCAGGAATGGTGTCTTTAGATGGCCCTGTCCTAGAAACTGTATGCAATGCTTTGAAAGATGAGTGGAATTGTGAAACAGCCATTGTTGGTAGTGGTGGGGCTATTCCTGTTGTGAATGATTTGCAAAAAATATTTGGAATAGAATCTTTTTTGGTTGGGTTTGCAAATGTGGATGATTGTATTCACTCCCCTAATGAAAAATATAATCTGCGTTCTTTTCACAAGGGGATACGTTCTTGGGTACGTATTTTATATGCATTACAAGAGGTAAAGTTATAACAATACGTCTAATAAAGGAGGTAAGTATTTTTCAAGCTTAACGCGTAAAGGCATTAAATAGGTGTGATTGTTTGTTTGTTTAATGAGGGTTAATGCGCGTTTAGCAAAAGCAATATTAGCTTCTAAGGTTGGTTCAAAACGATGGGGAAAAATGACACGATTAGTGACTTCCCAATAAGATTTCGATTTTGGACCAACGACTGGAGATAACCCCCAGAAAACAGTTTTTTCGTGTAGCCAATCCATACAGAGTTCCAGCAATTTTTCATCAAAGATAGGTTGTGTAAAAAAACCTGTTGCTCCCGAAGCTTCTTTCGATTCAATATATTCCAGCTCTTCTTTGGGAGAACGGCGATAAGGATCAAAAGCTGCATATAAAGTTAAGTGTGGCAGTTCTTTTTTATAACGGCGTAAAATCGTTTCTGTAGTATTGGGATAAGTAACTTTATGTAAATCAGCTGGTGGATCTCCTTGAATAATCAAAATTTCTTTAAGGTCGTTTTGATTATGTCCAGGTAACGGGGCATCAGGATTAATATCAATGGCTCTGATATGAGGAATAGTATTAGGGTATAAGGGTGCTGTAATATCGAAAGCTTCCCAACTTCGCAAAGGAAAACGCATTAAATCAGGAATATTAATCGTATCAGCAACGGGGAAGTATTGTTTGATTAATTGGGTATCGATCAAAAGGCTTTCATTGTCCCGAGGGATTAATTCAATTGAAATGCGTGTCATTTTTTATCCTTTATTGTTTGATTTATAGTATAAAGGTTTGATAATGACTGCAAGCCACCTTGATTAAGTTTATTTTTTATTACTAATGATGATAAAGAGTATTGAAATAGGTTTTTATTATGGTTTCCCCATATCTTCATTGTATGATGATGGTTTCATCATTTCATCACTTACCCCCTAATGTTTTACCTTCCATACAACAAGTGGAAGGGGGGCGTCCTAATCTGGTTTCCGAGAATAAAAATGGAACTCAAGATCTGGGGGTAATGCAAATTAATACAAGATGGATAGAACCACTAAAGCGTACCACAGGGGAAACTGGTGCGACAATTTATAAAAGATTGAAAGAAGATACCTGTTATAATATTGCAGTGGCAGGTGCTATTATGAAGTTGTATCTTCGTGAAACAAATGGGGATATGATGCAGGCTATTGGAAATTACCATTCTCATACTCCGTATTTAAATAATCAATACCAATTAAAAATTATTAAGGCATCCTACCAAACAAACGCTTCAGCTGTTTCTTTGGGTAATCATCTATCGCCTTATCAAAGACGCTTATTAAAAGCTAAACAAAAATCAAACAAACATTATAATCGAAAGATAAAAAAACGATCATAATGTTTGTTTGGTTGTAATAATTGTTAAACTTTTATTGCTTTTTTTCTTTTTTGAGCAAGAGCAGCAGCTTTGGTCTGAGGAGCGGGTTTTCTAACTGACTTTTTACTTGTTTCGGTTTTAGGTTTGGCTTCTTTTTTAATAATTTCCTTTAGATCAGGGGCAACCAATTCCTCTTTTGTGCTTTCAATATCTTGTGAAAGTTCAGTTTCTGAATATTCTTCTTCAACTAACTCAGTTTCAAGATCTTTATTTTCGTCTTGAAGAAAGATATCAAATATAATAGCGGGTTGAGGCGGTTGATGAGAAGGACGAGGTAATCTTCCTTCTGAAGCGCCATACAGAATATAATGGACGAAAGGATTTAAATGGCATGATACAATATCAGGATAAGTTGTTAAATAAAAATCAGTATCAAAAAAACGATTAGGATTACGCCTTTCTTTATATCCAAAGGCCAGATAATGTTCTAAAGGGTCACAATTGGCTGCTGCTACATCTTGGTAAGTGGCTAAATACCAAGCAGAGTCAAATAAAAGAGAGAGAGTTTCAATTTCAGACATCGCTATTTTTGATCCGTTAATAAAGTTGTAGTTGTAACGATTAATTTAATTTTGTTGGTTCATAGATGGATAGCGTAATATTACTTTACAAGGTTTTCGACGTCAGTTTGTATAATTTTTATTACGAAATGCATTTTATATGCTTTTCAGTGGCACTTAACGTATTGTGTAATAAACATGATATTGTGACTGGTCCCACGCCTCCTGGAACAGGGGTAATCTTGCTGGCAATGCCTAAAGCCTCTTGAAAATTAACGTCTCCAACTAATTTTAGTTTTCCACTCTCTGTAATAATACGATTTATTCCTACATCGATAACCACTGCACCTTTTTTAATCCAAGAACCTTTAACAAGTTCTTTACATCCTGTCGCAACAATTAGAATATCTGCTTGTTGAGCAAGTTCAGCGGTATTACGTGTATCAATATGGGCTATAGTTACCGTACACCCTTGATTTAAAAGTAGTTGAGCCATCGGTTTTCCCATAAGATTAGAAGCACCAATTACCAAGGCATTTAATCCGCGTAGATTAGGTAACTCTTGTTGTAATAACAGTAAGCATCCTAAGGGGGTGCATGGGATAAATCCATCCATATGTCCAAGACTTACTTTCCCTGCATTATAAACGGTTAATCCATCAACGTCTTTTTGGGGTAAAATTGCCTGGATAATAGGGTCTGGATTTAGATGTTTAGGGAGCGGCAATTGTACCAAAATACCATGAATATCAGGATCATTATTCAATCTATGAATCAGGTTTAACAACTCCTGCTGGGTCGTTGTTTCTGGTAGTAAGTGCATAAAAGAACGCATACCCACTTTATGTGTTTGTTTTGTTTTATTACGAACATAAACTTCACTGGCTGGGTCATTACCAACAAGAATGACAGCAAGGCCAGGGGTTATGCCAGTCGTCTTTTGTAACTCTGCGACTTTGGATGCGACATCTTTTGTCATTTTCTCTGCAAAAGCTTTGCCGTCAATTAGTTGTGTTTTTATAGGTGTATTCATGATGTTTAATCTTTAATAAATTTAAAGAATTTAATATAAAAAGTAATTATGTCTTAGAAATGGCTTTGTTTTTATTTATATTTTTGATTAAAAGTTATAGTAACATTTTTACTTTAATACAGCTTTCTCTCTTAAAGTATCAAGAGTTTTATTAATAAAAATCATAAATAACTGATAATGAAACATTATCAGTTATTTATTATATTCTAAGATTACAATTTTATGAGAAATTATGTTGTTTTTTTGTTTCTTTTGGCTTGTTCTTTTTGGTCCCACTCTTCCGCAATTCCTGCAACAATACCATTGCCTAAAACACTAGTCGCTGTTCTTGCCATATCAAGGAATTGATCAACGGCTATAATTAAGGTCATTCCTGATGCGGGAATACCAAATCCAGGCATAACGGATTGTAGCATAACGGTTGAAGCCCTAGGAACCCCTGCGATCCCTTTGCTACTGATCATCATGACTAGTAACATCATGATTTGTTTATCCCAAGGCATATCAATATGATAAATTTGTGCAATAAAAAGAGCAGCAAAAGAGAGGAAAACCATTGTTCCACAGAGATTAAATGTATAACCTAATGGCAAAACAAAGCCAGAAATTTTCGGTGAAACACCAAATTTAGTTAGTTGTTCTAATGAACGAGGATACGCTGATTCACTGCTGGCTGTTGCAAATCCAATCATAATAGGTTCAGAAATATAAGACAATAAACTAAATATTTTTTTGCCTAATATTAAGTATCCTGTACCAATAAGTAAGGCCCACATAATAAGCACAAGAACGTAAAATTCAAATAAAAATATACCATATTGTGGAATAATTTGTATGCCATTTTTGGTTGAAATCGAAAGTAAAGAAGCAAAAACAACCAAAGGAACAATTTTCATAACCATATCAGTGATTTTTAACATGACTTTGGCTAAAGCATCAATACCATCGCGTAAAACTTGTGCAGATTTTCCAGGTAGTTTTGCCAGAGCTAGCCCAAAAAATAGTGAGAAAACAACTACCTGTATGATTTTATCATTTTTAACCATTGCACCAATGATACTGTCTGGCACAATATGCAGAATGAATTCAACAATATTAAAATGATAGTTAGAGTGTACATCTGTAATAGGTGGGGGATTTTCCATAAAGCCTACACCAGGTTTAACAATATTGGCATAAACCATACCCACAGCTAAAGAGATAAAAGAGGCTGCTATAAACCACAAAACGACTTTAATACCAATAGTTTTGAAAGTGCTGGTATCTTGAACATTGCTGATTCCAGAAATCAAAGTAGCCAGAACCAATGGTCCAACAATCATGCCAATTAATCTTAGAAAAATTTGGACGATTAGATTTGCAGTTTCTATAATAAAAGTACTTAGATCCGTAGTCTGCGTAATAAGGACATATTTACCATAAGTATGACAGATAATACCCAAAACAAGTCCGGATATCATAGCAATTCCGATAATAAGTGAATGTCTTAATAAAGAATTGGATGAAGATGGAGGAGTGTGTTCGGCTTGTTCTGTTGCCATACTTTATATACCTTTATTAAGATTAAGTGTCTTAGAAAACTATAAATTAAAATTTAAATGTCAAATTAATCTTTTACTACGCAATAAACAAAACGCAGCAATAGTGACCATACATTTTATTTCACCAGTTTCTATCATCTTTTCAAATTGTATTAATGGTACCGTATGGCAAGTCATATTTTGTTCAGTGGCTTCACGTTTTGTTGTGTGCTGTGTTAAATTTGTTGCCAAGAATACATGACCTTTTTGGGTAGAATAACCAGCACCTTGATAAAAACTGCCTGCGTGAATCATGTTTTTTGCACGAAGTCCTGTTTCTTCTTCTAATTCTCCAGCAGCAACCATTTCAGGAGTGGCATCAGGTTTTAATTCCCACATACCCATAGGTAATTCCCACATAAATTCACCAACAGGGTATCGATACTGGCGAATAAGGGTAACCATTTTCTCGCTATTTTCATTGTTCAAAGGTAAAATAACAGCAAATTCATTGCGCTCTACAACACCGAACATTCCGTCTAAATGATTAGGATATTTGATAATATCTTCTCGTATTTTAAGCCAGCGATTTTCATACGCAATTCTAGATGATATAGGTGTAATCCCTCCAGCATCAGGTTGGCCAATAATCTTGTTTGCAGTCATAATTACATATCCTGTCATGATGATAAGAAGGGAGGGGTATACCTAAAAATTTTATTCAGAGATAGTTTCTTTTTTTTCTTTCCACATATTGTAAAAATCAATACGTTGTAAAATAACAGGGGGTAAGTTTGCATCTTTGGTGGTGTTTAAAATTATATTTCTGATTTCAGGAAATAATAAATCAGGTGTATTCACCATTAAAAGTTCCTCTAGATTAGAAGTTTCCAATGCTGGAAAAGTAACCAGTGCAGCATATTGTAGGTGTAGAGAAAAAATAGTTACCGCGTCTTCATCTTGAGAATTTTGATTTGTACTAACACAAGAGATAAAAACAGTTACATCAAAATTGGCTTCCCCTTCAATGAGCTGTTGAGCATTGACATCTACAGTAACGGTTAAATTCGGAGAAGAGGGCATATTTGTAAAAATATGAGGAGCATCAGGCGTTTTAAGGCTTATTTCTTTGATATATTGTGTTTTAAGAATAAGGTCTGATAATTTTGTTTTTGGGAGTGTTTGTTCATTGTCAGGCATGGTAATTATTTCTCTTAATAATAGTAGTAGTATAAATTGTTCTCTATTAGGTATATAGCAAGAATTACGCTTAAGTTAAAACTAAAGAATTTATTTTACGATAATTTTGTTTTTAATAAAAAACCTAAAGCAGGTAAAGGCTTCCAATTCTTGGGTAATTCTGATTGATGAACGGTGGTAACGTAATATTCAGGGATGGGTTGTTGAGCACTGATTAAAAGTTGCTTGTAGGCCTGAACTTCTTTTTGTCTCCATATACAATCCTCTATAGCTTGTTGATGAGAGCTATAGATATTTGTCACATATCTTTTCCCTTTAAGATAAAAAGCAGTTGCCCATAGTTTATTTTTACTGATCGTTTTTGCGAAGGGGATAATCTTGCTCATAATTTTTAAATCTTTATTTTGTTGAATATAATAGAGATTAAAATTGATTTCTTAAAGTTTAAGATTACTATTTATAATTTTCTTATAAAAAATTGCTTATATATCTACAAAGATATATTATATACTATTTTGTAAGCGATACCTAATTGAATAATTAAGGAGATCTTTGTAAGTGTTGCGTTTAATAATTGTTGTACCGTTTTTAGCGGTTCTGGGTGTTTTTTTATTATTTAATGAAGAACCTGTACAAATGTATTTTCCTTTACTAAGTTGGAAGATATCTATTGGAATTTTCGCTTTATTATTAGGTCTAGCTTCTTTTGTGATTGGGGCTTTGACGATTTTTATTTCACTGGTAAAACAGTGGCGCAAAGTGAGAGCGGCAAATAAACAAATACTAGAGTTAGAGAAAAAATTAAATGAGTTGCGTGAGCAATATATTAATAATTTAACTCAACCTGTTCCTGGGCATACCCCTGCTCAAGCACCTCAAGACTCTGTTACTGTGATTGGGCAGTCAGCAGAAAAAGATGCAGAAGTATTGACATTAAGTAAATAGTAAAAAAATGGCAAAAGATACTGGATTAATCCTTGCGCTTGATACCAAAGACCTTACTCAGGCAAAGAAATGGGCAGCAATTGCTGATGCTACGGGTCAAATGATCAAAATCGGTATGGAGTTTACCTATGCTTGTGGTTTTGACGCTATAATGCAGCTAGCTAAAGGCAGAAAGATTTTTCTTGATCTAAAGCTTCATGATATTCCCAATACAGTTGCATCAGCAATTGCTAGTTTGGCACTTGTGAAACCTGCGATGCTTACCATTCATGCTTCGGGTGGCAAGGATATGATTGCTGCTGCACGAAAAGCAGTTAATGAACATTTCTCAAGTGAAAATAAACCCATTTTACTGGCTGTGACGGTGTTAACCAGCATGACCCAAGAGAATTTAAATTCTATTGGAATTGAATCCTCTCCTTTAGAACAGGTGTTATTATTGGGAAAAATGGCTTTGGCAGCAGGGGCAGATGGCCTGGTATGTTCTCCTCAAGAGGTTTCATATTTACGTCAGCATTTGGGCGAGGAAGTTATTTTAGTTGTTCCTGGTATTCGCATGCAAGATGCGGTTGCTGATGATCAGCAACGTATCATGACACCATCACAAGCCCATCAAGCAGGTGCCAGTTGGATCGTGGTTGGCCGTCCAATTACCAGAGCAGATAATCCTATGGCTATGGCAAAACGTATTATGCAGGAATTACAAGGGTAACAATGTGTCGGCGATTAAGGTCTGTGGCATCAAAACAGCTGAAACTTATGATTTACTCTTAGAACTTAATGTAAATTGGGCAGGTTTAGTCTTTTATCCACCTTCACCTAGGTATATTACTCTGGATCAAGCACGTCAGTTGCCTGATTATAAAAATCATGGATTATTAAAAGTAGGGTTATTTGTCAAACCCACTTTGGACGATATTGCCAAAGTGCTGGATCATGTGCATTTGGATATTTTGCAGTTATATACATCAACACAAATGATTAAGACTATTCGGAATCATTTTGGGTTACCTGTATGGTTGGCTCAGGGCATTCGAACGGTTTGTGATCTTCCAGATAATTATGACGTTGATGGGTTGGTGATCGAAGCACCCTCTCATCAATCTGATTTGCATCCTGGCGGAAATGGTCGAACTTTTGATTGGCAATTAACCTCTGGATGGCAAGCGCCACGGCCTTGGTTATTGGCTGGGGGATTAACACCAACGAATGTTACTCAAGCAATTAAACAATCTGGTGCTAGAGCTGTTGATGTATCCTCTGGTGTAGAACGTCAAAAAGGTGAGAAAGATCATGCTTTAATTCGAGAGTTTGTTGGAAATATTAATAATTTTGATTTTTAAAAAGGAGCAATATAATGCAGAGTGATCTTAGTCATCCATTAAAAACGATTGAGTTTTTTATTGAGAGTAAAAATTCAAAATTAAACATTGAAAATGTTAATGCCTTAATAAAGAATATAGAAGGGGTGATATCTGTTGAGGTTCATTCTTCATCGGGGCAAGTTACAACTGCATTAAAAGATGATTCTTTGTTCGATAAAAAATTTATTGAGATACAGAGGGCTCTTTTAATAGCAGGCTATACAGTAAAGATAAAAAATACTGATGGTGTGCAAGCTGTTTTATTCTTTGGAACAATGGCATTAGGATTTTTGTTTGTAGCTGTTGTTATAACGCTTTGGTACTATTTTGGTTCTTTGCCGTCTTGGGTTTAAAATATTTTATCAAGACAAATAAAAAAGCTTCTTACTTAGTATTAGGTAAGGGGCTTTTTTTTAATTCTAATATTCTTTAAGATCAAGAGTAATGAACGTTATAAAGTGTAGATCAAGCCGTCAAACTATTTGCTTGCTAAGGTAATGAACGAGTTTGTAATCTCTTTCTAAGATTGTTGCTTTATTGCGTTTTAAGCACCAAAGATTATAAATTTTTTCGTCGTATTTCATGTTTAATATTATTAGGTTCTTTTATTATGAATTCTCAATTTTTCCCTGATCCCTTTGTAAAATTACAAAAGAATAATATTCATCTGGAACCATTATCTTTGGTTCATGAAGAAGGATTGCAACAAGCATGTAAAGATGGTGAGTTATGGAATCTAAGAATTACCTCAACCCCTCATTATTCTCAAGTAAATCATTATATTCAAACAGCATTAGAAACAAGAAAACGCTTTGCTTTTGCAGTGATTAATAGCGAAAAAAAACAGGTAATTGGAACGACTAGTTATCATGATATTTTACCAGATGTTCAACGATTGGAAATTGGATATACATGGTATGCCAAGTCAGTGCAAAAAACGAGCGTGAATACAATTTGTAAATTGTTGTTACTGGAATATGCTTTTGAGCATTTACAAGCAAAAACGGTTGGATGGCGCACGGATATTTTTAACTTAAAAAGCCAACGGGCAATTGAACGGTTAGGTGCAAAAAAAGATGGTATTATCCGCGGAGATGCTTTGCGTAAAGATGGTACTATTCGGGATACAGTGATGTATAGTGTGGTTGCTGGTGAATGGTTAAATATCAAAGAACATTTAATTGGTTTACTAGAGCGTAGGTATTAAAGTAGTTCTGTATAAAGCTTGATTTTTTTATTTTTGAAATAAAAACCCCTTAATAAAGTTTAAGAGGTTTTCTTGCTTAAACTAATTCATATCCCTCTTCTTCAATCGCAGCTTTAAGCGCTGCATGATCAGGATTTCCTTTTACGGTAACGGTTTTTGCATCTAAGTTAACAGTTGCCTCATCAACATTTGGAAGATCTTCAACAGCCTCTTTAACTGCTTTGGCACAATGTTGGCAGGTCATACCTTCAACTTTATATGTTTGCATTATCTTAACTCCGTTATTAAATTATAAATATGATAATAAGAATTATTTGTATATTAAGCTATAAAAACGGGACGAAGTAAAGATGTCTGATGAATCCTCTATGACACAAATGGTTGACTTTTCAATTTCAGGAATGACCTGTGCCTCGTGTGTAAGGCGTGTTGAAAAAGTAATCAAAAAAGTTGAGGGGATAGATGAGGTCAGTGTAAATTTAACATTAGAGCAAGCCAGAGTTGGTTTGCATGATCCCAAGTTATTGCAACAAAAAATCGGTGAAATAGAAACTGCTGTTACAAATGCGGGCTACAAAGCAACATGGATTAATCCAGAACAAAAATTAGAAGATCATTCAGAATCTGATCAAAACAAAGATTTTTGGCAATGGGTGATAGCTGGGGCATTTTCATTGCCTTTGGTCATTTCTATGATCATGGATATGGTTCATCCAGGATGGATGTTGCCGGGCTGGATACAGTTTGCGTTGGCGACCCCTGTGCAGTTTTGGTTGGGCAGGCATTTTTACGTTGCAGGGTTCCGTGCAGTTAAAGCAGGTGCGGGGAATATGGATTTGCTGGTTGCGTTGGGCTCTAGTGCTGCTTGGATTCTTAGTACAGTTTTACTAATAAATTATTACTTTTCCCCCACAACGCACATGGAGCCTCATTTATATTATGAGAGTTCTTCTTTAATTATTACTTTTATTCTGTTTGGTCACTGGTTGGAAAAAAGGGCCCGTCACAAAGCGGCATCCTCTATCCGAGCATTACAAGCATTGCGTCCTGATACTGTTTGTAAACTTGTGAATGATGAGGAGGTAATTGTATCCAGTGATGTAATGATGGTGGGTGATTTTGTTGTTGTGCGCCCAGGTGAACGTATTCCTTGTGATGGTATTGTTTCTGAAGGGGAAAGTGCGGTTGATGAATCAATGTTGACGGGTGAGGCTGTTCCTGTTGAAAAAGTCAAAGGAGATGGTGTTACAGGGGGATCTTTGAATGCAAATGGTCGACTAGTTATTCAGGTGGAAAAAACAGGTAAAGAAACGCGCCTAGCAAGCATTGTCCAATTGGTTGAAAATGCCCAAGCATCTAAAGCTCCTATTCAAAAACTGGTTGATCGTATTAGTGCTGTTTTTGTACCTATTGTTATCATTGTAGCTTTGATTACTTTTTTTGGTTGGTGGGCGAATGGGTATCTGGTTGAAGGATTATTACATAGTGCAGCAGTCTTAGTAATTGCGTGTCCTTGCGCTTTGGGGTTAGCGACACCAACAGCACTGGCTACAGGATGTGGGGCTGCGGCGCGTTCGGGAATCTTAATTCGTGATGCCGAAGCCTTAGAGAGAGCAGCGCATATTCAAGTTGTAGGATTTGACAAAACAGGAACACTGACCCAAGGAAAATTATCGGTTGTTTTGGTTGTCCCAGCCAAAGATTTTAATGAACTACAGGTTTTAAAGTGGACTGCCAGTTTGTCTTTAAGTAGTGAGCACCCTTTGGCTAAGGCATTACTTCATAAAGCACAAGAGGAAAATTTAAGCTTAATTACTCCAGAATCTTTTCGAGTGATCAAAGAGCAAGGTAGAGGTATTAGTGGCCTAATAGATGGAATCCCTTATCTTTTTGGTAACCAAAAAATGCTGGAAAGTTTTGGTCTGGCGGCAAATTTATTGCCTATGGATGCTCAAGGGGCAACGCTTTCTTGGCTCGTTCGTTATCATAATAACCAGTATGAGTTATTGGGCGGGGTGGCTTTTGAAGATCATCTTCGTGAAGGGGCAAAAAAAGCTATTGCTGAGTTACAAGCCAAGCAGGTTGAAGCTGTCATCTTAACAGGAGATAATGCACAGGCCGCGCAAAAAGTGGCTGATGCGGTGGGGATACACGAATTTTATGCTAATTTAAGTCCTGAAGATAAACAGACTTATATTGTAAAATTAGGTCAAAAAAACGGTCAAAAACGCTCGGTTGCAATGGTTGGGGATGGGATTAATGATGCACCTGCTTTGGCTGCTGCGGATCTGGGTATTGCGATTGGAGAGGGCACGGATGTTGCTGCTGAGGTCGCAGGCGTTGTCTTAATGCGTAACCATCCAGGATTAGTTGCCGCTACCATAGACATTGCTCAAAAAACCCGTAAGCGGATTAAAGAGGGTTTGTTTTGGGCTTTCTTCTATAATATTATCGGTATTCCTTTGGCGGTCTTTGGATTACTCAGTCCCGCGGTAGCTGGTGGAGCTATGGCGCTTAGTAGTGTCTGTGTTGTAATGAATGCCTTGCGGTTGTTGCGTTGGAAAGCCCATATTTAATCAATCAGAAGTTTGCCAAGAGCATGGTAAAACGATAATGAAAGTGATTAATAGCAATATATTTTGGCAAATAGCAAAGGTGATAAAGCGTATGATTGGTAGGCTAAGATAATGATCAGAAAAACTGCTCTAGTAATTCTTGCACTTTTAGGTATGTTAATACTGTCTTATAGTGCTTTCGCGCTTCAACCTGATGAGATTAAAACAACCGAGCAAATGAATGCTCGATTGGATTTCTTGTATGGATCTCATGATAAATATCATGCCTTTATTGATCAATTAAAGAAAGATGTTGCACAAGAAAATAAAAAAGCTGTGGCAGGTGTTGTCAAATATCCTTTAAAAGTAGATATCCAAGGCAAGCGCATAGCAATTCAAAACCAACAGCAATTTATTCAATATTACGATAAAATCATAACGCCTAAGATTAAGCAAGCTGTGACTGATCAACAATTTGTTGGGATATTTGCCAATTATCAAGGGATTATGTTTGGCAGTGGTCAAATTTGGCTTTCTGGGATTTGTTTAGATAAAAGTTGTAGAGACCCTAAAAAATTAGTGGTTCGTATCATTGCGATTAATAACTGAAATGGCTTTATTTACAACTCGCATTTGCTTTATCAAAAAATGCTTTTACAGATTGTTCCTGATAATCTGTTTTTTGTTTGTCAGTAAAGTTTTTATATTTAGGATAAGCATTGATTTCGTCGGCCCTGTTAAGAATTGCTTCGGTCGAGTAAAATGCCATATCATCAAGAGGCTTTGGTTGCCCCATTGCTCCTGAGATGGCGCGCATTGGTTGAATGATGTGAGGTAAGCACTTCATCTCCCAAGATACATTGCTCATAATCATTACTGTCTTTAGGGGTTTGTTGATAACAATTCTGTATACGGTTTGCTGTTACTCTAAGCCCTTTGATCGTTTTATCACAGAAACTAGGGCCAAATTTCTTTACAACAGCATCAATAGTTGTATCAATCATCTTTTCTGATTTATCAGTAGCTATCGCAGTGAGTGGAAGAGAAATAAAAGATAAAATAAGTATAGTTTTTTTCATGACAAATTTCATTTATTAAAAGAAATAATTATATATTAATGCGGTATAACTCATAATCAACACATAATAACAAGCCATAACAAAAATAACAGGATCTTGGTTTTAATCAAGATCCTCTAACTTAAACAGATGCGTTAACGTTTTGATCCGCGATTTGTAATCCCAGTTTCTTGAACAGTGTTAAATCACTGCTTTTTTCTGGATTAGGACAGGTTAATAGACGTTGTCCAAGAAAGATCGAGTTAACGCCAGCTAAATAACATAATGTTTGCATTTCAGCACTCATTTCTGTGCGCCCAGCAGCAAGGCGTACGTAACTTTTTGGCATGACGATGCGAGTGACTGCAATGGTGCGTACAAAATCCAAAGGATCAATGGTTTCGGCATTTTCCAAAGGTGTCCCTTTTACTCGGATAAGCAAATTAATGGGAACGCTTTCTGGATGTTTAGGCAGATTTGCAAGACTTTTAATCATGCTGGCACGATCAATTTCATCCTCGTTCATTCCTAATATTCCACCACAACAGACTTTGATGCCTGCATCTCGAACAAAAGCCAACGTATCCAAACGATCTTGATAGGTGCGTGTAGAGATAATCTTTTCGTAATGTTCTTCGGAAGTATCTAAATTATGGTTATAATAATCTAGCCCAGCTTTTTTAAGTTTTAATGTTTGCTCTAGATTTAACATGCCTAAGGTAACACAAGTTTCAAGGCCGAGCTCTTTGACCCCTTCAATCATTGCACAAACAGTTTCAAGATCATGATCTTTGGGTGAACGCCAGGCGGCACCCATACAAAAACGTGTTGCGCCTTCGGCTTTTGCTTCTTGTGCTCTTTTTAGAACTTCATCAA
The DNA here is from genome assembly GCF_000527695.1 of Commensalibacter papalotli (ex Servin-Garciduenas et al. 2014). Lineage (GTDB taxonomy): Bacteria > Pseudomonadota > Alphaproteobacteria > Acetobacterales > Acetobacteraceae > Commensalibacter > Commensalibacter papalotli. The sequence goes on along the minus strand of NZ_ATSX01000002.1, from coordinate 25,528 downwards.
CGGCCATTAAACGATCAGCTTTGATTTTTTCTTCATGTTTTGCACTCTGGGGACAATAAGCACAATCTTCAGGACATCCGCCACTTTTAATAGAAAGCAGAGTCGATACTTGTATTTTTGTAGGGTCAAAGTGAAGGCGATGTGCCGATTGGGCTCTGAACATTAATTCAGGTAAAGGTAAAGCAAAAAGAGCGGTTACTTCCTCTTTGGTCCAATCATGGCGAATAGGAAAAGCCTCTGTGGTTGTAAGATCGTCAGAGGGGGGTTCGTGGGCAAGCATTGGGATATCCTTAAATGATATGATGTTGATTTGCTTTGATCAAATAGTGCTTTATATGGTTTTAAGATAACTTAAGAAAATATTTATTAAAATAAATAGCTAAAATAAAGTAAAATATAAAATATATGTTTTTATAGGCTAAGGGATAGTAAAATTTAATTCATTCTATATAAGGCTAGTTTTATGACTAAGATATATAAAGTTAGTAATAAAACGGGCAGAGGGTTGTATGAATCGGTTGATTATAATTCAGCAAAAAGGATGTTTAGGGATTTTAACCTTAAATCGTCCTAAAACATTGAATGCAATCAATGCAGAGCTTCAGCAAGAGATTATTACCAAGTTAGAAGATTGGAAAACTAATCGTTTAATAAAATCTGTTGTTATTAACAGCTCTCATTCAAAAGCTTTTTGTGCAGGTGGTGATATTCGCCAAGTAGCTTCTTTCGTAAAAGCAGGTCAGTATGAACAGGCTGTTGATATATTTTTACATAATTATCAATTGGTTGATTATATTGCTCATTACCCCAAACCTATTATTAGTATAATGGATGGTATTACGATGGGGGGAGGGGTTGGTATTGGTTGTTTTTCCTCTCATCGAATAGTTACAGAACGTGCTGTTTTGGCTATGCCAGAGGTTAAAATAGGTCTTACTCCAGATGCAGGCAGTAATTGTTTATTTGCTAAATCACCTGGTTATTCTGGGTTGCGTATGATGTTAACAGGAAAATCATTTCATGCAGAAGAAGCTGTTATTCTTGGTTTTGCGGATTATATAGTTTCTTCCTCTATTATTCAGGTTTTGTTAACACAGCTTGAAAAAAGAGAGGTTGATGATGTTCTTGGTTCTCTAAAACGTGATAAAGAATACAAACCAGCTTTATTGCAAGAAATTAATACAATTTATAATTCCCCTGATGTTGAAACTATTATTGCTAGATTAAAGCGAAGCCAGCTGTCTTGGGCTAAAGAAGATTTAAAAGAAATTTTGAAAGCTTGTCCTTTTTCTTTACAGGTTACTTATCAAGCTTGGCATAAAAAACCTGCTAATTTAAGGAATGCTTTGCAACAAGATTTAAATATTATCAGTCATTTAATATGGTGTCCTGATTTTATAGAAGGGGTCAGGGCTAGCGTTATCGATAAAGATCGTTGCCCCCAGTGGGATAAAACGCCTGTTTCCCCTCAAAAAGTTGAGACCTGCTTTGTTTCGTCTTATAAATTATACGCTTAATTATTTTCGATATTTTCTTTTGCCCTATAGCTTTCAAAATTATATAGTTTAAAGAATAAAAATATCATTAATTTTCAAGGTATGAAATTATGAAACATTGGGATATTGAGCAAATCAAATGGGATCGGTTTGATCCGTCTCTTATTGATCCAAAAATTGTGCCTTTAATCAAAGCGGCTTCGGTGGTTGAGCGCAACAGCGTAGATTATACAGTTTATTTAAATAATGTCTTTGCCCATGATACCGAGTTGATGGAACTGTTCCAACAATGGGAAACAGAAGAAGTTCAACATGGTGAGGTATTGGGTCGATGGGCGATGATGGCTGATCCAAATTGGGATTATCATAAAAGCTTTGATCGATTTAAAGATTTTTATAAAATTGACCTGAACACCGATAACTCTATTCGTGGTTCTTATACTGGAGAGTTCATTGCTCGTGCAATGGTAGAGGTTGGGACATCATCATATTATAGTGCTTTGGCAGATTATGTAAAGGAACCCGTATTAAAGGAAATTTGTCGTAAAATTGCAGGGGACGAGTTTCGTCATTATAAATTATTCTATGATTGTATGAAACGATTTTTGTATCAAGATAATTTATCAAAATGGGCGCGTGCAAAAATTGCATTGGGGCGTATCGTTGAAAGTCAAGATGATGAATTAGCATCAGCATATCATATTACGAATGAACCCGAGGGAATGCCCTATAATCATAAACGTTGTATAGCACTTTATATGGATAAAGCGGCGCCATTATATCAACGTCATCACGTAACGCGTGTCGTGAATATGGTGTTTAAAACAATTGGCTGGATGCCTTCGACAAAGTTTCAAGAATTTTTTGCCAAAGTGATGATGACGATCATAAAGTTTCAGCATAAATCATATTCCAAACAAATTTCGGGCTTAGTTTAAAGTCCATAAGTATCAATTTTAAAAGCGAGGTAGAGACACAGTGGATCAAGAATGTTTGGCATTAGGTTTTTTTGATATTCCTGTTCATGAAGCAGCAGCAGCAGCTGTTTTGCGTGTATTAGAGGCTCATGGCATTATGGATATAGAGCTGATCACAGGTGAAAATGCAGCTATGTTCCAAGAGTTGAGTTCTGGAGGGATAGATATATTCACGACGCTATGGACACCTGATGTGCATCAAGATACGCTAAATTCTGCTTCTTCTATGAAAGCTATTGGAAATTTATATCAACCCTCTTTATTCCTTGCTTTACCAACAAAATTCAAAGATCGAGCGACTTTTATTGACCAATTGGGGTTACTCTCTGAAATTGATCGACAGGTTACTGTGCCAGAAACTATTTATAATCGTTTACAGTTGGTTTTTGAAAGTTACGGGTTAATAAATGCAGGGTATAGTTTAAAAGCCATCCCTGATGAAGAGGCGATCAGTCAATATAAAGATATTATGAGTTCTCAAGAGAATAAAATAATAGCCTTATACTCCCCAAGTTTTATCGAAGATTCCGATATGATGTATAAATTGCAGGATCCCAAGAATTTATTAAGTGAGGAACAAAAGGCCGTAATTTTGGTTAAAAAAGATCTTATTGATTCTTTGGGGGCTGACTTGATTGATGAGCTTGAAGAAATGACTCTGGGAAATCAAGTGATTAAACTTATGGAACAAGCAATGCGTGTTGATGGTATGGATGCACATGAAGCTGCAGAAGCTTGGCAACGTGGAAAGTTGGTAGTAAGAACATAATGACAACAGAACATGATCAACAAGATATCAGTCTTGCACAACAATACGAAGCGTATCCTTACCCAGAACGTAATCCACTAGATGAGAAGAAACGTCTATTTATTGGCAGTCCTAGTCATTTGAACGAGATTGATTATTGGGTTTTTGGTGGTTACAGAAAAGCAACAGACCCATTGAGAATATTAGTTGCTGGATGTGGCACTGGGGATGCAGCCATTATGATGGCTCAACAAATAAGCCGTCAAAATTGTGCTGGTGAAGTAGTTTGTCTTGATCGTGCCGAGGCTGTTTTAAATATTGTCAAAGAACGTGCTAAGGTGCGTGAGTTAACAAACTTACGCTTTGTGCAGGGGTCTATTTTTGATTTGCCTAGTCTTGATCTGGGCAAGTTTGATTATATTGATTGTTGCGGCGTATTGCACCATTTACCTGATCCTGACAAAGCATTACGTATTTTAAAAGGGACATTGAATATTGGTGGTGGCATAGGTTTAATGGTTTATGCTCCACATGGTCGTACTGGCGTATATATGCTTCAAGATGCGCTTTCATATCTTGCTCCAATTCAAGAAAAACCAGCTCAACGTTTAGAGATGGCGAAACGGATTATGCGTCATCTTCCGCAAACAGCGTGGTTGCGTGCTAATCAAAATTTTGGCGATCATTTAACAGGTGGTGATGCTGGGTTGTATGACTTGCTCCTTAATCCAAGAGATCGTGCTTATACTGTTGATGCGTTGTGGGATCTTATTCAGCAAACGGGTTTTGAAATTAATGCCTTTATTGAGCCTGCTCGTTATGATCCCAAATATCTCATTACCGATCCTAAATTCCGTGAAAGAGTAGAACAACTTGATTTGCGTACGCAAGCGGTTGTTGCCGAAGGGTTGGTAGGCAATATGGCAACACATGTTGTTTATATTCGTAGGTCTGAAGATGAGTTATCTTTTGTGGACCCATTAGATCTAGAATCGATTCCTTTTATGCGGGAAATGCCAGGAGACATCTTGGCCAATCAAATATTACCCTCTAATTTACTGCCATTTTCTTTTGGTACATTAACAGTGATGATTCCATTGCCTGCTCAAGCCAGGGGATTTTTGGGCCTCATTGATGGGAAGCGTTCTTTGGGTGAAATTATAGAAGTTGTTCGAGCTAGAGGTGTGCCAGAGAAAAAAATATTGCCATTGTGGCAAGAAACCTTTGAAAAATTACGATCTATTAACCAATTATTTGTCAGAGTTTCTGAATGAACAGGCAGCCGATCCTTGTTTTTGGTGCAGCATTAAAAGCGGATGGAACGCCACAAAATGTTTTGATTGCCAGGGTTAAGGCTGCGGTTGCCTATGGAAATTCATCCTTGTCATCTTTATATATTGTCACTGGTGGAAATCCAAAACAAGGAATAACTGAAGCAGAAATGATGAAGCGTCTTTTGATACAAAGTGGCGTAAATGAAGATCAGATTATTTGTGAAGATAAAGCAGCTAAAACAATTGAATCTGTTATTTTGTGCAGTGCTTTATTAATTAAATTGGGTTTCTCACAAAAGAAAACGCGTATTGTTGTTGTTTCAAATGCATATCATCTGCCTCGATGTTGTTGGTTGCTCTATTTATCAGGGTGGCGTACGCGCTCTGTGGCAGCATTAGGAAATGCTTCTCGAAATTTTTATAAATGCTGGAGCTGGCGTTTACGTGAAATTCCTGCAATAGTATGGAATAGTTTTCGTATTTTACTTTATTGATTTTGGTTTTTAATAATTTATTATTTTATAGTTGAATTTAGGAATAATTAATGACGGTTTGTGCTTTTCTTTTCCCTGGTCAGGGTAGCCAATATGTTGGAATGGGTAAAGAGCTTGCTAAAGCTTTTCCGATAGCACGTGAGGTTTTTCAAGAGCTTGATGAAACTTTAAAACAACCTTTATCTAAAATAATGATGGACGGACCAGAGGATGAGTTGATGCTGACGCAAAATGCTCAGCCCGCATTAATGGCGCATTCAATGGCTGTAATTCGTGTTTTGGAAAAAGAGGCAGGGTTAAATCTTGCTCAAAATATAGCTTTTGCAGCAGGGCATTCTTTGGGAGAATATTCTGCTTTATGTATGGCAGGTGTATTAGATTTTGCGACAACAGCATCCTTGTTACGTTTGCGCGGAGATGCCATGCAAAATGCGCTTACCAAAGGTACGGGCGGAATGGCAGCGCTACTAGGTACAGATATGGAGCAAGCCCAAATGATTTGCCTTCATAGTAGTGAACCTAATTCTATAGTTGCTGTTGCAAATGATAATGGTGCAGGTCAGGTGGTTATTTCTGGGCATATTGATGCGATTGATCGTGCAATAACTTTTGCAGCAGAACAAGGGATTCGCAGAGTCGTTAAGTTGACCGTTTCAGCACCTTTTCATAGTCCCTTGATGCGCCCAGCAGCAGAAAAAATGCAAGAGGCACTCTCTGATACTTTGTTAAAACCGTATAATTGTTCTGTTTTGGCAAATGTAACTGCTCAACCTTATACGAGCCTTCCAGAAATTCAAGAACTATTGGTTAAGCAAGTAACAGCACCAGTTCGTTGGGCCGAGACAATGCAGTTTATGATCGATAAAGAGGTAGAAGTTTTTTTTGAAATAGGGTCAGGTAAAGTATTATCCAATCTGATGCGCCGTACTGCCAAAGATCGTCAAGTATATTCCATAGGGGAACCTGCTGATATTGATCAATTTGTTTCTATTTTTTCAAATTCTAAAAGCTAATCAGAGGAATTGTTATGTTTAGATTAGAAGATAAAGTTGCATTAGTTACCGGGGCATCTGGTGGTATTGGTAGTGCTATTGCAAAAGCATTGATTGTTCAAGGGGCAAAAGTTGTTTTGTCAGGCACCAGAGAAAGTGTGCTTAAAGAGGTGCAACAACAGTTGGGTGGCGAAGAAAAAGCTAAAATCCAAGTGGCGAATTTGACAGATTCAGAATCTGTCGCTGCGTTAATCCCCAACGCTGAAACTCTTTTTGATGCTCCTATTGATATTTTGGTAAATAACGCGGGATTAACCAGAGATGCATTGGCATTGCGAATGAAAGAGGCTGATTGGCAAACTGTTTTAGATGTGGATTTATCAGTTCCTTTTCGTTTAAGTCAGATTGCGGTTAAAGGGATGATGCGTCGTCGTTATGGACGTATTATAAATATTGCCTCTATTGTGGGTGTAACAGGCAATGCAGGGCAAACTAATTATTCTGCTGCGAAAGCAGGGCTGATTGGGATGAGTAAATCTTTGGCTTTAGAGGTGGCCAGTCGTGGAATCACAGTAAATGTGGTAGCCCCTGGCTTTATTGAAACGGCCATGACCGATCAATTGGCAGAAGCACAACGCGACAAACTATTGGAAAAAATTCCTTGTACGCGTATGGGTAAAGTTGAAGATATTGCTGCAGCTGTTATTTACTTGGCTTCTGATGAAGCACAATGGGTTACAGGTTCAACACTTCATGTGAATGGAGGGATGGCAATGATTTAAGCAACCAGGTGTTGTAAAAATCATATATTGACGTTATCTTAATAAAGAATTATTGGGTTACTTATAGACTAAGGATATGTAAATATTAAGTTTGGCTTGGCTATTTATCATTAATGTGATATGCCCCTTGCTGATATGTTGCATAATAAAGATTTGCTATGACAGCAAGCCTTTGAAATATAACAGAGTTAAGACCACTATAATCATTGCTTATAACAAGCAGAAGGAATTAAATTAGATGAGCGATATCGCCGATAAAGTTAAAAAAATCGTTGTTGAACATCTTGGTGTTGAAGAAGCAAAAGTAACACCAGAAGCTTCTTTTATTGATGATTTGGGCGCAGATAGCTTGGATACAGTTGAGTTAGTTATGGCTTTTGAAGAAGCATTCAGTGTTGAAATTCCAGAAGATGCAGCTGAAAAAATTGCAACTGTTAAAGATGCTATTGATTATATCGAAAAACAAAAGCAATCAGCTTAGTTTTCAAGATAATTACACTTAATTTCAAGAGGCGTATAGGTTAACCAGATGGCAGAAAATAAATCAATTTTTCAGCGTCGAGTAGTAGTTACTGGTATGGGGATCGTTAGTCCTCTTGGAATTGGTATTGATAACGTATGGAATCGTCTGATTGCTGGTCAAAGCGGTATTAACGCTATTTCCAGCTTTGACGCATCTAACCTTCCTGCCCGTGTTGCGGGTGAAGTGCCTGTCGGGACGAAAAGTGAAGGTAAGCTGGATCTTGGGGAATGGATCCCCGTTAAAGATCAAAAAAAGATGGATCGTTTTATTCATTTAGGTCTTGTTGCAGCGATGCAAGCTGTTGAGGATTCTGGATGGATGCCACAAACAGAAGACGAACGTTGTGCGACAGGCGTAATGATTGGTTCTGGTATTGGTGGATTACAAACGATTTATGAAGCCTCAGTGAAGGTTCATGAAGGAGAAAGCCGCCGAATTTCTCCGTTTTTCATACCATCTTCTTTAATTAATTTAGTTTCAGGCTATGTTTCTATAAAATATGGCTTTAAAGGTCCTAATCATGCTGCTGCAACGGCGTGTGCTTCTGGTGTTCATGCTATTGGGGATGCGAGCCGATTAATTGCTTTGGGTGATGCTGATGTAATGGTTGCTGGTGGTGCCGAAGCTGCAGTGTGTCCGTTGGGAATCGCTGGTTTTGCTTCTGCAAGGGCATTATCAACGGGATTTAATGATACCCCAACAAAAGCTTCTCGTACTTGGGATAAGGACAGAGATGGTTTTGTTATGGGTGAAGGTTCAGGCATTGTTGTACTAGAAGAATATGAACATGCCAAAGCGCGTGGTGCAAAGATTTATGGAGAAGTTATTGGATATGGAATGTCTGGTGATGCCTACCATATTACTGCACCAGCCGAGGGTCATGATGGTGCTTATAGAGCAATGCGTGCAGCTATTAAAAATGCAGGGATTTCAGTCGAAGATATTAACTATGTTAATGCTCATGGAACCTCTACCAAAGCTGATGATTTAGAGCTAGAGGCTGTTGAACGTCTTTTTGGTGATGCTGGAAAAAAACTAGCAATGTCATCCACTAAGACATCTACGGGTCATTTATTAGGTGCAGCAGGGGCAGTAGAAGCAATTTTCTCATTACTTGCTATTCGTGATAATGTTGTGCCGCCCACGTTGAACCTTGATAACCCATCACAGGAAACTGTTATCGATCGTGTCGCACATGAAGCTCAACAACGCCAAGTGAATATTGCTTTATCAAATAGCTTTGGTTTTGGTGGAACAAATGCTTCTTTGTTGTTTAAAAAAGTTTAAAAAATAACTACTTCAAGGATAATCAGTATGCGTAAATTCGTCATTGTTTTGGGCGCGTTGCTGGTTTTCCTTGGGGTTGTTTTTGTCTTTGGTAAAAGTATTTATTCTAAACCAGGAATATTAGAAGCAACTAAAAATGTTGTTATTCCAAAAGGAAATACTAATACTGTTTTAAGCCATTTGCAAAAAGAGCGTGTACTTGCTCAAGGTTTTCTTAATAAATTTGTTTTTCAAGCCGCTGTTCGAATAACGGCGGATCAGGGTGCATTACGTGCAGCTGAATTTTCTATTCCTAAGCAAGCTTCTATACAACAAATTTTACAAATTTTGCGTCATGCAAAGCCTGTACAACATGAATTAATGATTCCTGAAGGATTAACTAGATATCAAGTTGTAGATTTAATCAATCAAGCCCCTTTTTTAGTAGGAAAGATAGAGGTTCCAGCGGAGGGGAGTATTTTACCACAAACATATGCATATGAGTTTGGCTATTCTAGAGAAAAGCTATTGGCACATATGCAAGATGCTCTACAAAAAACTTTAAATCAGGTTTGGAAAGATAGAAAGCCCTTAGAGGCAGTTAAAACGCCGCAAGATTTATTAACCATTGCATCTATTGTGGAAAAAGAAACAGCTGTTTCTAGGGAACGACCAATGATTGCACGTGTTTTTATTAATCGTTTGCAAAAAAAGATGCGGTTACAGTCTGACCCTACAGTAATTTATGCTTTAACTGATGGTCATGGTAAACTAGATCGATTGTTGACGCGAAAAGATTGGGAAATAGAAAGTCCTTATAATACTTATTGGACGGATGCCTTACCTCCAACTCCAATTTGCTCTCCTGGTAAAGCAGCTTTAGAGGCTGTCGCGCATCCTGCAGATGGGAATATGATATATTTTGTTGCTAATGGAACAGGAGGGCATAGTTTTTCAAGTTCTTTAAGTGAACATAATCATAATGTTGCTTTGCGTAAGCAAAAAAAATAGCCAAGACTACCTTGGCTATCGATCAAATTAATATTTTTTTGTAGCTGGGGGTGGTGCTAGATTTTCTGATTTTATGCTGCCACTACCTCCGCTAGGTGCCAGTTTAATGGCACCAGAATCTATGTCATTGTTATCACTATCATTTTTTTTGCTTACGTTTGTTTTTGTAGCTTTTGTTGATGTAGTTGCTTCGCTGCTCAGTTTCATTAAAATTCGACGCAGCGGATCTGCCCCAGAATTATTGACGCGCATAGCAATTACAATGTCTTCTGGCCCTACAGTTTCATTGTAATAATTATGATTAGATTTACTGTTGATTTTAAGCTTAGACCCTTTCAAAGAAGCACCGGCAAATAATCCAGAACTTTTTTGAATTGTATAAATATTGGATGCACCACTATCAGCACTGCTATTGGCGTTTGCAGCCGTTGCAGCAGCAGCGGCACCCATTGTAAATTGGCTATCTAAAAGAGAGCGTAAGCTGGTCTCGTTCATAATAAACAGCATAATTTCTGTATTTTCGACACCTAGTTGTATTCCAAAAGACCCACTGGACATCTGATAAAATGCAGGGCTAGACCAAGAGCCTTGCGCATCTCTGGATAAAAGAACACATTTTCCACCAGAGCCACCAAAAACTAGAGAAATATGCGTAATAGATGGACATATCATGACAGCTCTTGCTTCTTTAAGTCTATTATAAAGCTTGTCATCAGTAGAGACACCACTATAAATGTCTTGAACGGCCAAGGTTGCATGATCAACTAGGGATTGTTCTGATTTTGTGCTTGCATATGCGCCATTTCCCAACATCAGGCCAAGGGTTGCGGTAAAGCAAAGAGAAAGATATTTATAAGAATTAATGTGTTTCATCTTTTAAAATAACGTAAATAAGGTTCAAGATAATATGAATTAAGAAGAACTTAATGGCATATTTATGGTGCTTGATAGTAAATCAGCTAAACCAGGGGCTGCGGTTAATAAAGGTGTTGGTTGATGTAATCCCCCGTCTTTTAAGAATGGAGAAACTTTTGCTCCTGCTTCTTGCAGTAAAACCAGTGCCGCAGCAACGTCCCATAAATTAATAGACATTTCAAAATGCCCATCCAGCCTGCCGCTTGCAACATCGACCAAAGACATTGTTCCTGATCCTAGGGTGCGGATCATAGCACCTGTTTCAAGAATAGCATTGGCGTATTTTAAAAAATCTTCTTTTTTACTGACGTGACTCCAACCTAATTCCACCATAGATATTTTAGGATCGGTAACTGGTGAAGCGTGGATTTGTTTACCGTTCATAAAGGCACCATGTCCAAGTCTAGCAGTGTAAAATTCTTTTACAGGTGGTGCTGAAATAATACCTAATATTGGGGTATTGCCTTCCATGAGCCCCAAGGAAACACACCATCGGTTACGGCCTCTGGCATAATTCGATGTACCATCAATTGGATCAACAATCCATCTTAAAGCACCAGTTCTTGTTTCACCTTCTTCTTCACCTTGAAACCCATCTTCAGGAAAAAGTTTTTTTATTTCAGCAGAAATAAAGGCTTCAACCTTGCCATCAGTTTCAGTTAACCAGTCTTGTGCATGTTTCAGCGATCCTTGAGGGCCTCCTGGAGGAGGGCGCATTGTCAAGGCCATTTCAGCGGCTTTTTGAACAATAGCTTGTGCTGCTTCAAAGCGATGAGAAAGGGCGTCCGTCATAATAAGTTAACCTTCAAGATGAGCATTTCAAAAAAATATAGAATGGAAGTAATCATTATATATAGTTTCTGTTATGCTAAAAAAATGTTAAAAGTGAATGAAATTTACAAGTTCATTTTGAATAAATGATGGCGTATATCAATTTTAAACATAAAGTTTATGCTTTTTAAAGTTGGATATCAATAGAAGATAGGTGTTTAATAGAAAAACACTGTGTTAAATTAAATATTGAGAAGGAATAAATAATGTCACAAGAATTTAAATTAATCGCCACGCTAGATTTAAAACAAGATGCATGGGAAAAGATCTCTGCTGTTGTTAATGAATGTGTTGCTTTAACCCGTCAAGAAGAGGGTAACCAATTTTATGCAGCTCATTTTGAACGAGGCAATCAAAATCGTGTTGTATTTATTGAGCATTGGGCCAATCAAGAAGCTTTTGATTTACATATGCAAACAGATCATTTTTTAAATCTTTCTAAAACGGTTGAGCCTTACTTAGAGCGTCCTATGCAAATTTTGTTTTTAACCGAGATTAAAGAGTAATAGGGTTATTAAGCGTGTCGATTTATGAGACAGATATCTGGCGTTTAGGCATTATCAAAGCGCCAATGGCTGAGGTCGTGACAAAAGGCGTTGATCATGTGCATTGGCTGGATGAAGAACCAGCCTTTCAGTTTTTAGCAGATCCTTTTGGTTTATGTTTAGATGAAAAACTTTACGTTTTTGCAGAAAGTTATAATTACAGGGATCGGCACGGACGTATAGAAGTCCTGGTTTATAATAAATCAATGCAGCTGTTAGATAGAGCCTTGGTTCTTGAGGAAGCTTGGCACTTGTCTTATCCAATTTTAATAGAAGATAAAGGCAATATCTATATGTTGCCTGAGGCATTTAAATCTGGAAAAACGACATTATACAAAGCGACTTTATTTCCTTATCAATGGCAACCAGTTCAAGAATTTTCTTTCCCAGACATTGTTATTGATCCGAGTGTCTTTTTCCATAATGGTCTTTGGTGGATGTTTTATACGCCTGCCGATTCAGGTTATAGTCGTCAAAGTGTATTATCTGTTGCGTATTCTGAAAGTCTAGTAGGTCCATGGCAGTTACATCCATGTAATCCTGTTCGAATAACACCCTCTAGCTCTCGACCAGGGGGTAGTGTTTTAGTAATTAATGGTGACATTATTTTACCAACCCAAGATTGTACAAAGACTTATGGAGGAAGTTTATCTTTTCTGAGAATATCAAAATTAACACCAGATGATTTTGAAGCTCATGTTATAAATCAATTATTTCCACAGGCTTCAATATTTCAAGATTACTGCCAAGGTGTTCATACATTAAGTGCTATGGGGGAATATACTTTGATCGATGCCAAGAAGATGGCAGTATCTCCAATAGAGCGATTAAAGATAGATATTGGTTATCACGTAAAAAAGAAATTGGGATTATTGCGGGGCTTATAATTTTGAGCAAATAAAAGATTAGCGTTATTAATATTGCATATTTTATGTAGATGTAAAACTTTGCATACGGTTAAAAACTTCAAATCCGATCGTATTAAAACGTTTTGTTGAAAATTGTGTGATTACGGTTTCTCTGGCTAGCTGTCCCATCGCATAAAGATCTTGTGGTTGAAGAAGCAACTTGTATAACGCATCAGCTAACGCAGACGGATTCTCTGGAGAAATAGTTAGGCCTGATTTATGGTTTTCAATAGTAAAAGGTAACTCACCAACAGCACTGGCTACGACAGGTAACCCAGCTTGCATAGCTTCATGAGCAGCAACACAAAAACCTTCTGAACGAGAAGGCTGAACATAAAGGTTATATTGGGAGAGAGTTTGCGCCACACAAGAGGTAAATCCCATTAACTCAATATGGTTTTGTAATTGATATTGATGGATAAGATTATATAAATTTTTATATTCAATCCCTTCCCCATAAATAGAAATATGATAAGCAGGAACGTTTGAGTATTGATTTAATAAATGACAAGCTTGGATTAAAATATCATAGCCTTTGACAGGATGTAATCGTCCCATAGAAACGATTTTTACAGTATGATCTGATTGGCAAACTTTTGCCTTCAAAACATTTGGATTTGCCTTGAAAATAGGCCAAGTCATTATTTTTTCTTTAGGAATATGTAGGCGTTGTTGTGTAAATTGTGTAACTCTTTGAGAATCACCTAACCATAATTTAGAGAAAGAGCGAGTTGTTTTGAGAAGTCGAAGATTCCAAGGTTTTAAATAGGCTGCATGTTGCCAACTTATAACTGGAATATTGTGTCTCAATCCTACAAGTTGCCCTAACAAAGTGGCTCTGGTTAAAGAGGTCCATAAGTGAGTAGGTTTATAGTTGCGAATCTGCTGGTTAAGCCAAAGTAATGTTTGAAAGTGATCTTTGATACCACCCTCTCTTATTGAGACAGGTATATTTGCTTTGTGTATAGCAGGTAAAGCTTTACCATTTTTTTGCGTCAAAGCAAAGACTTTCACCTCAGCGCCATAGTCACGCATCAAAGACAAAATAGAAGGGACGGGAAAGGCTGCTCCACCACCTTCAAGAGAGTTAATAATATATGCGATGCGCATCAAAGCATTTAATCTTGAATAAGTTTATTTACGAGAATTAAATCTTCGGGTTTGTCGACATCAACAGCGGCTTGCCCCCAAGGCATAAATATAAAATGTGTTTTCGCTTTGGTTAATTTATAAATTCTTTTTTTAAGTGCATTGCGCGTAAGGCATTTTAATAGATACCGTAAAATAATTGGGTATCCTAACAAACATCCCATTTTGATGGGTTTTTTACGATGTTGCTCAAGTTTTTGCCATAATCGTGCGACTTGTATGGCTTGGGGTGTTCTGAATAAGAATAAGTTACATCCTGAAAAAGAACCATCAGCAAGATTGATATAAGTTCTTTTTGTATCGGGCACGTCGGCTTCGATTTGCTCTTTTAATGCAACACCAACAGCAACATCACATTGTGCCCGTTCTGCTTCTTTTAAGAAAAAATCAGCCCATTCAGGCTTTAATAACGGATTATCGGCTGTTGTTACTAGTAAAGGAGTCCCTAATTCCTTAATAGCCTCAATTACACTGTCACTGGGGCCAAGAGCCGCAGGTAAATAGTGAATATATTCAGGTAGGATATCTTTGACAATTGATTTGTTTTCAATAATAACAGCAATTTTGTCAACTTGGCTGATTTGAGACAAAGCTTGGACGACGTAATGAATCATTGGTCGTCCCAATATAGGAAGAATAGCTTTGTGAGAAACGTGGGCTTGTTTTGCCAGAGGATCTTGTTTGCCTTCTCTGGATCCAGCTAAAATTAAAACATTAACAGTTTCACGTTTCATATTTTATCCTAAGCAGCCTTTTGGTTTTCTTCAGCTGCGGCTTTTTTCTGACCACGAAAATTAGAGCCTGCAGGGCGATCACGAGGGGGGGCACCCGTTTTAAGCATTACCCAAGGATAGTGTTCAGCCTGTTTTATATCATATCCCATGTTGAATACGGTTGGGCTACGAGTACGACTTTTTGCATCTTCATAATAAGTCCCAAATAGCTTATCCCAAAAATAATTAGTAATCCCGTAATTGCCTTTTTCATCATGAAAATGGTGTAAAACGTGGACTTGTTTAATATGAAGAACATATTTTGATTTTGGTTTATACCCAAGATGTTGAATACAATGGAAAAATTCATAAAAGCAAGACATGTAAAGAGCAGTTCCTATTGCAGCAAAAAAGCCAGGGAATCCACCAACAAGGTATCCCAGTCCACCTGGAACAATTAAAATCGTTGGAAGTGTATTCAAAGGAGAGCCAAATAAAACATTTAATAGATGTGGGTCTTGATGATGATCAAAATGGATTCTTTTCCATAATGAAGCTGTCCATTTGATACGATATAAAATAGAAACATGCATAATCCAGCGATGGATAATATACCAAATCAAAGGGAAGCCAAAAATCATTAACAAAACGGCACTAATAACGGGAACCCATCCTGTGAATGTATAGTAAACACCCACAATACTGGCGAGAATAAGGCCAAAATAAAGCAAAATGGTGCCGTGTGTTAGATAGGCGACCCATAATTCTTTTAAGTTCATTTTACCTAGATCGTAGCTGCGCCCAGATTTGAGATCTTTATTGCGCATGATTTCGAGAATAGATTGGTTTTTCATGGTTTTTCTTCAATCATTAAAATAATAGCACTCATTGCAAAGATGAATATTAAGAGCGAAGGAATGACTGCTAACGGTGCAGGCAATGTCCCAGCTTTACCTAAAGCTCGTAGAACTTCCTGAAAAATAATAAATAACAATCCTGCTCCTAGACAATATATAGGCAACCAACTTTTTAATCCAGCTCTCGGTGGGATAAATATGACTGGTATGGCGACGATTAACATTATTATAAATGTAAAAGGCAAAAATAATCGTGCCCATATGGTTGTTTTAATTATATTTGTTGGGGTACGAAAAGGTTCGGCCTTATCAGATAATTGTAAAAACATATTATGGAGAGTTTGTGGCAATGAGGGCATAGAAAGGTTTATCAAAGTACGAGGTGTTAAAGAAGTTTCCCAGATTTTATCCTCTGGTTTGGTAAGATCTGTATATTCAAGAGGTGTTCCTGGTGCAATATGAAGTACTTTGGCATTAACAAGAGTCCATTGTTTATTTTTATATTCTGCTGTCTCCGCGGTATAAATAGCTTCGAGGTGAGATAAATCTTTACGTTTATAAATTGTTAAACCAGATATGGTACTACCACCATAAGCAATATAATTAACACTTATAATATCTAAACCTTGATAAAAATAAAATTCTTTATCCTGCTGAGGAGTTAGGTTGGTTTTATTCCACCAAATTGCTAAATTTAGTTCTGTTTTCGGTGTAATATAGTTATGAAAAATAAAACAGATGACACCAAGTAACAAAGTTGCAGGTAATAGTTTTTTTATCAGCCCCACAGTTGATAATCCAGCTGAACGTAAAATAGTGATCTCACTGTTTAAAGTCAGCTGCGTTAACATAACAATGGATCCAATTAACATACTTAAAGGTAGAACAGAACTAAAAAGTAAAGGTAAATGGAGCCCCATATAATGGACTATTCCTTTCCATCCTAAATGTCTTTCTAAAATAGGAGACATTTGTTCAAGAAGGGTTAAGGCTTCCATAATTATGGTTAATATCAGTGCAGACCCTAAAACTGTACTTAATAGTCGTGCAGAAAGATAAATAATCAACTGATGTTGTTTAAACATATTTTTCATTATTTACCTATAAGACTAGCGGGACGTTTTAATAAAAAGTTGAAAGAAAGTCCTAAAGAACCACTTTTAAAACGTAATATAGCGCAACAAAGAATGAAAAAAAGGAACAAAGGCAGCCATAAAGCAATCAGTGCTGAGTGATGCCCAGATGCAACCAATTCAGATCCTAATTGTTGAATATGATCATATGTTACTAAAGTTACTGCAGCAATTAATGGTGCCCCCCAATTACGTTTTTTACGTTTTTTAATAATGGCTAACCCTGTTGCTAGAAGGGGGATGCATAAAATTGATAATGCCCTTACAAGGCGAAAGTGAAATTCTGCTTTAATATCTAATATTTTAATTTTGCCCGTC
Source organism: Commensalibacter papalotli (ex Servin-Garciduenas et al. 2014) (assembly GCF_000527695.1). Lineage (GTDB taxonomy): Bacteria > Pseudomonadota > Alphaproteobacteria > Acetobacterales > Acetobacteraceae > Commensalibacter > Commensalibacter papalotli. The sequence goes on along the minus strand of NZ_ATSX01000002.1, from coordinate 8,596 downwards.
GATACGTCAACAAAATTAGTAGGATGTCGTAACCGTTGATAAAGCTCGACAATAGTTAGTTCTCTTTCATCATCTCCACGATTGCGAAAGATAACCTTCTTTCCTTCTTGTTTTAGTTGTTTTTCTGCCTGCGTAAAATCAGTAATATTATTTTTACCGTTTGAGGTTAAAGTCAAGTTTTGCCCATTGTATAAATTTAGCTGTATTTTAGAACGGTTGTCAGCTGTATAAAATGTACCTGTTTTAGCAATAATAATATGTTCGATTGGTTTTTTTTTCTCATTAAATGTTTTTTGACGAATAAAAACACCAGATAAGTGTGTGCCGTGATCTGTAGCTTGGTCTACAACCATCACAAGATTATCGCTTGGTTTAACAATGGTATGGCTTTGTATATTGGGAACCCAACCAGCATGCGACGCGTAAAAATAAGCAGCACGAAAATCATAACGTGCATAAGGTTGGATGTAACCATATAAAATAATACATGAAATACTAACCACGATTCCACTTAAGATATAAGGGCGCGAATAACGTAACAAGGAAATCCCAGAACTCAATAAAGCATCAATTTCGTTGTTAATGCTCATTTGCCGCACACTGGAGAAAACAGCAACACAAAGTGCTGCTGGAATAGCTAATCCTAGATAATGGGGAACAAGATCAGCAAGTAATCCTAAAAAAGTACTAAGAGGGCTGTTATCTGAAGCCAGTAGATCAAGCAATACAAGTAACCGTGCAAGCATTAATGCTGCAAGGATAATCCCAAGTGCAATTAGAAATGTCGGTAATGCCAGATATATACAATAATGATCCAAAGTTCCAGGAATAGGACGAGACCAAAAAAAATTTTTATGATGTGAGGATGAGTTATTATTTGACAAGGGGAGAAACTAAAGTTGGTGGTTTAGATAAAAGCAAGATTTTTCGATAAATTGTTGGTTTTTATCTATAGATCTGACTGAAAAATTAACGTGAAGGTGATCATTATGGGAGTCGATAACAATTTTTCGCCATGCAGCCTGTCTTTGCATACGAACTGCATTTGATGACGCCGAGGCAATCCCCAGCATTGGAATATTGGTATTAAGAAACTTTTGCGTCGTAGTTTTATGAGTATGGCCATACAGAATCATTTCTGCGCCTTCTTCAAGAATGATTTCTTTTAATTTACTTCTGTTTCTCAAAGCTTTTCTTTCTTTGGTAATACCAGAGACAGGGGGGTGGTGTAACATAACAATACGGAATAATTTCTCTTCTTTTGCTTTGTGTAAAGCTTCTTTAATACGTTCTAATTGATTTTGATCAATATATCCACTGGCAAAAAAAGGTAATGTTGGAACAGCAGTAGAGATTCCAATAATCGCCGTTGTATCTGTTTTTGTAATGGTTGGATAATCATCCTGACGATATGCCTTTGTCCAAGGGGTCCAATAGGCATGTGTATTATACCATTGTGTTTGAACCAAACAATCATGATTTCCTGGCACAACGCGAATATTCGGAAAAGATAATTGATGTAACCAGTCTGCGGCTTGTTTAAATTCTTCTGGCAAAGCAAGATTAGTTAAATCTCCCGAAATTAAAACAAGATCGGGCTGATTGGCTTGCATATCTTGAATGACAAGATCAAGATTCTTCTTTTGTAAAATTAACCGCCTCTTTTGCCAAGATAAGAAGCTTAAAAAACGTTTATTACAAAGGGATAGCTTTGAAAATTGAAGCGTCTCTATAGGTAAATGAAGGTCAGAAATATGAGCAATCGTAAAGCGTTTCAAAAGTAACTATCCTTTAGCTGATGATCTTTCAATCATAATAATATATAAGTTTGCCAGAATATAGTTGATTTTTTTATTGAATTTTTCATAAAAGACAAAAGAAGTATATATAAAGCGTTTAATATATACGAATGTTTTATTACGATGCTTCTGTCTGAAAAACAAGATCTATAGAATGTTGGAAACAGTTTGTGACCCAAAAAATTGCTTTGATTAGAAATCCAACCAGTCGACTAAATCAAAATAAAAACCCAGATTTCTCGGAATTTGCGTCAAGTTGGCTAGGACATCGCTATTGTGTGCCAAACACCATAGAACAATTAAATAGTATGCTGTCTCAATATGCATCAGAGAATATAGAATGTATTATTGTTGATGGTGGGGATGGAACGATCAGTCAGGTGATGACGGCTATTTATCATGCTTATCCACCAGATAAGTTACCGAAACTGGTTATTTTGCCTTCGGGTAATACTAATTTAATTGCCAAAGATATAGGTTTTGGGATTCGTGGAATGGAAGCATTACAACGAGTTAAAATTTTATCGGAAAGAGAGCGTTTAATTAACTCTGTACAACATCGTCATGCATTAAAAATAGAATGGTTAGACTCTTCAAGGCCAGCTGTATTAGGGATGTTTTCAGGTACTGCTGCTTTTACGAGAGCGATTAATATAGCCCATGATCCAAAAATTCTTAAGAATTTTGCTCATGATTGGGCTGTTGGTATTACAATTCTTTTTGCCTTGCTAAAGTTATTTGCGCCTAAAACACGGGACTTGTGGTTAAAAGGTGAGCCTTGCCAGATACAATATGACCAACAGGAAGTTACTAAAGAGAATAGTTTTTTATTTTTAGCGACAACATTACAAAGCCTTTCCAGTGGTATGTGGCCTTTTTGGGGAGGGAAATATGATGATCAACGGTTACATTATCTAAATGTGAACGCTTATCCTTCTAAACTTATATCTGCATGTTTTACGTTATTGCGTGGAAAGACTCCAATGTGGTTGCGTAATAGCCCTTCCTATCAAAGTGGAGTTGCACAGCGAATCGCTATGAATATTCAACAAGAGATTATTCTTGATGGCGAGCATTATGATACAGGGGATAATCATGAGGTTTATTTCTCGGTTGGCCCTGAATTTTCTTTTGTACGTTTATAGTTGTTCCTTATGTCGATGACCATACTTTCAGATATCGTTACTCAACTGAATACTATACCCACATGTGTCTTTAATTTTATTAAATCCATTATAAAAGAGAGGAACCCTATAGGAGTTCTGTATTATGGGTCGAGTTTGTGGAAGCAAGATTTAACAGGGTTATTAGATTTTTATATTGTATGTGAAGATCTAAGTGATTGGTATAATGACAAAACGGGCCGCTATTTTGCTAATGTGCTGTTACCTCCTAATATCGAATATCATGAATATAAAGAAGGCGAGGTTGTTTTAAGGGCTAAAGTAGCGATTCTATCGTTAAAGCAGTTAAGGCAAGCAACAGGATTGCAATCCATTGATACCACTATGTGGGCACGGTTTTGCCAACCTGTTAAAATTATGTGGAGCAGGAATGATCAAGCTTGCCAAGATTTGTTTGGCTGTCTCGTTCGTGCTGTCGCAACCGCTAGTTGGTGGGCTGCATATTTGGGTCCCAAAGAAGCAAACGGTGAAGAATTTTGGTGTAATTTATTTGCGCATACCTATAGTGCAGAATTACGAGTAGAAGCAAAAAATCGTCCTATGTCTATTTTAGAGAATAGAGAAGATTATTTTATTCAGTTGTTAGAAGTCGGTTGGAAAGGGTTATCGATTCCTTTTCAACACTCACAAACAAACTATTTTACAGTAAATATTTCGGATAAAGAGCGACAAACTGCTTATAAAAAATGGAACTTTAGGAAAAAAATGGGTCGTCCTTTGAATATTGCACGACTTATGAAGGCAGCATTTACATTTCAAGGTGGTGCTGAATATATTGCTTGGAAAATCAAGCGACATCAAGGAATAGATTTGAATTTAACACCGTTTCAAAAGAAACATCCTTTAATCAACGCACCCTGGATTCTAATAAAACTTTATCGCCAGGGTGTTTTTAACCGTTAATTTTTTTTCAAAGGAACGCCCACATCTTGAGCGGCTTGGATATAGATTTGTACAAGCTTGTCAATTTGTTCAGTTGTATGTGCAGCAGCAATACTTGCGCGCAATAATGGGCGACTGTCAGGCGTTGCAGGAGGCAGGCTGAGGTTTATATATGCCCCCAACTCTAACACTCTATTCCAAAAACGAGAGGCTTGAACAAGATCTTCTAAAATTACAGAGATGACAGAGCTAATATCAGGTCCTGTTAAGAATCCCGCACTTTGTAATGCATGATAGAACCGAGATGCATTATCCATTAGTTTATGCATTAACTCAGGATGATTTTTGATAATCTCCAGATTAGCTTTGGTTGCAGCAATTACTTCAGGAGGTAAAGACGCTGTAAACATATAAGGTCGAGTGCAAAGGCGTAACAGATCCATTTGTGGATGATCTGAAACACAATATCCACCAACGGTACCTAGACTTTTAGAGAATGTACCAACGGTAAAGTCAATATCCGCTTCTACTTGATCTCGTTCAGCAATTCCACGGCCATGTTCACCAAAAATACCAAAAGAATGTGCTTCATCAATCATTAAATAAGCATTTTCTTCTCTTTTAACTTGGGCAAATTCTTTTAGTGGAATAACATCACCAAACATAGAGTAAACGCCTTCGACGACAACCAGCTTAATGCCAGGAATATCGCCAAGCCTGCGCATACGTTTGCGCAAATCATCAGCGTCATTATGGCGAAAGCGAATAATCTGAGCTTGGCTCATACGACTGCCATCATAAATACTTGCATGACAATCAGCATCTAGGAACAGATAATCGTCTTTTCCTGCAAGGGTAGAGACCATACCCAAAGTTGCTTGATATCCTGTAGAGAACACCATACAAGAACGACGATTAAAAAATTTTGCTAAATCTTGTTCTAATTCTTGATGTAAAGAATAAGTACCATTAGCGATTCGTGAACCTGTCGTGCCAACCCCATATTGCATTGCTGCATCTGCAGCAGCATGACGTGCAGCATCTGATTGGCTGAGGCCAAGGTAATTATTTGTGCCAAACAGCAAAGTTTCTTTACCATTAATGATTCCGATTGTAGCCGAAATCATCTTTTCAATCGTAGTACCAAAAGGATTATGTTCTGATATAGATGAGAGATGTGCAAAGGCAGTTTCAAGCGTTTTAAATTTGGTAAAAATATCCATAAAAATTGAGCTTTTTACTTTAATGAAATAATGGCTTCGGCAAGATCACGAATTGTGCGAACGTCTGTTAAACGATCCAAAGGAACAGAGACATCCAATTTGTCTTCAATTTCCATAACAAAATTCATAACAGCCAACGAATCGAATTCTAGGTCTTCGATAATTTTGCTATCTGGAGTTATATTACGTGGAACTTTTGGATTTTCCATGAGTGTTTCTATAATCGTTTGAGAAACGCTTTCAATCGTTTCAGTCATGACGGCATACCCTTTATAATTAGATTATATTAATAATGGCTGATTATTTTTAATTCTACAACCAGCCTTTTGATCAAAAGCTTAGGCGCTTATATTAAACTCTCCATCCAATAACATTTTGCGCGCACGTGCTCGGGTCAGTTTCCCTGATGATGTCTGAGGTAAACTATGCGGAGGAACTAGGATTACAGAGACTTCAACCCCGTGTTGACGTCTGAATAGATTGACCATTTCTTCTTGCAATGTTTGACGGTCTTGAGGATCAAGAAAGCGACATTGTACTAATGCTACGATGGATTCGTGCTCATCGGTATCTACAGAAAAAACAGCAACATCACGACTTCTGAGTGCTGTAAAATGATGCTCTGCGGACCATTCTAAATCTTGAGGCCAAATATTACGTCCATTAATAATGATTAGATCTTTTTCACGTCCTGTAATCACTATTTCATTATTTAACATATAGCCAAGATCACCAGTTCTCAACCAACCATCAGCACTTAAAATACGTTTGGTTTCTTCTTCTTGATGAAAATAACCTTTCATCAAGCTGGGTCCACGAACGAAAACGCTTCCAACATGACGTTCTGGTAAAATATTTCCTTGCTCATCACGGACTTCCATTTCATGGCCAGGTAAAATAGGGCCACATAATACAAACGTGCGAACACTTTGATGAGGATCGTTGCAAGGTTTAGCAATTCCATCTGTTTCGAGAATATGCAAATCAACTGTATCTGTTTTTACCCCAGTATCCAAAGGAGCAAAGGTTAAAGCCAGTGTTGCTTCAGCCATACCATAACTGGCGACAAAAGCTTTTGGACTGAAACCATATTGTGCATATTGTATGGCAAATTGTTCTAGAATATGAGACCGGATCATGTCACCGCCGATTCCAGCAGCTCTCCAACTTGAAAGATCTAGCTCCATAGTTGATGTGGGTGCTCGGCGTGCACAAAGCTCAAATCCAAAAGATGGACTGTAAGATAAAGTGCCTTTGTTGCGACTGATAATATCTAACCAAACAAGCGGCCTTCTGGCAAAATCTCTTGTTGGGAGTAGATCAATACTTAGTTGACAGGTTACTGGAGTAATGAAAAAACCAACTAATCCCATATCATGATAAAGAGGTAGCCAAGAAACGCAGCGATCGCCAGTTTCTCTGACCACTAAACCATATTTTGCAATGGCATATACATTTGCCAGACACGCTTTTTGTGTCACAGCAACACCCATTGGGAAACGTGTGCTGCCAGATGAAAATTGTAAATAAGAAATATCATCACTATCAATAATTGGTAATTCAATATCTTTATCAGCTTTGATAGCCATAAGTTCTTCAGGAGTACCACCAAAACATAATGAGAACCCATCAATAATTTCTGGTGTCCAACTTTGTATGGTTTGTGCGGTGATGACTGCCTTAGCTGTGGCATTGTGTATCATGCCACGTAATGTATTAATATATGCAGATTTGCCAGCAAACGCTACAGGTAAAGGCATAGGAGCAGGGATAAGACCTGCATATTGGCAAGCAAAAAAGATGCGACTGAAATCGCTATCGCTTTCTGCAATAACAGCAACGCGATCCCCTTTTTTAAGGCCAAGAGTTAATAGTTTTCCAGCTGTTTCTTTGGCTTGTTCTTTTAACAAAGAATAAGGAAGTGATTCTAATAAAACTCCTTTGGCTGAATAAAAATTAATTCCAGACTGACCTTGTGCTGCATAATCTAAAGCCTCAGCAAGAGAAGTAAATTCACCTAGACGTCGCTTTAAGCCAGATTCAGTCGGAGTTGGATAATTTGCTATTTCCACAATTAAAATTCCACCAAGTTTATACAAACAATTGTTATACTCTGTTTATCTTACGCTTTTTTTAGATAATCAACAATTGCTTTTGCCCCAATGTGTGCAGTGGGACAGTTTAATGTTCCAAATGTATTGCGTATATAATCTTTTTGTAAATGAAGAAAGTTTTTTTGTAAGGTAAATGCTTTATTGATTTTTTCAATAATATGATTAGGCGAGGATATAACAGGTCCCAAAGCCCAAGATTGATAATTTTCATCACGCTTCCAGTGAATATTATGAGCGTTTAAAAATACACATGGTCTTAATTTAATCAGGAATTCATATAATTGGCTACTGACATCTCCTAAATATAAATCTGCTGCAATTGTATATGTCATATCTATGCTACGTTCACTTCCAAGATCAATTAAAATATGAGGATGCTGTTTGTAAGCTGCAAAAACCTCGTAATCTTTCGGTGATGGGGGATAAAACAGTCTAAAGTGTGGAGCAAAAATAAGGTTATAGTGATTTTGCTCAGCGAATTGTTTTAAGATTTTATGTCCAAATTTATGCCAAGAGGATAAATGTCGTTTAAAGTGCGGGTTATACAAAATGGTAGGTTTATCATTGTTGAATAAAACAGGTTGAGGTTGCTTCCTTAATATATGAACGATGTCAAATTTCGCGTACACCCCTGTTTGGTATCGTCCAGGATGAAGAGAGTCTTGTTGTAGTAATCTTTGTTCAATCTTTTCACCTGCCATCAGGATAAAATCAAATTTACGCACATCTTTTGCGAACCCGACTGCTCTATCTCCTGCACCATGACGAGTCCATATGAGCTTCGGTTTGGTAATTCCAAATTGCTTTAAGTAAAGGGAGGTTCTCTCAGGGACAATAATAGCTGAAAATTTTTGAAAGAGATCACGGTTTAAATACAATGTTAGCAATTTTAAAATTGCATTGGTTCCATGCAGCTTAATTCTTTTACGAATAAGACTTGGAAGGGAAAAAAGATGATAATGCAAATTGGTGTTGGGATATAAAGCAATAATAGACTGAATATAATTTAAGTGTTCATGAGTAGTGCATGCAATATGCACTTCGATATTAGGGTGTTTACGTGCTATCTCAATCGCAATCGGCAGCGAGTGTAAAGTTTGATGAGGTTGAGCAATATAAGAAAACAAAAGATTCATTAAAGATTAAAACCTTTATTAAGGTTAATGTCTGAACTTATAAAATTTAAAATTTTGTCAAAATTATAGAAAAACGAAAAAAAATTAAAAAAATTAAAAATAAGGGTTGATTAGTTATAATCTTTTGTGTAGATAAGTCTTCACGCCGACGATGTTAGCGTAAAATACTTTCCGACTGAGTGTTGGGGTGTTCATTGACAAGTAAATAGGATGAGAAGGGGATATGCTGGTAGCGTATTTGTCTTGGGACTGAGAGAT